>CAZODO010000030.1:0-56760 GCA_964578605.1 uncultured Verrucomicrobiota bacterium | reverse complement strand
TGGAGATTCAGTGCACCCGCTTTCAGGAGAGAGTCTTCTTCCGCGTATTCCGCGTGTTCCGCGGTGGTCTGCAACGGTCTGAGGATGAACCGCGGAACACGCGAAACACGCGGAAAGGAACTGGGGCGGTTGTTCGTGTCCTTTTGTAGAAGAAGAGTCAGGGTTGGGTCAGGGGTCAGAAGTCAAAGGTCAGCGACGCCAAGCCCGTTCGTGACAAGGGCTCCGAGCCTTGTTATGCTTTACGTATGAACGCCAGCGAGATCATTGCCGAGCTGCCTAGAATGCCGTCCGTCCGCAGAGGTGATATCTGGACCGTGGATTTCGGGCTGGCGGTCCGGTACTTCGGTGCTTTTCAGCATGGGTAGGGCGTGTCGCTCCGTCGACCGCCGTTGCTTGCTTTAGCTTTCTTCGGCTTTCTAGCGGAAGTTAGCCACGGCGCGCGACGGAGCGCGTCGCCCCACCTGATCTGACTCCTGATTTGCAATGCACGTCTCCTTTTTCAAACCGAGCATCACCCAATCCGAGATTGACGAGGTGATTGATTCCCTCCGATCCGGCTGGCTGACGACCGGACCAAAGGTGAAGCAACTTGAGCGCGAGTTTGCGGATTACATGGGCCACAAACACGCCGTGGCGCTCAATTCCTGCACAGCCGCCCTGCACTTGGCGCTGGAAGCGATTGGGCTCAAGGCCGGGGACACTGCGGTGGTGCCCACCATGACCTTTGCCGCCACGGCTGAGGTGGTCCGGTATTTCGGCGCGAAACCGTTGCTGGTGGATTGTCAGGAGCGCGATTTCAATCTGGACGTGGCGGATGCCAGTCGGCGGGTCGAGCAAGCCCTGGCCCGCGGAGAGCGGGTGGTGGCGATTCTTCCGGTCCATTACGGCGGCCAGGTGGCGGATGTATCGGGGGTGACGGCCTTGGCGAGGCGGTATGGCTTGCGGGTGATCGAGGATGCAGCGCATTGTTGTCCGGCGTATTTCAGGAGTCAGGGGTCACCTCGTAATCGTAATCGACCAGACGGTCAGGGGTCAGATGTCAGATGTCAGGCGGCAGAGGTCACTCTATCGCACACTTTGTCGAACCCGGAGTTAGAGAGTAGTAAGTCAGGAAGCAAGCCATCGGCGCGCGACGGAGCGCCTGCCCTGCCCGCAGGGGTCAGTCCGAAGACTTTGTCGAACCGGGGGGCAGATTGGCTTCCGGTGGGAGCGACAGCGGATATCTGTTGCTTTTCCTTCTACGCGAACAAGTGCATCACGACGGGGGAAGGGGGGATGGCTTGCACCCATAACGACGCGTTTGCGGAGCGGATGCGGATCATGTCGCTGCATGGGATTTCCAAGGACGCCTGGAAACGGTTCACGGCGGAAGGATCGTGGTACTACGAGATTGTCGCGCCGGGGTTCAAGTACAACATGACGGACCTGGCTGCGGCGATTGGGATCCACCAGTTGCGCCGCGCGGACGCGATGCACCGTCAGCGGGCCCATTGGGCCCGTCTTTACAGCGAGCTTTTGGCGGATGTGGAGGAATTGATCCTGCCGGTGGAACAGCCGGACCGGGTGCATTCGTGGCATTTGTATGTGATCCGGCTGCGGCTGGCCCGATTGAAAATCGATCGCGCAGCGGTGATTGAGGAATTGAAAAAGGCGGGGATAGGCATCAGCGTCCATTGGATGCCCCTGCATATGCATCCTTACTACCGCGAGACATACGGGTATAAACCGGAGGATTACCCCGTCGCTGCGAGTCTTTATCCGCAGATTATAACCTTGCCGCTGTTCCCGGACATGCTCGAAGAGCAGGTGGTCTACGTGTGTAATACTCTGCGCTCGATTATTGCCGCGAACTTGAAGGTTTCCCGCGCGTCATCGTAGTCGAATGGGATTGGAAACTCCTTTGGCCTTATGAATCCGCGCCAAAGGCGCAGCCAGTCGTCAGCCCGGGCCAACGGCCCGGGTACCATGCCACCCCGAGAATTTTCTAGGCCTGAAAGGGCGCAACACCGCCGAGGTCTGCCCTTTCATGGCGGGTGTGGTTTGTGGCGCACGCTAACCCAGGGCGCCGCTTCGCTCTGCCTTGGGCTGACGAGTTTGGCGCCTTTGGCGCGATTCAGAGCCGCGTAGTCCGCGTAGTCCGCGGTAGTCCGTGATGGTCTGAGAAGAACCGCGGAACACGCGGAACACGCGGAAGGGAACCCCGAGGGATGGCTTTGCCACTGGCTTTCTAACCCAGCGCGCCGCTTCGCTCTGCCTGGGCTGACGAGTCTTGCGCCTTTGGCGCGATTCAGAGCCGCGTATTCCGCGGTAGGCCGCCATCGTCTGAGGATGAACCGCGGAACACGCGGAACACGCGGAAAGGAACCCCGAGGGATGGCTTTTCCGCTGGCTTTCTAACCCAGGGTGCCGCGTTGCTCTGCCTGGGCTGACGAGTCTTGCGCCTTTGGCGCGATTCAGAGCCGCATAGTCCGTGTATTCCGCGTATTCTGCGGTAGGCCGCAATGGTCTGAGATGAACCGCGGAACACGCGGAACACGCGGAAGGGAACCCTGAGGGATGGCTTTTCCACTGGCTTTCTAAGAAGAAACTTTTCCGCGTATTCCGGCTATTCCGCGGTGTTTGGATTGCTTAACGCGCGATTATCGTATCGGCCGCGCTCCGCGACAATGCGCTCAAATTGGACCTTGGGATAATGGCCGAAGTTGACGAGTAATCCCAGTTTGAGACCGGTGGCTTTGAGATAATTGTGGACCTGCGCCCGATGTTCATCAGCCAATTCGCTCACAGCCTTGAGTTCGAGAATGATTTTTTCATCACAAATGAAGTCCGGTTCGTATTTGGCGCGCAGCGGGCAGCCTTTGTATTCCAACGCCAAAGACTTCTGGGGGGTAAAGGGGACACCCCGCAACCCCAATTCAATCTCCATGCACTCTTGATAGACCGGTTCGAGAAAGCCGCATCCCTTTTCCCTGTAAACTTCGAAGCAGGCTCCAAGAATTTGATAGGACGCGGCTTCGTAAAGAAGACTGGTTTTCATGGACCGCAAGGCTAGCGATTTCCTCGTTGAGAATGAACTGGGAAATCCGGTGAGAGCCCGGGAAGCTCTTCTGCGTAGTCCGTGTATTCCGCGTAGTCCGCGGTAGTCCGTGATGGTCTGAGGATGAACCGCAGAACACGCGGAACACGCGGAAGGGAACCCTGAGGGATGGCTTTTCCGCTGGCTTTCTAACCCAGGGCGCCGCTTCGCTCCCCTGGGTTGACGAGTTTTGTGCCTTTGGGGCGATTCAGAGCCGCGTATTCCGTGTATTCCGCGTAGTCCGCGGTAGGCCGCAATGGTCTGAGATGAACCGCGGAACACGCGGAAAACGCGGAAGGGAACCCTGAGGGATGGCTTTTCCGCTGGCTTTCTAACCCAGGGCGCCGCTTCGCTCCCCTGGGTTGACGAGTTTTGCGCTTTTGGCGCGATTCAGAGCCGCATATTCCGTGTATTCCGCGTATTCTGCGGTAGGCCGCAATGGTCTGAGATGAACCGCGGAACACGCGGAACACGCGGAAGGGAACCCTGAGGGGTGGCTTTTCCACTGGCTTTCTAACCCAGGGCGCCGCTTCGCTCCCCTGGGTTGACGAGTTTTGTGCCTTTGGGGCGATTCAGAGCCGCGTATTCCGTGTATTCCGCGTAGTCCGCGGTAGGCCGCAATGGTCTGAGATGAACCGCGGAACACGCGGAAAGACCGGTTCGAAGGCTTTTTCCACGTATTGCGCGGTAGCTCGAACCGGCTGTTCTTCGATTTTTTGGCTTCCTTTCCTGAGAGATCGGTCGTGGTTCCGTGTAAATAAAAGAGGTTGCCTTGTTCTAACCCTTATGCAGAAACGCCTGTTCGACCTCGGTTTCTCCGCGCTGGGCCTTTTGGTCCTGAGCCCGTTGTTCCTGATCCTGGCCGTGTTGGTTAAGCGTTCGGACCGCGGCCCTGTTTTCTTCCGCCAGCAGCGGATCGGACGTGGGGGCAAGCCGTTCACCCTGCTCAAATTCCGATCCATGGTCATCAACGCCGAGCAGTTGGGCGCCAGCGTTACCATGGAAGGTGATCCGCGGATCACGCCTATCGGCCGGTTCCTGCGTCAAACGAAGCTTGATGAATTGCCCCAGCTTTGGAACGTGTTCGTCGGTGACATGACCTTCGTGGGTCCACGCCCGGAAGTCCCGGAATACGTCGCCCAGTACACACCTGAACAGCGCCAGGTTCTAAATCTCAAACCGGGCATTACCGACCTCGCCACACTCGAATTCCGTGAAGAGGAGGAATTACTCAGGTCTGCGGCGGACATGGAGAGCTTTTACATGGGATACTGTGTGCCGCGGAAGATCGCGCTGAACATGGGATACGCCCAGCGCGCCAATCTCTGGCAGGACACCGTGGTCATTCTCCGAACGCTCTTTCCTGGCATTGTCCCAAACCGGAACAACGGCCGGCTCAGCGTTGCTTCGGCTGCCCGGGAGAAGCGGGTTGCCGGACGGTGGTTCCCCCGGCTCCTCGAAGCCTTCGGGCTGGGGCATTCGCGCAATCACAAAGGATCACAACGCACGAACGCGGACGTGGGTTCGTCTGGCAATGGCTCGAATGGGAGCGACGATTGGGAGGGCGGGCCGCATTGGAGTCTGGGCTGGCTGGGGGTGCTGACTCCGCGCCGGTTGCTGGTAGTGGGAGTGGCTGCGGGACTGCTGCTGGCCTGCCGCTGGCTCGCCTACCAGTTGCGATTCGACTTTGACGTGCCGGAGCCCTTGCAGGTTCAGTTGGAACGTCACTGGTTCTGGGTGATCGCGCTGCAGTTGGTGTGTCTCTATATCGGAGGCCAGTTCTCCGGCATCTACCGTTACTTCAGCCTGAGCGATCTCCAGCGGCTGGCCGCGGCAATGGCCCTCTCCGGAGCGCTGCTCTACGGCGTCCGTTTCCTGCACGTCGGCTATTCCCCGCCGCTGGGCGTTATCCTGCCACAAACGGTCTTTGGCTTCCTCACACTGGCCGCTTTGCGAACCACTTGGCGCATGGTTCACGAACGATTCCTGCGCGGTCCCGATCGAGCGATTCGGAAATGCCGGGTCGGGATTATTGGAGCGGGTGACGTCGCTTCCAGCCTGATCAGCGATCTGGCTGCTCACCCGAATCTCGGGCTGGTCCCGGTAGCTGTGTTCGATGACGACCCCGCCAAATGGAGAGCCCGGCTGCACGGCATTCGAATTGTCGGCCCGGTGGAAAGCATCGGGCGCCAGAGCAAGAGGCTCAAGCTGGAGAAAATGATCATCGCCATGCCGTCCGCCCCGGCCAAGCGGCTGGGTGAAGTGGTCAGTCTGCTCCGGACAGCCAAACTGCCGCATGTGACAGTGCCCGGGATCGATCAGTTGACCAATGGCGAGGTCCGGGTCAGCCAGTTGCGCCCGGTCCGGATCGAAGACCTGCTCGGGCGCGATCCGATTGACCTGCGCATGGGCGAGATCAGCGGGGTGCTCAAGGGCAAAGTGGTGATGGTCACGGGCGCCGGAGGAAGCATCGGCAGCGAGCTGTGCCGGCAGGTGGCCGCGTTTCACCCGGCCCGGCTCCTGTTGCTGGATCAATCGGAGGTGCAACTCTTCCAGATCGAACAGGAACTGATCGAACGCGGTTACCGGGACATCATCCAGCCTCTGATCGCCGATATCCTCGACCAGGCGCGGATGGGTGCGGTCTTCCGGTGGCATCACCCCTCGGTGATCTTCCACGCCGCGGCCCACAAGCATGTGGGGATGATGGAGAATCAGCCAAGCGAAGCCATCAAGAACAACGCCATCGGCACGGCGATCCTGGCCGAGCTGGCGCTGGAATTTGAGGTGGAACGGTTTGTCATGATTTCCACGGACAAAGCCGTGAATCCCACGAGTGTCATGGGCGCCAGCAAGCGCTTGGCAGAAATGTTCGCCCAGGCGCTGGCCCATGAGAATCCGGGCCGGACAAGGATCGCGGCCGTGCGCTTTGGCAATGTGCTCGGTTCGTCGGGCAGCGTGGTGCCGATTTTCGAACGCCAGATCGCCCAGGGCGGTCCGGTGACCGTGACCCACCCGGATGTGGTCCGCTATTTCATGACCATCCCCGAGGCGGTCGGGTTGGTGCTCCAAAGCTGCGCCCTTGGCAAAGGCGGCGAGATCTTCGTCTTGGACATGGGCAAACCGGTCCGGATCGCGGATTTGGCAAGACAGATGATCCGATTGTCGGGCTTGGAGCCGGACGAGGATATCCAGATCGAGTATATCGGGCTTAAGCCGGGGGAAAAGCTTTACGAGGAGCTGCATCATTTGCAGGCCAATTGTATTGGCACCACCCATCCGAGGATCAAATGTCTGACCAGCCAACCCGAACCGCTGGAGGTGGTCCGTGGCTATATCAATCGGCTTGACGGCCTTCTGCACAAAGGAACTGCGAACGAACTGAAGCGGATTCTCAAAAGCATCCTGCCGGAGTATCGGCCGTATTTGGAAGGGGACGGAACGGGGGGTAAGGGGCGGGGGGCAGGAGTCAGTTCAGGGATCGGAGATCAGAAATCAGAAGTCAGTCCGAGACCTTTGTCGCAGCCCTTATCGAACCGGGAGTTGGATTTTAGGAAGCACGAGCCCGCCCAAGCCCGCAGTTTTTCTAACAGAAGGCAACGAAGGACGCGAACATAAGCCAGATTTTTGTTCCTGTCCTCTTGGTAGGGCAGGTCGCTCCGTCGACCGCCGTTGCTTGCTTTACCTCTCTTTAGCATTTTAGCGGAAGCTAGCCACGGCGCGCGACGGAGCGCGTCGCCCTACCTCCCGGCCATGAGCCAGCCCAGGATCTCTGCTACGGTTTTCCATGAGCAACCGCGAAATCGCCATCGATTTGATCAACCAATTGCCTGAGGACGTTTCGTTGGCGCAGATCGCACGCGAAATCGAGTTTGTCGCTGGAGTTTGTGAAGGATTCGACCAACTTGAACGGGGAGAGGGAGCGCCTGCAGAGGAAGTTCGGGAACTCATTCCCTCATGGGTCGTCCGGTGATCATCTCGCCGCGGGCGATCCAGGATCTCCAGGAAATCGTCCGGCATGGTGCCCGACTCCTCGAGAGTTCCTGACCTTTAATTTGAGCGGAAGTTAGCCCCGGCGCGCGACGGAGCGCGCTGCCCTACCTGGAGTACCTGAAGCCGCGTCAGGACCTGCCCAAAGAGAACGACGCAAAGATAAGGCCGATCTTCGTTTCCTTCTGTGAGAGAAGTCCGACCTTCCGGATTTGACAGATGTGGTGGAAGCGGGTGGTGGCATGGGCACAGTGGCAAAGCAGGCGCATATTCAACGCCAAGGCCTTTATAAGGCTCTTTCAAAATGCGGCAACCCGACACTGACGACGCTGCAAGACATTTTGAAGCCGTTAGGTTTGCGTGTGTCCGTAGTCACGACGTGATTGTCAGAGGTGCGTGGGAGCTCGCGATGGAGGTGTTTGAGATCAGCAAGCGGTTTCCGAACGAGGGGCGGATTAGCGTCGATGAGCGTTTAAATGACTCCGAACCGGTTCGGGACCGCTGATCTTCGCTGATTGAACGCTGATCAATTCTGGGCCGGGGGCGGTGAGAAGAATCCACGGCCCCTTTCTGCTCGCTTAACCGACCCTCTGCTTTGTGCCCCTGACCTGACCTCTGACCCTCCGGTCCGGCCAAACTTGACGTTTGGATCGAAACTGCGAATTTCTGTTATGCCTGCGGAAGTGACATATCCTCACGTCATCAAATATCCGGATCAACCCGCCCGGTTGGAACGATACCCCCGCACCCGGGTAGCGATGATTGTGGCCGATTACCTGGGCCGGGGCTGGTCGGCAGAGGAAATCGCGAGGCAATACCCCTATCTGGCCATGTCGGAAATCCACGCCGCCTTGACTTACTATTTTGACCACCGAGAAGAAATCGAAGACGAACTCCTTTCCGAGTCTCGGCAGGTCGAAAACTGGAAACAGATGCACCCAACACCGGCCTTCCTGCTCCGCCTAAAGGGCGGGCGGAGTCTCTGATGTCAGTCGGTTTGTATGCCGATGTGCATCTTCCCGGACCCGTCATCGAGCAGCTTAGACGCCGGGGAGTGGACGTTCTTGCCGCGACGGAGGAGAATGCCGATCGTTTCCCGGACTGTGACTTGCTCGACCTCGCCAGATCCCAGCGACGATTGATGGTCACGCAAGACATCCGCTTCCGCGTGCTGGCCGAGGATTGGCAGCGGACAGGCCGGGCTTTTGCCGGCCTGGTGTTCGCACATCAACTCCACGTAAGCTTTGGTCAGATGATCGCTGATCAGGACTATCCGCCGTAAGTCAGAAGTCAGATCAATTTCAGCTTTTGCTAGACTGCTCACTGACGACTGGGCCTTGCCTTCTGACTCTTAGCTGGTCTGGTCCATTGTCCTTTTGCCAAGAGACAGCAAGCCAGCCATTCTTCAGCGGAAGTAAACCACGGCGCGCGACGGAGCGCGCTGCCCTACCTACCCCCACAACCATGACACGACGTGAATTCCTAACCACCCCTCAACCACGCACAACCAGCTTGCGCTGCTCTATCGTAGCGTTGGCCATGCTCATGGCCGGATGCGGCATTGCTGCCGCCCAAACCACCAGCAGTGAATCCAGCGTCAATGTGCCCATCCCGTCTCATGCGGCGGCACGGGAGGCGCTGAAATTGTCGTCTGAACAATCGTCGCTGCGTTTTGGCGGGCTCGATTTCTTCCCCTACGCCGCTGCTGGGGTGCGCTACGATGATAACGTGCTCATCGACCATAGCGACCGCCATGACGACGTGCGCTGGACTTTGGCGCCGGGCCTGTCGGTCATGGGCGGCGACGTGGCAACCTACGTGCCCGGCTCGGTCACGGTGGAGCAACTCCGCAATTACCTGTACTACTCGCTTGCCGATGATCTCTCCAAACCCAAGCGGTTCGTCGGTTTCGATTACAGCCCCGCGTTCAACCTTTATACCGACGACTCGGATCTGAGCCACATCGATCATTACGGCAAAATCTCCGCCGGATACGCCCTTCCCAAGACGGCGTTCGGCCTGGACGCCGATTTCGCGCGTGCAGACTTGAAGAACAACACGGTCGGCGGCCTGCTCACTACCACCACTTACGGGGCCCAACTGCGGGGCCGATACGATATCACGGATCGGACGTGGGCGGACGCGCATCTCGGTTTTACCGGACTCGATTATGAGGGGCGTTACCAAGGTTACAATGAGCCCGAGCTGGGATTGGGCCTGAACCGGAAGTTCTCGGACAAGCTCAGCGTGGGTCTCGGAGCTGCGGCAGGCGTTGTCCTGCCTGAAAGAAGCGACGACCAGTATTATGAACAGGTCCTGGCCCGGGCGATCTACCGGCTCACCGGCAAGTTTTCGCTTGGCGCGTCGGCTGGCGCTGAATTCAGGCAGTACGATGCCGACGATCAATCGGGAACAACGCATCCGGTGTTCAGCATCAGCGGGCTTTGGCAGCCGACAGCGGTCACCAGCTTCACCCTTGAAGGGCACCGGCGCGACCAACCCTCCGCGTTCAGCGGGTATAACAGCGAGACGTTCGGGTTTACCCTCGGCGTGCGCCAACTCGTATTCGGCCGGCTATATGCCGGAGCCAATGTCGGATATGACTTTGTGGAGTACCGCAACACAGACCGTGTCCAGAACACGGACCGGCAAGACGACTACTTCAACGCCGGCGTGAACCTCTCTTACGATTTCAACCGGAACTGGCGGAGTTCGCTTTCCTATACACACCGCCGGAACGAATCGAACGACGACGACCGAAGCTATTTCAACAACATTGTTGGCCTGGATGTCCTTTGGCGCTTCTGAGGCAGGGCATGTCGCTCCGTCGACCGCCGTTGTTTACTTCCCCTTCGGCGATTGCTTCAATGTTTGGCGTTTCGAGATCCCAGCCGATCCAAAAGCGGAAGCCAGCCACGGCGCGCGACGGAGCGCGTCGCCCTATCCCATTTCTGGAGCGCGTCGCCCTACCCACCTGAACGCCCTGCCCACGACGGGCGACCTGCCAATTAGATTGATCGCGGTCACGGTTTGCGTATCTTTTTTATCGATAGCTTTGGTATCGAGCAGCGTTGCTCGTCTTGCTCATCCGTGTCATGAGGCCGTGGGCTCTTATAGTCCACGGTGGCAGGCAGGTCAGGGCAACCCGGTTGATGACCGGATAAATGTCAGAATTCAGCATGCGAACGTTGAAAATCAAGTGTGCGGTAACCCTGTGGCTTGGGCTTGCCACGGGTTTGGCCGCTGTCCAGGCCCAAAACGCCGATCTGCCAGGCCCCGCCCCGGCACCGGCCGGAACGTCTGCCCCGGGCGGAGTCGTCGAGTTGGTTTCGTTGCGGTATGTGTTGCGGCAAGGGGATGCTGTCCAGGTAAAGGTCTACCAGGAGGAAGACCTTTCCTGCATCTCCAAGGTCGATAAAGATGGCGCGATCACCATCCCACTATTGGGCTCGGTACAGGTCGCCAACAAGACACTCGCAGAAGCCACCACGATTGTGAAAAACCTGTTGGCGAGAAATTATCTTGTTAACCCGCAGGTGAGCCTCAACGTGACCGAATTCTCGAAACGCCGGTTCACGGTCCTGGGCCAAGTGCAGCGGCCAGGGACCTACGACATGCCGGCGGACGATTCGATCTCGTTGCTCCAGGCCATCGCGACGGCGGGCGGATATACGCGAATCGCCAATCCCCGGCGGATTACGGTCCAGCGCAGTGTCGGCAGCGAGAATAAGGTCTTCAAGCTCAACGCCGAAGAACTGGCCTCCGACCGGTCCGGCAAACCTTTTGCAATCCTTCCTGACGACGTCGTGATCGTGGGAGAAAGATGGATGTAGTATGGCAGTGACTTCCCCTAATCCCTCGCGTCAAGCCCCCGACCGCTACCCCGTCCGGGGTGCCTTCCATGACCGGCAGGGTGACACCCAACGGCTGATTCACTCGATCTTGGAGAAAGCGTGGGTGCTCGTCCTTTTTCTAATCGTCTTCGTGAGCCTGGGAGCTCTCTATATCCAGCGCGCCCCGGTCCTCTACTCGTCCGCGGCTACCATCCAGGTCGAGCAGGATCGGCCTGTGATTTTTACCTCCGACGCCGGCCAGATGAAGGACCTGCAGGCCCTGGACTTCCTGCAAACCGTGGCGCAAAGCCTGAAAGCCCGTCCGCTCCTCGAACGCGTGGCTGCATCGAACAACCTGGCGAACGACCGGCGCTTTTCAGCCACCGCCACCAACGGGATGCAAGTGGTCAGTCAACTCGAGCAAATCATTGGCGTGAAATTGCGCCGCGGCACGCGACTGATCGATATCAACGTGACCCATTCCTCGCCGGTTTTGGCTGAGAAGATCGCCAATTCGTTGGTGGGCGAGTTTACCACCGAAAACGCGGAACGCCACGTGACCTCAGCCGAGGTGGCCAATGAAGCGTTGCTGAAAGAAGCCGATCGGCTGCAAAGGAAACTGCAGGAATCGGAAAATGCGTTGCAGGCGTATAAGGAGAAATTCAAAGCCTCTTCGCTCGATGACCGGCAAAACACGGTCGTGGCAGAATTGAAAGAGCTGAGCGCGAGGGTGACCGAAGCCAAGTCGGTGCGGATTCAGGCGGAGAGCGATTACAAGCAATTGCAGCAATTGGGGACGAATGTGGAAGCGATGCTGACCCTTCCGGCCATTGCCAGCGACGCTGGCGTCGTGTCGTCCAAGATCAACCTGAGCCGGGCAGAGAACGAATTCGCCAATATCCGCCAGCGATACAAGGAAATGCACCCCCGCTATGTGCAGGCCATGACCCAGATCACCGCGTTCCAGCAGGAGTTGCACGAAATGGTCTTGCGAGCGTCCCGGACCATTTACGCAAACCTGGAACGGAGCCGCGCGTCCGAGGAGGCGCTGACCCAGGAACTGCGCGCGCAAGAGGGCTCGGCGCTGGAATTGAACAAGCTCGCCATCCAGTACAGCGTGCTGGCACGCGAAGTGGAGTCTGACCGCGCTTTGTATGATTCGGTGCTCAAAGGGATGAAGGAAACGAACGTCAAGAAGGAAATGAACCCCGTCCGGGTCCGCGTCGTCCAGCCTGCCTACCGCGCCGAGAGGCCTGTGTCGCCCAAGAAAGCCATGATCCTGGCCATGAGCGGCATGGGCGGGATTTTTGCGGGACTCGTCGTGGTGCTCGGCCTGGGTTTCCTGGACAGCTCGATCAAAACGGTCGATGAAGCCGAGATGATTCTGAGTCTGCCTGTGCTCAGCACGATCTTTAAGGCAAAAGAAGTCAAGAGGGGGAAGTGCCCGTTGATCGTCCTCAATGATGCAAAGTCCTCAGGCGCGGAATCGTTCCGAACTCTGCGGACCTCCCTTTCCATGCTGGGACGCGAACAGGATCGCCGTGTGTTCCTTTTTACAAGCTCCCTTCCCCAGGAAGGGAAGACCTTCTGCTCGATCAACTATGCCGCGAGCCTGGCCCAGCTCGGATTCAAGACCCTGCTGATCGATGGCGACCTTCGCCGGCCCACCGTGGAGAGTTATCTCGCCGGGAAAGAGGGCGATCACCCTGGCGTCACCAATTACCTCACCAGCCAAAAGGCCCTGTCCGATGTGGTTCAGCCGACCAAGCAAGAAGGCCTGTTCTTCATCGCCGGAGGGAGCACAGCCCCGAACCCGGCTGAACTGCTGGCGAAGGATGGTTTGAGTGCCTTGATTACCGATGCTTTGCAGACCTACGACCGGGTGGTGGTGGATTCCGCCCCCGTGCACGCTGTAAGCGACACGCTCCTGATGATGAAAAGCGTGCAGACGGTTTGTCTGGTGATTCGAGCCGCGGGAACGCCAAGTCGGTCCGTGTTGCGCTGCATGCAGTTACTGAACGCAGCAGGCGCCCCTCTCTCCGGCGTCATCTTGAACCTAATGCCCGTCCGTCGGTCCTTCGGGTACGGCTATTACAACTACGGCCCTTATTACGACTACAATTATAAAGGGAAGTACTCGAAGAAGGGCGTTTACGGAACGTAAAGAGGCCCTGATCGGCCCACCAAGAGCGGCTTGACCGCAAACAACGCTAACTGAATCCATTCGCCTTAGGCCCCGCTTCTCAGCGGGGCCTTTTTGTTGCTTCCACCTCGCGCCGAGGTGATACCGACATCAGCACGCCGCAAAGAATGATGAAGAGGAAGAACACCGAATAGGTCCGGAACGGAAAATCGACGACGGCGAAAACCAGGCAAGTTCCCAACGCCAGGTAAAGGAAATGGCAAAAGGATCTCGGCACCACTATGCCCGTGCGGAAGTAAGGCGTGGCAAGCACCCCTCCAAGCAATACTAGAATGCATCCAAACCCGATGCCGCCGAAAGTCATGAGCAGTTCCAGCCAATCGTTGTGCGCGTAGGCAGCCCAATGTTCGTCAGCGTTTGCGCGATACAAGTGATAGACTGCCCCGAAAGTCCCCGGGCCAGTCCCAAACGCGGGGAAATCCTGGACGATTTGAAACGTGTTCTGCCAGATCTCCCAGCGATTCGAGTCCAGATCGTCGTTCGCAAACCGGCGGCTGAGTCTTGGCCACTCCAAAAGGGCTCCCATGACCAACCCCAGCCCCAGAATGCACACCGTCAACACCAAGCCTCTGTTCTTTGACCAGTTCCCGCTCCATAGCAGAAGGGCCGTCGCGATCAGAATCGCGCACAAACCAAGGATCGCCCCCGCGCGGCTAAGGGCGAACAGCGGAGCCATGGCCATCACAAGAATGCACGGCAGAAGGTTATTGCGTCTCACAACGCGGTTCGCTCCATCCCGGAGCACGAACCAGAAACCCAGCGCCGCGGGCCACACGAGCAAAAGGTACTGGACGGCGTTGCTGCGGTAAGCGTAAGGGCCAAACTGCGCCTCCGGCGCTTTATTAATTCGTGGTTCGATAATCCACAACAGCCGGCTCGTGCCCATTGTCCTCTGGACCAAACCTTCCAAAGCCAGCAGCCCGCCGTTCAGGGTGAGCACCCAAAGCAACCGACGCAGGCGGGACGGAAGGCGCGGCGCCCTTCCTGTTCTGCCCAATTCGAGGCCTTGCCGCTCGGAAGGTGACCGGGTGAGAAGCCAGTCGCGCACAGCCCAAAAGCTCAACGCCAACGCCAGAGCACTCCGGAGGGCCCTCCAGGTGGAAGTGCTGTCGTAACTATGCGGCAGAAAGGGAATGACGTCACGGTAGGTGAAACTCCGTTGCGCCGAATCGAATGAAGCTCTGCTATTGAGAGCACTCACAAGGCAGTACAAAAGCAGGAAAACGGTGAGAGCCGCCGCTGCTTTCGCTGTCCAATGCGTGCTCGCCGCGCCCCACCTGCCTGGACGCCAATCCGCAACCCGCCTTGCGGCCAGCTTGACGAAAAGAAGAACGCCCAGCGAGTACCCTCCGAAATCCATCACTGAAATCGACCACCGTTGTGTCGTGCCAAACGCCCACGGACTGAAAACGAGCATCGCGTAGAGCAATATCTCGGTCAGGAAATCGCACGTTCCGTTCACCCGGGCTGCGATCGGAGCACGGGACGTCGCACTCGCGAACGCAAGCTGAGCAGCTTCCGGCGTTGATTTTTCCTGCGAAACAGGCACGTCTCGAGTCTAGGGGGCCGTGTGGCGGGTTTCAACTGCTGTCGTTTACGGTGGCTGACGCGGGGTAGTTCCACGGTCGCCAAGTCTTCGGAACGAGTTTGACGGCTTCGGCTCAGCGCGAGAAAAGATGGTGACAAAAGTCATCATTGCCTTAACAGGTTCAGCCTCAATGGAATGGCCCTCTTCCCGACCGGTACCGGCAACCCTTGTTATAACATTTGTAATACACGCCGGCTTTGTCAGGGGCGCCAGCTTCTCCATAGGTCATCGCGGAGGTTCGCTCTTCTGGAAGCGCGCCGCGAAGGAGCAAGCCTCACCAGAACACCGCAAAGAGCAACCCGACCCCCGCAATCACCGCCAGCCCGCTCCACAAGACGACCGGATCGGTCCGCAGATCCAGGTCGGCGCGTTCGGGCAGGACTTTCGGTTCGGACAAAGGCCGTGCCAGGGTGATCAGGACCATAACCACGGCGACGAAACAAAACGCCAGGAGAACCTGCAGCAGGAAATGGATTTCGTGCCCCCACAGGCGCGCCTCGGTTCGGCTCGTGAACTGGAGCACGCCATAGGCAACGGGGCCTAGAACCAGGGCCGCAACGCCCGCCGAGGCAGGAGCGCGCGGCAGAAGAAAGGCCCCCAGGAACGCCGCGACCACACCCGGCCAGATGTAGCCCTGGAACTGCTGGATATACTGAAACACACCGCCGAAGCGGGGATTGTCCAATCGCGGCGCTATCAGACAGCCAGCCAGAACAAACAGGATCGTGAGCGCCCGGCCCAGCCAGACGAGCACCGTTTGCGAAGCGTCCCGGCGAAGATTGCGATAGATGTCCATGGTGGCGATGGTGGAGGCGGAATTCAGCAAAGAGGCCAGGGTGCTGGTGACTGCGCCGGCGATGGCGGCGTAAATGAAGCCCCGGATGCCGCCCGGCACGAGTTGCGTGATCAGGGTCGGGAAGGCCTCGTCGGTCGTGGTGGCAAGGCGCTCGGGGTAGAGTTGGTGCGCCATTAACCCCGGCATCACGATAGCGAACGGCACCAGCAGCCAAAGCCCGCCGGCAAAGATCATTCCCAGCTGGCCATGGCGCAGGGATTTGGCCGCCAGGTTGCGCTGGACGATGAATTGGTTCAGGCCGCAGTAGTAGATCATCACGATCCACATCCCGCCCACCACTCCGGTCCAGGGCAGATCCGAATTGCCGGATGGGAGGACCATATGAAGCTTGTCGGCATTGGCGGTGGTAAAACTCTCCCAGCCTCCCACAGCGTGCAATCCGAGGAAAAACACCACAATGCCGCCGGCTAACAGCGCCAACCCCTGCAATAGGTCCGCCCAAGCGATGGCTTTCAAACCGCCGAAGGCGCAATAGGCCGTGGCGATCAGGCCGATAAGCCAAACGGCCTGCGTCAAGGGCACTCCGGCAATCGCCCGCAACGTCACGCCACCGGAGTAGAGCACGGCCGGCAGCATGACGACCGCGTAAATGACCACCGTGAGCAACGCCATGATCAGGCGAGCCGAGTCATTATAACGATAGGCAAGAAACTCCGGCATGGTGTAGATGCCCGCCCGCAAGAATCGCGGCAGCAGTGTCATCGCAATGATCACAATGAACACCGAGCCCATCAGTTGCCAGTTGCTCACAGCAAGGCCGGTCGCCCCGGCCGCCTGCCCGGCCATGCCCACCATCTGCTCGGTGGAAATGTTGGCGGCCACAATCGAGATGCCGATCAGCGGCCAGGTCAGTTCGCGCCCCGCCAGGAAGAAGTCGGCGCTGTTCTCGCGATGGTCTTTGGCGCGGCGGCTCTTCCAGACACCCAGGCCGACGACGGCGATGAAGAAACCGGCGAAGATGAGTAGGTCGAAGAGAGTGAGATGCATGAACGGAGCTTAATCTGCCGGATTGCCCACACTCGGCGCAATTCCCAAGTCACTGCCGGCAGCCCGTAAAGCCGGCTGCAAACCAGCGCTCCGAACCGCCTGCTCCAAGTGTGACGGACAGTCCGGCCTCGGTCGCAGATGGCTCCAGGCCTGCCCAGCCATCCTTCCGGCTGAACACGGGCAAGAGTGGAAAGTCCGAAGCAACCAGCCTCCACCGACATTGCGAACCTTGACGAACGGCTGCGTGCGTTGGAGATCGAAGTCGGCAGAGTCATGGCTATCCGAAGAAACTCCCCGGATCGGCGCCAGAGAGCCCGCTGTTCGAAACGGTCACTCCGCCTGTGATCGGCAGCCCTCAGCCATCGCCTTTCCGGCACTCCACCCAGTCGTCCATGCAGCCTGGAGGTTAAAGCCGCCCGTCACCCCGTCGATATCCAGCAACTCGCCCCCGAAGTAGAGTCCCGGGCAGATCCGGCTCTCCATCGTCTTGAAGTTCACTTCCCGGAGCAGAACGCCGCCGCAGGTCACGAACTCTTCGCGGTTCAGGCTCTTGCCGGAAACCGGCAGTTCCGTCGCGGCGAGTTGCTGAAGGAGGCGATGCTGTGCGCTGCGGGAGAGAACCGACCAGCGCGTTTCTCTCGGTATGCCCGCGAGGGTTACGAGGCTTTCCCAGAGCCGCGCGGGCAGTGGTGGTATCGGCGTGTTGACCACAAAACGCGATGCCTGCACGCCGCGCTGGGATTGGATCCAGGCGGCAGCAGCTTCCGGTCTTGTTTTTGGCGTCCAATTGACACGGAGCGAAAACCTGTAGTTGAGCCTGTGCAGCCTGCGTGCGCCCCAGGCAGACAGGCGAAGGACAGCCGGGCCGCTCAGCCCGGTATGGGTGATGAGCACGGCCCCCGTTTCGCGAAGTGCCGTCTCGGAGACGGACAATCCCACCGTATCGAGAGTGATGCCAGAGAGGGCGTTGAGCCAGTCGGTGCGGATCTCGAAGGTAAACAGCGACGGGACTGGCGGTTCCAGGCGGTGCCCAAATGCGGCGGCCATCGTCCCAGCCCCTGTACCCCGGCAACCACCCGTAGCGAGCATAAGCGCGTCGCAGAGCAGGGGATCGCTGCCTTCGACCGCCAGTTCGAATTGGCCGTTCGGGCGGCGGCGCGCTGCGATCAGGCCGCTGTTGGCCATAAGCTGAACCCGATGGGTGCGGGCGGACGCCATAAGGCAATCGATGATCGTTTGCGAGGAGTCGCTTACCGGGAAGACACGGCGATCGCGCTCGACCTTAAGCTTAACGCCCCGCTCTTCAAACCAGCCGATGGTATCCCTGGGCTGAAATCGATGAAACGAACCGAGCAGCGCCGCTCCTCCACGCGGATAGAACCCGCTCAATTCCCGCGGATCAAAGCACGCGTGCGTCACGTTGCATCGGCCTCCGCCAGAAATTCGAACCTTCGCCAGAAATTTGGGGCTTTTCTCCAGCAAGACCACCTGCGTGGCCGGATTCGCTTCCGCGCAGGTGATGGCGGCGAAGAAACCCGCAGCGCCACCGCCGGCTATGACGACTCGACGTTCGGGCATCGGGGGGAGGGTAGCGAAAACGTCGGTCCAATCCCAGTCATTCTGTTGCCGGACGTCAGACCCGTTCCAACCACCTTCAGGCTCGGTGCGGCGCATCTGTCTCGCTGAAGATCAACGATGAAGCCAAAGAATTGCTTATTCGGTCTTGACGATGGTTCGGAGAAAGCTAATTCTCACTGCGAATCAAGATTTCACCTGTGAAACCATCGTGAGTTCGTCCGGTCGAGAGATCAACCTTTCGCGCTACAACGTTCCGAATCTGGATCGGGGTATTCAGATCCTTGAGTTGTTGCTTGATCATCCTAATGGATTGCAGCAGAGGCAGATAGCGACTGCGTTGTCTTGCAGCAAGACAAGTGTCTACCGGATTACGATGACCTTTCTGGATCACGGGTATCTGGTGCGGGACGAAGATACCAAGGCGTTTCGACTGAGCAGGAAGCTGGTGGCCATGGGAAGCAGAATGCTCGTAGAAGAGGATCTGTTAACCACTGCGCTGGATATTCTTAAGGCTTTGCGAGGTCGGGTCCGCGAGACCGTTTTGATTGGAACCAACGTGGAAACGGAATTGGTCGTTTTAGGCCAAGTACTTGGTTCCCACCCGTTTAAGTTTTCGGTCGATCTGGGAACCCGTCTCCCTTTGCACACAGCGGCGCCCGGAAAAGCCATTCTGGCATTCGTCCCGGAAGAAGAACGAACTTCGATCATTCAACGCCTGTCCTTTACCCGGTTTACGGACCGGACGATTACCGATTCAAGCACATACACGCTCGAACTGGCTGCGGTTCGGAATGTTGGATATGCGTTGGATCGTGGTGAGCAACTGACCGGGATTCATTGCGTGGCGGCGCCGGTGTTCAATCGGCAAGGCTACCCCATAGCGGCGATCTGGACGACGGGTCCCACGGACCGGATCGGTGAGGCGGACTTGGCTGGAATTGGGACTGAGGTGCGTGCCCATGCGGATCGAATCTCGCAGCGGCTTGGATTCGGACTTTACGGGCTTAATGGGAATCGAGGAAACGGACAAAATCTTCCTGCCTATCATGAATTGCAGAAAAGCTAAGCCTTCGAAAAACAGCGGACAGGTGGCTGGATTGGCGGCGCTGGGAGTGGCCATCGGCCTGCTCGCGCCCTGCTCGGGCCGGGCTGCGCAACCTTCCCCGGGTATCGTGGACTTCATGCTCAGCCAGCGCGCTGCGTTGGGAGAATCGCCTGGCGTGCCGCGCCTGGTGCAGTCGACTTGGCACACGACAGGTCCGCTGCGCGCCTCCGGTTTCTCGGAAGCTCTCTTCCCTGAAAAAGAGGTGAACCTCGGAGCAACAAAGGGCAACCGTCCCGTGTGGCGACCGCGCGATCTGGCGGACGGCGTCATGCACGCGTTAAGCACCGGTGACGGCACCTCCAGCTATTTTTACCGCACCGTTGTGTCCGATGTGCCAGGCCAGGTTTCCTTCGCGTTGGGGAGCGACGACGGGATTGAGTTCTGGATCAACCAGGAGAAGCTCCTCTCCAAGGACGTGCCGCGAGGCGTGGCGGCGGATCAGGACGTGGTGCGGGCCAGCCTCAGGGCAGGGACAAACCACGTGCTCGTCAAAATCTACAATCGCTCGGGCGGCTGCGGCATTTATTACAACCCTGTGGGCTCCTTGTCCGGCCTGATTGCTGCCGTCCGACGCACCTACCCTGCAGAGGCGGCGCTTTTGTCCGCTTGCTTCTCACTCGAGGCATGGTTCCAGCAACCCGCCAACGCGGAGTTGGAACAGAACGCCATTCAAGGGCTTCTGAGCCAAGTTCAAGGCGCAGAGACGGAACGTGCGCGATTCACGGCCCTCGTGGACGCCAAGGCGCCTGCGGCGAGCGCGGAATGGTTAAGCTTGACCTTGAACCTCGCGACCCATGTGGATCGGCTGAAAACGGCTTGTGCCGAGATTGACAGACTGGAAATCGCGCCGTTGCGCCGCGCCCTTGAGGATCTGAACGCGACCTACGGCAAGCTTTACGTGGGCGGAGCAGGCTTTCTGGAGCGTCTGAACGCGTTCGAAGCGTCTGTCCCAAAGATCAAGAAAGCCCTGGAGGCCGGCGACCTGAATGCCATCGCCGCGCTGGACCGGTTCGAGACCTTGCGCCGAGATGCCCTGCTCGCGAACCCGGTTCTGGATTTCGAGCGAATCCTCCTGATCAGGCGCGGGGAGGGGAATCTCTGCCTTCCGCAGAACTGGCAGGGGAACTCGAGCATCAATCCCCGGACGGATAACGAAATTGCCGTCCTTTCTCTCAAGGAGCGAGACGGGGCGTTGAGAACTGTCTATCGGCCGGCCTCCCCGCTTTTCGTGGGCGATGTGGACCTCCATTTCGACGCGGACCGCATGCTTTTCTCATCGATCGGCACACACAATCACTGGCAGGTATTCGAAGTGAAAACCGACGGCACGGGGTTGCGCCAGGTGAGTCCCGCGGATGAACCCGACATTGATTCCTACGATCCGATGTACCTGCCGGATGACCGGATCATCTTCAATTCAACCAGCACGTTCCAGGGTGTTCCCTGCGTGGGAGGGAGCGATTTTGTTGCCAATCTTCATATCATGAACGCGGACGGAACGAAGATCCGCCGCCTTTGCTTCGATCAAGACAACGACTGGTGCCCGACCATGCTCCCGAACGGGCGCGTGCTTTACCTGCGTTGGGAATATACCGACTCGGCTCACTATTTCAGCCGGGTGCTCATGTCTATGAACCCGGATGGAACCGGGCAGTCCGAGTTCTACGGGAGCAATTCCTACTGGCCGAACAGCCTCTTCTACGCGCGTCCGTTCCCGGGCAGCGCCACCCGTTTTGTGGGCATCGTCACGGGGCATCACGGAGTTCCGCGGATGGGTGAGTTAGTGCTCTTCGACTTGGCCCAGGGCCGCCAGGAGGACACCGGGGCCGTCCGCAGAATACCCGGATACGGCAAACCCTTCAAAGGCGTGATCAAGGACACCCTGGTCGATGAGTCATGGCCCAAGTTTTTGCATCCTTACCCGCTGAGTGACAAGTATTTCCTGGTGTCGGGCAAGCCGACGCCAGACGCCAAGTGGGGCATCTATCTGGTGGACGTGTTCGACAATTTGCTTCTGCTGAAGGAAGAGGCCGGTTACGCCATGCTGGAACCGCTTCCCTTCCGCAAGAGCGAGAAGCCACCCGTGCTCCAGGACCGGGTTAACCTCGCGGACAAAGGCGCCACGGTCTTCATGCAGGATGTGCACTTTGGAAACGGCTTGACGGGCGTGCCTCGCGGAACGGTGAAGAACCTCCGTGTGTATCAGTACGAGTACTCCTATCGGAACCAGGGCGGCCATTATTTTGTGGGCATGGAGGGCGGCTGGGATGTGCATCGCATCCTAGGCACCGTCCCGGTGCGCGCCGATGGTTCCGCCATGTTCCGGATCCCCGCAAACACCGCCGTGGCCGTGCAACCGCTCGACCAGGAAGGGAAAGCCCTGCAACAGATGCGCAGCTGGTTCGTGGGGATGCCAGGCGAGTATGTTTCGTGCTTCGGTTGCCATGAGCGTCAGAACGCCTCGGCCCCTCTGAGCATGGCCGAAGCAGCACGGCAGAAGCCTTCCGAAATCGCGCCCTGGTACGGCCCCAAACGGGGTTTTGGGTTCGTGCGCGAAGTCCAACCGGTCTTGGATAAGTACTGCTCCGGCTGCCATGACGGCCGCCAAGGGCGACCGAATCTCGCGGACTCAACCATCATCCCGACCAGTGGCGGAATTTCTCCTTTGCCCAAGTCCTACCTGGAATTGCACCCCTACGTGCGAAGGAACGGTCCGGAAGGGGACTATCACACTCTGACACCGCTTGAGTTTCATGCCGACACCAGCCGGCTCGTGCAGATGCTTCGCAAAGGCCATCACAACGTGAAACTGGACGCCGAGGCTTGGGATCGGTTGATCACCTGGATCGACCTGAACGTCCCCGCTTACGGCACGTTCCATGAGGTGGCTCCGATCCCCGGCGATTTCGAGAAGCGCCGTTACGAATGCAAGGTGAAATACGCCGGAGTGGAGGAGGACATTGAAGCGATCCCTCCTGGGCCCGCGACTCGCCCGGATTTCGTCAAACCCGAACCAGAAGATCCGCGTCCCGAGCGTCTCGCTTTGGCGGGCTGGCCAATGAGCCTCGCTGAGGCTCGCCAAAGGCAGCAGGACTTGGGGGAAACTGTGCTGCGGGCGGACTTGGGCAACGGGATCCGCATGGCCTTCCGCAAGGTCCCGGCAGGTCAGTTCGCGATGGGAGATGTGGACGGTGAATTGGACGAATTCCCCATGGCGGCGGTGAAGATTCCTGAGCCATTCTGGATTGGTGAAACCGAGGTTTCGCTCGAACAGTATCAGCAGTTTGATCCCAATCACCGCAACGGCTACTACGACATGCATTACAAGGATCAGGTCAAACCTGGATACCTCATGGATTCTCCGAAAAAGCCAGCGATCCGCGTTTCGTGGCAGCAAGCGATGGCCTTTTGCGAATGGCTCTCCGCGCGCCTGGATCGGCCTGTGACCCTGCCGACCGAAGCTGAGTGGGAGTGGGCCTGCCGCGCTGGGACGGGCACGCCGATGTTCTACGGGGGCCTGGACACCGACTTCTCTCGCTATGCCAATCTCGCGGACGCCACAATCAAAGAGTTGGCCGTCTCTGGGGTCGATCCCCAACCGATTCGCAACCCGGATAAGTTCTGGGATTTCGTGCCTAAAGAGGGGCGTTACGACGACGGCGTGCTGCATCTCTCGGACTGCGGACAGTACGAGCCCAACGCCTGGGGCCTGTATGACATGATCGGGAACGTCGCCGAGTGGACGCTGGATGAGTATGCTGCCTATCCCTATCGGCACTCCGGCAAGCCGGTTAACGGCAGGAAGGTCGCTCGCGGCGGTTCTTGGGCGGAACGTCCCAAAGAATCGCGCGCAAGCTCGCGTGTGGATTATCCAGCTTGGCAGCGCGTTTACAACGTAGGCATCCGTGTCGTGATTCACGGTGGCCGTTCTGAGATCGCGGCGATTCCTTGACCCCAACCTGGACGTTCAACAACGGTTCAAACCAGCAAAAAACTAATGAAAACAAACCTTCCGTCTATCGCTCTTATTGCTGCTGCCCTGGCCGCCCTGGGTTTCATCACCCATGCCACGCTGGGCAAGGACAGCGCTTCGGCCAGTTCTAACATGACCTCAAGAAAAGTGAACCTACCCAAATACCAAAACAGCGACTTCTACGTTGACGGCGTGTTCCAGGTTGAAAAAGCCAAGCAGGCCTATTTCAACATGATGACCGCTCACGGCTATCCTATTCCCGAATCCCTCCGGAAGAACATGTGGGTCGTCGATTTCGGTCTGGGTGATTTCACCCGTGCCGGCATGGCCGGGATCTTCTGGATCAATTCCCAGGAGGAAGGCTATTTCGCCCACGAGATCTTCCTGCTGCCCGGGCAAATGATCGTGGAACACGCTCACGTTCCCACGGCCAAAGGCAAGGCCAAGATGGAAAGCTGGCACGTGCGCCACGGCAGCATTCACAACTTTGGCGAAGTGGGTGGACCGATCCCTGCGGGTGTGACCCTTCCCAAAAGCCAGGAGCCGTTCATTACGGTCAGAAACTGCGCTGAATTGAAACCAGGCGAAATGGCTTCGCTGAATCGCGCGACAGCCAAGCATTTCATGATTGGCGGTCCTGAGGGTGCCATCGTGAGCGAGTACGCGACGTTCCATGACGGCGATGGGCTGCGTTTCACCAATCCCAATGTCAAGTTCTGAACTGTTCGAACCGGTTCACGTCAATACCTTCCGCTTATGAAGAAAGAGTTTCATCACATCGGCATCCCCACGAAGACACCGCAGCCGAACGAAGTCTACCTGGAGTCGGCCAAGCTGTTCATCACCGACGCGACCAAGCATGAGCACCGTATCGAATGGGTTCGCTGTGAATCGAACACGACCATGCCGGCCCTGCTGCAGACGACCGCGCACGCCGCGTTCAGCGTTGACAATCTTGAGGAGGCGCTTGCGGGAAGGAAAGTGATCGTTGCGCCCTTCGTTCCGATGCCTGGGCTCCGGGTGGCTTTCATTGACGATGGCGGTGCCCCGGTCGAGTACCTCGAATTCGCCAAGGGCAACGCCTAAACGAGAGGAAACGCGCTATGCCGATGAAAAAATTCATCAACGACCCCCAGAACCTCACGCGGGAACTGCTCGAAGGCTTCGCGATCGCGCACAAGGGTCTGGTGACGGTCCAGTCGGAGAAGATCGTGTGCCGCGCCACGCCGAAGGCATCGGAGAAAGTCGCTCTTGTGACCCTGGGCGGCGCTGGACACGAACCGGCCCTGAGCGGTTTCGTGGGTAAAGGCATGCTGGACTACAGCGTGGTGGGAGACATCTTTGCCGCGCCTGGTCCACCGAAAGTGCTTGAAGCGCTCCGCCTTTCAAAGCGTCCCGCCGGTACCCTCTTCGTGGTGCTCAACCACGCGGGGGATGTCCTGAGTGCCAACATGGCAATGGAGATGGCGAACAAGGAAGGCATTCGCTACAAGATGGTGCTGACCCACGAGGATATCGCTCCCGGCGCCGACGCGCCCGCGCAGGATCGGCGTGGTTTGGTCGGGTGTATTCCTCTCTACAAGATTGCTGGGGCAGCAGCGGAAGCCGGAAAGAGTCTGGATGAGGTGTATGCCATTGCCAAGCGGTTCAACGAGAACATGGCGACTCTGGCTGTGGCGATGAAGACGGCCACGCACCCTGCCAGCGGCCAGGCGATCTTCGAGTTGGCTGAGGACGAGATGGAGATCGGCATGGGCCAGCACGGGGAAGCAGGCACGGGCCCCAGCAAACTGATGTCGGCGGACCAGACTGCGGAGATGATGCTCACCCGGTTGCTCGTTGCCGTCAAGGCCAAGTCGGGGGACAAGGTGCTGGTGATCATCAACGGCGCTGGGGCCACGACGCTCATGGAAATTTACATCGTGCTGCGTGCGTGCAAGAAGTGCCTCGATGGGAAAGGCATCACCCTGGCCGCATCGTTCTGTGGAGAGTGGCTCACCGTGCAGGAAATGGCAGGGTTCCAGATGTGTGTCGCCAAGATGGACGACGAGTTGCTCAGTTGTTGGAACGCGCCGTGCGTGACGCCGGCGTTCACGAGATAACTGCCCTATGGCAAGGAAGCCTGGGCGGACGCGTTCAGTTCTCCAGGCTCGGAGCAGAATCCAACCATCGATCCGCATGACCGCGAAGTTAGGACACACCGAAGTGGCGCGAATGCTTAATGGCGCCGTCGCACAGATTCGGCAGAATCATGAAGCTCTCTCCCGGTTGGACTCGGCGGTGGGGGACGGCGACCACGGCACCACCATCCTGCGCGTCATGGAAGCAGTGGCCAAGAACGCGACTGAACCTGCCGCGGCTGGTTTCAGCGAGTTCTTCTCCAAGATCGCCTGGGCTGTCATGTCATGCGATGGCGGATCCACTGGCCCGCTCCTGGGAGCTTTCTTTCTGGGCCTGAGCGACGCAAGCGCCGGCAAGACCGAGTTCACGGCTGAGGAGTGGGTCGCGACCCTTGCCGCCGGAATCCGGAGACTCCATCAACAGAGCCGGGCGAACCTGGGTGATAAGACCATGATGGACGCCTTCCTCCCGGCCCTGGATGTCTTGCAGACCGTGGATTTATCGCAGGGCCTGCAGGCGCTTCTCGCCAAGGCCGCCGAGGCAGCCGCTCGGGGCGCCGAATCGACCCAGCAGATGAAAGCCCGGTTTGGCCGTGCCCGGAACCTGGGCGACCGGGTGATCGGGCACCGCGATCCCGGGGCGGTGTCTGGATCGCTTATTCTAAAAGGAATTAGCGAGACGGTCTGACCCTTGGCTGAACCCGGTCCAGCGAGGCTTGGCACGGCGTCTATCCTCTTGTGAGGAACGCGCTTGTTGGTGTGAGCAGAAGTTCGAAGTCATCTCGAGAGCAGAAAGATTATGGCAGACAACGATTCAAATAAGGATGCCGCCGACTATGGACTGGGCATTCCGGTCAAGAAGAGCAGTTTCTTCCTGAAGGGGCTCGATCACGTGGAGTGGGGCATGAAAGACCGTCTCTCCCGGATCTTCAATCGGAAGTCCGGTAACACAGTCATGCTCGCGTTTGATCATGGCTACATCATGGGTCCGACCTCTGGACTCGAGCGAATGGACCTGACGATCACTCCGTTGATCGAGCATGCCGACTGCATCATGTGCACGCGCGGCGCCCTGCGGTCGATTGTTCCCCCCGATTCCGCCAAAGCGGTTTCGCTTCGTTATTCCGCGGGAACGACGGTCCTCACGGATCTGAACGACGAATGCCTTCTCGACATCGAAGACGCGGTCCGCGTCAACGCGTCAGCGCTGGCGGTCATGGTGGCCATCGGGAGCAAATTTGAGGGGAAGACCATTGCGAACATGGTGCGAACGGCGGACCTGGGCAATCGCTACGGAATTCCCACACTCGGTGTCACCGCGGTCGGTAAGGAACTCACTCGGGACGCCCGCTATCTGTCGCTTGCTTGCCGCGTTTGCGCCGAAAACGGTGCCACGTTCGTCAAGACCTACTTTTGCGAACAGGGTTTTGCGAGGGTTACCGCCACTTGCCCGGTTCCGATCGTCATCGCCGGCGGCAAGAAACTTCCCGAGGACCAGGCGCTCGAGTTCGCCTACCGGGCGATCCAGGAAGGCGCGTCCGGCGTGGACATGGGACGGAACGTTTTTCAGGCGGAACACCCGGTGGCTATGATCCAAGCGATTCGGGCAGTCGTCCATAACGGCTGCAAACCGAAAGAGGCTTTTGATCTCTACCAAACCCTGCGGTCCAAATAGCTGCCAGACTTGCACAACTCTATGGCCGCGTGCGGGGGCGTTTTGCGCCCTCTCCCCTGAACAGAACTCAACTCGCTCGACATGTTTTCCACCGCACTTGTTAGAGTCTCGGGCTCGGTCTTGACCCGTGGCATATCTTTCGCACTCCTACTTCTTGTCCTTTCCACGGTCCGCTTTAGTTGCAGGGGGGAAACGGCTGACCCGTGGATCTCACCGTCAGCCGTGGCCCTGTCCCTGGATGGAAGAACCGCTTATGTGGCCAGCGCAACATCCGGGGAAGTGCTCTTTCTGGACCTGGAATCAGGCGATATCTCGCATCGACTCGCCCTGGCAGGCGAACCCTCTGGCCTGGCGCTTTCGGTCGACGGCCAAAGGCTGCTGGCCACGAGTTCCGCGGCCCACAGCCGGCTCTACGTCATTGACGTTCCTGCCGCGGCGATCGCTTTTTCTGTTCCAGCGGGACACACCGCGGTGTCGCCGGTCCTTTCCGCAGACGGCGCGACGGCATACTTGTGCAATCGGTTCAATAACGACATCGCCGTGATTGATTTGGCGAAGCAGAAGGAAATCCGGCGGATCAAAGTTCAACGGGAGCCGGTCGGGGCTGCCCTGAGCCGTGATGGAAGACATTTGCTGGTGGCCAACCGCCTCCCCGTGGGGAGGGTCGATGTCGGGACTGTGTCGGCGAATGTGAGTGTTGTCGATCTGGAGGAGGGCAAGGTCGTGAAAGAGATTGTCCTTCCGAACGGAGCGAACTTTCTGCAGTCGCTCAAGGTTTCACCGGACGGTCTTTACGCTTGCGTGACGCACACCCTGGCCCGATTTCAACTGCCGACAACCCAGGTCGAACGGGGGTGGATGAACGCCAACGCGCTCAGCTTGATTGACCTGTCGAGCCTGAGCCTGATCAGCACCATTCTCTTGGACTGTCCCGAAAAGGGCTGCGCCATTCCGTGGGGAGCAGAATGGAATGAAGACGGTTCTTACCTGGCAGTGACCCACGCTGGCACGCACGAGGTCAGTATCATCGATTTTCCCGGACTCATGGCCAAGTTGCAGGCGCTTCCGACCCAGCCCGGTGCCAAGAGTGGCGCTATGGGCTACGTGGTAGCCCGAGTCCGAAGCGAAGTATCCAACGATCTGGGTTTCTTGGGAAATCTGCGCAAGCTTATCCCGCTAAGGGGCAACGGTCCGCGCCCGGTCGCCATCCGCGACAGGCGGATCTGTGTCGGCAACTACTTCTCGGAAAGCCTGGAAGTCATCGATGTCGGCCAATTGGACCGGGAACCGGTGCAGGTGTTCTTGCACGAACCTCGGCCCAGGAGCGACGAGCGGGATGGTGAGGCCTATTTCAACGATGCCAGACTCTGCATGCAAACGTGGCAAAGCTGCGCCAGTTGTCATTCAACCGACGCGCGCGTGGATGCTCTGAACTGGGACCTGCTCAACGACGGAGTGGGCAATCCCAAGAACACAAGATCGCTCCTTCGTTCGCACTGGACGGCCCCGGTCATGAGCCTGGGGGTGCGAGCCAGCGCCGAGGTCGCAGTCCGGGCCGGCATTCACCATATCTTGTTCATGGTGGCGCCCGAAGACAAACCCCAAGCCATGGATCAGTGGTTGATGACCCTCAAGCCGGGCTCCAGCCCTTACCTTGTGTGTGGCACACTTTCACCTCAAGCCGAGCGGGGCAAGGAACTCTTCTACAGCAAAGAGACGGCTTGTGCGGTCTGTCATAGCTCGGACCTGTACACGGACCGCCGGCTTTACGATGTGGGAACTTCCGCTCCTACGGATCGTCCCGGAGACGTCTTTGATACCCCTGTGCTGTTTGAGCTCTGGAGGACGGGCCCTTACCTGCATGACGGATCAGCAGCGACGCTCCGAGAGGTCCTGCGCGAGCGGAATCAGAGCGACCGCCACGGACGAACGTCTCATCTGAGCGACAGCCAGATTGACGACTTGGTGGCTTACCTTCTCAGTCTCTGAAGCGCGGCCCTTACCCGCCGCGAATGCGCCATCAGTACTGCCCGGCAGGATCATCGCCACCCAGAAACTCGAGCTCGGTGCGCCGGACCGGTTCTTTGAAGTGGAATGGCCTTTGTCCCAGGGGAACTCACCGCTGGCAAGGATCGCGTGAGGGTGCGGCTTCAATGGCGCGCAGGTGTGTGTGCCGGGAGAATTGAAGCATCGGCTCGGCTCGGTTCGCGTGAAGCAGAGGCGGATCGCGGGCGCGGGTGAACACTGATCTTGTGGCCGCTTTGCCCTTGCACGTTCCAGTGCTTTGAGATAGACGTCTCCGGCGGGTGTTAAGAGGCCTATGCCTAAGAGCTATCTGGATTGTCTCGGGCGTTTCGGGATTTCAGCGTGGATCTTCGGTCTCAGCTTGGTCCACTCCCCAGCCGCAATCATCCGTGTCGCACCAGGCGGTTCGGACGCCGCTAACGGGCTGAGTTGGGCCGCCTCCAAGCGCACGGTAAGCGCCGCCCTCGGAGCGGCGCGAGTTGGTGACGAGGTGTGGGTGGCTGCGGGCATCTATGCGGAGCGGATATCTCTGCCCAACGAGGTCGCCCTCTATGGCGGGTTCGCGGGAGGGGAGCAAGATCGAAATCAGAGGGATTTTGCCCGCAACAACACTGTGCTCGACGGCGGCGGGGGAGGCATTGTAGTCCGGTGCGAATGGGCTGGCGCGACTCCGGCCACGCGCCTGGACGGCTTTGTGATCCGCAACGGGAAAGGGATCATGGGAGGAGGCGTCGCGTGTACCGCCACTTCGCCTACCATTGCGAACAACCTGATTACGCAGAACGTCTCGGCGGGCCCGGGCGGCGGGATCTGTTGTTATAACGGCGCGAATCCCGTCATTATCAACAATCGGATCACGGAAAACCTGGCAGGCGGTGATGATGCCGACGGCGGCGGGATCGCTTGCATGACCGGCAGCAAGGGGAATCTGGGCTCTTCACCTCTCATCATCGGCAACCTTATCGCCCGGAACCGAGCCGAAGAGAACGGCGGCGGGATCGCCGCCAAAGGCGTTTTTGTTTCCCAGGACGGTCAAATCGTCGTGCCGAGCGCGCCGAAGATCCTGAACAACGTGATCGCGGAGAACCTGGCTACCGAACCGCCGCTGGGCGACCGTAGCCTCGGAGGGGGCGCCATTGCCTGTGTGGACGACGGGATGGCAGAGATCATCGCGAACAACACCATTGTTGCGAATAGCGGGTGGCACGCGGGGGGCATATTGCTGGTGGCGGGTGCCCGCGACAACCCCATCGTCATTAACAACACCCTGGTCGGAAACTGCGGCCCGGCGTTACGTTGGATTGGACCCAACACCATTCGAGTGGCGAATAACCTGGTGGCCTTCAACATGGCTGGGTTTAGTCGATCCATTGCATCGCCCGGCGGGACGGCCACCGTGTCCCACAACCTTGTGTATGGAAACGTGGTTGACTTCGATGGCCTCCCGAATTTCACGGGTATGGACGGCAATCTGGGGTTCGATCCAAGACTGGCGGGCTACGCCTTTGGTGACCATCACCTCTTGCCGGACTCCCCGTGCGTGAATGCTGGAGACAATTCCTTTGTGCAAGCGAATTGGCTGGATGCTGACGGATCCGCCCGCATCCTGGGTGATCGGGTCGATATTGGAGCGGACGAGTCGGACGGGCGCGCGGAGCCCAGCGTGCCGCGAATCATTCGTGTCAGTCCCGGGGGGAACGATCAGCGAGATGGAGGAACCTGGGACAATGCCAAGCGAACGGTGGCGGCGGCCATAGCCGCGATCCATGACGAGGTCCTGAAAACAGCGCCGACCCTTCGAGGAGGAGAGATCTGGATCCAGGCTGGCACTTACACGGAAAACCTCACTTTGCCACCCTACGTCTATCTTTACGGCGGCTTTGCCGGAAACGAAGCGGCGCGTGACCAACGCAACTGGCGGGTCCATCAAACAACTCTCGATGGCGGTTCGAAAGACCGGGTTGTCCTTGCGGTTGGGGGACACAACCTCAGTGCCGTGGACGGTTTCTGTGTGCAGAACGGCCGCGTGGCGGCGTTGCTCAGCGGGCAGGGCGGGGGAGTCGAGTGTTACCACTCGGGCGCACGCGTGCGAAACAACCTGATCACGGGGAACAATGCCTACGTAGGGGGTGGCGTGGGCGGATTTTGCGCCAGCCCGACCATCGCCGATTGCATCATTACGAACAACCTGGCGGGGGCGGATGGCAAGGGACTGGGCGCCGGGATTCATTTCGATCGGTCTTTAGGACGAATCGAGGGCTGCGTCATCGCCGGCAATTCCGCCTCCGACGGGGCGGGTGTTTTCGCTTCTTTCAGCCAGCCCCAGATTACCGGGAACGACATTTTTGGGAATAGCGGCAAAGGCATTTCCCTTTGGAATAGCAGCGGCTTGAGTTGGCTCGGTTCGACGCGCCTGAGCGTGGCGGGAAACCAGGTCTACCAAAACCTGACATCGCACGAGGGTGCTGGGATTTATGTGGTCTATTGCGCGGGAGAGGTTGTCAATAACCTCGTCGCTCTCAACCGCTGCGGGACCTTGGAAGGCGGGGGCACAGGCGGCGGTCTTTCTGTGACGGGTGGAGAAGAGGGCGGAGGCACCTTGCTGATCGCCAATAATTCGGTTCTTGGGAATACCGCGGAGTATTTCGGCCTCAATTTCGGAGGCGGCATCAACACCTATCTCCTGCAACGTCCCAACGTCATCATCGCCAACAATATTGTCGCCTACAACAGTAGTGGCATTTTCAACCAACGTGCCAGCCTGGTCAGCCCGGTTTTGGTTCGGAACAACTTCTATAGCAACAACGGCCTCGATCACCAGACAGTCGGGGCGTATGGGCTTGCTGGCGGGCCATTGTCGTATCCCACTGACGTGTCATTCGATCCCCAGTTGGTTTCGCTCAACGGGGATTTTCGTCTCCAACCTCGTTCCCCCTGCATCGATGCCGGGGATCCGGCCTATGTTCCGGCACTCGACCTTGATGGGCGCCCGCGTCCCCTTGACGGCGATAACAATGGCATGGCCCGGGTTGACCTTGGCGCCTATGAGTTCTCCAGCCCAAGCGCGCACGGGCAAATCCAGTTTGACATCGCCGCTGCGGCTGCGCATGTCTCGGCGGGCGAATGCCGTATCGTGGTGCGCCGGACAACGGGCGTCGGAGGCTCGGTCTCCATTGAGTACGGCACCCGCGATGGCACCGCTCGGGCTGGTCTGGATTACCAAGCTGCCAGCGGCCGCCTGACTTTCTCGGACGGCCAAGCGGAGGCCGATCTCCGGATAAGCCTCTTGAATGCGGGTGGGGGCGTTGAACCCCGAACGTTCGCTCTCGCCCTGAGCAATCCCCAGGGGGGCGCGAGTTTGGGCACTCCCTCGGAGGTGACGATTACGCTGTTCATGTCTCAAGCGTCCTCCAGCGCCAATCCGTGGAACATTCCGGAGAGCTGGATTCGGCAGTATGGTCTAAACCTCACCGCGATTTCGGACGCCGACCGCGACGGGTTCCTGGACCGATTCGAATATTTCGCCGGCTCTGATCCGACCAGTAGCGCGTCGTTGCTCAAGGTGCTCTCGGCCGTGAAATCTGCGAATGGGCGAGACCTCGTCATCACCTGGTCCAGCGTGGCCGGCAAACAATACAGTTTGCGAAGGTCATCGACGGTGCCAGCCGCTGGATCGTTCGGCAGCATCGTCAAGAGCGGCATTACGGCAAACGGCCCGGTTACTTCCTGGACGGAGGCCTTACGTCCGGATTCACCCGGCTATTTTCGAGTGGAAGTAGAACCATGAACCTGCGAACGAACCGTCGCCAGAAACGGGGGGGTTCCCGGGACTGCGCTTCGGGACCTTTCGCCTTACCGATGAGTTGCGTTTAACCATGAAAACCTCTCCAACTCGGCGCTGGCTGGCTCTCGGCGCCTTAGGCCTGCTGGGTGGGCTCGTTTGGTTTGGCCGGCCGCTGTTTGACTCGCGCGCTCCGAAGCTCGACGTCTCACCCTTGCTGAAGGCGCCGTCCGGAACGGTCGCTGTCTCTGTCCCGACCCGGGCACACCAACTCAATAAGTCACTCGATATGCTCGATAAGGCGCGCGCCGCGCACGCCAACCCGAGAAGTCCCGAACAGATCGAAGCCTCTCGCGACGCCGCTGCCCGCCAGATACTCGCCGGGCTGAAGCCGCGGCTTTCCTCCGAGGCCACGCGAAACTCTCCTCCTTTGACTGGCAAAGTGCGCGGAACAGGGCGGCAGGTGCTGGATCCAGCGCATCAGGAAGCCGTGGACGACCTGGCCGCGCGATTGGGTCCCGGCGGGACACTCCAAATGGATTCCGCGTCGGGGACATTGCGGCATTTGCGCGGCGACCTCTCTTCGGTGGTTGCGGATGACCCGGCGTTTGCGGAGGCCCGGATGCGCCAGGACTTCGGGGGGATGGCTCTAGCCACGCTCACACCGCTCGGCCGGGTGATGAACATCCAGAAGCCGCAGGTCGAATTTGTTCCGGAGACCTCGAAGCCTGACGATCTGGGCATGGTGCACGTGCGAATGAACCAGCAGTACCATGGCCTCCCGATCGAAGGAGCCCAAGTCATCGTCCATTTCAACGCCAAAGGTGAGCCCGTTGAGATCGGGGGGACTTACGCCGCCACTCCGGCAAAACTGGGTGTTCCCGAGTTCAAGCTCGAGGACGAAGCTGTTATTACCCGCGCCCAAGCGGCGGTGAACGCGTCCGGCCCAGGGATCATTCCGCCGAAGGTGAGGCGTGCTTTCTACTGGAATCCCGAGGTCAGTCCTGTGCCGGCCTACCTGGTGGATCTGGTGCCATCGGTCAGCGAATCGTGGCGGGTCGTCTTGGCGGCTGACGATGGGAGGGTGTTGCGCCGACTGCCCACGATGTATCGTGCGGCAGGCACGGGGCAATCAGTGGACCTTCTCGGGCAGTCGCGCCCGGTGCACTGCTGGCAGGATGGCTCGGAATACCTGGCCATCGACACCTCGTTGTCCATGTACGACACAGGCCGCTCACGTCCTCCCGTTTACACGAACACCTTCGGTGCCATCTGCATTTTCGACGTCAAAGACGCGGATGTGGATGAAGCGCTCAAGAACGGCATCAGCTACGCCCGGTCTGCGAATTTGAACCAATGGGACCCCACGGCGGTCAGCATGATGACACACTTCGTCAAAGTCTTTGGTTATTACCAGTCGACCCACAACCGCACTTCTTTTGACGGTAAAGGCATCAACATCACCGGCCTTATTCATTGCCGATTCAAGAACAACCAGGGCCAGCTCTATAAGGACAACGCCTTTTTCAATCCAAACTTGAACCTCATGATCTTTGGCGACGGCGAGAATGCCACCAAGCCGGGAATGCTCCCGGCCGCGCTGGACATTGTGGCCCACGAACTGAGCCATGGCGTCGTGGACAATTCGGCGGCCTTCCGTTACGAGAACCAGTCGGGAGCGCTTCACGAACACATGGCGGACTACTTCGCCTGCATGATCGACCGCGAGGACTGGCTCCTGGGCGAGGACACGCTGGAAGGCACCACCACTGTGGCTTGGCGGGACATGAGCGATCCTCACAATCCGAAACTTAAGGAGTCCGGGCCGAAAACCATGGCCGAGTATAAGAACCTGCCCAACACACCGGAGGGCGACCTGGGCGGCGTCCATGTCAATTCCACCATCCCCAGCCACGCGACTTACTTGTTTACCGATGGGCCCAACGGGATGGGGCGAGAGAAGTCCGAGCGGATCGTCTACCGCGCGCTCACGCAGTACATGACCCAGTATGCGGGCTTCGTGGATTACCGCCGGGCCTTGCTGTCCGCGGCCGCGGACCTTTATCCGGGCGGGGCCGAGGCGGCCGTCATCGCTCAAGCTTTCGATAACGTCCAGATCATGGAAGGTGAAGCCGCTCCGGCACCCACGCCTGTGCCTGCGACCAGCGGGGAAGAACGGGTCGTGTTCCTCCGTGCCGAGTTTGATGAATGGTTTGGGGATTTCATCGGCTACGGGTTGTATGCGATGAATGCGCAGAATTACGCCCTGGTTTCCATGAACGTGCTCAGTCCTGTCCGGCCTGCGGTTTCCGGGGACGGCACCTGGGCGCTATATGTCGACGAGTTCAACGATGTCTACTGGACAGATGGAGAGACCGATGAACCCCTGACCGACACGGGCGATATTCGCACGATTGCGATGTCCAAAGACCTGCGCTATGTCGCCTTCACCACCACGGATTACGACAACCAGATCCACTTCATCGACACACAGGACAGCAGCGTGAGCAGCGCCGAGATCGAAGTTTCGAACCGGAGTGGCGACGAGAACTCCGTCAGTTACGCCGATGTGCTCTCGTTCAATTGCCTTGGGGACAGCCTTTACTTTGATGCCTGGACGGAGGGCACTCTCGGACAGACAGAATACGGTTGTTGGGGTTTGTTCTCTGTTCGCGTCAAGGACCGGCTCTGCCAATCGATTCTGCCATTAAGCCCCGGTCTCCAGGTGGGGAATCCGTCCCTCGCCCACACGTTGCCCAGTTTTCTCGTCGCCGACTATATCTATACGGAGAATGGAGAATCGACCCTCGGCGTTGTTTCGATCGACCTTGGCCGAAGCGAGCTGAACGTTTTGTTGAGTGGTCTCAATGTCCTGGCGGTGCCAACGTTGCGCGGGGACGACAAAAAGCTGGTCTTCGAGAGCTACAACAACGGCCTCTATTATTTGAATGAAGCTCCGCTTCCCGCCAGCGGCACCGCCATCGCCCCCAACGCGGTGGTGCCATTGCTCTGGTCGGCTACGGAATTGGGATTCCCGGTGGGCTTCCGTTCGGGCAGTTACACCCCGCCGGCGGGGCGACTCGAACTCTCGCAAACCAGCCTCGATTTCGGCACCGTCACGGCTGGAACCGTCGCGAACCGGACGCTTGAGCTGCACAACAGCGGCAACGCCGATCTGGAATTGATCGGGATCACCGTTGAAGGTGCTGGAGCGAGTTCTTTTAACCTGGGAGGAGCCGTCGAGAAACGCATGGCTGCGGGCCAGCGCCAACAGGTTCAACTCGCCTTTGTCCCGGCCAACGCTGGCGCGCAGAGAGCGACGCTCCATTTCCAGAGCACTGCGCCACAGCAGGCGGACGTCACTCTCGAAGTCACGGGAAGTGCGGAGGCGGGAACGCCGCACGATTACTGGCGTGAGGTATGGCAGCAATTCGAGGACAAGTACTCCTACTTCGACTACAAGCAGGTGAACTGGGCTTCGATATACGAGACGCGCCGCCAGGAATTCCAGGGCCTGAACGCCACCCAGTTCGGACAGAAGCTCAATGAGGTCCTCCAGGTCCTGCATGACTGGCACGTTTATGTGCGGCTTCCGGACGGGACCTACATCGGTTATAACGGCAATTACCCGCTCAACTGTTCCGAAAATCTCTTCGCCCGGTATGTCGAAGGCGGAGGGAATTACGTGAACGTGCGCAATGCCAATGTCGTTTATCATGCCCGCCTGGCCGGCAACTTTGCCCATATCGTGATCGACACGCTCGATACGGGCCGCTTTTCGTCGGTCACCGACGCGGATATCGACCAGATCTTCGTGCAGTACGCCGATACGGACGGGATTGTCCTGGACATCCGGAACAACAGCGGCGGCAACGAGGCTAACGCCAGCCGGTTTGCCTCCCGGTTCACCACTCAGCCGCGGCCGTTTGGCTACGTCCGCTACCGCCAGCCGGGCTCCAAACCGTACGCCTTCGATGCGTTAATGGAAAAGGTCCTGCAACCAGCCGCCACGGGCCAGTATCTCAAGCCCGTCGCCGGCCTTATCGGCCAGCGTTGCATGAGTTCGGCCGAATGGTTCACGCTCATGTTGAAAGTCTGCCCGAACGCCGTGCTGATCGGCGATCGCACCCGGGGCGCTTCGGGCAATCCTGAAACGTTTACCTTGCCGGATCTGGGCATCGAATACTCGGTCTGTCGATGGATCGCCTATGACGACCAGCAGCAGCCGTTCGAAGATCGCGGGCTCGCGCCCGCCATTTCGATCGATCCGCGTCAAAGCGTGGACGACAATGCCCAGCGGGATTACGTCCTGGAGAAGGCGATCGCGTATCTCCAATGGCGCCGCCAGTTGGGAGACAAGCTGCCCCAGGTCTCCGGCAGTTCAGATCGCGACCAGGACGGCCGGTCCGACATTGCCGAGTACCTCGCCGGCACCGATCCCGTCACGAGTGATGGGGCGTTCGGTTTCGATCGGCAGGGCATCCGGGTGATCTCCCAGGGCATCGAACTGCGCTGGAAGAGCGTCGCGGGCCAGAAATTCCACCTCCATCGGGCGACCAGTGTCCTGGGACCGTTCACACGCCTGGCCGGAGATATCGCGTCAACACCGCCCGCCAACACCTACCGGGACACGGCGGTCACGGGGAGTCGAACCTACTTTTATCGGCTGGAATTGGCGCCTTAAGGTCGCAATGGCATCAAAAGGCGCGACGATGCGCCTTTTCCAGGCTCGAAAGACCGCTTTGGCGGCAGTTTGTCACCAAAGCGAGGGAGTCGCGCCAATGCAAACGGCGGGCGAGACTAATGCGGTTGGCGGTGTGCGCAAATTGCGCACACCAGCTTTGGCCGCGAAGAACGTGTCAAATCGCGCTGTTTTCGCTCTTCCCACGCTCGTGACTCGGTCAGCACTCGGTGAAGACCTGGGCGTGGCCGAGTGACGACCGTGTTTAGACCAGAAGGATCCCTGGCAGAGAGAGGGCAGCCGCCAGCCACCGGCTTCGGGCCGCTACTGCTTCTTCTTGACGAGGGTTTTGAGGAAATCCCGGTTGAGGCGCGCGATGAAGTCCAGGCTGATCAGCTTTGGGCATACCGCTTCGCAAGAACCGGTCACGGTACAGCTGCCAAAGCCTTCGGCGTCCATGGCGCGGACCATTTTCAACACGCGGCGGTCCTGTTCGACGGCCCCTTGGGGAAGAAGACCGAGGTGGGAGGCTTTCGCGGCAACGAAAAGCATCGCTGAGGCGTTTTTGCAGACGGCTACGCAGGCGCCGCAGGCAATGCACGCCGCGGCGTCCATCGAAAGTTCCTGGCGTTCTTTCGGGATGGGAATGGCGTTGCCATCCGGAGTTCCGCCCGTTGAAACGGAGACGAAACCACCCGCCTGGACAATACGGTCGAAGGCCGACCGGTCCACGGCCAAATCCTTGAGGAGCGGGAAAGCGCGCGCGCGCCATGGTTCGATAGAGATGGTTTGGCCATCTTTGAAATGGCGCATGTGCAATTGGCAGGTGGCGGTCCCTTTGTGGCCGCCGTGCGGCACGCCGTTGATCACGAGGGAACACATGCCGCAAATGCCTTCGCGGCAGTCGGAGTCGAACACGATGGGGTCTTCGCCGCGGCTCAGGAGTTCTTCATTAAGGACGTCCAGCATTTCAAGGAAGGACATGTCGGGAATCACGTCCTTGGCTTGGTACTCGACGAACTTGCCAGGCGAACTTGCATTTTTCTGCCGCCAAATTCGAAGGGTCAGATTCATGGGATTGCCAATTGCCGAATGTCGTAAGCGCGGGTGGCCATGCGGCGCTTATTTGTAGCTGCGCTGGGACATCTTTGCTTCTTCGTAGACCAGCGGTTCCTTGTGCATCACCGGAGCACGGCTGTCGCCCTGGTACTCCCAGGCCGAAACGAACGCGAAGTTTTGGTCGTCGCGCAGGGCCTCGCCATCCGGGGTTTGAAACTCCGTGCGAAAATGGCCGCCACAGGACTCGCGCCGGGTGAGGGCATCCAGGCAGAGGAGTTCGGCGAACTCCATGAAGTCCGCCACGCGCCCCGCCTGTTCGAGGGCCTGGTTCAGTTCCAGACCGCTTCCGGTGACGTTCAGGTCTTCCCAGAATCGTTGGCGCAGGACCGGGATCTTCTGGAGCGCTTCCTTCAGACTGGCCTCGCTGCGGGCCATGCCGCAATTGTCCCACATCAGTTTGCCCAGTTCGCGGTGAAGCATGGTCGCGGTCTGTTTTCCGCGAATGGAGAGCAGGCGTTGAATCCGGGCCGTGGCCTCGGCTTCCGCTTTCTTGAACTCCGGATGGCTCGTGGACGGCTTGAGCGGCTTGGTGGACGCGAAGTAATGGCCGATGGTGTAAGGGATCACGAAATAACCGTCCGCCAGGCCTTGCATCAGCGCGCTGGCTCCAAGGCGGTTGGCGCCGTGATCGGAGAAGTTCGCTTCGCCAAGGACATACAACCCGGGAATGTTGCTCATGAGGTTATAATCCACCCAGAGCCCGCCCATGGTGTAATGCGCCGCAGGGTAAATTCGCATCGGGACTTCATAGGCGTTTTCGCCCGTAATCGTCTCGTACATGTCGAACAGGTTTCCATACCGCTCGACAATCGTTTCCCGTCCCTGCCGCTTGATGGCATCCGCAAAGTCAAGGTAAACGCCCCGGCCGCCCGGCCCGACGCCTCGGCCTTCGTCGCAGACTTCTTTCGCGGCCCGGGAAGAGATATCCCGGGGGGCCAGGTTCCCGTAGCTGGGATACTTGCGTTCGAGGCAATAATCGCGCTCGCTCTCGGGGATCTGGGACGGTGAGCGGCGGTCGCCTGCCTTCGCGGGCACCCAGACACGACCGTCGTTGCGCAGCGATTCGGACATCAAGGTCAGCTTCGACTGATGCTCGCCGCTCACCGGGATGCACGTCGGGTGGATCTGGGTGAAGCAAGGGTTGGCGAAGGCCGCACCCTTCTTGTAAGCCCGGTAGATCGCGGTGACGTTGCAGCCGCGGGCGTTGGTCGAGAGATAGAAAACGTTCGCGTATCCCCCCGTGGCAAGCAGCACGGCGTCCGCCGCGTGCGAGGTAATCTGACCGGTCAGGAGGTTCCGGGCGACAATGCCTTTGGCCTGCCCGTCCACCAGCACGAGGTCGAGCATCTCCGTCCGAGGGAACATCTGGACCTTGCCAAGCGCGATCTGGCGGCAGAGCGCCTGGTAAGCGCCCAACAGGAGTTGTTGCCCTGTTTGCCCGCGCGCGTAGAACGTCCGCGAAACCTGGGCGCCACCGAATGAGCGATTGGCCAGGAGCCCGCCATATTCCCGCGCGAACGGCACGCCTTGGGCAACGCATTGGTCGATGATGTTGACGCTCAGTTGGGCGAGGCGATAGACGTTGGCCTCGCGCGAGCGGAAGTCGCCGCCTTTGATCGTATCAATGAACAGGCGGTAAATGCTGTCGCCGTCGTTCTGGTAGTTCTTGGCCGCGTTAATGCCGCCCTGGGCTGCGATGCTGTGGGCCCGGCGCGGGCTGTCTTGAAAGCAAAAGCACTGGACGTTGTAGCCCAACTCAGCCAGGGATGCCGCGGCGGAGGCGCCCGCGAGTCCCGAACCCACCACGATCACGTCGAACTTCCGCTTGTTGGCGGGGTTGACCAGCTTGATATCAAGCCGGTGCCGGTCCCACTTCTGTTGGAGCGGGCCGGAAGGGGTTTTTGCGTCGAGTTTCATGGCACGGTTACTTGAGTAAGCCGGTCAGGACGGCCAGCGGAATCGCAGAATATCCTAGAAAGAGCACGACGGCGCCAACGACCGCCAACCGGTCGATCCACCGTCGCAGAGGTTCACTCCTCAAGCCCAGCGACTGGAGCAAGCTGCTGGCGCCGTGGCTCAAATGCAGGCAGAGCAATCCTACGCCCAGCAGGTAGAAGAACGACACGAACGGATTCGAGAAGCCCAGGACCACCATTCGATAAATGTCGTGGCGCCCCTTTTCATCGTGCAGCGGAACGAAATCGTGCCCCGTCAGGTTGATGGCTTTCACCTGCACGGTGAAGTGAAGCAGGTGGTAAATCACAAAGCTGGCAATGATCAAGCCGCTCATCAGCATCGTGCGCGAGGCGAAACTCGAGCCGATGGGGTCGAACTGTCCGTAGGGGACCGGGCGCGCTGCCTTGTTCTCATGCCAGAGGGTGATCGCGGCCCACAAGTGCAACCCGATCATCACGAGCAGGCCAAGCCGCGCCCCCCAAAGAAGCTCGGGGGTGCTTTGCAGAAAGTGGCCATAAGTGTTGATCGCGTTGGGCCCCAGAAACACCTGCAGGTTGCCCACCATGTGGCCAATGACAAACACCAGCAACGCAAAGCCAGTGACAGCCATGACGTACTTTTTCCCTAGTGAAGAACGGAAAAAGTTCATGTTCATTTATTTAGTTCGACACGACAAAAAAACCGCTCAGGTCCACCCTGCACCGGCCGCCATTCAGTCACAACGACCGCAACGTGCAACAGTGAGCTTTCGGTAACGCGCTGAGGTAGCTCTAGACCTACGGTCTGCCACAGAGTCTAGTGATTCAGCCGCCAAATCGTCAACGCGTTGTGCAAAGGTATAAGGCAGGCTTTGTCATCGATTAACCGTTTTCATCTATCGATGCCCCGCTTCCGCCGCCACGGAGGCGTAAACAGGCCCGACCGAAGGCTACGGTTCGATCCGCGTGCCGCCGACATCGAAGCAGACCGCCTTGATCCTCGAGGTGCGCTTCATGGCGCCACCGCCCTCGCCGGGCGGCCCCGAGCGGCCGCGTCCCATTCGTTGAGACCGCGCTCTCCTGCAGATCCCGGAAGCAGTTCGAGCAACTCCATCGCTTCCCCTACAAAATGAAGGGAACCGGTAATCACGACGAAGGGTTCGGCTTTGGCTGCGGCCAGCGCCTCCTCGAGCGAGCCGCAGGCGCGGGTTTCGCAATGCGGCGCCAGCCTGGCGCAGACGCGCTGCAATTCCAGCGGCGAAGCGGTGCGTTCGCTATGGACCGGCGCGAACAGGACTCGCTTTGCCATGGGAGCGAGGACCTGGCACATGGCGGTGTAGTCCTTGTCCTGGAGGATACCCAGGATTAAGGTGGGGGGGCTGTCCGGGAAATGCCTTTCCAAGGCGTTGCGCAAGCAGTCCGCCCCGGCGGGGTTATGGGCGCCGTCAAGCAGAGTCACCCGGCCGTCCGGGGTGACAAACCGCTGCAAACGGCCCGGCCAGCGAACGCTTTCCAACCCCATCCGGATGGACTTTTCGGAGACGGGCAGGGCGGCTTGGAGGGTTTGAACGGTGGCCATGGCCAAGGCGGCATTAAGGCGCTGGTGCTCCCCCAAAAGGGACACGTGGACGGCATCCAAGGGCGCGAGCGCGGTTTGGTCGCGGGTAACCCGGGTCAAGGGCGAGCCGTTTCTTTGGGCGACCTCGGCGATCACGCGAAGAGCCTCCGCCGCGTCCGTGGCGGTGAGGACAGGGATGCCGGGTTTGATAATGCCGGCTTTTTCGGCAGCGATCTGGGCGAGGGTGCTTCCAAGCCATTTCTGGTGGTCGAGTTGGATGTTGGTAATCACGCTGGCGAGGGGCAACACGATGTTGGTTGAATCCAGCCGGCCCCCCAGCCCCGTTTCCCAAACGACAAGGTCGCAGGCTTGTTCCCGGAAGTACTGCAACCCCATCACGGTGACCGCCTCAAAGAACGTCGGTTCCACCGATCCAGTCGAGCCCTCGAGCCAGCGTTGCGTCTCCCCGACCAGGCGCACCACGTCCGCGTCGGGAATCCATTCGCGGTTCACCTGGATCCGTTCCCGAAACGAAACGAGGTGAGGCGACGTGAACAGGCCAACGCGCAACCCGGCCTGCCGGTAGATACTCTCCAGCATCGCGCACGTGGACCCTTTGCCATTGGTGCCGGCCACATGGATAAACCGCAGTTGTTTGTGCGGATCGCCCGCCCGCGCGGCAAGCCGGAGCGTGTTCTCCAGGCCGAGCTTGGTCCCAAACAGCCGCAGGCCATAAAGGAACTGGATGGCTTCCGGATAGGTCACGCGCGTTGCAGGTCTGCCATGATGTCGTCGTCCCGTGAACGGGCGCCTGTGGCTAGGCCACGCCCCGCTCCCGGTTCTGTGCCAGCACGGCGGCGATAAACCCTTTGAAAAGCGGGTGCGGCGCGATCGGCTTGCTCTGGAACTCTGGATGGAACTGGCTGGCGATGAAGAAGGGATGATCCCTCAGCTCAACCAACTCCACCAATTTGCCGTCCGCCGACGTCCCACTGCACACGAACCCCGCCTCCTCGAACTGCGCCCGGTACTCGTTGTTGAATTCGTACCGGTGCCGGTGGCGTTCGTTGACGATGAACGCGCCATAAAGCTGCGCGGCTTTGGAGCCCACGACCAATTGGCAGGGCTGCGCCCCCAGCCGCATGGTGCCCCCTTTCCGGGTCACTTTCCTCTGCTCGTCCAGGAGCGCGATCACCGGGTGCGGCGTGTCCAGGTCGAACTCGGTCGAATGCGCCCTCTCGAGCTTCAAGGCATGGCGGGCGAACTCAATCGTGGCAATCTGCATCCCCAGGCAAAGCCCCAAATACGGGATGCGGCGCTCGCGCGCGTGCTGGGCGGCCATAATTTTGCCTTCGATCCCGCGTTCGCCAAAGCCGCCTGGCACCAGGATTCCGCCGAGCCCCTGGAGCACCTTTTCGGCGCCTCGCTGCTCGATCTCCCCGGCATCGATCTTTTCGATATCCACGCCGCAATCGTTGGCAATCCCTCCATGGCTCACGGCTTCGTAAACGGACTTGTAAGCGTCTTGCAGCTCGATGTACTTGCCCACGACGCCGATCCGGACCCGGTGCTGGGGCGCGATCAGCTTGCGAATGATCTCCTGCCAGTGGGACATGTCGGCGGGCGGGGTGTCGAGGCGAAGGAGCTGGCAGACCAGGTCGTCCATCCGCTCGCGCTGGAGCATCAGGGGCACTTCATAAATGCTGTGGGCCACATCGATCTCCTCCACGACAGCTTCATAGGGCACGTTGCAGAAGAGCGAGATCTTCTGCCGCAACTCTTTGCTCAACGGGAGCTCACACCGGCATACCAGGATGTGGGGTGCGATGCCGATTTCGCGCAGTTTGGCCACCGATTGCTGAGTGGGCTTGGTCTTGAGCTCGCCCGCGGCCTTGATGAACGGCACGTAAGTCACGTGCAGGAACAGGGCGTTCGTATGTCCCACATCGAGGGCAAATTCGCGGATCGCTTCCAGGAAAGGGAGCCCTTCAATATCGCCGGTGGTCCCGCCGATCTCCGTGATGATCACGTCGGCCTTGGATTGCTCGGCAAGCTGATGAATGCGGTTCTGAATTTCGTCCGTGACATGCGGAATGACCTGCACGGTTTTGCCCAGGTAATCCCCCCGCCTTTCCTTGTCGAGCACGGTCTGGTACACCTGCCCGCTGGTCAGGTTGTTAAACCGCGTCAGCTTCGTGCGCGTGAAGCGCTCGTAATGCCCCAGGTCCAAGTCCGTTTCCGCACCGTCGTCCAGCACGTACACTTCCCCGTGCTGATAGGGGCTCATGGTGCCCGGGTCCACATTGAGGTAAGGATCGAACTTCTGCAGCGCCACTTTCAGCCCGCGGTGCTCCAGCAGTGTGCCCAAGGAAGCCGCCGTCAGGCCCTTGCCCAAGGAACTGACGACGCCGCCAGTGACAAAAATGTATTTCATAAGTTGGAGCCGTCGCAATGCCTCCCCAGGGCATCCGCCTGTCCTCGGGGGCCCCGGCTCACAGGACAGCCCCGGCTACCGCGCAAGCAGGCGCTCCACTCGGCCGACATCCTCCGGGACGTCCACTCCGACGCTTTCGCTGCCGACCTGCACGACCGCGATTTCAATGTCGTTTTCAAGCGCGCGCAATTGTTCCAGTTTCTCGGTGTGCTCCAACGGGGAGACCGGTAACTTCACCAGCTTCAACAAGGTTTCGCGGCGGTAGCCGTAAATGCCTAGATGTTTCAAAAACGGAAAAGCCGCCAATTGCTCGTCGATCGAACGACTGGCGGCATCCCGGACGCACGGAATCGTACGCCGGGAGAAATATAAAGCCCGACCCGCCCGGCTGACAACGACTTTTACGACGTTCGGATTTGCGTAATCCTCGGCGCGCTTCAAGGGCGCTGCCGCCGTAGACATCGGCCACCTCGCCAGAGCCCCGGCCACGGCGTCGATCACCGCCGGATCGATCAGCGGTTCGTCCCCCTGGATGTTGACCACGAAATCGCACGAGCGTCGTTCCGCAACTTCCGCGATCCGGTCCGAGCCGCTCGCGTGATCGGGCCGGGTCATTTCCACCGCGCAGAAGCGCTCCGCGACTTTTTGAATGCGCGGGTCGTCGGTGGCCACGATCAACTCGGTCAGAGACCGCGCCAGGCGGCATCGCTCCACGACATGTTGAATGAGCGGTCTTCCCGCGATCAATGCCAGCGGTTTCCCCGGAAACCGAGTGGAAGCGAACCGGGCGGGAATCAGGCCAATAACGGAAGGATGGCGGCCAGGTTCAGCCGCGCGCGTATGGGCGGTCATCGAGGGTAGGGGATACCTGGGAATCGCCACCCCGTCAAACCCGCGGCGTGCGGCGGCAGCAATTGTCATTTTTGTTCAGAACAGGGCCGAGCCGTCGTGCCCTCCTGAAATGAGACTTCCCCGGACGGGTGGATGGCGCGGGGGTGCAGCCGGTGGCGCAATGCGGCAGCGCCGGCCAAGATTCTTGCCGCATACGGTCATATTAAATATTTAACTATATCCTGATAATCTGTTGATTTATACAATAAATATAATATGAAATTAGCACGAGTAAAGCACTAGTATAGCAGCAATAAATCTACACCGAGAGGAGCGCGGAACTGTACCCGTCGTCGCTGCCTGGCCTTTGGCGCGCTCCCCCAAGACCAAATGAGGCTCCACAACCTTGTCTTGCCAGATTTGCGAGTACGACTGCGAACAAGCGCAAGATCACGAGTGCGAGAGGTGAATTCCACTCCCAACCGGGTCCGCGCGCGATTTCAACACTTGCCAAGAGCACGCGGGTGGCTTCAAAGTAGCGCACCTCAAATATGCAAAACCATCGTGCGCGCTTGAGTTTCACCCAATCAGGCTTGCCGTGGGCCGTGGCCGCGGGTGCTTTGTTGCTCTTTCTGGTGACCCTGAACCGGTGGGTTACGCTGGACAGCTTGCCGTACGTGGCGAAGGTGACGGGATGGGACTGGACGCTGCCTTACCAGACGCCTCTTTTTTACCTTCTGACCTACCCGATCCGCTGGTTCCCGGCGTCGTGGCAACCCCTGACGCTGAACCTGTTTACCGCGATATGCGCGTCGCTGACCCTGGCGCTCCTGGTGCGTTCGGTGGCGTTGTTGCCGCATGACCGCACCCATGAACAACGGCTTCGGGAACGCAGCGAGTTTTCGTTGCTAAGCATTGGGGCGGCTTGGGTGCCGCCCTTGCTGGCCGCGCTGGTTTGCGGGCTGGAACTGACCTTTTGGGAGCATTCGACGGCGGCGACCAACGAAGCGCTTGACCTGTTGGTGTTCGCCTACGTGATTCGCTGCCTGCTGGAGTACCGGATCGACCCGCGCGATTCGTGGCTCACGCGGATGGCCCTGGTGTATGGGTTGGGAATCACGAACAACTTCGCCATGATCGGCTTTTTCCCGGCAATCCTGATCGCGGTGATCTGGATTCGAGGCCGTTCTTTCTTCGACTTTGGATTCCTGGTGCGGATGGTGGCCTTTGGGCTGCTTGGCCTTTCCCTTTACCTGGTGCTGCCAGCCGTCTGGGCGGTGTCGGATCATCCCACCGTGAGCTTTTGGCAGGCGCTGCGCTCGAACCTGGTGACGCAAAAGATGAGCTTGTGGGACATGCCGGGGCTTCGCAGCCGGGCGCTCATCCTTTGTGTGACGTCGCTGGTGCCCGTCTTGATTATCGGCATCCGCTGGCCGTCGACCTTTGGCGACACCAGTGTCGCGGGCGCGTTTTTCGCGAACGTCATGTTCCGCGTGGTCCACGTGGTGTTCTTCCTGGCCTGCCTGGCCGTGATGCTCGATTTGCAGTTCAGCCCGCGAGCGGTGGGAGCGCGGCTGGCTTGGGCACCCTCCTTCCTGACATTTTACTACCTGACGGCTCTCAGCATTGGGTATTTCAGCGGCTACCTGCTGCTTGTCTTTGGTCCGAGCCGGTCCAAATCACGGCACCGTCGTTCGGGAACTCAACGGCTGGTGGACCGATTGGTGGTGGCGGCGGTTTGGCTGGCCCTGCTGGCAATGCCCGTTGTTCTGGTTGCCCGGAATTGGAAGAGCGTGCGCACCACGAATGGCCCGGTGCTCCGCCATTTCGCGGAACTTTCCACCCTGGCGCTTCCCAAGGCGGGTGCGATCGTGATGAGCGATGATCCTTACAGCCTGCTCCTCCTCAGCGCGCGCTTGAGCCGGGACGAGACCCTGCAGAATTACGTCCTGGTGCATACCCGGTCGTTGCTGGGACCGGATTACCACCGGGAGCTCGAGAAGCGGTATCCGGGTCGCTGGCCCAACTACTTCACGAATCAGCCGGCTGACGAGGTGATCGATGATGGCAGCCTGCTCCAGGTTGTTTCGCTCCTGAGCCGGACCAACGAGGTTTACTATCTGCACCCGAGCTTCGGATACTATTTCGAGAAGTTCTACATGCGACCGAAAGGGCTGGTGTACCAGTTGCAGCCGTATGCGACGAACCAGGTCCTTCCGCCGCCCCTGGACGAATCGGACAGGAATTTCAATCGCGATTTCTGGGCCGGGGTGGACAGCTCGTTGAAGGCCTTGACGGGCCGGGGCCAGGCCGACTCCCGCGACGCGCATTACGTCAGCCGGTACTACTCGCGGGCGCTGAATTCCTGGGGCGTGGCGCTCCAGCGGGATCCGAACCTCAAACCGGCCGAAAAGCTGGCGCCGGCGGGGAAATACTTTGAACTTGCGACGGCGCTGAACACGAACAATGTCCCCGCTGCAAGCAACCTGGAGTTCAACCGCTTCCTGAGCGGCGTCGCCCCCCGGGTGTTCGAAACCGCCGAGAGCGTGGAGGACAAGTTTGGTCTCTACCGCGGCTGGGAGCCAATGCTGGTGGACAACGGGCCGTTTGATCATCCGGAGTACTGCCTGCAGCTGGGCCAGATCTTCGGACGGCAAGGTCTGTTCCGCCAGGCCGTGATCCAGTTGAACCGGGTGATCAGCCTGGAGGAAACCAATGTGCTGGCGCGGCTGACCTTGGCCGACGTCTACATCCAGGCGCAAATGCCGCAGGAAGCCCTCGAGCAGGTGGCCAAAGCGCGAACGCGTTTCCAATCCGAGCCGCTTCCCGCCGAGTTCGACCTGCAGCTTGCGCGCATCGAGGCCACGGCTCAGTTCGGGCTGCAGCGGCAGGCCGAAGCGGAGTCCATCTTGAAGGAGGCGTTCGCCAGGCATCCGAAATACCCGGCGGTCCTGGACACCCTGCTGCAGATTTACGCCCAGACCGAACGTCTGGACGACGCGATCGCAACTTCGGAACAGATCATCCAGGCCGACGAGACCCGCGCACAATCGTACATCAACCAGGCAACGCTTTACCTCCGGAAGAACGAGCCGGACAAGGCCATTGCGTCGGTGGAACGGATTCTTCAAAAGCGGCCCCAACACCCCCAATCGCTTCTTTACAAAGTCTTTCTCCTCATTCAGGCCAAGGAGTATGACAAGGCTAGAGCCGCGATCGATTCGCTCCTCGATGTGGATTCAGAGAATACCGACGCCTTGCTCTATCAAGCGGTGATCGAGATCGAAAACAAGGCGCACGACAAAGCGATCGAACCGCTCACCAAGGTGCTCAAGATCCAGCCCAACAACGCCAATGCCCTGCGCGATCGCGCGATGGCCTACTTGCATGTCGGGGAGTTGGCAAGAGCGGAGAAAGATTACAACACGATGCGCCGCCTGATCACTCGCGATGCCGTCTACGTGGCCTACTATGGCCTCGGCGAGATCGCGTGGAAAAGGAAGGATATGGCGACGGCCAAGAAGTACTACGAACTCTACCTCCAATATGCGCCGAAGGTGGAGACGCCTGAGTTGGCCGCCGAAAAGAAGATCGTCATGGAGCGCCTCGAAGGCATCAAACAAGCCAAGCGCTAGCGCGTGAATGCGTGTCACGCACATCATCACGCGCCTCATCGTTGGCGGGGCGCAGGAGAATACCATCGCGTCGGTCCGGGGGCTGCGGCAACGGCATAAAGCCAGCGTCCGCCTGATCTCCGGACCCACCAGCGGTCCTGAAGGATCCCTCGAGGACGTGGCGGCTTCCGGCCCAGGGACCCTTACCATTGTTCCGCCCTTAGTGCGCCCGGTGCACCCGTGGAAGGACCTGTTGGCCTACCGCAGCCTCGTCGGGCTCCTCCGATACGAACATCCGGACATTGTCCATACCCACAGCGGCAAAGCGGGAATTCTCGGTCGATTTGCCGCGCGCCGCGCAGGCGTGCCCGTCATCATCCATACGATCCATGGCCCCTCGTTTGGACCGTTCCAAGGTGCCGTGGCGAATACGGTCTTTCGATCGGCGGAAAGAGCCGCCGCCCGGGTGACAACACACTTCGTGACCGTGGCCGGCGCGATGACTCGGCAGTATCTTGCGGCCGGGATCGGTCTCCCGGACCAGTTCACCCGGATCTTCAGCGGTTTCGATCTGGCGCCATTCCTCGCCGCCCGAAATGATCTTGAGATTCGCGCCCGCTACGGAATTGGCCCGGAGGATTTTGTGATCGGCAAGATCGCGCGGCTTTTCAAGTTGAAAGGCCATGACGACCTGCTCGCCGCGGCAACGAGCATCATTAAAGCGGTGCCGCACGCCCGCTTCCTGCTGGTTGGCGGGGGCGAATGGCGGAGGCGCTTCGAAAACCTGGTGGCGGGCCTCGGATTGTCCAGGCACTTCGTGTTCGCGGGACTTGTGCCGCCCGCCGACGTCCCGTCGCTCATCGGTATTATGGACCTGCTGGTGCATCTGTCCCGTCGCGAAGGACTGGCGAGGGCGTTGCCCCAGGCGCTGGCAGCTGGCAAGCCGGTGATCGCCTACGACCTGGATGGCGCCAACGAGGTTTGTCTTGACCAGGAGACGGGATTCCTGGTCGAGCCGGGCAATAGGCACCAGTTCTCGGCCCGGGTGATCGAACTTGCCCGTGATGCCGAGTTGCGATCGCGATTCGGCCGCAATGGCCAGGCACTCGCCCGGCAATGCTTCTCGGTCGAGAAGATGGTGGACGATTTGCACGCGCTTTACACACGGCTGCTTGCGAGAGTATCCAAAGCGCGGATCGGCGCGGCGGGTGTGACCCGCCAGTGAGCCGGTTATCGGAGAGCGGGGTATGCTGGATTTTCCATTCAATCTCTATCTGCTCGCCTTTGGGGCTGCTTGGCTGGCGAGTCTCCTCGGCGTGCCGCTCTGGCGCGGGTGGTCCTACCGAACCGGCTTTGTCGACGACCCTGGACACCGCAAGATCCACGATAGACCCGTCGCTCTCGCAGGCGGCCTGGCTGTTCTGACGGGGGTCCTGGTGCCGCTGCTCCTGGGGACGTTGCTCATCGTTGGCTTGCGATGGGGCCGTGACGGGTCGCTGGCTTGGATGGGTGGCACGGAGCGGCTCATTGATGCATCCAGCGCGGGCTTGCTTGGTTATGGCTTTGCCCGGCGGGTGGTGGAACTATCCGCGATCCTCCTGGGCGCAGTGGCCATCACGGTTTTGGGTTGGCTCGATGACAAAGTCGAACTCAGGCCGGCCGTCAAGTTTGCAGGCCAAGCGGTCATTGCCCTTGCTGTGGCGGCAGCCGGCGTCCGCATCACCTTGTTCGTGCCGAATGTGTTGTTCAGTTACGGCATCACCGTTCTCTGGATACTCACCATGGTGAACGCCTTCAATTTCATGGACAACATGAACGGGCTCTGCGCCGGGTTGGGGGCGATCGGAGCCTGGTATTTTGCGGCCAGCGCCGCCGGTCAGGGGCAATATCTGGTCGCGCTGCTTGCCCTGCTAGGATGCGGTGCCTTGCTCGGCTTCCTCCCCTATAACTTTCCCAAGGCGAGCATTTTTCTCGGGGACGCCGGGAGCCACCTCGTGGGCTTTTTGTCGGCGGTTTTGGCCATCTTGCCGCACTTCTACTCCGAACAGAACCCGAAACCGTGGGCGGTGTTAAGCCCCCTCTTGATATTGGCGGTGCCGCTGGCAGACCTCGCCTGGGTGGTTGTGCTCCGCTGGCGCGCGGGCAAACCGTTTTACGTGGGTGACACCAATCACTTGTCCCATCGCCTGGTGCGCAGCGGGATGAGCCGCTCCCAAGCCGTCCTCGTGATTTGGCTGTTGGCAGCCGTTACAGGCGCGTTGTCGTTCCTGTAAAGCCGTCCCTAAACGACCCCTGGTTGCACGGCCGCTTCGTTGCCGTTAAGCGTAGCTAGTGCATACCGAATACTAATCGTACGCAAGTCTGTTTCGGTTGTAGTAGAATGTACACATCTGTGTACAAAGTTGTATACCGCGGATGATGAAGTACTTGTATGGACATTTGTCACGCCTCCATCGTGGCTGTCTTTAGAAACAATAAGATCAACTTATCTCTCCCGAATCCACAAGAGGCGGTGCCCACGCTTGCACTCGGATCAGCATGCTTCCCTTGCCGCTGTCGGATAGAATCCCCTGTTTCGCTTCGGGCGAGAGGCGCCCGAGGAGGGAGCCGGGGGGGGCGCCGCCACCGCGCGGTTGCCATTCCGGCGTCACTGCCTCAGAGTAGCCCTGCATGAGCAAAGCTTTTTACATCACGACCGCGATTGACTACGTCAATGGCGAGCCGCATCTCGGGCACGCCTACGAGAAGGTCATCACGGATGTGATCGCACGCGCCCATCGCAGCCTGGGTGAGAAGGTCTTCTTCCTGACCGGGTTGGACGAGCACGGCCAAAAGGTCCAGCAGGCGGCGGAAGCCGAAGGGAACGATCCCAGAACCTATTGTGACCGGCTGGCCGTCATCTGGAGGCGCTTCGCGGAAACACTGAGCTTGTCCAACGATGATTTTGTTCGAACGACCGAGCTCCGGCACGAAGCATTTGTTCAAGCGGCGCTTTCCAAGTTCCATACGGACGGACGCCTCTACAAAGCGGAATACCGCGGGTTTTATTCTGCGAAGGAAGAGACATTCCTGACGGAGCGCGACCGCCGGCCGGACGGAACATTTGACCCGGTTTGGGGTGAAGTCGTCGAATTGGCGGAAGAGAATTACTACTTCAAGCTGCAAGAGCATCAAGCCTGGCTGACGGAGTATATCGAAGCGCATCCGGAGTTTGTCGCGCCCGATTACCGGCGCAATGAAGTGCTTGGACTCCTCAAGAACAACGTCCTTGAGGACCTTTGCATCACCCGTCCCGCCACGCGGCTGACGTGGGGCATCCCACTCCCGTTCGATGCGGACTATGTGACCTACGTGTGGTTTGATGCGCTGCTGAATTATGCGAGTGTCCCGGCCGCACTGCAGGATCCGGTCCTTACCGCCGCGCTTGGGACCCAGCGGAGTGCCGATGGCCCAACGGCCGAACTCTGGCCGGCGGATATCCAAGTCATTGGCAAAGACATCATCAAGTTCCACGCCATCTATTGGCCGATCTTTTTGAAATGCCTCGGTGTCCCGCTGCCGCGCCAGGTGCTGGTTCACGGGTTCTGGCAAAAGGACGGCCAAAAGATCAGCAAAAGCCTCGGAAATGTGATCGACCCGGTTGCGGTTATCCAAGAATGGGGCGTCGATGCGTTTCGGTTCTATGTGGTGCGCGAACTCGATATTGGCGCCGACGGCAACTGGACCGACGCCGGTTTCCAGGCGCGCTACCAGGCCGAGTTAGCCAACGGCCTTGGTAACCTCGTCAACCGTTCGCTCTCGATGATCAAGCGATACCGCGGCGGCGTTATTCCCGCGCCGTCTGGCGACTTGGCTGCGGACGCGAATCAAGCTGTGGAAGCCACGGCTCGGCATCTGAAAGAGCACCGGCTCCAGGCAGCTTTGCTGGACATCTGGAGTCTCGTGAACCGCGCCAACCAGTACATCGACCAGACGGCGCCATTTAAGCTTGCCAAAGACCCCTCCAACGCCGACCGCCTCGACAGCGTGCTCTATGCGCTCGCGGAAACGTGCCGGATTCTGGCGGTCTTGCTCGGGCCATTCTTGCCGGCCACGGCGTCCAGGATAGGGGCGCAGTTGGGACTTGCCAGCCTCCCGATCCACCTCGCAGAGGCCAAGTGGGGCCAGCTTAAGGCCGGGCATAAAATCGGCGAACCCGCCCCTTTGTTTCCACGCAAAGACCTCGTGAAGCCCGCTTGACTTACGGACGATCCGGAGTTGAACGTGCGCCTCATGCCGAACCTCGCCCAGCTCAAAGCGGGCACACGCATCATCTCGTTTGAGTTCGACATGCGAGGCGCCAAACCGCAGCAAGTCGTGCCCATTGACTTGAACAAGCCGGAAACCTCGCTGAGGGAGCCGCCACGTGTGATTTACAAATGGACGGTGCCGTGGGAACCCGAGTAAAGCCGCGCCTCGCTAAAGGTGGAAATGGCCGGAAGCCTCGGGCTGATAGAGCACTTCCTCGACTTTGAGCCGGACGGGCCCTGCGGGAACCTGCCATTCGACTTCATCGCCGACGCGCTGTCCGAGCATGGCCGTGCCAATCGGCGCAATCACCGAGATCCTCCCCTCCTCAACACTGGCCCTGTCCGGGAAAACCAGCGTGTAAATCATCTCTTCACCCGTTTCGAGATCCCGCAGACGCGCTTTCGAATTCATCGTGATCACATCCGGCGGAATCTCGCCCGGGGGAACAACGCGCGCCTGCTTCAACTCGGCTTCGAGCGCGCGGAGGTCTTCGCGAGAGTTCTTCATCGACCCGATCAAAGGCCGGAGGCGTTTTTCGTCCGCTTCTGTGATGTAAATCGTGCGCGTGTCCATGGGCTTAGGATGCTTCGAGGCGAGGGTTTTGTCCACGGCTCTTATGAGGGAGCGGAGCGCGCATGCGTTCAACACTTCACTTGCGTGCAGCGCCACAGCCAAGTCCGGCCCATCATACCCCCGCAGCCCGATTTCCGCTTCCTTCGGCCGCCTTGTCAAGAGGCTCGCCCGAAACCGGGGTGGGGACGCTCCCGTTCTCCTGCGCGGCGGCGGGTGGCCGGGGTGGAGGATGGAGCCACTCCCGGAAGTCTTGGATCTGACGTGGAGTGCCAAGAACCAGCAATTGATCCTCCTCCTGAATTCGCGCGGTGCCGCTGGGCGTCAGGGTCCGATGGCCACCGCGCTGAATGCCGGCAACCTGGACACCCACCTGGCGAACGGGGTCGAGCTCCACGAGGGATTTGTTGGCGCGAGGGCTGCCCGTTGGCATGGTGATGACCTCCAGACTGAGTTCCTCGATCTCCCGGACCGCGGCATCGGGGCGGGTTGCTCCGAGGTCCCGGGCCGCCTCATCGATCTGCGATGCCGTCCCGATCAGCAGCAGCCGGTCCCGCGGATACAGCACCATGCCCGCGGACGGGTTGCTGATGATGTAACCCTGCCGGTCAATGCTCGCGATTGAGCATCCAAACCGTTTGCGGAGCGCCAGAGTTCCGATCGTCTGGCCGGCACAAGCTGCGTAATCCGGGAGCACGAATTCTTCGCCTTGCAGGTCCCAGTTGTCCTGCTCATGCAGCGCTTGGGTGAGCGCCGCTGCGGCGGTGGAGCCCAAAGCCGTCTTCAGCTGGGTGCGCAGCTCGATCGCCAACCGGCTGTGCCAGCGCACCAGCCGCCGCCAGAAAACCGCTGCCACCAATCCCAGTATTCCGATCACCAGCAGCGAAACCCACACCAAGGAGAGACCAAAAGGAAGCAGAGTCAGCAGCCATACGAACATCAAGGCCCACGCCACGGCTTTGAAAGCAATCTCCAGAAGAGGGCGCAAGGTCGCCTTGCGTGGCGCGCCCGCGGTGATCGACTCCGCAAAAATCATCGCCAGAGCTTCGACGTTCCTCCAAATGGCTACCACGGGCATCAAGAGCAGCCCGCCAAAAACAGACCAGAACAGGATGCGCAATCCGTTTGGGAAAAACCAGTCCTCGTGGACGACCCGGCTGAGCTGCGCGTAAGCTGGCTGGGCCAGCAGCACCAGCGCCGAGACAAAAACAATGTGGCCCGCCGTCAACAACAACCGCCGCGCCGTCAGTTGCCAAAGTGTCCCTCGCTGCTGACGCCCACCCGTTCGCTTCAGCCAAGAGTGGTAAAAGCCGATCCACTCCCGCGCAAACAAGGGCAAAGCCGCGTCCACACGCGAACTCACCGCTGCCGAGCGCCGCATCAGTGACGGAGCGAGAATCGTTGTCAGCAACGACGCCCCAACTGCCATCGGGTAGAACGACTTGGGTATCGCTCCTGCCGAAACCCCCATTTGCGCGATGATGAACGAGAATTCCCCTAGCGCCGTCAGCGCCAATCCCGCTCGAACCGAGTCCCGGAGCGTGTTTCCGGCAAGCGTCAGGCCCACGGATGTTGCAAGGGGCCTCACGACAATCGCGAAGGCGGTCATTCCCAGCACCAACGGCCACGCTTCCACCAGCAATCGAAAATCCACAAGCATCCCCATCGTGACAAAAAACACGGCGCCAAAAGTGTCCCGCATTCCTTCGAAAACGCGTTCGATTTCGGGTTTCTGCGGTGTGCTCGCCACAATGACCCCCAGGAGAAACGCGCCCAAAGCCAGCGAGTATCCCGCTCGTGCCGCAAGCCACGAAAGCGCGAGCAGCAGCCCGATCACCAGCAAAGTGCGAAGCTCTGCCGAGCCGCTTTGGGTCAAGCGCAGGAGCAATCGCGGCACGAACAAGAGCGAAACCAGCAGGAGCGCAAGGACGAACGCGCCTAAGGCGCCAAGGGTTTGCGTTAACGGCGGTGATTGCTCGCTGCCAAACCGGACCAGCGTGGATAAGAGCGTGAGCATGGTCACGGCCACGATGTCCTCAAGCACCGTCACGGCCAGCGCCAGTTGCCCAAAACGCTGATGCGTCGCTTCCAGTTCCTGCAGCACCTTGCTGATGATCGCCGAGCTCGAAACCATCAGCATTCCGGCTGCGAACAGGCTTTCCGTGTTGCTCCAACCGAGGGCCAGCCCGAGCAAACGGCACACGTTGAACACCAGAATAGCTCCAATCGCTGTCGCAAGCACCACGGACAGCCCTAACCGGCGCAAGCGCGGAAGCCCGAGATTCAAGCCGATGGCGAAAATCAGGAAGATTAATCCCAAATCCGAGAGCATCTGTACCCTCGGCAAATCGGCGACTAACTGAAACGGCGGCGTGTGAGGCCCTACAATCGCCCCGGCTATCAAATAGCCCACAATCAACGAAAGCCCCACGCGCTGGCAGACCCAGCCTACGGCCCCAGCCACGATCAGGACCACCGCCAGGTCTCGCACGAGTTCAAAACCAACCATGTGGGAATCGTAATCGAGCCGAATTCCGGTTCAAAGCCACTTCCTCAGCAAGGAAATGCCCGAAAACCCCTGAAATGCAGTGCCGAACCCGTCCTGGAAATTATTTTACAAATTCACTTGCAGGGTTGTCCGCTTCGGCTAAAGTGTGCGCCCTGTTCGACCGACGGAATGATGGTCGGAGAGCGCAAGGCGAGGGAAAAGCTGGGGAAGCCTTGAGGGAATCGAGTAAAAAAAAGATCGGTGAAACCACTTGACTCCCGGTAGAAAGATGGCAGTTTAACTGTCCCGAGGGTAATCCTCGAAGTTCTTTCAACAGCGAATTTCGCCTGCAGAAATAGCGGGCAACCGGTTTTCCCGAAAGGGATTCCGGGACGTTCTTTGAAAATTCAAATGTGCGATAAGTAAAGAGCCCCTCGAAGAGCATTCAGGG
>CAZODO010000029.1:0-57073 GCA_964578605.1 uncultured Verrucomicrobiota bacterium | reverse complement strand
TTCCCTTCCTGAGCACTTCTGCAAGTCCGACCCAAGCACCTTCCGGAATCACTGCCCAGATCAAGGATCAAGCGGCGCGGCGGCGCGTCCGCCGAGTAGCCTGCAAACAACTGGGCAAACTCCTTTCCGGGCATGATACACCCTGGTTCGGTCCTGCCCTTTGCAGGTAGTATCACGGATCGGCTGGCGGGACCGCGCGCTTGTGATACGCTCAGCGGCAGATGGCGAACAAGTATTACGAACCCGGCCGGCAGCGCGCTGCCAAGGTTCAGGATTTGTTCTCCTCCATTGCGCATCGGTACGATCTTATCAACGATCTGCAAAGCTTCGGGCTGCATCGGTTCTGGAAACGGCGTCTGCTCAAGCTCGCGGAGATCCAGCCCAAATACAGGGTGCTCGACCTTTGCTGTGGCACAGGAGATGTCGCCCTGCGCGCCGCGCGCCGCCACGCGCAAGTCGTCGGCGCTGATTTCAGCGCGGCAATGCTGGAGGGCGGGGTCAAACGATCCCGGACAACGGGTCTGCCCGTCCAGTGGCTCAGAGCGGATGCGCTCCGCCTTCCGTTCCGGGACTCGGCCTTCGACATTGCGGTTGTGAGCTATGGGTTGCGCAACCTGGCCGATGTTGAAGCCGGCTTGAGCGAGATGCTCCGTGTGACCAGGCCGGGAGGCCGGATTCTCGTGCTCGATTTCGGCAAGCCCCCAAATCCCCTCCTCCGAAGGGCCTATTTCGCCTACCTTCGATTTTGCGTGCCGAATTTTGGCCGCTGGTTTTGCGGAGATGCAGCGGCGTACAGCTATATCCTGGAATCGTTAACGCATTACCCCGCGCAAGAGGGCGTCGCTCACCTGATGCGCAAACTCAATTGCGAGCGTGTCGGCGTTCAGAACCTCCTAGGGGGCCTGATGAGCATCAATTGCGGCAATAAACGGGCTTTGAAAAAGTAAGGGCACCCAACCTCTTCGGCTGGGCGCCCGACATTCGCGAAAGACCGCGCGCTTAGGCCACCGTCACTTCCGCGCTCAGGTAAACGTCCTGGATGGCGTTCAGCAAGGCGACGCCTTCCTTCATGGGCCGCTGGAAGGCTTTCCGCCCGGAGATCAGCCCCATGCCACCGGCGCGCTTGTTTATCACCGCAGTGATGACGGCGTTGGCGAGATCGCCTGCGCCTTTGGATTCGCCGCCGCTATTGATCAAGCCCGCGCGGCCCATGTAACAGTTGGCCACTTGGTACCGGCAAAGGTCAATCGGATGCTCCGAGGCCAACTCGGTGTAGATGCGCTCATCATATTTGCCGTAGCTTGAGCCCGGGGCATTCAGGGCTTTGAACCCGCCATTGTTCTCGGGCAGCTTCTGCTTGATGATGTCCGCCTGGATGGTGACGCCGAGATGGTTGGCCTGCCCCGTCAGGTCCGCGGCCACATGGTAATCCTTGTCCTTCTTGAAGCCGCCATTGCGGAGGTAACACCAGAGAACCGTCCCGAGCCCCATCTCGTGCGCGAGCGCAAAAGCCTGCGCCACTTCCACAATCTGGCGTCCGCTCTGGTCCGAACCGAAGTAAATGGTGGCGCCGACCGCCGCCGCGCCCATATCGGCAGCTTCTTTGACCGTCCCAAACAGGATCTGATCGAACTTGTTGGGCAAGGTCATCAGCTCGTTATGGTTGATCTTCACCAGGAACGGGATCTTATGGGCATACTTCCGGGCCACAGCGCCGAGAACACCGTAGGTGGAGGCCACGGCATTGCAGCCGCCCTCGATGGCGAGCCGGACGATGTTCTCAGGATCAAAGTAATCCGGGTTCTTGGCGAAGCTGGCGCCGCCAGAATGCTCAATGCCCTGGTCGACGGGCAGGATCGACAGGTAACCCGTGCCCCCCAGCCGCCCATGGCCAATGATGCGTTGGAGGTTGCCCAAAACCCGGTTGTTGCGATCCGAGACGGCGTAAAGGCGGTCCACGGCGTCAGGCCCGGGAAGATGAAGACGTTCTTTGGCAATCTTGGGGTTCTTGAAATTCAGGAGGTAATCGGCCTTGCCGCCGAGATGTTGTGCAATCGTAGTCATGGTTTCAATGTGCGGCGCCAAGGCACCCTGCCAGGCAAAGATCTAATCCTCTGCCCGCCGCCATACGCCGAAGTTAATGGTCTTGGAAAATATCGATCCGATTGAAGAGTGCAATAAGGATTAATCCGCTTGCACAGGAACCGCAAGAATGAGCCGGACGGGCATTCGGTTCGAGGGTCATGGTTGGCCGGGCTGGCGGTCGCTTGCTCCGAGGGCGCGCCGAACTTCGTCCGGGTCCGCGGTGGGCGGCTGGCAGGAGGTTCCGGTGCAGACATAGGCAATCGCGGCTTCCTTGTCGGCCGGGAGCGTTTTGGCAAACGCTTCCACGGGTCCAGCCGTGCCGAGGACGATCTTGCGGGGTTGGTAGACGCTATGGACCGCGCGCAACAGAGCGTGTGCGGCAGGCGAGGGCGGGTCCCCGTTGAGGACGACGCGCCGCGGTTCTTCCCGCCAGAAATCCAGGGCGGTCAGCAACTGGGGAACGGCCTGAGGAGACCGTTTTATGCGATCCGAGAAGTGCGCGAGGGTTTTCTCGGCGGCGGCTTTGAGATCGGGCCGGCCGGCGATGGCCGCCAGCCTGAGAAGCGCCAGGACGGCGGTGGAATTGCCGGAGGGTTCCGCGCCGTCATACTCGTCTTTCACGCGCAGGATCAGTTCGGCCGGGCCGGCGGCGCTCTGCCAGAAGCCGCCCTGATCGCGGTCATAGAACCGGGCGAGCATCGCTTCGGCAAGCTCGAGGCTGAATTGCAGGTGATCCGGGCGCAGCGTCGCTTCGAACAAATCGAGCACGCCGGCGAGCAGGTGGGCGTAAGCCTCCAGCAGTTGCACGGCATCGCGCTCGCCGTCGCGCCACCGATGGTACAGGGTGCGGGACTCGGAATCCCACAGCTTGGAACGAAGGAAACCCACGTTTCGTTCCGCTGCTTCGAGGCAAGCCGCATCGCCGAGGACGCTGTAAGCGCGGGCGAAAGCGCCAAGCATCATCCCATTCCACGACGCCAGGATCTTGTCGTCCAGGTGCGGCCGGACGCGGCGGGACCGTGCTGCGAGCATTTTGGCTTTGGCGGAGGCCAGGAGGGCTTCGTCGCTTGAGGGCAGATCCGGGTTCACGATGCTGAGCACATTCTGGCTGGGCAAAGGATCCGGATCGCTATGATCGACGAAGTTCCCGGCATCCGACATCCCGAAATAGCGCACTGCCACGTTGAACTCTTCGGGCGTGAGCACGCGGGACAGATCGGCCTTCGTCCAGCAGTAGAACTTGCCTTCCTTGCCTTCGCTATCGGCGTCTTCGGCGGAAAAGAAGCCTCCGCCAGGATGGGTCATGTCGCGGAGGACGTACTGGAGGATGCCGCGCGCCACATCGGCGAATCGTTTGTTGGCGCTGACGCGATAGGCATCCAGGTAAAGGGCGGCAAGCTGGGCGTTGTCGTACAGCATCTTCTCGAAATGCGGCACCAGCCACTGGGAATCCACGGAGTAACGGTGGAACCCGCCGCCGATCTGGTCGTGAATGCCGCCGTTGGCCATGGCTTCGCACGTGCGCAACACCATCGAGACCGCTTCTTTGTCTCCCGCCTGCACCCCGTATGCCAAGAGGAAGGAAGGTTCGCTCGGGCGGGGGAATTTCGGAGCCAAACCGAAGCCGCCATGCTTGGGATCGAACCCGCGTTTGAACTCGGCAGCGGCGTTCGTCACGACCTGGGCGTTGAGAGCGGGTTGCGCTTCGGCCGAACCATGCTGGACGGCGCGTGCGAGGTGCTCTTGCAGTTGGCGGGCCGAATCGAGAACATCCGGGTGGCGCGAAAGCCAGAGGTCACGGACATTCCTCAAGACCTGGGTGAAGCTCGACCGTCCCTGGCGGTTGTCCGGCGGGAAGTAGGTGCCGCCATAGAAGGGCTTGAGATCGGGGGTCAGAAACACGTTGAGGGGCCAGCCGCCCTGGCCAGTCATCGCCTGCACAAAGGTCATGTAGATCTTGTCGATGTCGGGCCGCTCTTCCCGGTCGACTTTGATACTGACGAAATGCTGGTTGAGGAGGGCTGCGGTGGCTTCGTCTTCGAACGATTCCCGCTCCATGACATGGCACCAATGGCACGTGGAGTAGCCGATGCTCAACAGGATTGGCTTGTTCTCGGCGCGCGCCCTGGAGAACGCCTCGGGCCCCCAAGGGAACCAATCGACGGGGTTATGCTGGTGTTGGAGCAGGTAGGGCGACTTCTCGCCCGCCAGGCGGTTGGTGGGGATTGGTGCCCCGGAAGAAGCAGGCATGGATTCGGTGCGATATCGGTTGTTGTTCGGGTGCCAGCGCCGCCGTTCCGGGCCCGATCCCGCCGCGAGCAAGGTTCCACGCGGGACGGCCAGGATCCAGCCGGACGTTCAGACGGCATCGGCTACCATACAGGCGCCCTCGCGTGGGGCAAGCGGGTCCAGGAAGTTTTCAGGAATTCTCATCGTGTTCGGAGCGCCGGCTTGATCTCTCACCGCCGCCTCGAACGCGCGACACCTCAAGCCGGCTGCAAGCCGGCGCTCCGGCGTGCAGGATTCATCTTCAAGGGCCGGATCGGCGGCCCGGCCCTGCCTGCGGGAAGTTTTGCATGGTCATGGCGCGCCGGTCTGCTCTAAGTTCCGCGCATGCTATCCGAGAAGCCATGGCCTCCGGAGCAGGTGCTGCAACTTCTGGTGCGGGTCTTTGCCAGCATGCTGCTCGGCATGCTCCTGATCGGCTGGCTCCAGTCCACCAACTGGCTTGGAGCCACCCAGCTCAAGGTGGCGACCCTGGTCATTGGCACGGCGAGTTTTCATGGGATCGCGCTCCTGTTGACGCATGCCTTCCTGCGGGAACAAGGCATGAGCTGGGAGACGGCGTTCGGGTTGCTTTCGCCCCGGTTGGGGCGCGCCATGCTGCTGGCGGCGATGGTGGGGATCGCCATCCTGCCGATCGCCTGGTCTCTCAGCCAACTCTCGGCGAGGATGATGGATTCCATCAACGTTCAGCCGGTGGTCCAAGGCCCGGTGCAGATGCTTCAAAATTCGACGGCGATCAGCATGAAAGTCGTCATCGGACTGCTGGCCATCGTGGTCGCTCCGTGTGTCGAGGAACTCGTCTTCCGCGGGTTGATCTACCCGACGCTGAAGCAGAACGGCTTTCCGCGGCTGGCTCTCTGGGGCACCTCGGTCCTGTTCGCCACCGTCCATAGCAACTTGATGATCCTGTTGCCGCTCACCTTTCTGGCGGTCGTGCTGACGCTGCTTTACGAGGCCACCGATAACCTGCTGGCGCCCATCGTCGCCCATAGCCTGTTCAATTTCGTGAACTTCTTCTGGGTCGTGACCCAACCGGCGCTGCCGGCGTGCGCTTGGCCATCATGAACGAGTTCGAGCTGATCGCCCGGCTGACCCCCGGCCTGGCTGCCAATGCCTCCGTGATCGTCGGTGCAGGCGACGATTGCGCGGTGCTCAAGAGCCCCGGGACCGGCGTTTGCCTGCTCTTCAAGACCGATGCGGCCATCGAAGGCGTCCATTTCACACCGGACGCGGCCCCGGAGAAGATTGGCCACAAAGCCCTGGGCCGTTGCCTGAGCGATATCGCCGCGATGGCCGGCACGCCCCTTCACGCCGTCGTTACGCTGGGGCTGCAGGAGGGATTTGACCCGCACTTCGTGGAGAGGATTTACGCGGGGATGAATCGCCTCGCCGCCCGGTACGGGGTGGCCATCGTGGGAGGGGAAACGGTCGCCAGCCCCGAACGTCTCCTCCTTTCGGTCGCCCTCATCGGGACTGTGCCAAAGGAGCGCTGTGTTTTGCGCTCCGGCGCCAAGGCCGGCGATGCCTTGTTCGTGACCGGCATGCTGGGCGGGTCCTTGGCCGGACGCCATCTTGAGTTCGAACCCAGGCTGGCGGAAGCGCACTGGCTGGTGGAGCATTTCTCCGTGCACGCGATGATCGATCTCAGCGACGGGCTGGCGGGGGATTTGCGGCGGCTCGTGACGGCGAGCAAGGTGGGCGCGGAGTTGTTGGCCAGCGCAGTGCCTATCAGCCGCGCAGCCCGCGCCGGCGCCAAAGCGCGGCCCTCCGGCAAAACCGCCTTGGAGGCCGCACTGACCGACGGTGAAGACTTCGAGCTTCTGTTCACGGTGCCGAGCAAGAACGCTGTGCCACTGCTGGACGCATGGAAGCAGGCGTTCCCCGCGACGCCCCTCACGTGCATCGGGAAGATCACCGCGACGCCCGGACTGGTCCTCCGCACCAAAGAGGGGGTCCGCCCCTTAACCCAGGATGGCTACGTTCATTTCGCATAGCGCCGCGGAAACGGAGGCCTTCGCCGAGAGCATCGGGCGCCGGGCGCGTCCCGCCCTATTGCTGGGCCTGGTCGGCGACCTGGGAGCGGGGAAGACGCAATTCGTCAAGGGCCTGGCGCGGGGCTTGGGAATACAAGAACCGGTGTTATCGCCGACGTTTGCGTTGCTTCACGCATACCACAGCGGCCGCTTGCCCCTGGTTCATATCGACCTTTACCGGCTCGATACCCAAGAGCAGATCGTCGCCGCCGGCCTTGAGGAAGCCTTTGCGGCAGAGGGCGTGACGGTCGTCGAGTGGTGGGACCGGTGGCACGCGGATGACCCGCCAAACCTGAACCGCATCGAAATCGTCGCGCTCGGAGAGACGGAGCGGCGCATTACTTATGTTGATCCTGGCGCTTGAGTTCTCTTCGCCTCGACGATCCGTCGCCTTGGCTGAACGTCGCGGCAGCGACACCGTCATCCTCGGAACGGCCTCGGACCAAGGCACCCGAGGGGTGGGACCGCTCCCGATGATCGAGCGTTTGCTGGCGGACGCGGCGATCGCCCGCGAGTCGATCAGTGGCCTTGCCATCGGTCTTGGGCCCGGTTCCTATACCGGCATTCGGTCCGCCCTCTCGTTGGCGCAAGGATGGCGGCTGGCGCGCAGCGTTCGGTTGGCAGGCGTCAGCAGTGTCGAGTGCCTCGCGTTGCAGGCCCGTGAGCACGGCTGGCATGGCAGGGTCCGAATCGTCATCGACGCGCAGCGCAACGAACTTTACCTGGCCGATTACGAGATCAGCGCCGGCCGGCACCGGTTGATGGAGCCGCTGCGCCTCGTCAAAGTCGAAGCGGTTCGCGCCGGAAGCGAAGCTGCTCAATCAACGATTGTGGGGCCCGAAGTGGCCCGATGGTATCCCGGCGGGCGTGCGATCTTTCCCGAGGCTCAGGCTTTGGCGCGCCTGGCCCTCCCGCAGCTTGCTTCCGGACAATCCGAAGCACTTGAGCCCATTTACCTGCGCCAGACGACGTTTGTTAAGGCACCGCCATCGCGTCCGATTCCATCGTAGGGACTTCCCGCAAGCGCTGACGCCTACCAAAGGACGGGCACGGCAAGCTTGTTGCCAAAGCGATTGCGGTAATAGAGCTGCTTGTGAAGGGCGCCATATTCATGGACCATTCGCGTGATCTTGACGTCGTAACAGCAGTATTCCGCGATCTCCAGCAGGCGCCCCTCGCGGAACCAGGTGATGGCCTGCATGCCCTCGGCGGTCTTCTCCACGCCCAAAGTCGAGATGGCGATTGAATCCAGGGAAAGCCGGTGCGGGAGCTTCTTCTGAAGTTCAACCAGCATATCGAGCGTGGGAACCTGCTTAAGGTCCACCACCGTGTAACCGTGCAGCACTTCGTAATCGAACCGGAGGTTGTTGAAGCCCACGACAAGATCCGCCCGCAGCAATTCCGCAACCAGATCGTCCACCTGCTTTTCGCCGTAAATGCGGTAAGTGCCCCGTTGCGTGCTGAACGTGACCCCCACACTCATCCGCATGTCTTTGATATTGCCCCAGCCGCCAACTTCTTCGGCGGATTTCTGCGTTTCCAAGTCGAAATAGACCAGATTCCTCATCAGCTCAGTCCGTGAGTGTAGAGGAGCGACCCGCCGTGGCAAAAGAAATGTACTCGTCTTGGGAGAGGGGGGCGCGGGACACGATTCTTCACAGGCGGAGGAGTTCCGATTCCTGTCGGTTCAGGAGGTCTATTTCCTTGCTGATTTCGTGCTCACTGGACTTGTTAATCCAGCCCGAAGGGCTTGGACCCGGAAGTCTCTGCGGGATATGGAACCTTGGATACTTCATAATGCGAATTGCTCCAGAAACCATCTCTCCGAAGCATTCCGTTATGCGCTCCCTGGTTGGGTAGCTGGCCCCGGCGCGCCATGGCTGGCCTGGCACTGCGCATCCGCAGTCCGGACGCGCTTGAGCCGTTGATACCCCGTAGATCACCCGTTGATACCCCGTTCGGCAACGGGTCATCTACGGGTGAACTACGGGTGATCTACGGGTGATCTACGGGTGAACTGTGGGTTGAGAACGAGGCCGGGCCGGGAGGAGCCCAAAGGGGAGGGCCGGCCCGGCGGGCCAGCCTTGCCTTGATAGCCGGCCCTGCCTCAGAAATGCCGCGTCCAGCTCTTGGGCCAGCGTTCGATAACTACCTTGGTTTGAGTAAAGAACTCAATGGCGTGGCGCGCCTGGCCGTGCAGATCGCCGAAGAAACTCGCGCGCGCGCCGCTAAACGGGAAGAAAGCCATCGGCGCCGCAACCCCGATATTGATGCCCACATTGCCCACTTCGGCTTCGTGCCGGAACTTGCGGGCACTGGCCCCGCTGCTGGTAAACAGGCAGGCCATGTTGCCGTAGGCCCCGGAGTTCACGAACGCGATCGCTTCTTCCACCGTTTCGAGATGGAGCAAGCCAAGGACCGGCCCGAAAATCTCCGTCCGAATCACTTCGCCGCGCAGTTGAATGTCCTCCAGGATCGTGGGACGGACGAAATTGCCGCGCTCGAACTTCGGAATCGTCGTTTTGCGGCCATCCGCGAGTGGTTTGGCGCCCTCTTGAACGGCTTGGGTAATCAACGCCTCGATCCGCGCCTTGCTTTGCGGGCTGATGACCGGCCCCATTTGCACGCTCGGATCCAGGCCATAGCCCACCACCCGGGACCGGGCCGCTTCCACCAGCGGTTCCGTGAAGAGTTCGCGCGCCTCGCCCACCGTCACCACCAGCGACGCGGCCAGGCACCTTTGGCCGGCGCAGCCGAATCCGCTGTCGGCCGTGATGCGGACGGTGGTTTCGAGATCGGCGTCGGGCAGAATGACGATCGGGTTCTTGGCGCCGCCTTGGCACTGGGCGCGTTTGCCATGCGCGGCCGCACGGGCGTAAACGTGTTTGGCCACGGGCGTGGAACCAACCAGGCTGATGGCTTTAACCAGCGGATGGTCCACGAGCGCTTCCACCGTTTCCCGCCCGCCGTTGACCAGGTTGAACACGCCTTTGGGCAGCCCGGTCTGCGCCATCAATTCGGCAATGCGCTGCATTGTCAGCGGCACTTTTTCCGACGGCTTGACCACATAGGTATTGCCGCAGGCCAGGGCATACGGCATGAACCAAAACGGGATCATGCCGGGGAAATTGAACGGGCAGATGCACGCGCAAACCCCGAGCGGTTGCCGGATCATCAACTCGTCGATCCCGGCGGCGATGTCTTCCGAAAAGTCGCCCTGGAGCAGGCTTGGCGCCCCGCACGCCACTTCAATATTCTCGATGGCCCGCTGAATTTCGCCGCGCGCCTCGGCAAGGATCTTGCCGCACTCGAGGGTGATGCTCTTCGAGAGCTCCTCGAAATGCTGCTGCAGAAGTCCTTTGAGCTTAAAGAGGAACTGGACGCGGTCGGTGACAGGCATGCGCCGCCATTCCGGATACGCGGCCGCGGCTGCCTGGACGGCCGCATCCACGTCAGCCGCCGTGGATAGCGGCACCCGATCGAGGACCTCGGCCGTCGCCGGGTTGTGGATCTCCAGCGATTCAACGGCGGACGAGTCGCGCCACTCTCCTGCGACGTAATTGCGAATCACAGGAAGTAACGTTCGTTTTTGACGGCTTGCTCGAATTCGCGTCGCGCCTCCTGGACCGACGCGGCCTCGGAAACTTCGGCGATCGGGACATCCCACCACGATTCGTATCCGGGGGCGCGCTTTTCAGCGTCCGTTTCCATGACGATCACGGTGGTTTTGGTCTGTTCGCTGGCTTTCGCCAGGGCATCTTTCAGTTCGGGAATAGTGCGCGCGCTGATGACGTGCGCGCCAAGGCTGCGCGCGTTGGCGGCAAAATCGATCGGCACAGGCGCGCCTTGGAGTTGCCCGGAGCGCGGGTCACGGAACCGGTACTGGGTGCCGAATCCGCCGCTTCCAATCGCTCTCGAGAGCCCGCCAATACTCTGGAACCCGTGGTTATCCAGCATAATGACGGTGAGCTTGTAGCCTTCCTGCACGCTGGTAACCAACTCGCTCGACAGCATCAGCCACGAACCGTCGCCCACCATGACATAAACCTCCCGCTTGGGATCGGCCATCTTCGCGCCCAGACCGCCGGCGATTTCGTATCCCATGCACGAATAGCCATACTCGAGGTGGTACCCCTTGGGATCGCGCGTCCGCCATAACCGGTGCAAGTCGCCGGGCAGACTGCCTGCCGCGCATACCACGCAATCCTGGGGACGGGCAAAGTCGTTCACGGCCCCGATGACTTCGGCCTGGCTGACCGGCACCCCCGTCTCCGTGTGGTACAGGCGATCCACTTCCTTGTCCCAGTCGCGATGGAGCTTCTCCGCGCGTTTGCGGCAGGCGCCCGGAACTTCCCAGCCGCGCAGGGCCTTCGAAAGCTGGTTGAGCGCGACGCGCGCGTCAGAGACCACCGGCAACGCGGAGTGTTTGAAGGCGTCGAACTCCGCGACGTTGATGTTAAGGAACCGGACCTTGGGATTCTGGAAGGCGGTCTTCGATGCGGTGGTGAAGTCGCTGTATCGGGTGCCAATGCCGATCACGAGGTCGGCTTCTCGCGCGAGGATGTTGGCCGCGAACGTCCCCGTCACGCCAATGCCGCCGACGTTTTGCGGGTGGTCGTAGGGCAGAGAGCCTTTGCCAGCCTGGGTTTCACCCACGGGAATGCCGGTTTGAGCCGCAAAATCGGCCAGGCTTCCGTGCGCTTCGCTGTAGATCACACCGCCCCCCGCCACGATGAGCGGTTTCTTGCTCGCGCGGATGAGTTCAACCGCGCGTTGCAGCAGGGCGGGATCCGGCGCCGGACGCGGGATGTACCAGATGCGGTCTTCGAAAAGTTCGACGGGGTATTCGTAGGCTTCCGTCTGGACATCCTGAGGCATGGCCAGGACGACCGCACCGGTGTCGGCGGGCGACGTCAGCACCCGCATGGCTTCCGGCAAGGAAGTAATGATCTGGTCCGGACGATTGATGCGATCCCAATACCTGGAGACCGGCTTGAAAGCGTCGTTGACCGAAAGGTCCTGCGAATAGGGTTGCTCAAGCTGCTGGAGGACTGGGGCAACGTTTCGCCGAGCGAAGATGTCGCCCGGCATGAGCAACACCGGCAGGCGATTAATCGTGGCCGTGGCCGCGCCCGTGACCATGTTGGTGGCGCCGGGGCCAATTGAGCTCAAGCACGCGCACGCGCGCAAGCGATTGCTCATCTTGGCAAACGCCGTGGCGATATGCACGGACGCCTGCTCGTTCTTTGTCATGTAGTAGCGAAGCTGGGGATACTGCTGCAAGGCCTGGCCCAGCCCCGCAATGCAGCCGTGGCCAAAGATCCCAAAGCAGCCCGCGAAGAAGGGATGCCGTTTGCCGTCCCGTTCGACCTGTTGGTGAAGCAGGAATTGAATGACCGCCTGGGCCATCGTGAGTCGCTTCGTTTTCATATCGTTCAGAATCCTCCACCCTCCTGGATGAACTTGAGTGCCTCTTCCTCATACGCCATGAAGTTGGCGCAACCATGGCGCGTGACGACGATCGCTCCGCCGGCATTTCCCATGCGCGCGGATTTGTAGTGATCCCAGCCTTTGACCAAACCGTAAATGAAGCCGGCCGCGAAGGCATCCCCTGCCCCGAGCACGTTGTAGACCTTCACCGGGAACCCGGGGACGTCCACGGGCGCTTTGCCCGCCTCGTACAGGGTGGCGCCCTTCTCCCCTTTCTTCACAACGATCACGCGCGGCCCGCGACGCTGCATGGATTGGACGGCCTGGGCCAGGTCGCCCGCCACACGCGCGCCCGAAATCTGGGAATGCGTGACGTTTACCTGGGCCGGATCGGCCAAGGTGACCGCCTTGCACTCGTCGTCCGTCCCAAGAACGATATCGACCAAAGGCAACGCGGAACGAACCGTCACTCCGAATGCGCGGGGGTCATGCCATTGGTTGGGGCGGAAATCGACGTCCAACACGACGGTTGCGCCCGCAGCCTTCGCCTGCTCCGCAGCAAAAAGCGTGGCGCTCCGGCTGGGTTCCTTGCTCAGCCCGGTGCCCGAGAACTCGAACACACGGCAGTCTTTGATGGGCGTCTGCAGGACATCGTCGATGGCAAGCTGGTTGTCGGCGCAGTTGTCGCGGTAGTAAACCAGCGGGAACTTGTCAGGGGGTTCGATGCCAAGCACCACCGCGCTCGTGCGTGTCCCGGGTTTCCTCAGCACATACTCCGTTTGCACGCCTTCGTCCTTGAGGAACTTGAGAATGAAATCGCCTACCGGATCCTCGCCCACCGCCGTGAGCACGGCGGCGTTCAACCCCAAGCGCCGGGCGCCCACGGCGATGTTGGTGGGCGACCCGCCCACGTAAGCAGCAAAGGACTTGATCTCGACAAACGGCGTCCCCACATCGTTCGAGTAAAGGTCGATCGACGACCGTCCCATCGTGATGAGGTCAATGGCCGCTTTCATACTCTCGATTGCCTATCCCGGAGCACCGGTTTCCAACCGGCTTTCTTGCCCATTCCGGAGCGCCGGTTTGCAGCCGGCTTTTTCCCCATACCCGGTGACGCACCTTCGCTTAAATGATGGAGCTTGCAGATCACGTTTCCCGCTCCATTTCCATCGTGACAATCGGCACGCGGGGATCCTTCGATTTCCATGTGTCTTTAATCCACGCATGCGCCGGATCATCGCTGTTCGCGAGAGACTGTGCGCTGCCCGCGAGGAAGTTCAGGTAATACGTCGTATACCCGTGCGCGCCAACCACCGGATGGAACCCTTCCGGAACCAGGACCACGTCGTTGTTGCGCGCCATCATCACCTCGTCAAGGCGTCCGTCGGTCGTGTAGACCCTTTGGATCGCGTATCCTTCCGGCCGGTCGAGCTTGTAAAAGTAGACCTCCTCCAGGTCTGCTTCGAGGATTTCGCCGTTCGGCCCCACCCGATGCACGTCGTGCTTGTGGGGCGGATAGGAACTCCAACTGCCCGAAGGCGTATAAACCTCCACCGCAATCAGCCGGTGACAATCAGAGCCGGGAGGGAGCAAGGAGTTGATCTGGCGCGTCGCATTGCCTCCGCCGCGGATCTCAATGGCCACCTGGTCCGGAGTCACCAGGCGGGCGTTGTGGGTGCCCTCGCCGCGGCACCATCCATACGCGAGATCCAATTCGGTGCTCGTGGCCGTCCATTTGAAGTCCGTTCCCGGCGGAAGATAAAGGGCGTACGGCATGCCGTGGAATACGTCCGGCCGCCTTCCCACCGTCTCCCAATTGCCCCGGGAGGTTTCCACCGACCCGCAGCCTCCCAGGATGACAAATCCGTATTCGCAAGTGCCGGTCTGGCCGGACCAAGTCGCTCCTCGCGGCATGGTTCGCGCCGCAAAGGATAGCGATTCCCAACCCGCGATCTCGGGTGTGACCCGGGCGTACTCGCCTTTGGTCGAGGACGCCTTCACCAGCAACTTCGACTGAGACCCTGTTTTCATCGCGACTCTCCCAGCGTGTCTCCGGCTGACGGGATTCCCTTCAAATACCGGCGCGCTTTCCCTGCCGCCCCGAGCTTCTCGCACTTGGCGGCCACGAACGCGCCAAACGCATCCATGTAAACCCTCCCGGGCCCCATAAAATCAAACTCTTTCGGCGAATCCCGGAAGAATTCGCGATGCACCCGCGTCCAAATCAGCCGGCCGTCGGTGCCAATGTTGACCTTGGCCACACCCCGTTGGATCGCCTGAGCGAGCTGCTCCTCGGAGACTCCGCCAGCCGAGGCGTCCATGCATCCGCCAGCCGCGTTAATTCGCTCGATCTCCTCCTGGGGCACGGCGGACCCGCCATGCAGAACCAGGGGGATGCCAGGCAGCCGCTCTCGAATGGCTGCCAGCCGGTCAAAATGCAATCGCTGGGTCCCCGAAAACTTGTAGGCGCCATGGCTCGTGCCGATCGCCACCGCCAGACTATCGCAACCCGTCCGCCTCACGAATTCCTCCGCCGCCGCCGGGTCCGTAAGAATGGCGTCGCGCGCCTGGACTTCCATCCCGTCCTCGACGCCTTTGAGCTGCCCCAGTTCCGCCTCAACCTCCACCCCGGCAGCGTGCGCCGCCTCGACCACCTTCCGCGTGGTGCGAACGTTCGCCTCAAAAGGTTCGTGCGACGCATCGATCATCACCGAGCTGTGCCAGCCGGAGCGGATGGCCTCCAGGCAGCTCAGTTCGTCTCCATGATCCAAATGCGCGGCAAAGACGACCCGGGGATAAATCGCCTCGGCGGCTTCGAGCATGCTTTTCAGCATGTCGGGCGTGGCATAATTGCGGATGACCCGCGTGAACTGGGCGATCACGGGCGCCTCGGCCGCGTCGGCGCCCCGAAACAGCCCATGAATCTGCTCCATATTGCAGACGTTGAACGCGCCGACGGCATACTGGCCGTAAGCGTCTCTCATCAGATCGAGGGTCCGCAAGCGCATCAGGTGCTGCTTATGGGGTTGATTTGATGCTGCACACTCAGGCGATCTCGTCCCGCGGTGTCAAGCCTCGAGTTCCCGGCCGCCTTTCGAGAATTACTGCCACCCAATCCGCGCTGGTTTGACAACCGCGATTCCGCCGCCTAGCCTCATTTGGTCGGTCCAAACCACGGATGTCTATGCATGCCTTACGCTTTCGCACGAACCAACCCGACCGCCGCCCTCTGAGCAGCCAAGGGCGCAGCGCCGGATTCACCTTGATCGAATTACTGGTGGTCATTGCGATCATCGCCATTCTTGCCGGCATGTTGCTTCCGGCCTTGGCCAAAGCGAAAACGAAAGCCCAAGGGATCTTTTGCGTAAACAACCTTAAGCAGCTGCAGTTGGGGTGGATTCTGTACACTGACGACCACCAGGACAGCCTCCCCGGTGTCAATGGCGGCTCGGTGGCCGCGTCAGATCAATGGGTATCCGGCTGGCTGGATTTTGCGGCGAACAATACGCATAACACCAATACTCTCTACCTGATCGACTCCCGTTACGCGCAGATCGGGCCTTACCTCAAGACGCCGAGTGTTTACCGCTGCCCAGCGGATCAGAGCATGGCGAAGGTCGGCGGCCGGAACCTCCCCCGGGTCCGAAGTGTCTCCGCAAACATGTGGATGAATTACATCGGGGGATCTGCCGTCGGCCAGGACAAATACCGGATCTTTAAGAAGACCAGCGAGATCGACGTCATGGGCGCCGCCAATGCCTGGGTCTTTATCGACGAACGCGAAGACAGCATTAACGACGGGCTCTTCCAGACCGACCTGAAAAACCGCGGCTCGGCAGCCATTATCGTCGATTACCCCGCCAGCTACCACAACCGCGCCGCCGGGCTCTCCTTCGCCGATGGACATGCCGAAATCCGCAAGTGGCGTGACGCGCGGACCACCCCCACCCTGAAGAAGGGCGCGCTCATGCCCTTAAACGTCAGTTCTCCCAATAATCAAGACGTTCTCTGGCTCCAGGAACGCTCCAGCATCCCCAAGGATTGACCCCTTGCGAGCAACCCGCTAATGCATCGCGGACGCCAGTTTTCCCGTGACAACTCCGATTCGTCGCCTATATTCAAGCGTCTCTTGGAAGACCCTATCGTCTAGCGGTTAGGACACCGCCCTTTCACGGCGGTAACCCGGGTTCAAGTCCCGGTAGGGTCGCCACACCCCCATCCGACGGCGTAACGGAATCTTCAGGCCTCCCGAAAAGCTCCTGCAAGCGGCGCTGGCGGTATTCGAAGATCCGTTCGACATCGCGTCGCACGAAAAGCCACTGGATGAAAGCGCCGCCCCGCGGACGGTATCGCACCTGATCCACGCAGAGCGTGCCCCCATCGCGCTCGTGGAACTCGTGGGTATGGTGCCAAAGCCTATAGGGTCCGCGAAGTTGCACATCCACAAAACGTTCCGGCGGTTGCCACTCGGCGATCTCGGTTCGCCACCGTACCGGGAAGCCATGCACGCGGATTCGGTAGTCGATAAGCGCCCCCGCCCGCATCGCGATTGGCGCAGGCGTAAGCACCTCGAAATTCAGCCAGGATGGCGTGATCACTTCCAGGTTCCCGGCTTCGGCAAAGAACGGAAAGACCTCGTCGCGAGGCCGTGGAAGCCAAACTTCGGTTTGAAGTCGATATTCCTTCAATGTGTGTCCGAACGTTGCCTGAACCCGCTCCTGCTGTCGAGACCGGCGCCTTCGATTCACAAGGAGGCAGGGCCGGACCGCCGGGCCGGCCCTCTGGAATTATTCATTCCCGATGCCGTGCCGAGGCCGTTGCGTCACCGGGCACCCGAGCCTTACGGGCGCTCTACCGTCTCAATTTCCCGGATGCGCCACCGGCCCTCCGCTTTGGCGAGCATCATCCGGAACGCTTGTCCAAAGCGGTTGGTTTGGAAATTGACCGTGCCGGTGATCACGACGTAGGCGTTCGCCGTCCTGGGTTCGGGGGGAAAGGTCACGTGCACGTCGGCGAGGTCAAAATCGGCCTGACGCAAGTGTGTTCGAGCCGCCATGGCGGTTTGACGAAGCTCGGCACGGGTGGCGAGGGTGGGGAACTCGCTGCCCAACCCTTCCAAGCTGATCACGGCATTGGTCGTGAAGAACGCGGCGATTCGATCGGCGTAACGCAGCCGGGTGATCCCGGATTCATCAGGGCTGATCGACACCGTATCCACGAGGTCGCTCAGCATGGCACGAACCGCCTTTTCGTCGCTGGGTCGCAACATCAACGCGATCCAGCCGAGCACGGCCAGCCCAACTGCCCCAATAAGAATCCGTCTCAGAAAACCACCTTTCCAAGGATGTGATGTTCCGGGATCTGCCGGAACCACGAGATGCTCCGGTTATCGCCCATCACATAGTACTCATCCTCGCGAAGGGTGATCTCGCGGCGTGAACTGGGCGCGTTCCGTCCGAAAACGGCGTAAGGTTCCGAAAGGAGTTGGCCGTTTATGAAGGCCCTTCCATTCACAACTTTCACCCGTTCCCCAGGCAAGCCGACCACCCGCTTGAGGAGCACCGCATTGCCCTCTTCCGGCAGCCGGAAGGCAATCACATCGCCGCGCTTCGGGTTTTTCCAGCGGTAAGCCTGGTGATTGACGACGTTGAGCTTCCCGTCCAGGTAGGTCGGCGCCATGCTCAGGCCGCTCACCCGGATCGGGATGAGCAACACTTTAAAGACCAACAGGAAAATGACGACCAAGCCCCCGAGCCGGAGCAAAGTCCTCTTGGGGTTTCTCCCAATCACCACGCGCACCCACCAGGGGACGGAGGGGTCGGAAGGTATCGTCTCGCTCATACACCCGGTCCTGCAGGTCTCTTGACGACCTTAATTTGTCCGGAAAACTGAAAACTTCAATTTTCAAGTTGCCGGACAGCGTTCCGAGTGATTTCGCGGCCTGACCATCGCCCGGCGGCGATCGCCTCACGCCGACGCCTGCCGCGCCAAGGCCAGCCAGAGCTCAAACCATGCCGATGAAGTCCAATCCATTGGAGGATCCGTTCTCATAGATGATCGTTCATGAAGCTGTTTGGGAAATCGGATGCGCGTCAGAGGTTTGCGCGCTTAGCCGCACTCGGAAGAAGTGGTTGAGAACCTTCAGCGCCAGTTCCGGCGCGAGCAACCTTCCGGACGCAAGCTCGGTAGCGCCACTCATGGCAAGGACCGCCCGCGTTTCCCATGTTGCCTCGGGCGAAAGCACCAGGATCGGGGTTCTGGAATGATGCGGAAGCCGGCGAAGAGCCTGGCAAATCCTGGGCGCTCCCTTGAGATCCGTCGCGAGCCTCAGGACGACGACATCGACGGAATTCCGGGCCAGAAGCCCCAAGGCAGCATCTTCGGAGGCCACGCCGACAGCCGCCACGCCATAGGTCTCCAAGCCCGCGAGAGCGCGGGCCTGTGAGTCGCCATCGTCGTCCAGCACCAGGACCCTTGCCCCTTCGGCGCGGCCGGTCTTGTGCGGTGCCGTGCTGGCCAGGATGTTCATCAGATCGGTTGCCTGGGCTGCGGTGCGCAGGACGTCTTGGTTCAAGCGTTCGGGTGCGTCGTAAAGGGCTTTCATCAGGCTTTCCAACGCCGAGGCGGTCTGTGCGAGCCCGAGAAAGCCGGCCATTCGCGAATATCCGGCAAGCCATTGGCATTGCATGGACAAGCCCGCGACACACGCCCTCCGCTTGGACACACTCTGAAGGCGGGCCAGAGTACAAAGCTCCAGGCGGATGGTCGTCAAACGAGGCGGCACATGACGAAAGAACTGGTGCCCGATTTGGGGCGAAATCCCGAGTTCTTTACAGCCACGATCCGTCTTTCCGCCACGGGCCTCGAAATCGAGCGCGCTTGCCGGGCTGTCGAAGCAGGGCGAATCAGCTGGGTAAGCGGTTGGGCATGGTCGCGGTTGGGTGTGCCGAGCAGGCACGCCGCCAACGCGCGACTCTTGCCGATCGAATTCGATAGGTTCCATAGGCGGAATATCTGGTTGTCTCAGGCTTTTCTCGTCTTACTGTCCTGACTTGAGTCGTTTCTGTCTCACAATTGGACTCAATCTAGTTAAACGATTAGGGCACAAAGACGGTAACCATCCGTCGTAAGAACCGGATCTTTCGGACTGGTGTCGGGAGAGGAGGCTGTCCAGGAAAAGAGCAACGGTGTCTGGCAAAAAGGAGTTTGAGGGAGGTGTCAGAGTCGACTCAGAGGGAGGCAAAAGACCCGTCCAATGACGCTTCTGACAACTGCAAATTATTGGTGTTAAATCCTTTACTGCAAACTGAAACGGGACAAAAACTCTGCGGCACAGGCTTTGCTAAAGCTGCTCGCGTGTGGGGCGCATCCGCGTCGAATCTTATGGCAAACAGGCCCAGGTTTTGCTAAAGCTGTTAGCGTGTGCGGCGCATCCGCGTCGAATCTTATGGCAAACATTCTCTTGCTTGGGGTTGATGAAGCGACAGTTCAAAGGTACCGAAACCTCTTCGAGCATATCGGAATCGCAGTCGCTTCCGCAGAGATCGTCGAACCGTTGGAGGACCTGATCCGGCTGGCGAAACCGTCCGCCGTCCTCCTGGATCTAAGCCGATTCGGGCACGAGGCAGCGCGCCTGATCCAGGCAATCCGCTCCCAGGCTGAGTTCAAGACGTTACCTGTCTATGCCATAACGGATGCCACGGCAGGGGGGAGCCATGGAACAGACGTCGTGGAAGGGGTGACCGCGTCCTTCAACAATGATCCAGCCGGAATCGCGCGAAACGTGGCGACGATTGCAGGGGCTCTTGGGGCTGAGGAGGCGACAAACGATCCCCGGCCTGTCGAGCCTCCGGATTCCACCGCGCAGAGCGGTTCCTCGATTGAAGATGCCGGCAGCTTGATCCCGCAATTGAAGGAAGCCTTCCGCCTCTTTTGCAGCGCTGAGAATGGCACCCGTCTCGAGTTGCTCACCCGGATGCAGGAGCAGGTCCGGAACCTGCGGAGGAGCTTCCTCGCGGCTGATGCGCGCACGTTGACGGCGTTCAGCTCCGCGCTCGCGAAGTTGTTCATGACACTGGCGAAGGACGTCGTCCGCGTGAACGCCTCCTCGTTGCGAACGCTCTCAACGGCCATTGACGTGCTCGCCATCTCGGCGACCTCCCGCCGCACCGAGGTCGAGACCGGGCCCGTTCGGGTGCTCATCGTGGACGATGAACCCCTCTCACGCCATGCCTTGCGGTTCGCGCTCGGCAGCCCGGACCTGGAGCTCTTCGAATGCGACAGCCTGGACCGCGCGCTTCAATTCCTCCAACGCCTCGAGTACGACGTTGTCTTTGCCGATTTCAAAATGGTGCGGAGCGGCGACTTCTCCGCCCAGGTCAGGAAGTTGCCCAATGGCGCGTGCCTGCCCATCGTAATCGTCACATCGAGTTCCCCGGATTTCGAGGTGCGTGTGCAGTCGGCCTTAAGCGGCGGATGCGACCTGATCGCCAAACCGTTTACGCCGAGCGAGATGGTTGTGAAGTCCTTCACCTCGGCGCTCCAGCGCCGGCTTGGCCGATCCCCGGCCGGCTCGGCGGCAAGTCCTCCGACGGCGGGTACAAGCGCCCCTCCCATTGCGATGCGACGCAATGGAACGCCACCCATTCTTCCGATCAAGAGGGCGCCAGGAATGGGCGTTTCCGTGACCAGCACTGCTGTGCGCATGGCTGAGCCGGAACGTTGCTCCGTCGCGGCGGCGCCCGTGGAGGAACATCGAAGAGAAACGGTTGCGGCAGCTCCTATGGAAGCCGCGAAGTCACAGCCGCCTGGCGAAATGCCCCGCCTGCCACAAGCCTGTCCCATTCCCCTCGTTGCCGGCGAAGCATCGCCGCTGGTTCCTTCGCTGGGCGATGGGGTGCCGGTTCATGAGCCGCCCGCCGGCCCGGTTTCAGATGCGAACCAACCGGGGCTGCTTTCGATGCCTGCTGCGGTCCCGGCTCCTCCCGCGGCCTCGATTACCAAGACGGCGACGGCCACATCCACGTCCACGTCTCCCTCTCCGATGCCGGCTCCGGCACTGTCCGAAGCTCCCTCTCCGGGCCCGGCAGCGGCCGCGTCCCCGTCCCCATCACGGGTCATGGACGCCAGCCTGCGCGAGAAGTTCGAGGAAGGGACCGTCTGCAGGGCGCTCAACGATGAACTCGCCCGAGTCCGGAGCGTGCTCCAGTCGGAACGATCCCGGCGCCAGGCGATCGAGAAGGCGCTGTCCGATCTCCAGAACACACAAGAGGAACTGACCGCCAAGCTGGAGAGCGCGCGTCAACGTGAAGCGGCCCAGAAGGATCGTGTTCATGCCCTGGAAGCGAGCTTGGAAGAAGCCAACGCAAAGCTCAGTTCGAGTGAGTCCGCGCTCCATACGCAAGCACGCGAAGTTCGCCAGCTTCAGCTTCGGTCGAAGGATCTGGAAGAGCAATTGGCCGACCTCACCAGCCAAGTGAGCACCCAACTCACGGTGGAGGAGGCGCGTCGCCGGCGCGAGGCGGAATTCGAAGCGAGCGTGCTGAATCAGCAGGCTGAGATCACGAAAGTCAAAGCCAGCCTGGCCGCCGATCAAGCTCACGTCCAGCGTGCACGCGATCGGATTCAGTCCGCTTTGAAGCTGGTGCTCCAGGAACTCAACGGCGAAGGATAGGCCCCCGCCGCTTGGAGACGCCGCTGTCCTAAAGCAAAATCTGCTTCTTCTCGAAGTCGAACTTGGCCACTTTATCCTTGAGAAGGCTGAGCATCGCCATGTTCAGCGCCGCCTGGACATGCAAGCCGAATTCGACATCGCTGTACGGTTTTTCCCGGCTGCGCACGCACTTGAGGAAATTCTGCCAATGCGCGGAGGTGGTATCCTCCTTCTTCATCGGGAAGACCTGCCGCTGGCCTTTGCGCGGGATGATCGTGACACTATCGATTCCGACGTTCCACTCACCGGGGTTCTGCAGCGTGAGCGTGCCTTCGTCGCCGTGAATGGCGGGTTCCGTGATATAATCGTTCGCCAGGGTTGACACAACGACCACCGAGAGCTTCTCGGGGTAATCAAGGCACATGTTGAACGTGTCCGGCACCTCGCGGTCGTAGGTGGTGTATTTGAAAATGCCGCCGGAAGCCACCGCGCGCGACGGGAATTTGAGGCCAATGGCGCTCACGAACGGTGTGAAAAGATGCGGCAACAGGTCCGTGCAGGGCCCGCCGGCATAATCCAGATACTTCCGCCAACTAAAGAAACGCTGCACCGTGAAGGGCACTTTCGGCGCATCCCCCAGGAACGCTTCCCAGTCCAGTTCCGGTCCCGGCTGTGCCTCGGGATCGGCGATCGGCATCCGTTCGCCCCAGTCGCCATAGCGGAAAAAGCCGGCATTGACCAACTGCACGCGCCCGACGGCGCCGCCCTGCACAAGTTCACGGACTTTTTGCCAGGCGGGGCTGGAATTCCCCTGGTTCCCCACTTGGACGATCCGTTTCAGCTGGTAGGTTTCCTCGTAAAACTGCCGCGAGAGATCAAATTGCGTCCAGTGCCCCATCGGTTTCTCGCAATAGACATCTTTGCCCGCCCGAATGGCATCGATGGCTTGAGGCACGTGCAAACGATCGGGGGTGGCGATGCAAACGACGTCTACGGCCGGATCGGCAAGCAACTCGGCGTGTTTCATGAACGCCTTGGCCCCGATCAGCTTGGCCGCTTCGTCAAGCCGGTATCGGAACACGTCGCAAACCGCCACCATTTGAAGGTTCTCAGCTTGGGAAAGCCGCTGCACCGTGGCGATATGGCTCCGACCTCGCCCGCCCACGCCGATAAACCCGACACCGATGCGGTCATTGGCGCCCAACACACGACCGCGGGCGACGTAAGGGAAGGCGCTCAAGGCGAGCGCCGTCGTGGCGGCGCCACGGACAAACTCGCGCCGGCTAAGCAACGCGCCTTGCTGCGGTGGTCTGGGAGACGGAAGACAAGCGATTGGGTTCATGGCGCGATTATGGGCGTTGGGGCCTCAGGCGCCAGCCGGATTTCGGTCATCGACAAAGTTTGCGGCAAAGCCGAGTCGGCCAACTGTCCAAACTCCAGCGCTGGTGTGGTGTCCGGGGACACCACGCCACGGCTACGCGGGGCCGCTGGCGCAGGCCTGGGGGCGTCAGGGAAGAAACGTCGCACACTTTGGTAACAATTGGACCCAAAGTGTGCAACATTTGCCGAATAACCGTGGCGATCCAGCGTGAACACCCCGGTTCGCGCGGAGAATGGGGATAGGGACTCGTTTTGACGTCTTTCCCTGCATCTGGCCTGCTTCCCAGCGTCCCATCCGCCCCCATCCGTCTCATCTGGAGTTAATCGTTCCTAACGGCGATCACGCGGCCAGCAGCTTCTTAAGGGCCTCGAAAGAGATTGCAGAAGCTTCCATCGGCGATTTGCCGTCCGGGTATTCCTCTTGTTCGAGGGTGATCCATTCCGTCCCACCAAACTCCCGGCAAGCGGCGATCACCGCCTCCCAATCGACTGAATCCTGGCCTAGGAACGCTTTCTTGGATCGGTCGCCCCCGACCACCGCCGGTTTGAAATGCGTGGATCGCATGCGGCCGGGGTAACGTTTCATGATCTCCACAGGGTCAAATCCGGCAGCGGCCGTCCAACCACAATCCTGTTGGAGGATGACGTCCTTGCTGGTCCGTTCGGCAAAGAGGTCCCAGAAAGTCTTGTCGCCGTCCTTTTTGAATTCGCCGGTATGATTATGATAACCGCAAGCCATCCCCAAGGGCTTGAGGACTTCGGCCGTCTTGTTGAACGTCTCGGCCAAAGCCTTGCTCCTTTCGGGGTGCGTAAAGTCGCGGTCGCCCGGCACGATCAGGAATTTGCAGCCGATAACCTGGTGAAACTCGATGGTGCGCTGGAGGGCGTCGCCTTGGAATGTGTTCGTGCCAATATGAGTGGCAGCGACCTTCAAGTTGAGGTCGTCAAGCCGTTGGCGCAATTCCTTCGGTTTGCCATTGTAGCTGTGATATCCGGCAAACTCGACGCCATCAAAGCCCAGTTTGGCCACCTGGGCCAGGGCCGCGTCAAAATCCTTCGCGCAATCGTTCCGCACCGAATAAAGCTGCAGGGCCACCGGAAGCTTCTTGGAGCTCTGGGCTCGCGCGGACGAGCCCAGGCAAACCGCCGCCGCAGCCAGCATAGAGTTTTGAACGAATGCGCGCCGTGAAAGTAAAGTTGCTTGCATAGGACCTGTCATAGCATTGCCGCGGGAGCGATGTCGAGCGGGCAAAATCCTCCTGGTAAATCGTCCCCGTGCCGTGGTGACAGCGCCAGCGCCGAAGCGGGTCTCGTCAACCGTCCGCCTTTGCTTGTATGCTTCGCCCATGAACCGCCGCGCTCTGATCCTCGCATTCTCACTGGCCGTCCCTTGTTTCCTCGCGCTCTCACAAGCCGTGGCCGGAACCGAACCCGATCCGCGTCAGGGACGGACCTTCTACGTTTCGAAACTTGGAGATAACTCCGACGGCCAAAACTGGTCCACAGCTTTCCACACGATCCAAGCGGCCATTGACGCGGTGCCGGACGATCTGGGTGGGCACCGGATTATCATTCGGCCCGATACCTACGCCGAAGCGAACCTCGACTCGAAGCGCAAAGGCGCGCCTGGAGCTTATAACGTGCTCGAAGGCGATTGGGACGGAAGCCATGGTTCAGGAGCGACCGGGTGGGTCGTGATCGACTCGGGTGCGCCGCGGGTCGTGGTCCGCACAAATCCGAACGCGGGGACGGGCAACCCGACCTTCATGATCCTGACGAATGGCAACCCGGACCTCGAAACGGGGCTCAAGAGCGTGGATTGGTGGGGGCCGTGGCGCTGCGATCATACCTACTCTGCCGAGGGTTGGGATCGCTGGGTTTTCCGCCGGCTTTACTGCACCGGCTCGGAAGGCGGTGTCGGTTGGGACCTAACCTGCAAAGCCGGCGCGGAGTTTTCAGCAGTGGTCGAGGATTGCGTGGGCATTGGGCGGTTTGCGGGCGCGAGCGTGATGGCTCACGTGGGCCGTCCGGGCGAGCCGGTCCTCTTTCGGCGCTCCTATTTCATGTGCCTGGATGTGTGGGGCGACGCCGGCGCAGCGTATGTGCGGGCGCACAACAAGGAGGCTCGGTCGGTGCCGGACGCGATCTTCGAAGACTGCACGCTCGTGGCGCCGGACAACGCGCTCCAAGTGGGTTATCCGGACTTTGAAGGGTACACCCGCGTGGAGTTCAAACGTTCCCGGTTGATCGTCATGAATTTCTCGCAGCCGCACGGAACGCCCTCCACCGGCGCGGTCTACAGCGATCTCGCGGGCAAGTTCCTGCATGTCGATTTCGAGGATTGCACCGTGATGGGATACCGGGTGCTCGGAGCGCGCAACGATGACCTGTTCGCGTTCTCCACCCGCGGGACAAACCGCGCGTATGTGCAGTACCGACAGCCGGTGCCGGAGGGATTTGAACGTCTGCGCTTTTGGCCGGTTGACGTATTCAACGAGCTTTTGCCCCCCAGGTTGCAGAATGCCGGCGCCACGCCTCGTCCAAAACTCATCAAGCTGCCGCTGGCGATCGGCCCCAATGCCATGGAGAACACGCCAGTCGTGTTTGGCGGGCGGCCTTTGCTCGTGCTGAACCGGCGAGACGACACCAAGAACAAAACCGCTGATTACACTCGCAGCATGTATCTGTACGCGCTGGACCTGACCACGGGCCGCGAAATCGCGCGGTTTGGCGAAGGGCATTCGTTTGCCAATGCGTTCGTCAAGGGCGGTGAAATGAACGTGTTCGCCAGCGAAGGAACCAACCGGGACTGGTTCCAGAGCCTTTACCGGTTTTCATCCAAGGATCTCAAATCCTGGAAGCGCGAATTGGCCATTCCGCAGGCTGCCGGGGAGCACCTCTTCAATGCCAGTGTGTGCCAGGATAGCGAAGGATTCCTGATGGCTTACGAATCGGATCGCCCGGTGCAATTCTGCTTCAAGTTCGCGCGCTCAGCCGACCTCGCCCGCTGGACGAAGCTGGACGGACTGGTCTTCAAGGGCGTGGGCGGGGAGTACAGCGCGTGCCCCGTGTTGCGGTATGTGGCGCCGTTCTATTATGTGATCTACCTGCACAGCGCCGTGCCAGGGCACAAAGGCTGGGTTTCCTTTCTCGCCCGCTCCAAGGACTTGGCGAATTGGGAGCTCAGCCCGTTCAATCCCATCCTGGAAGCGGGAGAGAGCGAGGGTGTCAACAACTCCGACGTCGATCTCTTCGAATACGAAGGGAACACATACCTTTTCTATGCCACCGGCGATCAGCAGACCTGGGGCAGCGTCCGCACGGCCATGTTTGCCGGCCCCATGCCCGCGTTTTTCGAAGCCCATTTCCCAACTGGCGCCCCCACAATCAAGGTGAGCGCTCGGAACTGAGCCCTGTGTTGTGTGCCAGGCAAACTGAAACCGCCGCCGGGCCCCACCTCAGAATCGTGGTCCCGTGAGCCTCACGCCTTTCGACCGAGTCACCAGCGTGTGAAATCCAGGAACATCGCCCGACGAGGAGGACAGAAGGCAGTCAGCTCCCTCATGGCGCGCGCGGAGAATTGACTGGATGCTTTGGGCGGGGGCGGTCAAACTGCAGGCCAGCCATACGCCAAAGTTAAAATGACTCAGACGATAACGATGAACATGGCCGCTCAGACCGTTCGCCTTCCAGGGTCCCGATATCGATTGCCGACGCGTCTTTCGGTGCTCTTGACGATCCTCTGTCTTATGGGAGCGCCTGCCGCCGTGCCGGTTGCCTCCGGCGCCGAACCGTGGGTCAAAGACGCCGAGCAACTGCGCCGGATCGAGGAAGCTGTGCCCGAAAAGGCCGCCGTTCCGCCGAAGAACGACCGCAAACTCCTCGTGTTTTGCCTCAACGTGGGTTATGGCGGGCACCCGTCGATCCAGCATGCCAACCAGGCATTCACGCTGATGGGAGAGAAGACCGGGGCGTTCAAGACCGTGGTCAGCCAGGACCCGGAAGTGTTCCGGAAGGAAAGCCTGCGCCAGTTCGACGCCGTTTTCTTCAACAACACCGTAGGCAACTGTTTCACGAATGCTGATCTTCGGCAGAACCTGGTGGAGTTTGTCTATGCCGGCGGAGGGTTGCTCGGATTGCACGGGACCACCGTGGCGTTCACGCGCTGGCCCGGTGCGCACGAGGATTGGCCCGAGTTCGGCCTGATGATCGGCGCGCGCGGCGCAAATCATCGGGAGAGCACGGAACATGTGTTCATCAAGCTCGACGACCGCACCCATCCGCTGAACCGGGCGTTTGGCGGGCAGGACTTCGAGTACCGCGACGAGTTCTTCCGCGTCCATGAGCCTTACTCCCGGGAGCGGTTGCGCGTGCTTCTGAGCATCGACAACGAGCGAACGATCGCGGGGCAGGGACGCGGTTTCGGCGAAGTGTCACGCCCGGACAACGATTACGCACTGGCCTGGGTGCGGAACTACGGACGGGGACGGGTCTTCTACAGCACGATTGCGCATAATCCCTACGTGTTCTGGGATGCGAAAATGCTGCAGTTCTACCTCGACGCGATCCAATTCGCCTTGGGTGACCTGGATGCGCCGACCCTCCCAAGCGCGCGGGTCACTCCGGCCGTGAGAGCGCAGGAGAAACTGGGGTGGCGCTTGGGGATCGAGGCTTACACCTTTCATCGGTTCAGCCTTTTCGAAGCCATGGAAAAGACCGCGCAACTCGGGCTGAGCTACATCGGCGGGCTAAGCTTCCAGAAGGTCAGCCCCGAGATCGCCAGGAATTTCGATCCGGAACTGACGGACGACGAGCTGAAACAGATCCGGTTCAAGCTGGATGCCACCGGCCTGCGAATGCTGACCTATTACATCCATGACATCCCCGGGGACGAAGCGGGGTGCCGCAAAGTGTTCGAGTTCGGGCGCAAGATGGGCATTGAAGTGTTCCTGACGGAGCCGAAGCCGGAAGCGTTGGATACGATCGAGAAGTTCTGCGACGAGTATGACATCAAGGTAGCGCTTCACAATCACGACCGGAAAGCGTCGCCGCTCTACTGGCAACCGGACGGCATTCTGCAAGCTTGTCACGGCCGCAGCAAACGAATGGGCGCGTGTGCGGATATCGGCTATTGGCTGCGGGCCGGGATCGACCCGATCGAGGGTGTCCGCAGCTTGGGCGACCGCTTGATCACGATCCAAATGCACGACCTGAACAGCGTGGAAGCGGACGGGCACGATGTCATCTGGGGCACCGGCGTCGGCCGAAGCGCGGAGTTGATCCGCACGATCCAGGAAATGGGTGTCCGGCCGGTGATGTGGGGGCTTGAGTATTCCTATAACTGGCTTGAATCGATGCCTGAACTGGCCCGCTGTATTGAGTTCTTCAATGGCCTCGCGCTCGATCTGGCGAAACAACCCGAATAACCCGCTCGAAACTCCATCTGATTATCCATGGACACCGCAACTCTTGAAGCCGCATTCACCGCCCTCGAACAGTACAAAGAAGGCTCCGGCCGAGGTCCGCTCATGGTCCTTGACGAAGCCGTGGCCGCTTCGCTAACGCAGCCCGGTGAACAGGCGAAGCTCGAAGCGCGCCTGGCCCGGGTCCTCGAAGGCCCTTCAACTGCCGCCGCCAAAGAATACGTCTGCCGAAAGCTCGCTCTCGCCGGCTCGGCTCGGAGTGTCCCCGCTCTCGCCGCGTTGCTGGAGAAGGAAGGGGGCGTTTTTGAAGCGGCGCGCACCGCCCTCCAAGCCATGGCTTGCGCCGAAGCCCGGGACGCCCTGCGAGCCAGCCTCGGCAAACTGAGCGGCGTAAGAAGGGCCGGAGTGCTTAACTCGCTCGGGGCCTGCCGCGACGCCGAGAGTGTGCCGCTCTTGAAGCCGTTGCTGATGGATTCGGACCGGGAAGTCGCCACGGCGGCGGCAGCGGCCTTGGGCGAAATTGGCACCAAGGAAGCCGCGGAAGTCCTGGCTTTGGCTGGATCCAAAGCCGAGCGAACGCTGGGCCTTCGCTTCGCCGACGCCCAATTGGCCTGCGCCGAGCGCCTGCTCGCGGCCGGCTTGAAGACGGACGCGCTCGCCATCTACAAACCGCTGTCGGATTCTCAACAACCCGCCCAGGTCCAGTTGGCCGCCAAGCGCGGCTTGCTGCGCGCCATTCAGCAATAGGATTCCCCATGAACAAAGCGCTTCTATTTTGCCTTGCACTCCTCAGCGTTGGCCTCGCCCAGGCCGGGGAACCGAAGGCGCTCTTTGACGGAAAGACATTCCAAGGCTGGCAAGGCGACACCAACAAAACCTGGCGGATCGCGAGCGGCACTTTTATCGGCGGATCGCTCGACCGGACGGTGCCTCAGAACGAATTCCTGACGGCCACGCGCCCGTTCACCAATTTCATCCTGCGCCTGCAAGTGAAGCTGGTTGGTTCGGAAGGTTTCGTGAATGGCGGGGTCCAGGTGCGCAGCCAGCGAACCCAGAATCCGCCCAACGAAATGATCGGGTACCAATGCGATATGGGCGAAGGCTTCTGGGGGGCGCTCTACGATGAATCACGCCGGAACAAGATCCTGCAAGCCCCCGCTGCCGAGGCCGTGGCCAAAGCGCTCAAGAAGGCGGACTGGAACAACTATGAGATAAGGTGCGAAGGCAAGCGGATCCGCACCTGGCTGAACGGGGAGCCGATGGTCGATTACGTTGAGCCGGACGACGCCCTGCCGCAGCACGGGTTGATTGGGCTGCAGATCCATGGAGGCGCCAAAGCGGAAGCGTCCTTTAAAGACATCACCATCGAACTGCTGCCGTAGGGTTAAGAACGGAGCGCCGGCTTGCAGCCGGCTTCCGGCGCCGCTTGTTCGTGGCGGCGGGCAAAGGCGAAGAGCACTGCAAGCCGGCGCTTCGCAAACGTGAAGTGACGTGCCAACAAGATCCGAAGAAGATCTAATCTTCGGAGAACAGGTATTCCAGGTCGCCTTTGGTCAGGCTGCGGGCAAAGCCTTCTTCGCCCAGGACATCGGCGATCGTCTGGGCCTTGTGCTGCTGCAGTTCCCAGATCTTCTCTTCGACCGTGCCCGGGGCGATCAAACGGTAAGCGTTGACGGTGCGCGTCTGGCCAATTCGATGGGAACGATCGATCGCCTGCGCTTCGACCGCGGGATTCCACCAGGGATCGTACAGCACGACGTAGCTCGCCGTCGTGAGGTTCAAACCCGTTCCGGCCGCCCGCAAGCTCAGCAAAAACACCGAGGCGTTCGAATCCGTCTGAAACGCCTGGACAATGTCCTGGCGCTGCTTGCTTTCCCCGGTGAGAACGTAGGTCGGGATATGGCGCTGCTGGCATTCGGCCTCGAGCAGCTTGAGCATCTGGACGAATTGGCTGAACACGAGAACCTTTTGGCCTTCGGCAAGCAGCGGTTCGAGCAACTCGAACAGCGTCTCCGTCTTGCCCGAGGCGGAATCGTTGCCGACTAACTGTGGATGGCAGCAGATTTGCCGGAGACGAGTCAGAGCGGCGAGCACGTGCATTTTGCTCTTGGCAAGCCCCTTCTCGATGACCGCTTGCAGCACCTGTTCGCGACTGCGCCGCAGCTCGGCCAGGTAAACCTTCCGCTGGGCCTCGCCCAATTCGCAATCCCGGCGCTCGTCGATGCGGTCGGGGAGGTCTTTGGCGACTTCGCCCTTAAGCCGTCGCAAGAGGAGGGGCCTGAGCTTTGCGGCAAGGCGGCGCCGGGCAACTTTCTGAGACCAGGCGGCCTCCGCGCCTTTCGGTTCGTAGATTTCGGTAAAATTGCTTTGGGTGCCCAAATAGCCGGGCTGCACGAAATCCACGATGCTCCAGAGGTCAAGCAACCGATTTTCCAGGGGCGTTCCGGTCAAGGCGAGCCGCTGTTCGGCCCGAAGTTGCTTTACCGAATGCGTGACCTGGGCGTCCGGGTTCTTGATGAACTGCGCTTCGTCAAGGATGATCGCCCGGAACTCGAACTTCATCAGTGCGGCAAGATCGCGGCGGAGCAGCGCATAGTTGGTGACGATGAGGTCGTGCTGGGGGATCTGCCGACGGAGGTTATGCCGGGCGGCGCCGCTCTCGAGCACAAGCACCTTGAGGTCGGGCGTGAACCGGTTGGCTTCGCGCCGCCAGTTATGCAGGACCGAGGCGGGGCAGATCACGAGAGCCGGCTGCGACTGGGCCTGGTGCCGCGCCTTCATCCAGGCCAGCCAGGCGAGTGTTTGGAGGGTCTTGCCCAGACCCATATCGTCCGCGAGAACACCTCCAAGCTGGAGCCCGGCAAGATGGCAAAGGAAATCAAAGCCCTCCTTCTGATAGGGTCGCATTTCCGCACACAGCCCCGCGGGAAGCGGCGTTTGGGGAATCCCCGCAAACTCGGCGACGCGCTGGCGCAGGCTCTCGGCATGCGGCTGATCCGCGAATTGCTTGAGAAGGCTGCTCTCGACCTGAACCGCGTGCAGCAAGGCGACGCGTTGCGGGACCGGGCTCAAGCCGTCCAGCCCGAGGTCGGCCATCGTCTCGTGGGCGGCGTGCACAGACGCGCTATCCAGCTCCATCCAACCGCTGTCCGGGAGCTTGACGAAGCGGCCGGTGGCGCTTTGCAGACGCTCGAGATCCGCGGTGGAGAGCTTCAGCCCTTCGGCTTCCCAGGCGGCGCTTACGGAGAACCAATCGATCCCGCTGCCCTGGACCACGAGCTTTGGCCTCAGCCGGCGCGGAGCCAGGAAGAGCCTCTGGAAAGCCTGGTTGCCCAAGTATTCCGCCTCCCGCGGCCGGTCGGGCCAGGCGGACGCCAGGGCATTAAGAAACGCTTCGTTCGCATCGCCCACCCAAAGCCCTGGCTCGGGGGTAAACCAATCCAGGCGCCGCAGCCAGCCTACGGCCGGGTCGAGCCGCGGGTCATCCAGGATCTCCGGCTTGGTGCCGGGAACGGGCGAAGGCAGGGGCGTGCGTTGCCACTCTTCACCGGTCCACTCCCAGAGGCTCTCGTCCAATTCGCTGCGCGCCAGGAGGCGCAGCCGGACGGTGTCCTCGCTAAGTTCGAACGTGAATTGGGGCCGCGCCGCATGCGCGACGCATAGCTGCCGCCAGGCCGCGTCTGTGCTCGCCCCATTCTCACGAAGCTGCTTCAAGATGCGGTGGGTCAACTTGCGCACCGGCACCGTGGATTTCTCCAGGCACCGCGTCAAAAGAGGAACGGGCGGCGCGTTTCGCACGACGTAGAAAGCGTCTTTGACAAGCGCCAGCGTGGGGCGTCCCTCAAAATAGTGGGCATCCGTGAGCGGAATGGAGGCGCCATCCGCGAGCTTGAGCTGGTGTCCAAGGGCCAGTTCGTTCTCGACTGACACCAGGACAGGCGCGAACTCGGCCAATTGCCCATAGAAATGAAGCACACCCGGGCGGTTCGCCGCCTCCAGACGATCTGCCTGCCCCCAGCGGGCCAGCCAGGTGAGCAAGTCAATCCCCATGAGGATCAAAGGATCCGGAAGCGCCGTCCCGGTCGGAAAGGCACTCCCCAGCCACCGGATGAACTCCCAGTCGGCCGTGGAGAAAAGCTCTTGCTCATGCGTGGAACGAGCGGCGAGTTCGAGGATTTCCGGCAGCATCCGCTCTTTCTCACCGGTGCGGGGCCGGATCACCACGAACGAAACCTTCAACCCGCTCAGGAGTGACCCGTCCAATCGTTCCGGGTGGCACACGACACGCAACCCCGCTCTGGGCGAATCGAGATGGAGCGGGCGCGGAGGGAGAAGCCAATCTTCCATCAGCTGGACGAAGCGCTGCTCGTTCTCCGCCTGTTCAATCTCCTGCAATCGCTCGAAATTGGCATAAGGAACGAGCTCGGTCGGCAGCGGCCGGCCAGCCTTCAGGAAGAGCAGCGCGGTCGATTCGAGCCGGTCCTTGCCTTTGGTCTGCAGGAGAGCGGGCCACCAGTGGGCGCCGGGGAAATCCTTGCGCGCGAGCGACAGCTTTTCGAAGTAATCCTCGAGCAAAAGCCACGCCCGCTGCGAGTCGGCGCAACGGGCGAACAGGTTCAAGATCTCGGTGCGTTCGGCAACTGCCGCCTTTGAATCCGAGAGTTCACGACGCAGGTCAGCGAGCGCTCCGTAGGTCTTGTCGAGCACCGTGTGATGGGCATCGTACTTGGTGGTGCCCGCGGAGCGCGAACCAGCCCTTTCCTTGCGCACGTGCTTAGGCATCTTGAATCGTCAGTAAAACGGTCAAGTCTATCTCGACATGAAACCTTCGTGCCGGTCAATGATAAACTTCCCTGAAAGCGGCTGTGCGGCGCTCGGCTGGGGCAAGCGCTCTCGACCCTGCGCTGTTCAAATCTTGATCTGCCGTTTTGCCGGGTCGGGCTGCGGGCGATAGAGCACGACCACGTTCCCAACACGCGTCACGAGGCAACTGCCGGTCTTCTCGGCCAGGACAGGCGCCAGCTCTTTTTTCTCCTCCTTGAACTCGGTAAATTTGACCTTGAGCAACTCGCGGGAGGCGAGCGCTTCATCCAGGCTTTGGAGGAACGCGCTGCTCAGGCCGGCTTTGCCGACGCGCAGCACCGGTTCCAGATGTTGTGCCATGGCTTTCAGTTTGCGCCGCTGCGCGCTCGTCAAGGGTTGCTCCATACAGTATCGATGCTTACAGGCTCCGCAACGCCGACGCCACGGGCATCCGCGCCGCGCGCCAGCCCGGGAACGCGCCGCCGACCAGCCCGATCAAGGTGGCGTAAAGGATTCCCCGCACCAACAGACCTGGGGTGACCTCGAAGGCGAACGCCACCTGGCTGAAGCTCTGCCAATTCATGGTCGATGTTTGGAAACCGTCGAAGACAATCCAGGCAAGCGCAGCCCCCACGGTGCCTCCTGCCAGCGCCAGCACCAGCGATTCCAGCAGCACAGAGATCACCACGGGGCCGCTGCCGAACCCGAGGGCACGCAACGTCGCGATCTCACGCGTTCGTGCCGAGACGGTGGTGTACATGGTGTTCAAAGCGCCGAAGACCGCGCCCACGGCCATCAACGACGCGATCAAGGTGCCCAACCCGGTGATCAAGCTGTAAATCACCGTCGATTGCTCGGCGTAAAACTCGCTCAGGCGGACCACCTTCACCCTCAGCCGCGGATCGGTCGTGAGCGCGTCTTTGAGCTCCTCCAACGCGTCGGGCGACCTGAGCCTCATCGTGACCGATTGATACGAGTTGCCGCGTTCGTAAGCCGGCTGCAGGACAGCCGCATCCGTCCAGATCTCGGATTCCGCGACGGCCCCGTTGGCCGAGAACATCCCCACCACGTGCCATTCGTTCCGCCCCACCTTGAACTTCTGGCCGACGTCGAGCCCCTGGAATTCGCGCGCCGCGCCCACGCCCACGACCACTTCATTCCTTCCCGGCTCGAACCGGCGTCCGGCCACCAGCTTCATCCCGTCTCTCACATCGAAGGCGGCACGCGACACGCCGCGCAAAGGGACATTGGCATCGGTGCCCGTGGAGCGTTTGGGGATGTTGATGACCACAAAAAGTTCCGCCGAAGCCAGCGCGCCGTTCGGGCCGCGCGCAATGCCAGGTCCGTCTTCGATGATCCGGGCTTCCTCCCCGGTCAGGCCGCTCATCATCTCCGTATCGCTCCCTGCGCGGACCACGATGACCGTGTCGGGCGATCCCGAAACGGCGAGCGTCCGCCGAAACCCCTGGGCAATAGACAGCACGCCGACGAGCACAGCCACCACCCCGGCGATGCCGAAGGCCGCCGCGGCGGACGACCCTTTCCGTTCCAGGATCGTATGCAGGCTGATCTTCGTCACCGAAAGCACCTGCGAAAACCAGTTGAAAGGCCCGGCCATCAGGTCCTCCTTAACGCTTCCGCAATCGTCAGGCGCATTGCCTGAATTGCCGGGAACAGGCCGGTCAAGAGTCCCAAAGCCGCCACCAGCCCCGCCCCGAGCGCCACGTCGCGCAAGGGAAAGTGAAATAACGGAAGCATCCCGCCGGTGGGGTCGCCCGCGGAGATCAGCAGCCAGGCGATCGCCAGACCGGCGAACCCTCCCAGGGCCGATAGCAGACACGATTCGGCGAGCACCAGGCCGAGCATTTTGCCATGAGTGAACCCGAGCGCCTTCAGCACGCCCAGTTCCTCCGTTCGTTCGCGCACCGCTTGCGCCATGGTATTTCCCGCCACCAGCAAAATGGTGAAGAAGACCGCGGCCAGGATGGATCCCACGATCATGCCGATATCGCCGACCTGCTGAGCGAACGCCTGGGCAAAGGCGCCTTCCGTTTCCGCCTTCGTTTCCGCCGGGGAATTGGCGAACTCATTGTCGATCGCCGCCGCGACGGCGGCAGCCTGCTGCGGATCTTCCACGCGCACGAAGTACCATCCCACCTGGCCTTCGCCGAACACCCGGCCTTCGTCGAAGTAATCGTACCGAAAATAGAGCTGGCTGGTGTCCGTATTGGGGTCTTTCCCGTCGTAAATGCCGACCAGATCAAACTCCCACGTTGTGGTTCCGTCCTTTCGCTGCCAGATCGACGTCTGGATCGGGATGCGATCGCCGACCTTCCACTTGTAACGTTCCGCCAGCTTGCGGCCGGCGATGGCTCCCGTCCGCGTCTTCAGCCAGGCTTCCCTTTGGTCCTCCGGCAACAGGTATTCCGGGAACATCGCCAGGTACTCGTCAGGGACAACCGGCATCTGGGCGAAGAAGCTTTTCGAATCCTGGTACGTCCCCCCGAAAAACGTCGCGTGCGTCACCCGGTCGACGCCGGGAATGCGGCTCATCCGCGCCTGGTAACTGATGGGAAGCATTTGAATGATCGAGATCCGGTGCCGCACTACGAGCCGATTGGCGCCTTCCACCGTCACTCCCTGGCTCAGCCCGTGCCCAATCGCAGACAGGTACCCGTACAAGACGAACGCGACCAGGACCGAAAGCAGCGTCAAAATAGTCCGCAGCTTTTTCCTCTTGAGATTGCTCCAGATCAGGTGAACGAATTTCACAGGTCCCGATGGTGCCCGATTGCTTAGCAGAGGGAGGCCGAACCCGTCAAAACCTTTCGAACTCAAGCGCAAGAAGCCACTCGGACATGTCGGGTATCTTTCGGACTGCTCATTAGAACCGGCCGTTTCCAGGTTTCAATCGGTCACGATACGGTAATTGTTCGGCATTGCACCGATTTAAACCGAAGGAAATCCGAACGATGTCCGAACAATGTCCGAACGAATACCGAAGGAGATCCCAAGTAAGAACCGCTCTGGAACAGGGACGGCCCAGCGGTCCGGCTCTACCTCGCCATTGCGGGCACCGGCCAGTGGGTTACACTCGACCCAATGATCCGCAATATCCTGTTCGACTGGTCCGGCACGCTTGTGGACGATTTACCCGCCGTCTGGGAGGCAACGAATTACGTGTTTCGGCAGGCGAACCTTGCGGAAATGAGCCTGGAACGCTTTCGCGCCGAGTTTTGTCTTCCGTTCAAGGCGTTTTACGACCGTTACACGCCGAGCATCCCGATACCACAACTGGAGGAGTGGTTCCACGGCCGGTTTCGCCAGGTGCAACATACGGTGGTGCCCATTCGGCACGCCCAGGAATTCCTCGAGTGTTGCCAAACACAGGGCATCCGCATGTTCGTCCTGAGCACGATGCACCCCGAGCATTTCGCCACCCACGCCGTGGTGACCGGGTTTGGGAAGTTCTTTGAACGCGCTTATACGGGCGTGATGGACAAGCGGGTGGGCATCCTGTCGGTGCTGAAGGAAAACGGGCTCGCTCCGGACGAAACCCTCTTCATTGGCGATATGCAGCACGACATTGACGCCGCCAAGCAGGGCCAGGTTCATTCCTGCGCGGTGCTGACCGGTTACACGACGCTCGAACTGCTGCGGATGAGTGAGCCGGACCTGGTCGTCGAGCATCTGAAAGAACTTCGGGAACTGCTGGAGGACAGCGCCTGGAATTTCCCGCCGCTGCCCGTCCCAGTGGAACCGCAAGCGCCGGTCGTGACGGTCGGCGCCCTGATCTTCAACGAGCGGAATGAGGTTTTGATGATCCGCACCCACAAGTGGTCCGATCTGTGGGGCATTCCAGGCGGAAAGATCCGGTTCGGCGAAAGTTCCCTCGAAGCTTTGCGCAGAGAAGTGAAGGAGGAAACCAACCTGGACATCCTGGAGATCAAGTTCGCGCTCGTCCAGGACTGCATCCATTCCAAGGAGTTCTATCGGGACGCCCATTTCGTCTTGTTGAATTACACCTGCCGGGCCGCGGGTGCGACGCAAGTCACGCTCAACGAGGAAGGCCAGGAATACCGCTGGGTCTCCATTCGCGACGCCTTCAAACTGCCGCTCAACCATCCCACGCGCGTTCTTCTCCACCAAGCGGCGGACAGCGGTGAAACACCGGCCGGCCTTAGGGCGCAACCCTAAGCGACTTTGCGAGTCGAGAAACCCGTTGCCTTTGGCACAGGAGCTGCGTGAAAGAGACTGGCGTGACCGGCGTCCGTTTGCGGTCAAAGCGTCTCGCCTTACCCCTTCATCAGATCCTGGACCATCGAACGCTCTTCTTTGAGCTCATTGACACTGGCATCGATCTTGGCCCGGCTGAACTCGTTGACCGGCACGCCTTGGACAATTTCAAGTTTCTGGCCGTTGCTCCGCACCGGGAACGAGCAGATCAGGCCCTTTTCGATGCCGTAACTGCCGTCGGAATGCAGCGCCACGCTATGCCAATCGCCCGTCGCGGTGGGTTCAATGATGGATCGGGCGGTATCGATGGCCGCATTGGCGGCACTGGCGGCGCTTGAACTGCCGCGCGCCTTGATGATGGCGGCGCCGCGCTGCTGCACGGTGGCGATAAAGTCGCCTTTAAGCCACGCCTCGTCCTTGATAAGGTCGGTGGCGGGTTTGCCATTGATCCGGGCGTTGTAGAAGTCTGGATATTGCGTCGCGGAATGGTTGCCCCAAATGGTCACGTTGCGAACGGCCGTGGTGTCCACGCCGGCCTTCTTTGCCAATTGCGCTTTGGCGCGGTTTTCGTCCAGGCGCGTCATGGCGAAGAACCGATCGCGCGGCACTTCGGGAGCGTTATGCATGGCGATCAGGCAGTTCGTGTTGCAGGGATTGCCAACGACGAGCACGCGAACATCTTTGGCGGCGTTCTTTTGGATCGCTTGGCCTTGGCCAACAAAGATCTTGCCGTTGATCCCCAGGAGGTCTTTACGTTCCATGCCCGCCTTGCGCGGGATGCTCCCGACGAGCAAGGCCCAATGGACACCCCGAAAACCTTCATCGAGATTCGCGGTCGGCACCACCCCTTTCAATAGCGGGAAAGCGCAATCATCGAGTTCCATGACGACGCCGTTCAGCGCGGGGAGCGCAGGCTCAATTTCGATCAAGTGGAGGATAACAGGCTGGTTCGGGCCGAAGAGCCCGCCGGAAGCGATCCGGAAGAGGAGAGCGTATCCGATCTGGCCAGCCGCACCGGTCACCGCAACGCGAAGAGGAGTCGTGTTCATGCCATTCATTCAGTTGTTCCCTTTTTAGGAGCGCGGAGTATAGGAGGCGGACGGAAACGGTGGCAAGCGGGATCGTGGCGCACGCGGGGAAATGAGATCACCCCGGAACAGGATTGCGCGCACTGCGCCCTTGAACCTCGCGTTGCGCAAATAGTTGGTAATCAAGCCAACCATTTTGAGGTTCATGGGCAGAATTGCTGCGGTTGTCCTTGTCAGAAGGCGCGCGTATCCATAAGACGGTGACAAGGGCGCTCCGACCGACAGACAACAAGAGTCAAGTGCATAGCCCTAAAGTGCATAGACCTATTATGAAATACATTTCGCGAATCTCCTCCGCAACGCCGGGCACGCTAATCGTGGCTGGCGTCTTGTTTCTCTCCAACCCTGCCCGGTCCGCAGTCATTCCCGACCTGGTCATCCCCAAAGGTGTCGGGGTGAATATTCATTTCACGCGCGGCCATGAGCAGGATCTGGACAAGATCGCAGCAGCAGGGTTCAAGTTCATCCGCATGGACTTCGGCTGGAGCGGGATCGAACGGGAAAAGGGCCGCTATGATTGGTCCGCTTACGACGAATTGACCGCGAACCTGGAAAAACGGGGGATTCAAGCGCTTTACATCCTGGACTACTCCAACCCGCTCTACGAAGAAACTGTGCTCAGCAAAAACCCGATCACAGGCCAGGAACGCCGGGATACGGCTTCGCCTCAGCGCCCCGAGAGCGTTGCGGCCTTCGCGCGATGGGCGGGAGAAGCGGCGCGGCGATACCAGGGGCGGCCGATCATTTGGGAGATCTGGAATGAGCCGAACATCACGTTTTGGAAGCCGAAGCCGAATGTCGATCAGTACAACACCCTGGCGTTGGCCACGTGCAAGGCGATCCGGGAAGCCGACCCGGACGCCACGATTGTCGGTCCCGCCACTTCCGAAGTGCCGGTGCCGTTTCTCGAGAGCTTCTTCAAATCAGGCGCGCTCGAGCACCTCAACGCGGTCAGCGTGCATCCCTACCGCAATTACAGCAAACCGCCCGAGACCGCGCTGGAAGATTACGCCAAAGTGCGCGCGTTGATCGAGCGGCACGCCCCCCCGGACAAGCGTTCCATGCCGATTCTTAGCGGGGAATGGGGCTACGCGTCTCATGCCAAGGGCGTTTCACTGGAGACTCAGGCCGCCTTTGCCGCCCGCCAGCAACTGGTCAATCTCTTGGCAGGCGTCCCCATCTCCATCTGGTACGACTGGAAGAATGACGGGCCCGATCCCGCCGAGCGAGAGCACAACTTCGGCACCGTGACGCAGAATCTCGAGGCGAAGCCGGCCTATATCGCGATTCAGACGCTCACCCGCGAATTGAACGGATATCGAATCAGCCGCCGGCTGGAGACGGCCAGCGACAACGACTATGTCCTGCTTTGCACCCGCGCCAATGGCTCTGAGAAGCTTGCGGCCTGGACCTTGCGCGAGTCCAACGATCTGTCGCTATACGTCACCGAACCGCTGAACCCGATCCGCGTGGTCCAAAGCGACGGAACGGCGTCCGTGGTCGATCATGGCGACCAGGGATACGTCTTTCGGCTTGGCCCGGCGCCCGCGTACGTGACGTTGGGCAAGTCACGCATCCGGGAGATTCGCCAGTAGCCTTGGCCGTTAAGAACCGATCGTCTGGCCCTCAGGGCGGTCCGCCTGCGAAGGAGGAACCGCTCTTGTCAAAGCCCCGCACGCCGGTAGCATGCAGGGTATGGTACCCGTAGGCAGGGGAATGGGGCGCGTTCGGCATCAAAGCGGAGCTCGCGTGATCCGGCGGATCACGTTGGCCTGTGCAGTGCTTTTCGTTTCACCCATCTTACAGGCCGAGGATTGGCCTGGATTTCTCGGTCCAAGGCAGAATCTCACCTCGTCGGAACGGATCGATACCCGCGCTCCGGGGCTGGGATTGGCAGAACGCTGGACGATCCCCATGAGTGGCTATGGCGGATTCGCAGTGCGCGCGGGCCGTGCGTACGCTCTCAGCCAGGAGATTGGCGGGGACCAGGAGATCTCTGCCGCCTTGGATGCCGCCACTGGGAAGGTCCTCTGGTCAACGCCGGTAGGGACGATCCTCCCCGGCAATAAGTCCGACTCCACGCCCGTTCTGGCGGACGGACGAGCGCTGATTCTATCGAGCGACCTGCACCTTTGGTGCCTGGATGCAGAGAGCGGAGCGGCGCTTTGGAATGTCGACCTAGCGAAAGACTACGCCGCACAACAGATTTACTATGGCAGCGCGGCATCGCCGCTGGTGCACAACGAACTTGTCCTGATCAACTCCAACAGCGCGGAGGACGACAGGTTGCTCGCCCTGAGGCTGGCGGACGGCACACTGGTTTGGCGTGCCCACATCGGGGCGCCGGAGCACGCCACTCCGGTGCTCGCGATGATTCATGGGGTGGCCCAAGCGCTTTTTTTCACGTTAACGGACCTCGTGGCTCTGTCGCCCGATACGGGGCAGGTTCTCTGGCGTCACGCGCTCGAGTGCAGCCCGAAGGCGAGCCCCGTGGTGGCGCAGGACATTGTCTTCTATACCGATTCCTTTGCAGGAGCCGCCGTGCGAGTGACGCAATCGGAAACCGGCCTGGCGGCCGTCCCGCTATGGAGCAAGCGCAACCTCGGCAGTTATTACAGCACGCCTGTGTTCCATGACGGTTATCTGTACGGCTTGTTCGGATCGGGTTCCCTCAAGTGCATCGACCCTTCCACGGGCGAGGCGGTCTGGTCGGCGTTGGGAACCGAGTTTCGTTCCGGAGGGTTGATTGGTGTTGGCAACCATCTCCTCATCCAGAGCGCGTCTGGCGGACTGATCGTTGCCGAAGCCAGTCCGGTTGGCTATAAAGAGATCACGCGTTTAACCCCCTTCGATACGGCCCAGTGCTATAACCATCCTGTGGTTTCCGGCGGCAGCCTCTATCTGCGCTCGCTAAGTCACGCCACGCGTTGGAGCAATCCGAATCCGCAGCCTGCCCCGCTCCGGCTCCTTTCACCAAAGCGACTCGACGACGGCAGCGTGCTCTTGACGGCAGCCAATGCGGACGGAAGCAGCCTTTCCCCGGAACGGTCGGGCAAGATCGTCTGGCTCACGACCACAAACCTGGGCGCGCCTCTCCAGTCTTGGGAAACACTCACCAATGGGCTGCCGGCTGGAGGATCTGTGCAAGTGCAGAAGGTCTCGGGTAAAAGTGAACCCCAGCGCTTCTTCTCTGGTTTTGAACGGCCGGATTGACGCGGCCAAGCTATCCCGCAATTCGACATCCACCCATCCTGCCTGCCTGCATGCATGCATGCCTCCGGCAGCGTGGGGTTTCGTCCGGTTCAGTTGCCTCAAGTCGGGACCTGCGACAGATTCCAGCTGCCAAAAAGGCACGGTGAAGGGTTCCTTTCCCGTGGCGCTTCTTGAGCGCGTTGGAAACTGCTTGCTGCGCTAAGCCAGGCAGTTATCCACAATCCTTACCAACTGCTCGGGATAGCCCGGATCGACTCTGAGCGACTCCACTGGCTGTTCCAGGTCATTGGCAAAGAGCACGCGCATCCGGGGGTTTTTAGCTTGGAGCGACCGCACCAATTCCTCGATCCTGGGGTCGCTCCCAAGCGAGATCTCAGCGAGAAAAAGGTCCACGCGTCGCGCCAGTCTGACCCAGAGCCGGATGGCGTCTGAGATGGACGCGGCATGGATAACGGAGTACCCACGGCTCTCCAACGCCGCTTTGACCGGGCTTCCCGGGCACGGGGATTCGTGCACCATGAAGATTGTCTTGCCCGCGGTTGACACAGGACTGAAAGCGCGCGAACTGACCGCATCTGCCCATGCCCAAGGGGGACGCCGGACGACACCCGGATTATTGGGCAGCGCGTGGGCGGCAAACCGCCGCGAAACAAGTTCCATATATGCCAGTCTATCTTGCCAGAAGACCGGCAAATAAAGCAATCCCGGTTTCGACCTAGCAAAGCTCATTTTAGGCAGGGCGACGCGCTCCGTCGCGCGCCGTGGCTAACTTCCCCTTGACCGTGATTGTTTCCGCACAGAATTCATTCCGCCCAGTCTGCTGATTGTTTGAAGATAGAGAAAGTAAACCAACGGCGGTCGACGGAGCGACCTGCCCTGAGAATCACACCGGCTCGGCGGTCCGGCCCCACCCTTTTCTGGGCAAAATGTGAATTGCTGTGCCAGGTCGGACGATTCTTAAGGAATGGGCTGCGCCGCCGGTTCAACAGGCACCGCTTTCAAATAAAGCGCCGCCCCGGAAGTGTTCGGAGCAGGCGCAGACAATGGCTCCGGACCGCCGGTGGCTGTCATCGTCCCGGACCGCACAGAACGGGTTGCCGGATTGAACCACTCATACCTGTAAGTCCCCGGGGCAAGATTCACCGTGAACGCATTCGCCGCTTCCGGTTGCCAAACGAGGTATTCCACGCCCGGGTTGACGAGGGCGTATCCTGTGGACGAAATGCTTGTGGAACTGGCCGTTGCCGCCAAATGCATCCGGTTGGCGTAGGCGATTGCGTCGCCCATAGCCCGGAGCGTTCCCGGATTTACTGTCCAACCCCATCCCAGATCGAGCGGGGTCGTCTTATCCGGGTCCATATAGAGCAGGTTGTAGCCGCGAGTAACCGCTTTCCAGGCCCAGGAGGGATCGCCGCCGATGCCCCAGATGTGATCGGTATCCAGAAACGCAACTTTGGTATCAGCCGGGGTGACGCTTAGGTTCCAAACGAAAATGCCCGAAGCGCCATCGCCACGATAAGCGTGAGAACTCGCGAGCGCTGGCAACACCAGGAGCGACACCGGTTCGGTGCCCGCGAGGCTGAAGGTCGCGGTGCAATGATACCATCCATCCCCTGCAGGGCTAATGCTCTGGGATCGGACCGACCACAAACCATACTCGTAAGAAGTCACCACCTCGCCTGCTGCGAGATGAAAGCGAACACCGGCCGCTGACGTTTCGCCCGAAACGTTGAGCTCCGCGCAGTTTCGTCCGGCAGCTTTAAGCCACACGGACAGGACGTAGACGCCGGCCGGCAAATCGGCGCGGCGCGCCACGAAGTGGAACCCGCTCGAGCGATCTTCCTGGATGAAGTCCGCCTCGTGCTCGCCGCGCGGATCAAGGGTTCGTCTTGTCCCGGAGAAGCTTCCCGCTTCAGGGGTCCCGGAATCGCTGGATTGAAAGGGATGGACCCCTGCCCTGTTCCAAGTCTCAAACGCGTCCGTGGCGCCCAGCCTTGCGGGTCCCAGCGCCGGGGGATTCGTCCCGTAGATCGGGGTCACGCTCTGCCCGCCGTAAAGCGAAACCCAATCCGAAGGCGATTCTCTGAGCCACCGGTTGGTTTTCTCTTCCTCTCCAGGTTGGACGTAGAACCCGGACATCCCAACGGGATGCTGGTTCGGTTTGCCGGCCTGGTACTCCTTGATGACCTTCACCATGTGCGATTGCCACTCATAGCTCGACGGGGGCGCTTCGTTGATGATCTCGTAAAGGACATTGTCAAAGCCGTTGAGCGTGTCCACCACCTTCTTGACGTAGTTCTCCTGCAATCGCACCAGTTCCCGATCGGTTAATGTGTAGACGTCCGCCGGAGCCCTTGTGGTGCCGTTGATATTGTTGGCCCCGTTATACGGGGAATACCTAAAATACTTGCGGCCGGTGAACAGAACCCAGCAGCCTTCGAAAAGCATTACCTGCACGTAAATCCCGTGCGCACTCGCGGCCGCGACGCGGTTGCTCAACCGTTCGAAATACGCGTCGTTCAACGAGTCCAGGTCCAGCTTGGGGCCTCCATCCGCCGCCCGCCCCGGCCCGGTCCGGTTCCATGGCAGGGGCGTAATCGCCCCGAAAGTGCCCCAGGGAATCCAATCCCAGTTTAGCAGGTCCAACTGCCACAACCGGGTGCAGTTATGGCCTTCCTGGCGCAGTTTCGCCAAATAGCGCCCGAAATCCATGGGAGGCTGCGCGCTCCAATCCTGGACACTATTCCACGTATGTGCTCCCGCCAGCACCACCGCTTTCCCGTCCGGATCCAACAGGTACCGTGAGTTCGGGTCAGCCCTGAGAAGCGGTGTTTTCGTCGTCGTTTCGCTTGAGCGAGCGGCCTTGCGGGCATCGGGCCTCGGCTCCAGCGTGGGAAGACTAAACGCGAAAACTGTCATTCCCATTGATACGGCGTGAACTGCAAGGCGCAAAAAGCTCATATCCCTCCTCGTTAACCGATTCTCCGTTTCAGATTGACATCCGCCGACGCGGTCGTTCGCGAGACGATCCCACTTCCAATCCGCCCCACATGTTTAAGTCCCGGTTCTTCTAGTGGACGCAGGTCTCTGGGTCAACCCTGAGAGTGCCGTCAGGGTTTCATGGAGGCGGATTCAGCCTTGGCGCGCCGCGGTAGGTCGGGTCGGGTCGGGTCGGCGGTCACGGCGTAACAAATTCCAGTTCCCACCGTGACAGTCCGCGCAGAAAGAGCCGCGCCTTGCGCCCAACGAGCTTATCCGTCTCCTTGCGCGCGCTATCCGTGCCAAAGGCCACCGGATACCAGCGATGCGCACCTTGGGATTCAAGAATCTTCTTTGGACCGGTCCACTGGTCAGGACGTGACAGGTCCGGGTTGAACGTGACGTAGATTCCTTCCTGTTTCCAGTCACTGTCAATGGCGCGGTTCAGCAGGATCACATAGTGCCGCAAATGCGTGTTCCAATGAATGGACGGTCCCCAAAAGGCGTCGACGTCCTTCGCCTGGTGCCAGTCTTTCGTGGCGGGGAAAATCGCCGTCACGCGACCGCCCAGTCCAGGTTCCTGCCAAGTCCCAGCATGCCATTTGAAGACTTTGCCCACGGGTTCATCCCGATCCACATACCGCATCCGCGCCACCGCTACCCCTTGCTCGTCCAATCCGCCCGTATAGGTGCTGATGAAGAAATAAAGGAACTCTTCCCGGGCGTCGACCATGGCGGAGAAATCTCCGTTCCCGCCGGCAAAGTAGTAATTCTTCGTGTCGCAACACAAGGTGTTCGGCGGCGCGTCGAGGATCATTCCAAGGTCGCGCCAGGTCGCGCCGTTGTCGGTAGAGCGCACGGCACCGATCCGTGGCGCCGTCAGGTGAGTGCCAGGGCAAAGCCCGCCCGGTTCGTTGTGGTACCAGCCGTAAAGAACGCCATCCCGCGCCTTCCACGTGCACTCGATCCAGCGTCCTCCGTTCGCTTTGTTGTCGTAATGACAGGACAAATAGCCTTCGTTCAGGTGAAACAAATCCTTGCCCGAACTCCGCCACGGATGCCCGGTCGAGTTGAAAACGTAAAGCGTCTCGCCATCCCAATGCCCGGGATTGTTGCAGTCAGCGTCCCCGGGTTTGTCCGGCGACGGACTGTTCGCGCCTCGGAACTGAACCACGGGTGCTTCGCGGACAAGAACGGCGGGTCGCGGAGGATTCGCGCCCCAGAGCGGCTGGCATACCGAACCGGCCGCGATCCCAAGTGCTGCTGCAATGAGAGAGACGGAATTGTGGTTGTTCACATGAGCGGCGTGCACTTGACCGCGCTTATAGCATCGCCCAACGCAATGTGAAAGCCTGCCGTGAAGAGCATGATCAGACCGCTTCGTAAGCGGCCTCACTGGCAAATACTCCAAGAGGGCCGTTGTCCTGCACCGGTCGCTCCGTGGCGCTAGACTGTCCCAATGAGGGAGAGCTCTTCAGGCCATTGCGGGGACCCCGAGCACAGCTCGACCGAGAAGTTCACATTCTCGTGGCCCTCCGGCTTGGCGAAATGGCCCGTGCTTCCCACTGAAACGGGGACAGCTGACTTCTTCCTGCTCAAAGTGTGGTCTGTGTCGAAACGGCCGCAACTGCCCTTTAGGGAAGGTTGCTTTCACGAAATGAGCTTGTAACGTCGCACAATAGATTTGCGATGACATGACTGCTTCGAACCTTTCTTTCACGGCCATTCTGGCTTGCCTCACCCTGCTCACAATCTCCGGTGCCACCGATAATACGAAGGCCTTCCCTGCTGCTGGGAAGGGCATGACGCGCTTCGTGCTGACGCTCCCGAAAGCGGAGGACGAATCCGACCGGAAAATCGAGTTGGTGATCGGCAAGACCGTCCCACTTGAACCGAACAACAGATACTTTTTTGGCGGAAAACTGGAAGCCAGAATCGCGGAAGGCTGGGGCTTCCCCTACTATATTCTGCCCAAGCTCGGGCCGATGGCAGGCACGCTGATAGCCGCCGATCCAAGCGCGGCCAAAGTAGATCGGTTCATCACGCTCGGTGGCGAGCCTCAACTGCTCCGCTACAACAGCAAACTGCCCGTCGTGGTCTATGTTCCGGACGGAGTGGAAGTGCGCTACCGCCTGTGGCGGACTTCGACTGAGACGACGAAGGTGCCTCAAGGTTAAGGCAACTGAATTGCAGGGTTCACGTCGGCAAACCTGACCCGCCAGCGCTCAACGCTGCTTTCAGAAGATCGGCATACTCCGTCTCTCTTCCCTAATTACCGGAATCTCCAGTTGGTTATGGGAGGATTCGTGCGTTCTTGAGGGCGCCGAACGGTAGGGATGGAGGTATGGGTGTCGCCTCGACGTGTTTCACGCTGGACCAGGGTATCACTAAAAGCCGGCCGTCTGCTTCCACCGCGAGTTTGTCCGCCTCCAGGATGCGTTTCATCCCTTCAACGACTGCTCCCATGGAATTGCGGACTTGGCTGGGAATCTCGAGGTTCAGGGTGGTTCCGTCGTTGAAATGAATGGTTAACCGGGTCGCGTCGTTCATAAACAAATTAGCTGTGTTCTGCCGCCACCAAGAATCGGTTCAATTCGAACCAGCCTCCAATATCCAATTCGGGCCTGTTTGTGCGGCGGCATGGGATCAGACTCCCAGAAAGGCCGAAACGGCCGCTACTACCCTTTGGGGAAGGTCAGTGACAGGCCGAAAGGATAGCTGGGGTCTGCGTTCCCGGAGCTGCTGGCGCCTTCCAACAGTCGGGCGGATATTGGATCTGGCGGACGCCCTGTGTCCCTTGTACTTGTGAATGGCTCGTCCGACGATGCTCTCGACTTGTGGCTTACCCGGCACCCGAGCCAGCGAGATTATGGAGTCGAATGCCGAAATACTCTCACCTCGCGATCATTCTCCTGATCGCCTGCTCGACATCACGTCAAGCGCCTCTCGCATCTCTCGTTTCCAAGGTGTCGGGCGACCCACGTGAGTTTGAAATTGTCAACGTCACATAGTCGCCTCGGGAGGCCAGTGCCACCATCAGCTTGGCGAGCGCTTCCGGCATTTTCGCCTTCAACCTGAATCCTTCTGGACGCAAGCTGAGGCAGCTCAGAATGATTATCTATCATCAGGAGCGCTGCGAAGGACTAAGGTTCCAAGACCAGACCGGGCGCACGACCGATCTCCTTCACACCGACCACGTAGAGCTGCTGCCATGCAGCGGGAACGTGACGATTAGTCTTGGAGGTTTCGCTGTGGAACTCATGCAAAAGGGCGGGCGTGTGCAGTTCGTGAACGAGTTTCGTTGAAGGTCAGTAGTCCCTGCGTCTCAGAATCGCAATCCCAATCCGACCACCAGGCGAAAATCATCCGGCTGAGGTTGCACGCCATTGGCGCCGACCTTTGGACTGGAGATGCGATCCCAGACCAGCGAAACATCCAGATCGAGGCGCTTGGTCAATTCAAGCGACAACGTGTTCACGCTATGGTGAGTGGTTTCGCCGACTTGGCGGCTGGTGTATTGGCCGCGGTATTCCAGGATCAACTCAATCCGGCTCGTAATATCCCACTCGAAGCGACTGCCAAAAGCGAGCGCGGCCACACCCTTCTCGTTCGGTTCCCCTTCCTGGCTCGATTCAAACCAGGCCTTCTGAAAGGCAGGGCCGGTGGTAATGTTCCAGTTGAGGTTCGGGCGGGCAATCAGGTCATAACCGACGCCGACCCCGAGCGTGAGCCGATGAGCCAGATTCTGGAACGGATCTCGGTAATACTCGGCGAACGGGGTGATTACATAAAAGCGGCGCGTGAGCCAGAGATCGAACTCGGTGTTGACGCGGTTATTGTTGGCGCTCTCCACGCCATCGACGCTGCTCAGATTCCCGATGTAATCAACGCTGAGGCGCGTGTTAGGGCTGCGTCGCTGCAAGTGCGCCTGCGCATTGGATTCAATTTGCTCGGTGTTCCCAGCTCGGAGGGTCAACCCAATCGAGGCGTTGCCCGACCAATAATTTCGCTCTCTAGACCCGCCCGGGGTGAGGCTTTGAAGCTCCATTCGCGGACGAGTACGCGCCTCAGACCCGCCCACCGTAATCTGGTCAGGCGTGATCGTAATGGGGCCAGAGACCATTTCGCCGTCCACGAACCAGACGTCGACCGTCCGGGGAGATCGCACCTGGCGAATGTCTTTCCAATCAAACGACAGGTCCTTCAACTTTTCGCTAGCGAAGTCCAGTTTGCGCTCCTGCAACGCCCTGAGCCGACCCTTGAGCCATTCGCCAGACTTGAGTTGGATCCAGTCGAAATTGTCTTCCGGGGGAACCCAACTCAACGGGGGCAAACTAGGGGCTGTCTTGATCGTCGGAGGGCTGTTGGTAAGCAGGACAAGGTTGGTAGTGACGACGTAGTTGGTGACGATGACCATGTTGGTGACCAGCACGTGTTGGATCGTTACGTCAGGCGTGGTCTCGAGCGTTGACGCTGCCTGACCAGAGGAACCCTGCAGTCCCAGGAGCCAAAGGCTGGTCGTCAGTCCGACGAGCGGGTGTATTGGCCAGCAGCCCAAGATTCGCTTTGAGTTCATTTTAGGTGTCGTCGCTGAGACCTACCGACCCACCGCCTCCCCTTCCTCACTGCGCCGGAATCGTGATCAACGGCAGGGCCTGTTTCTCCCCCGTATCCGCCAGGGTGAAGAGCATCATCATGAAGGCGAAAGTGCGCTTGGATTTAATGTCGCGGTCATCGACCCAAAACCAATGCCCCCGGTAGGGCACGGTGACGTAGGCTGCGGCCGGCTTAGATTTGGAGCTGAGGATGCGGACCATGCGCAAAGCTGGGCCGCCCAGCTTTTCGGCCTCGAACACCCCGGGTGTGGCTCGGCCTTCTGCGACGTGTTCCACTGGGACCTCCACCTGGGCGGCCAGAAGCCCCATGATATGGAGCAGGGATCGCGTCTGCATAGCGAGTTCCCGGTCGTTGGCCGAGGCAGCCCCGAACACCAGATTGAGTTCGGTCGCCTCGGGTGAAAGGCCCAACAGTTGACGCAGTTCGCGGGCTTGGTCGAAGGCTTGCTCAGTGACGTCCTTGGAGCGGATCGTCACGATAGTGGACTGAGCCTTCTGAGAATTCTGCTTGATGCGCATACCCACGGAGCCGGAGAGCTGGAGTTGACGCAGCAACTCGAGCGCTCGCAAGAAACGGGGATCGGCTGTGGTCAACCCTTTGACGGACATCTCCTGATTTTTCAATCCATTCAGGCGCGCGACGGTAATGAACAGAAGCGCGTCAGCGGGCCAGCCCGATTCGACGGTGAAGAAGACCGATTCCGGCGTGATGGGCGTCATGAGCGCCTTCACGAATTTGTCGCCGGTCATTGGAGTGTAAGTAACCGTCGGGCGGTCGGTCCACTTCATCGCGCCGCCCAAGGTGGCGGTGTTTCCGCCAAACGCCGGATTCTCCGGAAGAGTGGCCCCAGCACTCAACGAGGACTCGAGGGTGTAGCCGGCCACGATCTGGCCCACATCCACAAAGATGGGCGGGTCGAGATAACGCAACCGAACAATGTTAATTAGGGTCTGGCGTTTCCACGACTCGGAGATTGAACCGCTGTAGTCAGCCCGGTCGCGAGGGATAGTCCGAGGGCCAACGTGCGTGCAACCGGCACTGAGGAGTGCCAACCCCAGCGCGAGAGCCAGCGAGAGATGACGCGCCCAAGCGAGCCCGTGCGGGAACCAATCTTTCGCGACAGCCAGGGGCCTACTGGGTCGAACATGTGGCAGACAGTGGCCGAATGTTGACGAAGGGATGGGCGCGGCTGCGATGGTTGTTTTCATCGTGGGCTGGTTGGCCGGGGTTCCGTCGATGGGCTTTGGGTGGTGGATCGGACCTGAACCGAAGCAGTGGGTCCCTCCTGCAGGTGGCGCAACAGGATACGCCTGATTTCCTCAATCACGCTTGGATGGGACTGGCAGGAATGGGACCAGCGCACGACAAACTCCGATTCCACGTCGTTGATATGGGCGCTGCTGTAAGACACGACGCCGTCGTTGCCCGATACGATCTCCTGACCCGGTTTCACGGAGATGATGGAATGTGCCCGGATATGGGGCGAGCGCGGCAGAGCCAGGATGCTTTCCGAAAAGAGGCTCCCGGGCTTCATGTTGTCGAGACTGTTCGGGATTCCCTCACGCAGAGGCTTCGGCAGCTTCAGCTTGCGGTCGGTCACTCCCGTCTTGAGATCCTGACCGGCGCCGAGCACGTTCCCAGGCAGTCTGAAGACACGCTGCGCCAGCCATTGAATCAGCCCGCCCACGCGGTAGCTCCCCCCATGAGGCGTCGAGATGTAGACGACGCGACGTAGGTTCGCGGATGGAGTAAAGAACAAGGTGCGCTCGAGCAACTCGAGATCTTTGTCCCCTCCCTTCATGCGCTGGAGGTCGGCCCGGGAAACGCTGGCCCAGGTTTCGGTGTTGGAGCTGGCAAGGATTCGGGCGAGCAAGCCACCCTGGCTGTGACCAATGACTACGATTTGCTTGAGGGCGCGGTCTTTCCCCTCAGGATCGATCGCTTGCAGAAAGTCGTGCAGGGAATCGCGCAGAAGCGAGGCGGAGTAGAGGATGGGGTTGCCGGTGTTATAAATAAAGAACCAGAACTGATAACGCTGACGCAGGAGGGGATCGGCATTGAGCGTGTTGAACATCTCACCCCACCGCGCCGGGCTGCTGGCAGTGCCATGCACGAACACCACGGGGATTTTGCCGCGCGCATAAGGCGCCAACCTGTAGAGGCCGGTCTTGAACTTCTGCTGCGCCGATACCAATCCGGCCAGTTCAACCTTCCAGAGATTCACCCGTTGTAGGCCATAAGCCAAAGTCGCGGTCGAATCGGTCTCAATGGGGACAATCTGGTTACCGATACGGACCTCCTGGTTGTAGAAGGGGGTAGAAAGCTCGATCGCCCCACTCATCCCGGGTCCATTCAACTCCAAACTGGCGGCATCCAACCGCAGCAGCGCCGTCAAAGGGATTTTGGGGTGAGCGGAAATGACAGGCCCCCTGCCGCGCGTGGCCGGTGGTTGGGAAACCACGGCAATGAAAGGCGCTCCCAATCCAGGAGTCCGATCACGCCCAGTTAACCCGCGCACCGTGTAGTCATCGGCCGGCATGAACTGGTCGAAGGTCAGGCCCGCCAGATAGGGATCAGGTCGCGTGATGCGCAGCTGGATTTGCCCTACGATCAGGGCGCGCGTCGCCGATTCCAGAGCGGTCTTGTGCGGAGCCTCGGTCCGGAGGGCTTCGAGCAGACCGCGGCTGTAGAGGTCGCAAGCAAGTCGAAACTGCCGCTCAAAGGCGCTCGGCGGCGGCCCGTAGGCAGGACTGAACAGATAAAGATAAGCATAGACCGCGCACGAAAGATAATAAGGCTGCGCGGCCGGAAAAACGGGCGTAGAATGAGCCGACAATAGATCCGTGACTCCTTTGCGCGCGCTCGGATCGGCGCGAGCGATCTCCTGCACATGCTCCCGCCGTTGCCGTTCCGCCGCGGCCAGACTCAGCTCAGAAAGGGCGAAGAGAGTGTCCCGGCGCCGGTCCTCGGCCGCCTGCTGGTGCAAGAGCTGCATCGTCGTCCGCGGATCCCTGACGAACGCCTCCTCCAGGTTGGAGCGGTGCAAAATGAAACGGGTGCCCGAACTGAGCTGGCCGGAGGTAAGAATGTTTTCGTTGACCTGGGTATAGGCGCGATCCGGGCCGACCTTTTCCACTCCGATCGGCGTCCTGCAAGCCGCCAAGCCGAGGATCGTTCCAGCAAGAACAGAGCCCAAACCGAATTTAACGACGTGCGAGTTCACGTTGGCAAAACACGCGTCATTTCATGCCCTCGACGAACTCCGCCATGCTCATGGCCGTCGGCCTCCGGTATTTTAAGTTGCGAATGTTATAGAGAATTATCGATCGCCAGAACTCCCCAGCCGGCCATTCCCCTGAGGAGAAGGCCGAGCAAGCCGTAACCGAGCAGTTTGACGAGGCGCTTCATTACCAGGGCGTCAAGGTGAAAGGCAGCCCGTCCTTTACTTTCTGATCCCCCGGTGTCAACTACGGCTGAATCCGGGTAATCTTCGAGCCTTGCAGGCCAACTCCGGCCATGAGGCCTGTTTGATTGAAGACAAATGCGTAGACATCGTCCCGCAGAGTCGTCGTCGTCAGGGTCTTGGCCATCCCCTCGTCTACGATGACAATGCTGGGGCCGACACCGACCTCCCAGCCGCCGATGTCGTTCAAGTATGCCATAGCCGCATCATCCATGAGAAAGAGGGCGTAGCCGAATCGCTGCAGGCCCGCCTGGAGCCCGTACGAGCCAGCAACCGTGTTGTAGTAGCCGACCGGCTCCCCGTTCTGAAACAGGACGCCATTGCCCAATTGTCCACCAAACATGAAGCCGCCCTTGAGGATGTTAGGGAACACGAGGACGGCTTTGGCTTTCGAACCGACCTGGTTCGCGGCCGGACTGGTCGCATAAAGTTCCCGTAAAGCGGCGGAAGCATCCGCGTTTAGGTTAGCCGCGCTGCTACTCGACATGCCTTGGCTGCTGCGGGTGGCGCAACCTTGCTGGAGTAGAGCTAAGGCCAGTGCTAGCGTGAGATTTCGGATTGTGGCGCGGATCGTCTGTTTCATGAGATTGATGCTTTATGTTGCAGTTGATTGGCGATGGCGAACGACCATGCCAGGCGCTTGCATGAAATCACTCTTTCAGAACAGTTGAAGTGTCTGCTACTGCCCTTTGGGGAAGGTTGGGCGAAGGGCGAGTGGCGGGCGTTCAGTGGTCAGTGGAGGCGCGACTCGATCTAATTGGCTGCGACCCCGCGCTCGGCCGTGACTTCGCAGGCCGCAACATTACACGAGCGGCCCGCGCGGTTCACAGGCGACAGGGAGGAATTAATCCAGGGATTGTCACCTGAAATGGTTTGAGCGAGCCTTCCAACCCGAGATTGCCTTCCGCCCGAGTTCCGCTCCTTAAATTCTGTCATTTCTTCGGGAACAGGAACGAGACTTGGAAACGCAAGCCCCATTCCGGCGCGCCACTGGGCCCCTCGGCGTAGTACCGTCCGCCCAGTTGCAGGGCGATGGGCTGTTTGCCTATTTTGAGCAACTGCTGCACAAATCCATTGACCGGCACGGTCCATTGTGAGCGCTCCCAGTCATACACGGACTCGGTGTTCAACCCGAAACTGGTGAAGGTCTTGGTGGTGTAGGATACAAATGGTTGAAGGAAGGTGCGATTGACATCGGCTCGTCCATCTTCACCGGCAAACGACCAGACGTGGTTGAATAGAGTTCCACAGGTCCAGTGCCCTTGCTGCTTCAGAACAACCGCTGTCGGACCGGCGCCCCATTTTTCCTCGCCCAACAGATCATCGGTGGCTGTTGGGATTTGCAAAACGGGTCCCGCACCCCAGATCCAACCTCCAGGACCGGGCTTCACCGGTGAGAAGAAGAGACTCTGGACTGTATCGGCAAGACCCGATTGGCTGGTGGTGCCAACGTAGTTCTCCTGGTAGACATAAGGCACAATCGTCCTCGAAATGACATTCCAATCCTCGCTGAGCGAGATGGGTATCACCGGTTGCACGGTCAGCTTGTACTGGAATCCGTCATCATTCGGTCCCGCGCCCCAGTCCAAGTTGTTTTGCACCGGGACGCTGATGAGACTGGCGATAGGATTGAGGGTCGCCTTCGCCAGCGCCGCCGCTTTGGCCTTTTCGTCGTCGCCTGCCCCGCCGCCGCCCTCGGCCGCAGGACCATCGGAAGGAGCGAGGGTGAGCGGCCGATCCAGGCCCAACTGAGTTTGCGCAAATGCCGTCGCGGCTGTCAGCGAGCAGGCAAAGGTTAGGATGAGAGTATTAGGGAGCAGGGTTGTTTTCATTGTTTGATGGCCCGCCATTACGGTTTGTAGTCGCTCATGCCCGGTCCGGTCTTGTCATAGACGTTGAAGAACTCGTCCGCCATGATCGTGGCCATGCCGCCTTCCGGCTTCTCGTTCAAATCCCGGTCCAGCGTCTTGACCCGGAACTTCCAGCCCGGTGGAAGTTTTTTGAACTGGCTTTGTCCGGCGGCCACGAATTGCTCGTAGGTGTATTGCGGCTTGAGCCCCATTTGAAACCCTTTCAAGATCCAGGTGTTGCCTTCCGCATCGTCCAGCAGCATCACCGTGGTGTTCTTGTTCCAGCCCACGCCGCTCTTCCGGGCAATCGGCGTGGGTTTGTAGGGAGTGGTTTCGGAGACCCCGCCGGCGTTGTCGCCCATGCTCAGTTGGGCAACCCAGGCGGCTTTTATGCCGTCGAATTCCCTCTCCGCTCCAATGTCGATTTCGGTCCAGTCGGACGTCCAGAGTTTCGGACCGTTCAGGGACGCACCGAGAACGCCGTAATCGGTCTTAAGCTTGGCGAAATCGAGGCCTTCGACCAGCGCCTGCGGGGCGGTGTCTTTCGACGCGGGGATGCCCTGGGACGTGAACATGGTGTTGTAGCACTCAGCGACCAGTTTGCCGGTCTTCGCGTCGCGATGGGCGAAGAAGATTTCGATGAAGCGGGTCTTGTGCATGTTATCGACGCGACCGGCTTTTGCTCCAACGCCGTCGTTGAGCACGCTCATGGTGGCATTGGGCTGTTTTGGGCTGTCGCTGGTCGCGCTCGCGCCAGTGTCGGTCGGTTTTTCGCAGCCGGTGAGGAGTGCGCCGATCGCCAGGCAGGAAATGCCGAGCGACAGGCGAGGGATGAGTTTCAGTTTCATGATTTTCATAGGGTGTTCCTTTGTTCTTCTATTTGCTCAGTGATGCATTTGGCGACTCGAGATCCTGCGTGTTGATTCGCAATTTCGTCGGCTCGAGCTTCGCCGGGGGCGCGGCCCACTTGCCTTCGATGGCTTCGGTTTTCGGCCAGTAGAGGCGCAGCGCCAAGAAGAATGGGCCCGGCGGCGCGGGCAGCCAGTTGGTTTCCTTGTCCTTGCCGGGGGATGCGTTTTGAACGTAGAGCGTCAGGCCGCCATCCGCGTCGAGCTGGAATTGCGGCAGCATGGGCGAGTTCAACAGATAGCGATTCAGCGGATTGGCCACGAGCAACTGCGCGGGCAGTTCATACATCGTCAACGACCAGAACGCATGGACGGGCGGCAATTGGCCCGGCGCAAAGCGCAACGTGTAGCGGTTGGCGCCGCTGAGTTTTTGCCCGGTAGCATCGGTGTAATACATTGGATACATGGCTTCCTCTTTGGAATTGCCTAAGATGCCGAGCACTGCGGCGGTCATGCGGTAGAGGTAATTGTTCTTCAGGTAATCCCGCGTGCCGAACACGTCACCGGACGTCACTTCCTTCCGGTCGAATTGTCCTTTCACTCCGGCGAAAGCAGCCCAGGCATCGGTCATGCCTTGTTCGATGGCCGTCTTCATTTCGGACGCGAGATGGCTGGCGTCAAAGTTCTTGCCGGCACCCACCCCGATTTTGGCAAACCGCATCATCAGTTCCTTCTCAGATGGATGGGTCGGGCAGAACTGAAGCACGAAGTTCAGGACATTGAAAAATTCGGGCGAGGTCTTCGTTGCGGCGGGCGTGAGGGGTGTGATGAAATCAATCCGGGGCGCGGCTTTGGGCGCCGCCTGCCGAAAAAAGGATGAGAGAGCTTGCACCCGGTAGTCCGCCTGCACCTGCTTGACCTTATCCAGATCGTCCGGGCTAAAAAGCTGCGTGCGAAATACGGCCTGTGCCAGCTTGGTCTCGGAGCGAATGACTTGTTTAACGCCCTTGGGTGGCTCGCCCTTCCAGCCCGGCCCGGCAATGAGGTAGCTCCCGCCCTCGTTCCCGGTGGTGCGACTGCCCAGGTAGGCGAAGTTGTGCGTGTAAGCGTCAACGAGCTGGACACTGAAGTAGCGCTCTTTGGCGATCGGTGGCACGGTGATCACGATGGGTTCGGCGCGCAGATCCAGACCGACGATGGAATAAGGCGTGTCTGAGTTGGGCACCGGCACCGCCTTGTCCTCCGGGGTGAAGACGCGAGGGATGTTGCGGAGCTGGTTCCAGGGCGCCTTGAACTCGGGGCTTTCGCGATTTACGAAGTAGGCGTGCTGGATCCGGTAGCTGTCCACCATCGGGTAGCCGTAGATGTAGGCCTCTTTGGCAATCGCGCGGGCTTCGGCGGGAGTGATGGCCGCCGCGTGGGTGCTTATGAGTGCCAGCGCACCCAGAAGTGCAACGATGCGCAGGGGGATGGCAATGGCCGAAGCCAGCGCCGCGTTAAACAGCGTCTTTGATTTTGTTTTCATACACTATTTCTTTGCTTTTAGTCTCGACCTTGAATTCGCGGGCCGGGCCAATAGCCAGTTAGGCACGGACCAGCCCGCGTGGTTCAAAAGCGAATCAGGGTTATTTCACCCCACATTCCGCATGTGGCGGACAGGGAGTTTTGATTTAGTTCCCGAGCGATT
>CAZODO010000028.1:0-57458 GCA_964578605.1 uncultured Verrucomicrobiota bacterium | reverse complement strand
CTGACGGAAAAAAGCGGACATTTTCTAAACCACCCATGTCAGGAGTTCTGGATTCCCTTTATCGATGCCAGCTTCCGCACCCTGGCCGATCAGCCGAACCGGGCCATGGCCGGCCTCTCCATGGGCGGCATGCAAACCCGCCAGATCGCCCTGGCTCACCTGGACACATTCTCTCATATCGGGATATTCAGCGGCGGCAGCATTGCCCTGACGAATCTCGCCGACCTCGCCGCCTTCAAGCAGAAGGTGAAACTCGTCTTTGTCAGCTTCGGCAGCCGCGAAGTGGATCCCGCCAACCGCCGGCCCGGCGGACCTTTTGGCGGCGATCCCAAAGCCAATACCGAAGGTCTCAGAGAGGCAGGCATCAACAGCCACTATTACGTTTCCCCGCAGACCGGTCACGAATGGCTCACCTGGCGGCGAAGCCTGCTCCAATTCGCCCAACTGGCCTTCCGGGAAGATCCCATGACGGGCAGGCCCTCGGCCAGCGGCACCGAAACGGGTCTCACCGGCGCCGCAAGAACGGCTCTCGCGCCCCAAGGCGATCAAGCCGCGCCCGCCGCCAGCCTGTCCGGCACCTGGAAAGCGGAGTTCGACACCCAGATCGGCATTCAAAAGTACACCTTCTCTCTCAAGCAGGATGGCGCCCGCCTGACCGGCAAGGCAAACGCCGAGATTGACGGAGCGAAGTTCGAAACGCCGCTGACGGAAGGCAAGATCGACGGGAACGCCGTGTCGTTCGTCGAGAGGCTTGATTTCCAAGGCAACGAGCTGCGCATCCTCTACACCGGCAGAGTGTCGGCCAATGAACTCACCCTCACACGCCAGGTGGGTGAGTTCGTTAAAGAAGAACTCGTGGCCAAACGCGATCTCAAATAGCCCGCGCGCCCCAACTCCGCCTCCCGTCCGAGAGCGAACAGGGTGGATTGAGCACGTTGACTTGCCGCGGAAAGGTGGCTTGCGACCCCGGTCCGCCCGTCGCGGGCTCAAGCAGCGTGCCATCAGAGCCTGGAATCGACGCGCAAACTCCTTCGTTCTATCGTTGTCACATGACCCGCTCCTCAGGCAAAGCGAATGCGCCCTCCTGTGTGCCGAACGGAGGCCGCGAACCCGGGTCTGGCGCAGGGCTCACTCAGAAATCGTCTGCCGCGGCCAAAATCGTGCTGTTCCGTTCGTTGTTCCGAGGGCGCGAGGATGTGTACCCGCGCCGGTTCGAAAGCCGGAAGACGGGGCGCGCCGGTTACCAACCCGCTTGCGGCAACGAGTGGATCCGTCGCGTCTGCGAGAAACCGCGCATCAAGTGTTCCGACTGCCGCAACCAGCGCTTTCTCCCTGTGACCGACCAAGTGGTCCGCTGGCATTTGTCCGGACGCGACCCCGCGGGACGCGACTTCGTGATGGGTGTCTATCCCATGCTTCGCGACGAGACTTGTCATTTTCTAGCAGTGGATTTCGATCGGAACGATTGGGGCGTGGACGCGGCCGCTTTTATCGAGAGTTGCCGCATCCTCGCGGTCCCCTTCGCACTGGAGCGATCTCGTTCGGGCAATGGAGGCCACGTCTGGTTCTTCTTCGACGAAGCGGTGCCAGCAACTCTGGCCCGCAAGTTGGGATCGTTGCTCTTGACGGAGACGATGGAGCGGCGGCCGGAACTGGGACTGCGTTCCTATGACCGGTTATTTCCAAACCAGGATACCCTGCCCAAGGGTGGGTTTGGTAATTTGATTGCTCTTCCCCTCCAGCGGCAAGCCAGAGACCACGGCAACAGTGTGTTTGTGGACGACGACTTCCGGCCGTATCCGGATCAGTGGGCATTTCTGGCCTCGATTCAGCGCGTCTCTCGACGTCAGCTTGATGGCCTGGTGCAGGCCGCAGAAGGACGAGGACGCATCGTCGGCTTGAGGATGGTGGCGACCGAAGATGACGATGCCCCCCCGTGGACCGCAGCGCCTTCACGCCGCAGAAGTGAAGCGCCCATCGCGGATCCGCTACCGTCCGAACTCGAACTCGTGCTGGCCGATCAAATCTACCTGGCGAAACAAGACCTGCCGCCCGGATTGCGGAATCGCCTGATCCGCCTGGCCGCGTTTCAGAATCCTGAGTTTTATCGCGCCCAAGCGATGCGCCTTCCAACCTACGACAAGCCACGTGTCATCGCCTGTGCCGAGGATTGTGGTGAATTCATCGGCCTTCCGCGTGGTTGCCTCGAGGAAGTCCATGAACTTCTCAACACCTTAGGAATCCGATGTGCGGTGCGCGACGAGCGCTTCAGCGGTCTTCCTCTCCCGGTCCATTTTCATGGAGAATTGCGTCCGGAACAGCAAACCGCCGTTCAGGCGCTGATCGCTCATGAGACCGGGGTGCTGTCGGCTGCCACGGCTTTTGGGAAGACGGTGATCGCGGCCTGGCTGATCGCTCAGCGGGGCGTGAATACCTTGGTCCTGGTCCATCGCCAGCAATTGCTTGAGCAGTGGGTCGAACGTCTCGCAACGTTTCTTGGACTCTCCCCAACGGCGATTGGCCGGCTTGGGGGAGGCCGGAAGAAGCTGACGGGCGGATTGGATGTGGCGCTAATGCAGAGTCTGGTACGCAAGGGGGTTGTTGACGACCGGGTGGCGGACTACGGGCATCTGATTGTCGATGAATGCCACCATGTCTCAGCCCACAGCTTCGAACAAGTTGTGCGCCGCGCGAAGGCCCGGTTCGTCACCGGCCTCTCGGCCACCGTCACACGCAAGGACGGGCATCATCCCATTATATTCATGCAGTGCGGACCGGTCCGGTTTCGCGTGGATGCGAGGCAGCAGGCGGCCGCCCGGCCATTCACGCATCAGGTGATTGTTCGTTCGACCGGGTTTCGGGCTCCCTTCGGCCCCGAGGACGATTCCCGGATCGAGTTCCAGCGGTTGCAGGACGCACTTGCGAAGTGCGACAGCCGCAACCGGCTGATCTGCGCGGATGTGCTGGAAGCCCTGGACAGCGGGCGAAACCCGTTGGTCCTTACCGAACGGACAGAGCACCTGAGCGAGTTGGCGGATCGGCTGCGCGGCCAGGTTCCCCAGGTCATCACCCTGCAGGGAGGGATGGGGAAGAAGGCGTTGCGCGAGGCGTTGACCCGGCTAGCCAATGCTGCTGGCCCGGGCGGCCGGGTCCTTCTGGCGACCGGCAAGTATCTTGGGGAAGGTTTTGATGACGCGCGATTGGATACGCTGTTTCTCGCTCTGCCGGTTTCGTGGCGAGGCACGATCGCTCAGTATGTGGGCCGATTGCACCGGCTCCAGGAAGGCAAACGGGAAGTGCGGGTTTACGACTATGCGGACCTCGAGGAGCCCATGCTGGCCCGGATGTTCGATCGCCGGTGTCGAGGGTATGAGGCCGTTGGATACACCCTCCTGCTGCCGGCGAGCGCGTTGCCCGGGTGGCCGACCGGTGTGCCACTGCCCGTGGCGCCGCAATGGAAGCGCGATTACGCCGCGAGCGTGCGCCGGTTGATTCGCGACGGGGTGGACATCCCCTTGGCAAACCTCTTCGTCCATGCTGCGCGGCGGCCCTCGCCGGACGCAGAAGGCGTGGAGCGCGCCAGGAGCGCTTCGGAAGTCTTTCTCTTTCGGCGCCTCGAGACCCTGCCGGAGACAGCCGGCCGTTTTCGGCTGAATGCGCGCCTGGCGATCCCCTTCGATAGCATAAGCGGCATGGAGGTGGACTTCCTGTGTGCCGATGCTGGCCTGGTGATCGAGTTGGATGGTGTGCAACATCTGGGTGATCCCAGCGCCTATCGTCGAGATCGGCAAAAAGATGCTTTGCTGCAAGAACAAGGTTTCTTCGTCCTGCGCTTTTTGGCGGAAGATCTGGTCATCGACCTGGACGCCGTTCTCAATGCCATCCTGCGGACCCTCGCGCATCGGGCGAGGCGGAGCCACGGTGCGCAGCAAAAGGATGGGATTCCGTGACGGTTTGGGTTGGTTGGCGGGGGAGGTCGGGAACCTTTGGGTGCCGGTTCGGTGACTGAGGAGGGTGGGATTCAGGGCCGGCTCTTGCCGCCGAGCTTGGCATCCAGAGAGAACCTGCCTCCACCGGCGATGAGCAGGGCGATAAACCCGATCAGGTAGATGTAGGCCATCTCGCCGCTGGAGGGGCCGGAAAGGGCTGCTTTGTGCACGGCCAGGAAAGCCACGGCCATGGTGATGACGAGGGTGGCGGCGGCGGCGCGGGTGAACAGCCCCACAGCGAGCAACGCGGCGCACAGGACCTCGGCGAAGATAGCCAGAACGAGGCTGGTGGTGGTGCCGACGCCTAGCGGATCAGGAAATCCGCCGGACAGTTTTGAAAAGCCGGTCAGCTTCATCCAGCCGTGGAGGATCAGAAGGGGAAGCCCGAGCCCGAGGCGCAGAAGCAGGAGCGCGGCATCGGTATTGTGTGGGATGAAGTCCAGGGAGAGGATTCGCTTGATATTCATGAGATAGCCTTCGATGGCCGCAACTTGTTTCCGGCCTGCCATGGCGCCTTCCTTGATTCGAGGCGCGCGTTTGCGTGGTAGTAATTGCCGCTGCCGGCTGTCAACCGCCGTGCCGGCGCCGTTTGACCTTAAGCTGGGCCAGGGACTGCGCCAGCGCCGCGGAAGCGGCGGCCACTTGCTCGTCGTCGAGCTTTTCAGACAGGCGGGCTTCGGCACGTTTTCGGGCTTCTTCGGCTTTGCCTTCGTCGATGTTTTCAGCGCGGATGGCCATGTCGGTCAGGATTGCCACATGATCGCCGGTGATCTTGACGAACCCATCGCCAATGGCGAGGAACTGTTCCTCGGCGCCTTTCCGCACGATCACCTCTCCCGCGACAACCTGCGTCATGAGGGGGACGTGATTGGGGTAGATGCCCATCTCGCCGTCCACGGCGGGCAAGGTGATCATGTCCACCTCTTCCGAGAAGGTCTTAGCCTCTGGGGTAACGATTTCGAGTCTCAATGTGGCCATGGCCGGTTGCGGAAATGTTCAGGGGACACCCCGACGCGGCGGGCGCCAAGGCTCGCCGGCGGGAAGCGCCTAAGCTTCCTGGATCTCGTTAATGCCGCCTTTCATGTAAAAGTTCCCTTCGGGAACGTCGTCATGTTTGCCGTCGAGGATCTCTTTGAAAGCTTTGACCGTTTCGGCGACGGGAACCTGTTTGCCAGGCCGGCCGGTAAAGACTTCGGCCACGCTGAAGGGCTGGCTGAGGAACCGCTGGATCTTGCGCGCGCGGAAGACGGTAAGCTTGTCCTCGGGCGAAAGTTCGTCCATGCCAAGGATGGCGATGATATCCTGGAGGTCTTTGTACCGCTGGAGCACCTTTTGGACGCCGCGGGCGACTTCATAATGCTCCTGGCCGACAATCTCGGGACTTAACGCCCTGGAGGTTGACGAGAGCGGATCGACCGCGGGGTAAATGCCCAATTCCGCGATGGAGCGTTCGAGAACGATGGTGGCGTCGAGGTGCGCGAATGTGGTGGCCGGGGCCGGATCGGTCAAGTCATCGGCAGGGACGTAAACGGCCTGGAACGAGGTGATCGAGCCTTTTTTGGTGGAGGTGATGCGTTCCTGCAGATCGCCCATCTCGGCGGCGAGGGTTGGCTGGTAACCCACGGCGCTGGGCGTTCGGCCAAGGAGCGCGGAGACTTCCGAGCCCGCCTGGGAGAACCGGAAGATGTTATCGATGAACAGCAGGACGTCCTGGTTCTTTTCGTCGCGGAAGTACTCCGTGATCGCGAGGCCGGAAAGGCCGACCCGGAGGCGCGCGCCTGGCGGTTCGTTCAGCTGGCCATAGACAAGCGCGATCTTCGATTTGCCAAGGTCCTTCTGGTTAATGACGCCGGCTTCGGACATTTCGGTGTAAAGATCGTTGCCTTCGCGCGTGCGCTCGCCGACCCCCGCGAACACGGAGACGCCGCCATGGAGCTTGGCGATATTGTTGATCAACTCCATGATCACGACTGTCTTGCCGACGCCGGCGCCGCCGAACGCGCCGACCTTGCCGCCTTTCAGGAAGGGGCAGATCAGATCGATGACCTTGATCCCGGTCGTCAGGATTTGCGGGCTGGTGGATTGATCGACCAGGGCCGGCGCCGGGCGGTGGATGGGGTAGCGCTTCTCCGCATGCACCGGGCCGCGTTCGTCCACCGGTTCGCCGACCACATTGAAGACGCGCCCGAGCACGTTGTCGCCGACCGGCATGGAAATGGGCGCCCCGGTATCGAAGACTGGGTAGCCGCGCTTGAGCCCTTCGGTGGAACCCATGGCCACCGTGCGCACCCATTTATCGCCGAGGTGCTGTTCCACTTCGAGGGTCAGCTTGGCGCGGCCCTGGTCCGGCACGTCAAATTCGACGGTAAGCGCGTTGTAAATCGAGGGGAGTTGATCCTCGAACTCCACGTCCACAACGGGGCCAATGACTTGAACGATTTTGCCTTTATTCATGGTGACGTTCTGAAAGCGTTCCTGGGCTGCTTCCGGCTAGCCGAGGGCCATCGCGGCGCTCGAGATCTCGAGAAGCTCTTTCGTAATGTTCGCCTGCCGGAGTTTGTTATATTCGAGCGTCAGGTCTTTGATGAGCTGCTGCGCGTTGTCGGTGGCGTTCTTCATGGCCACCATCCGGGCGCTATGTTCGCTCGCCTTGGCCTCCAGCAGAATTTGGTAAACCTGGAAGTTGAGGTAATGCGGCAGCAACGCACCGAGCACCGCCGCGGGGTTGGGTTCGAACAGAAACTCGGTGGAGCCTCTGAGCAACTGGTCGGGGCTCTTTTCACCCCGGACCTCGACACTGACAGCCTTGATCTCGCCCACCGGCAGCAACGTCACGACGTCCGGCCTTTGGTTCAGCGTGGAGAGGAAGTTCGTGTAGAGCACATCCACCCGGTCGACCTCGCCCTTCAAGAACAGGTCCTGGAGGAAGCGCGACATGGCCCGGGCCTCGCTGAAGAGGGGGGCGTCTTTGTAGGAAAACTCCGCGGCAAGCTTCCGCCGTGTTCGCGCCACGAATTGAGAGGCCTTGCGGCCCGCGGCCACATACGTGGTGGCGGCTTTGTCGAACCGGGCGGCTTCGCGGAGCAGGTTGCCATTGAGGGCGCCGCACAAGCCTTTATCCGAGCTGACGACGAGCAGGCCGACATTGCCTCCGGACCGTTCCTCCATCAGGGGATGCGTGAAATCGCCGGCGTGATGGCTGACTTCCGCAAGCACCTGGTTCATCAAGCTGGCGTAAGGCCGGCCGCTCAAGGCGGCCTGCTGCGCCTTGCGCATCTTTGACGCGGCCACCATCTGCATCGCTTTGGTGATCTGCGACGTGTTCTTTACCGACCGGATTCGTCGGCGTATATCCCGGGTGCTTGCCATTGCTTTTGCGGGGCGTTCTGACGCGCCGGGTTGCGGCTATTGGTAGGTTTCCTTGAATTCGGAAAGGGCCGCCTTCAGGTCGGCGGACAGCGCGTCGTTCAGCGCCTTTTCCTTCCCGATCCGGCTCATCAAATCCGCTTTCCGGTTCAGCAGGTAATCGGTCAGTTTCGCCTGGAAATCCTTCACTTTGTCCACGGGGACAGTATCGATAAAGCCGTTCTGCACCGCCCAGAGGACCGCCACTTGAACCTCGACGGGGATCGGTTTGTACTGCGGCTGTTTGAAGATCTCCACGATCCGCTTCCCCCGTTCCAACTGGGCCTGCGTCCGGGCATCGAGATCGGAGCCGAACTGGGCGAAAGCCGCCAGTTCACGGAACTGGGCGAGTTCGAGCTTGATGCGCCCCGCGACCTGTTTCATGGCCTTGATCTGGGCGGCGCTTCCCACGCGCGAGACGGAAATGCCGACCGAGATTGCCGGCCGTATGCCTTGGTAGAACAGGTCCGTTTCGAGAAAGATCTGGCCGTCTGTGATGGAAATGACGTTGGTGGGAATGTAAGCCGAGACGTCGCCGGCCTGGGTCTCGATGATCGGCAGCGCCGTCAACGATCCGTTGCCATACTTCTCCCCGACGCGGGCGGAGCGTTCGAGCAGGCGGCTATGCAGGTAGAAGACGTCGCCCGGATACGCTTCGCGTCCGGACGGGCGTTTGAGGACCAGGGACACCTGGCGGTAAGCGACCGCGTGTTTCGAAAGGTCGTCAAAGATGATCAACGCGTCCATGCCGTTGTCCATGAACCATTCCCCGATGGCCGCCCCGGCGAATGGGGCCAGGTACTGGTTCGTGGCTGAATCCGACGCCGAGGCCGCAACGATAATGGTGTAAGGCATGGCGTTCTCCTGTTCGAGAACGCTGATCACTCGCGCCACGTTGGACTGTTTCTGGCCAATGGCGACGTAAATGCAATAGAGCGGGCGGTAACTGGTGTCTTTGGCGGCTTCCGCGGCGCGATTCAGCCGGGCCTGGTTGATGATGGTATCGATCCCCAGGGTGGTCTTGCCGGTCGACCGGTCACCAATGATCAGCTCGCGCTGGCCGCGGCCGATCGGGATCATGGCATCGACGGCCATGATGCCGGTTTGGACCGGCTGGCTGACCGAGCGGCGGCGGATGATGCCCGGAGCGATCTTCTCGACCGGGTAGAAAGCTTCGCCATGGACGGGCCCTTTGCCATCCAAGGGCTGGCCCAGGGCGTTCACCACTCGGCCCAAAAGCCCTTTGCCCACGGGCACCTGCAACAGTTTGCCGGTCGTGCGGACTTCCTGGCCCTCGAGGACGGCGGTGTAATCGCCAAGAATGATGGCCCCGACATCGGTTTCTTCCAGGTTCAAAGCCAGCCCGACGATCCCGTTGCCGAAATCGAGCATTTCGTTGAGCATCGCGTCCGTCAGGCCCTCGATGCGGGCCACGCCGTCCCCGATCTCCCGGACGGTGCCGACATTCTGCTTGGCGACGGAGGCTTTGACTCCGGCAATCTTCTGTTCAATCTCCTGTAGTAATGTGCTCATAGTTGACTCGGCCAGGCTACGCAGATTCAAACGCTTCGCGGACCTCGTTCAGCCGTGTCCGGATACTGCCGTCGTAGACGTCGCTTCCCACCTGAACCCGGACGCCGCCCAGCAGGTCCGGGCGCTGGGAAAACTGGAAGCTTAGCCCGGGCCCGTACCGTTGTTGGAGGCTGGCCTGAATCGCCGCTTGCTGCGCGGGATTCAAAGGAAGGGCACTCTCAATGCGAGCCAGCCGGCGTTCGCATTCGAGTTTGACCAAGCGCTGAAAATGGGTCAGGACAGCCAGGTAACCCCGCGGCTTTGCTTGCAACACCTGCGCGACCGCCTGCCGGGCTCGATTCTCGTCGAACACACCATTGATGGCGCATCCCCGGAAGAGGTGCTTGGCCCCGCGACGCGCTTGCTTGTTGACTTTCATCGTGTGAAAACCTGGGGGAGTTCAGCCCCTCAGGCAGCGAGCGTGCGTGTGGTTTCCTCCGCAAGGCGCCGTTGATCGTCCGGGGTAAGAATCTTGCCGGTCACGCGGGCCGTGGTTTCCACGACCAGGTGGCCCACCTCGCGTTTGAGGTCGGCCAGCATCCGCGCATGATCCTGGGCGGCAGCTTCGCGGGCTTTCGCGATGATTTGCTCCGCCGTCGCGATGGCTTTCTGGGTTTCCTGTTCCTGCACGCGCGCCGCGGCGGCGCGGGCTTCTTCGATCAAACGGTTCGCCTGGACGTTGGCGTTCATGAGGACCTCCTGGCGCGCGGCTTCGGTCTTTGCCAGTTCCTGCTTGATGCGGTCGGCGTTGGCCAATCCTTCGGCGATCCGCTGGCGGCGCTGCTCGAGCACCTGCAAGATCGGCTTGTAGGCAAACCGCTGGAGAACGAAGGCCACAATCGCGAAGCTGATCACCTGGGCAATGAAGTGCGGCCAGTCCACCCCAAAGGTCGTGGCCGTGTTCCGCCCCATCTGCGCCAAATCGGCGCCGACTCCCGCAAAGAAGACAAACTCGTTCATAAAGTGTCTGGATGAAGAGCGCGAGGCCGTCCAGCCTCGCGCCCTGCATTAGCTCCCCCCGCGCCTCTTACTTAGCGACGAGGAAGATGGCGTAGAAGACGATCGCTTCGGCAAAGGCAATGGAAAGAATCGCCTGCACCAGGATCTTCGTCGCGGCGCCCGGATTCCTGCCCACGGCCTCGGCGGCCTTCATGCCAATGAACCCCACGCCGAGGGCCGCGCCCAGCGCTGCCAAACCGACATGCAGGTTGCCCGTCAACTCCGCCAACATAGGCATCAACATACTTTTCCTTTCGTTGCGTTCTCGGAGGCTCCCGCGATTGAACACGGTCGAACCGCCGAAATTCTCTGTGCGCCCGCCCCGGCGGCGCGCCGTCCGCCCTCAATGACGCGCGGGGGAGTGCTCCTCGTCATGCTGGCAGATCAACATCGTAAACACGGCGGTCAGCAACATGAACACCAGCGCCTGGACAATCCCCACCAGCAGTTCCATGAAATAAAACGGCACCGGAAGCAGCCAGCCCAGCCCCGGAACCAGCCGCGCCATGGATTCCAGCATGTTCTCTCCGGCAAAGATGTTCCCGTAAAGCCGGAAGCTAAGCGAGACCGGCCGGAACAGGATCGAGAGTATCTCAAGGAAACCCACCGCGAAAAAGACCACGATCAGGAGCAGTTTGAGAAACCCGGTGGAATCGCCCTTCGGGGCGAACAAGTGCTTGAGGAAACCGATGGGGCCGTTCGCTTGCAAGGCCCAGAGGGTCCAGAACACGAAAAAGATCATCGCCATCGCCAGCGTCATGTTCAGGTCCGCGTTGGCCCCGCGCAGGAGCGGCTTCGCGATCCGAAAGCCGTGCTCGCCTTGCTCCCCCCACCCGATGGTCCCGATCCCGGGGATCAGGCTTACCCAGTTCGTAAAGAGAATGAAGATGAAGACCGTCGCGAAAAACCAGAAGGTCTTCTTCACCAGATCGGAGCCAATGATGTCTTCCAGGAATTGGAACAGGCTTTCCACGAGCCATTCCCAGAAGTTCTGGGCGCCTTTGGGCACGTCCCGCACGGTGCGGGTCGCGAATTGGGCAAAGACGATCAGCCCGATGGCTACCGCCCAAGTCACCACCATGGAGTTCGTGATCGTTAATGGGCCAACCTTCCACAGATCAACCGCGGAAGGGGGCAGGCTGTGATGCTCCCCTGCGACCGCCGCCTCATGGCCGGCGGCAGATTCGCCTGCCTCCGCAGGGATTTCAGCCGGCAGCCCAAACCAGGGCAGGGCCGCAAGCAACCCCAGGATTAATATGGCTTTGACGCACTGCATGTTTCCGAGTATCGGCCGCGTGGAGATCACCTGTCCCAAACACAAACGGGTCTTGTGCCACGAGCGCAGGGAAACTGCCAGATCGTGAAATTTTTCACAAGGGATTTTTTGGTTCGGAGCTCGCCCTGAGCGCGCGGCAAGGCGGCGGTTGACACGACAATCAGGGACGCCGCTGCTCGGGGCCTTTGGCCTGCCGGTTCGCACCGCGAGAGATCCAGAAATCCCGGGCTCGGGGGCGGCGGTTCAAGGTTTCGGCTCCGAGAGGCGCTGCAACGGACACTGGCCCTCGTTCACAACTCGTTCTCGCGCACCGCGAATGTGTCTCCGACGTTGATATTCCCCGTTTCGAAACCCCGGCGGAACCATCGGACGCGCTGGGCCGAAGTCCCATGAGTGAACGAGTCGGGCACCACGTAGCCTTGGGATTGTTTCTGGATGTTGTCGTCGCCAATGGCGGTGGCGGCATTGAGGGCTTCCTCAAGATCACCGGATTCCAGCACCTGTTTCGCCCGCTGCGTGTGATGCGCCCAAACGCCGGCAAAGAAGTCCGCCTGCAATTCCAGGCGCACGGACAGCCGGTTGAACTCTTCCTGGCTCACTCGGCCACGCGCGGCGTCAACTTTGCCCGAAATCCCCAGCAGATTTTGCACGTGGTGCCCCACCTCGTGGGCGATGACGTAAGCCTGCGCGAAATCCCCGGGCGCGCCAAACCGGCTCTGCAACTGGTCGTAAAAGCTCAGGTCGATATACACATTGCGGTCGCCCGGACAGTAGAAAGGACCCACGGCGGCCGAGGCGTTGCCGCATGCGGAGCGGACCATCCCGGAGAAAAGGACCAGCTTCGGCTCTTCATAGGGGCGGCCGATCCGGGTAAACTGCTCATTCCAAACGTCTTCGGTATCAGCAAGAACCACTGAAATGAACTGCGCGCGCTCGTCCGTCGGCGCGGCGGCATCTGTCTGTTGCGCTGGATTCGCACCGCCCCCCGCCAAATCCAGAAGCGACCGTGGATCCGCCCCCGTCAGCAACGATAGAACCACGATGACCAGCAGCCCTAAACCGCCGCCGATCACCGGCAATCCACCCATCCCGCGCCGATCTTCCACATTCGAACTCGCCCGCCGCCCTCGCCATTGCATAGTACGCCTTTCTTGCAGCAAAAGGTTGCCTTCCTCGCAAGAAAGTCAACTCTCGCTTCACCGGCCACGCCAAGGCCACACCAAATCCCGACTCAGGCAGGGCGGGTCGGCCCGGCCCGACTTGACCTGGCGCATCCGCCTTTGACACGGGAATGACAGGGTTTTGACAGGTATTTAACACGCTTCGGAATCGAGTTAAATACGTGTTATATACCTGTCATATACGTGTTATATGCCTGAGGACCTGCGGCAGGACGGCGACGTGCCTCGATCAACAACCCTGATTCCATCTCTCCCGCGTGCCCCCTCCCCAGGACCCTTCGCCGCACATCCATTCACACCTAAACCATTGAACATCAATCTTCTGCCGTAATCGTAATCGTAATCGTAATCGTAGCCAGACGGATTCGAAATTCCTCTGGCCTGTAAGCTCGCGCCAAAGGCGCAGGCCACCGTCAGCCTGGGGCAAAGCGAAGCGGCGCCCCGAAAGGGCAACGGTTCAATGCCAGTTCCGACCCCCAGTCCGCACAGGAGTCAAGGGCCTGGCCCTAACGGGGAATTCTTTCAGGTTGAACCCCCAGCTCAACGCGGCGAAGTTACACGCACAAGAGGCAAGAGGACATATGGACACTCACACGCAAAACGCGGCACACAGGGACTTCGAACTGGGACAGGGCGGGTTCTCCCGCAGAGACTTTATCCGATCCGCCATCGCAGTCGGCTTGGTGGCGGGTATCGGCGAGCACGCTTGGGGTGCGGAAACCAGGCGGGGCGAGATGATCTGCCGCCAATTCGGCCGGACCGGGGAACAAATCTCCGCGATCGGTCTTGGCGGATTCCACATTGGCATCCCGAACGACGAACAGGAAGGGATCCGCCTCGTCCGGGGCGCGATCGATCGCGGGATCACGTTCATGGACAACTGCTGGGATTACCACAATGGTGGCAGCGAGATCCGAATGGGCAAAGCGCTTCGGGACGGCTACCGCGACAAAGTATTCCTGATGACGAAATTCGATGGCCGCACGAAGTCGTCCGCGGCGAAACAGATCGATGAATCTCTCAAGCGCCTCCAGACCGACCGCATTGACCTGATGCAGATTCACGAGATGATCCGGGTCGAAGATCCGGACCTTGTCTTCCGCGAGGGCGGCGCGATTGAAGCGATGCGCGAGGCCCGGCAAGCTGGGAAGATCCGGTATATCGGGTTCACCGGGCACAAGGACCCGTTCATCCACCTCCGGACCCTGGAGGTCGCAGCGAAGCACCAGGTTCATTTCGACGCTGTGCAAATGCCGTTAAACGTCCTCGATGCGCATTTCCGAAGCTTTCAAAAGCAGGTGCTGCCTGTGTTGGTGCGGGAAGGCATTGCCGTCTTGGGGATGAAGCCGCTGGCGAGCGGGGCTGCCCTGAGATCGAAAAGCGCCAGCGCCATCGAATGCCTGCATTATGCGTTGAGCTTGCCGACGTCCACCGTCATTACCGGCATGGAAAGCATGGAACGGCTCGACCAGGCGCTCGAAGCCGTGCGCACTTTCAAGCCCATGACTTCCGAGGCAATCTCGGCCCTGCTCGCGCGCACGCAGCAGGCTGCAGACACCGGCGCGTTCGAACGATTCAAGACGGGCACCGAATACGACGGCACCGCCCGGAACCTCGATTGGCTCGGGTGACAGCTCGACCAGGCAAGAGGGCCTCATTCAGGCTCGCTTCCACTGGAACCTTGCAGTCCTGCAGTTGTGGTCGGACCACTGGTCGGAACATAGCACTTGCCCGTCGCGCCGAATCTTAGGAAGGAGGGCGGCTTGATGAAGGCTCCTGGCCCAGTTTGCGGAGAACCGAAACGAGCTCATCCTGGCCGAGGAGCATCGGCTCTGGGCCGCCCCTGCCAACCGACCAGCCCTCGTCTACGCCGTCACGCCGTCAGGCGCCAAGGGCATCGAACGCAGCCGAACGCCCGTCGCGTGGAAAATCGCGTTGCCGACCGCTGGCGCGATCGCCACCATGGGCGTCTCTCCGCCGCCGACCGATTGCAGGTCCCGCCGGTCCAGGAGGATCACTTCGATGTTGGGCAAGTCGCTAAACCGGGGGACCCGATATTGCGCCATGCGGCCATTGAGGATCTTGCCGTCTTCAAAGCGGATGGCTTCAAACAGCGCGCCGCCCAGACCCATCATGATCATCCCTTCAACCTGATTAGTCAGGTGGTCAGGGTTGATGACGCCGCCGCATTCGAAGGCTTCCACCACGCGAAGCACTCGGACTTCGCCGCTCGGCTCCACGATGACCTCGACGCATGTGGCTACATAGGAACCCTTCTCGAAACCGCCCGCGATTCCGAAACCATGCCCCTTTGCGGGTTGTGACTTGCCCCAGCCGAATTTCTCCGCAGCGGCATTCAAGACGTCGCGGAGGCGGGTGTCTTTGAGGTTGTGCAGGCGGAAGGCCAAAGGGTCCATGCCGGCCGCGTGCGCCAGTTCGTCCACGTGCGTTTCGCGGGCGAAGTGGTTCGCCGGAGCTGCCAGGGCCCGGTAGGAACCCTGGCGCAGGGGGCGATTGCGAAGGATGGAACTGGATCCGCTGGTTGGGGAAGTTGTAGACGGTGCGAATGGCGGCCGTCCCGGAGTTGTAGTTGTGGAACTCCCAAGCTGTCACCGTGCCGTCCTTCTTGACCCCGCTCGTCACCTCAATCACTCCCGCCGGTCTGAAATACGCCCACATGAACTCTTCCTGGCGGGTCCAGACCAGCTTCACGGGCTTCCCCGCACCACGCGCCAGTCTTGCCGCTTCAAGGGCGGCGTCGCCAGTGTGTTTGCCACCGTAGGCCGATCCGGTGTCCGGCACGATCACGCGGACGCGCGACTCGGGCATCCCGAACGCGCGCGCCAGCTCTGACTGCACGCCAAACGGCCGTTGGGTTCCGGTCCAGACCGTGAGGGTGGATCCGTTCCACTCGGCCACGGCGGCACGGGGTTCCAGCGGGACGTGGGCGATGTAAGCGAGGGTGTAAGCGCGCTCGAGTTTATGGTCGGCGTCGGCAAGGCCGCGCTCGATGGACCCCACCTCGTGCTCGCTCCGCCCTGCCCTGCCACCGCCACCGGCTGCGGTGTTCTTGAGGCGCTTAAACAAGTCGTCTTGGGACGCCTGTTCCTGGGTCTTCCATTGAGCCCGAATGGCCGCCAAGGCCTGCGTTGCCAATGTCGGGGTGGGTGCAACCACGCCCACGAAATCGCCTTCCTGAATGACCCGGACGCCGGGAATCGTCTTCGCGGCGTCCGTTTCCACAGACGCCAAGGAGGCGCCTAACGTGGGCGCACGAAACACTTTCCCGTGGAGCATCCCTGGCCGTTGCAGATCCGTTGTATACTGGTGACGGCCGGTCACGAATGCTTCTCCGTCCACCTTGGGCAGGGAGGTCCCGGTGACCTTCCATTCCAGAGGCGGGGTCGTGCGCGGATTCGCCACGATCCGCTTCTCGAGTTGCTGTCCCTTGGCCAGTTCCCCGAAGGTGACCGAACGGCTGCCGGTCCGTTCGCGGACTTTGCCTTCGAAAACTTCGAGTTCGTCGGCTCTGGTATTGAACTTCGTGGCGGCCAGTTCGAGCAAGGTCTCGCGCGCCGTGGCGGCCACTTTGCGGATTTGCGGGACCATGTCGGGCGTGGTGCGGCTCCCGAACGTGCCGGCGTCGTAGGGGGTCAGGAACGTGTCGCCCATCACCACGCGGATGGCACTGACAGGCACAGGCAGCTCTTCCGCCACGATCTGGGTCAGCGAAGTCCGGGCGTTCTGACCGAGTTCAACTTTGCCAGTGTAAACGGTGACGATGCCGTCTTCGCCAAGGTGCAACCACGCTCCCAATTCACGAGGCATGCGCTCGCCGGCGCCCGGGCGGCGCGCAGCCGCGGATTCCTGCCCGGCCAAATCGTCCAGGCAAAGCAAGACCAGCACGCCGCCGCCAAGCAGCTTCAAGAAGTCGCGCCGTGGAAGATCCAATTGCCCGCGAACGGTTTCGGCGAGTTCGTAGCGCTCGGGCTCGAGGCCGGCGTCAGGAAAGGCGTTCGGGTTCATCGCCGCCCTCCGTTCATGGTCTCGGCTGCGAGTTGAATGGCCCGGATGATTCGCGGATAGGTGCCGCACCGGCAGATATTCTGATCCATGGCGTCCACGATCTCCTGCAGTGTGGGCTTGGGGTGGGTGCTAAGGAGCGCCACTCCCGCCATGATCATCCCCGGGGTGCAATAGCCGCATTGCATGGCATTGAGATCCAGGAAAGCTTGCTGCACCGGATGCAGCTTCCCGTGGGTCGCGAGGCCTTCGATGGTGAGGATCTTCGCGTCTCGGACCGTGCCGACTGCTTTGCGGCACGAGCGGGTCGCCAGCCCGTCGATCAACACGGTGCAAGCGCCGCATTGGCCCTCCCCGCAGCCATACTTGCTCCCGGTCAATTCCAGATCATCACGCAGCACGCTCAGAAGGCTCCGCTCGGGATCCGCGTCAACTTGCCGCAGCGCGCCGTTGACATGCAATTGGGTCACGTTGGCCATACGCTGTTCCTTTGCTTTCTCTAGCCACTCTAGACCCCGCGCGGGGCGAGAAAAGCCTATTTTGCCAGCAAGTCTCATTTTGCTCAGAAAACATCTGAACCTTAGGTAGGGCAGGTCGCTCCGTCGACCGCCGTTGGTTTGCTCTCGCTTTCTTCAAACATCCTGCAGACTGGGCGGAATGGATCTTGTGCGGAGTCAATCACCGCTAAGCGGAAGTTAGCCACGGCGCGCGACGGAGCGCGTCGCCCTACCTAAAATGAGAATTGCTGCTATTTTGCCAGCAAGTCGCGGTCGGTTCGCTTTCGACTCGCCCGTCTGCGTTCGGTCAACTGATCCAGCAGGCAACCCGGAACTCGGACTGCCAAACTCGCTCGCCCCGGGGCCGGGCTTGAAGGCGGCCGCGTTTGCTGCCACATAACTCCCATGGAATCTTCGCTGCCCCCGTTAAGTCCCGGGACGCTTTATCTCGTGGCGACGCCGATTGGGAACCTGGAGGACATCACCCTCCGGGCGTTGCGGACGCTGAGGGAATGCGACGTGATTGCGGCCGAGGACACGCGGCATACCGGCCGCCTGCTGCAGCATTACGAATTCTCCCGGCCCATGATCAGCTACTTCAAGTTCAATGAAGCCCGGCGAAGCGAAGAGATCATCCAACGCCTTCGCGCCGGCCAGAAGGTCGCCTTGGTCACCGACGCCGGCACGCCCGGAATCAGCGACCCCGGCGAACGGGTCGTCCAAGCCGTGTTGGCGGCCGGATGCCGGGTCGAGTCGGTGCCCGGACCGTGCGCGTTGGTGGCGGCGCTGACGGCGAGCGGTTTGCCCACGGCGGAGTTCCATTTCAGCGGGTTCCTGCCCCATAAATCCGGGCAGCGACGGAAGGAACTCGAACGCCTGGCCGGGTTGCCCGGAACGCTGGTTCTTTACGAATCGCCTTACCGCATCGAAAAGCTCCTTGCGGAACTCCATGCGGTGATGCCGCATCGCCCCCTGGTGCTCGCCCGCGAATTGACCAAGAAATTCGAGGAGTTCGCTCGCGGGAAAGCCGAGGAACTTTTGGCCCTGTTCAAGAGCCGCACGTTCAAAGGCGAATTCGTCGTGCTCGCCGGTCCCGCGACCCCGCCGGCAGACGCAGCCGAATCCGAAGCGGACGCGGAGTGACTTGCGGGTGGCCCGGCTTTGCCAAACAATCGTTGCGATGAGACTTGTTTTGCGGAACCGCGCGTTCGCCTTCTTCCTGGCGTTCACAACCTCTCTGCTCTCGGGCGCCGCCCCGGCGCACGATCTCGTGATCCGGAACGGGACGGTTTACGACGGAAGCGGTCAATCACCGATGACGGCTGACATCGCGGTGGACGGCGACACCATTTCCCGGATCGGGAAGCTCCCGGATGCGAAAGGCAAGGTGGAGCTTGACGCCCGCGGACTCGCCGTGGCGCCCGGGTTTGTCAACATGCTCAGTTGGGCCACGGAAACCCTCCTGATCGATGGCAGATCCCAGAGCGATATTTGCCAAGGGATCACGCTCGAGGTGTTTGGCGAGGGCAAATCCATGGGCCCTTTGAACGGCGCCATGAAACAGGAAATGCGCGAGCGCCAGGGCGATCTCCAGTTCGACATCCCCTGGACAACCTTGGGCGAGTACCTTGAGCACCTGGCAAAACGCGGCGTCTCCCCAAACGTGGCTTCCTTCGTCGGCGCCACCACCGTCCGCATTCACGAGATCGGGCACGAAGACCGCGCACCGACGCCCGCCGAATTGGCCAGGATGGAACGTCTCGTCTCGCAGGCGATGGAAGAAGGGGCGCTGGGTGTGGGGTCGGCCTTGATTTACGCCCCCGCTTTCTACGCCCGGACCGAGGAACTTACCGCGCTTTCAAAGGTCGCCGCCCGTTACGGTGGCGTTTATATCAGTCATCTGCGAAGCGAAGGCGCCCGTTTCCTGGAAGCTCTTGACGAATTGATCCAGATCGCCCGCGACGCCCCTATCCCGGCGGAGATCTATCATTTCAAAGCCGCTGGCCAGCCGAACTGGAACAAGGTCGATGCCGCCATCAAGAAGATCGAAGCCGCACGCGCGGACGGATTGCGCGTCACGGCCAATATGTATCCTTACACCGCCGCGGCCACCGGACTCGATGCCGCCATGCCTCCCTGGGTGCAGGAAGGCGGCAATAAAGCCTGGGCCCAGCGTTTGCGAGACCCCGCCATCCGCGCGCGTGTGAAGCAAGAGATGGGAACCCCGACCGATCAATGGGAGAATTTCTACGTGGCGGCCGGTTCACCCGAGAACATCCTTGTCATTGGGCTTCAGAGCGAACCGCTCAAACCTTTGATCGGGAAAACCCTCGCCGATATCGCCAAGCAATGGGGCTGCTCGCCGGAAGACGCCGCCATGGACCTCGTCATTCAGGACGCCAGCCGCGTCGAAAGCGCCTATTTTCTGATGTCCGAGGAGAACATCCGCAAGCAGCTCCGATTGCCCTGGATGAGTCTCGCGTCCGACGCGCCTTCGCTCGCGCCGGAAGGAGCCTTTCTGAAATCGAATCCCCACCCGCGGGCCTATGGGAATGTGGCCCGGTTGCTGGGACGCTACGTCCGGGACGAGCGGGTGATTTCGCTTGCGGAAGCCATTCGCCGACTGACCGCGCTGCCGGCAAACAACCTGAGGCTCGACCGGCGCGGGGCGTTAAAAGAAGGGTTCCTTGCGGATATCGTGGTGTTGGATCCGGCGGCGATCCAGGACCACGCCACCTACGAGCAACCGCATCAGTTCGCGACCGGGGTCCGGCACGTCTTTGTGAACGGAACCCAGGTGCTCAAGGACGGAGAACATACCGGCGCCATGCCGGGCCGGATCGTGCGCGGACCTGGATGGAAAGGGGCTCGGAAACCGGCCGATCCGTAGGACCTAGGGCGGCCAAGGAGCCGTGCTGCTTAACGGCGCCGTGGTTCGGATCTGGATCCAGGGGACATCTCTCGGCGCCGTTGGATTGGCGACAATCTTCTGGGATAGCGTGTCGCGGTCCTGCCATTTATGAACTTCGGAATGGCCATCCGCGAACGAGAAACCGCAAGCGCCATTATGATAGTTAGCCGGCATGTTGCCCCACAAATGGTGGCGGTTGACGAACACCAGGAAATAGCCGTCATCAATGGCGTCAGGATGCTCGTCGATGAACACGAACGCTTGCGAAGGCGAGATGGGCACGATCTCCGACATCTTGCGGAAGGTGTAATGGGTATTCTTGATCTCGGCGGTATACCAACTGTCGCCGTTCATATTCCCGTTCATGGACATGCTGCGCACGCGCCGGTAGGTTTTGCCCCCTAGCTTGACCGTGCTGCGGTCGGCCGGGCACCGGTAAATGTCCAGGGACTGGTTGTAGTCCCAGAGCAGTCCTTTCGGCGCCTTTAGCAAATTGATATTGGTGGCGTCCTGGGCCGTCTGCATCCAACCCTCCACCCAGCCGCGCTGGTCCCCGGTGCCGTTCGGGACCAACTTGTCATTGTTATCCTCGGGATACATATACCAAGCCAGCCCGAGTTGCTTAAGATTGTTCATGCAGGCGATGCCCTGGGCCTTGGTTTTCGCCTTCGACAACGCCGGAAGAAGCATTCCCGCAAGGATCGCGATGATGGCAATGACAACCAGGAGCTCGATGAGGGTAAACGCCTTGCTTGATCTAGCGAGGTTCATATCTCGGGGATACACCGATTTAGCCGTCCTGTAAAGCAACAGGCGCACGGCCACAGCAATTGCTCATTTTTGGCGGGTCGGACCCCCCATTTCTGCGTTTGGCGAGACACATTCGCCTTGCGTTAGGATCTCGTTCGGATCTCGTTCGGTATTGGTTCGTCTTTCGTTCGGCTTTGATTCGGTATTCAACTGGCAATGCTACGGTTGAAACCTTAAGAATGCAGCACGATTAACGGATCAATAGCGCATTAAACGCGAGGAATGATCACGTTCACCGCAAATCGTCGGAGCCACCTTCGCAGCAAGGCCTCATTTTACGTAGAGGACGGCGCTCGGTTGATCCTGAACGCTTTCAGTTCCGCGTAGATCGATTGGGCAAGGGCGGATTTGCGGAACCCGATCACCTTGGCACCCCGGATGCGAAAGAACTGCTCGAGATCGGCGCTCGTATAGCGTTGCACCACGGGATGATCGCGGAAATCCGACAGGATCTGTTCGCGGCTGTTATCCGACAGGTCGGTGGTGATCAGGACGAAGTGCAGCCGTTTCCTGGCCCGCCCCAAGGTGTCGCGCCCAACGAGAAGCGCACGGGAACGAAGCACGAACGGAAAGAGCCGCTCGACCGGGCTGGGATCCCTTGAATTTTTCATTGGCGCAAAGAAAGTTCCGGCAGCCGGCGCAAAGGTTACGTTCCAAATTCCGAAGGGCCGGCCCGGCGGGCCAGTCCTCGCCGTGCGGCAGCACGGTGGCTTGCTCTAAAGCCAGAATACCCTATCCTGCAAGCCTGCCGCCGGGAAGAGCGTCGGGGCGGCCCGGCGTGGCGAACAGAACAACCGAGAGCACTGAACGATACATGAACTGTCCAGTCTGCGGAACAATGTTGAATCCGGTCCAGGCGGGGAACGTGACGGTGGATGTCTGTCTTGGGGGATGCGGCGGCATCTGGTTCGACAACTTCGAACTGCAGAAATTGGATGAACCGCACGAAACCGCCGTGCAAATGCTCATTGAGATCCAGCGCAGCGAAGGGCGCCCCTTCGACCAGTCCCAACGGCGCAACTGTCCTCGATGTCTCGATATCATCATGATGCGCCACTATTACAGCCCGCGGCGGCGGGTGGAAGTGGACGAATGCCCAAGCTGCGGGGGATTCTGGCTGGATGCGGGCGAGCTGGCGCTGGTCCGCGAAGAGCATCAGGGTGAAGAGGCGCAGCGAACGGCGGTCGCGGACTACCTGAATGCGGCGTCCGCATCGATTCTCCGCCCGATCCGCCTTGCCGGGGAAAAGCAGTCGCTTCGGGCGCACCGAATCGAGCTCCTGTTCGAGTTTACGCGCCCGATCCGATACCGGCGCAAGGCTGCCCCGGGCAAGCGGCGATGACCGGCGCTCCGCTCCGTTCTTCCAGGAGCCCGTTCAGCGGATATCCCGAGTCGCCCAGGAAGAACAACCGCTGGGCGGCGTCGTTCAGCGCCATCCGGGCCTCGTGGATTCTTGGCCTCTGAACGGATGCCTTTCCGCCAGCGGCTGATCGTGGCTTGATTTAGAGAACCCGCTCCAAACGACAAGGCCGGGCATTGGCTTGAAATGGCAGCGGGGTGCCCCTAGCCGGCGGAGAAACCGATTGACCCCAGAGCAGGACCGCAGAACGATACCCCATGAACTCGGCCGATCCGGAACCGTCCGTGCGCGACATCCCCGCGTTCTCCAGGCGCCAAGTGATGGACTGGAGCCTGGTCCTGGCCAGTCAGGACATCGCGGCGGCCATCTTTCACTCCGAAGAAACCGGGTGGCGGTTGGAAGTGAAAGCGGCCGATCACGCGCGCGCGCTGGAAGCCATCCGGCTTTACCGCGCGGAGAACCGGCGCTGGCACTGGCGACAGCCTGTTCCGTGGTTCGACGCCACGTTCCACTGGGGGGCGGCCGTCTGGTCGGCGCTGCTCTGTTATGTGCATTGGGCGACAATGTCACGCATTCCCGAATTCAGAGCGGGCGGTGCCTTCGCCACGAAAGCCGTGCAGGCGGGTGAATGGTGGCGGGCGTTTACGGCCATCCTTCTGCACTCGGACGCGGCGCACTTGCTGGCGAACGTCACGACGGGGTTCGTTCTCCTGGGCCTGGCGATGGCGCGGTATGGGGCCGGCCTGGCGTTGTGCGCGGCGTATCTTTCCGGGGCCGCAGGCAACCTGGTGGGCTTCTTCGTGCATGCGAAGCCCTACGTCGGCGTGGGAGCCTCCGGGATGGTCATGGGCGCCTTGGGTTTGATCTCCATTCCCCACGGAGCCACGTGGTCCCTCCAGCCGCGGGCGTTGAAGCAACTCGCAAAAGCCGCCGGAGCCGGGGTCCTGCTTTTCGTGCTGCTGGGTGCTGATCCCTCCAGCGATGTTGCCGCTCACGCGGGCGGTTATGCCGCCGGAGTGATTCTCGGGCTGGTCATAAACTTTCTGCCGCAAAAGGTCGCGCAGGCGAAAGCGGTGACGGTCGGAGCTTGGCTGAGCCTGATCGGGGGCGCTCTGGTGACCGGCTGGCTGGCATTGATTCACCGTTGAGCCGCGCCGTGAGCTGGAACGAAGGGCGGCTTGGCAGCGTCCGCAGGGCTTTTTATTCCGGCGAGATCTCGGCCGCGCGATGGCGACGCAGGCGTGACCGGACAAACCACGCAAGGCCGATCACCGACAGGACCACGATCGCGATATCGACCTGGTGGGAGTAGGTCTGGACGACCGTCCAGTGCTCGCGCAGCTTCATTCCGCAGACGAGGAGAAAGGTGTTCCAGAGAGTCGCGCCGACGACCGTCACGGCCACGAAGGGTCCCAGGGGCATGCGCCCCATCCCAGCGGGGATGGAGATGAAATGACGGATCACCGGGACGAACCGCGCCGCGAACACGGTCCAGAGTCCCTGTTTCTTCTGGAAGAACCGCTCCGTCAATTCGAGATCATGGCGATTGAGCAACAGATACTTGCCGACCTTGAGCACCAGGGGTTTCCCGCCATAGAACCCCATCCAGTAGGAAAGCAGCGAACCCACAAGGGAACCGAAGCTGGTGGCCAAGATCGCGAGCGCCAGGTTCCATTTGCCGTCGGCCACTTGGAATCCCACAAAGGGCATCACGGCTTCGCTCGGCACGGGCGCGATCATGCTCTCGAGCGCCATGAGCAAGGCGGCGCCCGGGTACCCGGCCGTGTCGAGGACATGGACGGCCAGTTCGGTAATCTTCTCGGTAATCATTCAGTTTTCCAATAACGTCCCGGGTCTCTTAGCCGAACCGAGCGGAGGCCCGCAAACCAATTCGGCATCGCTTCGGGCCAACTTTTCCTTTCCATCGCCCAAAGTCGCCTCCATCGTGGGCCGGCTTTCGATGAGAGCAGCCATCCTTTACGGCAAAGAAGAGATCCGGGTCGAAGAGCGTCCCCTGGCGCCCTTGCGGCCCGGCGAAGTGCGGATCGCGATTGAAGCGGCGCTGACGTGCGGCACGGATCTGAAGGTCTACCGGCGAGGCTATCACGCCAAAATGATCAAGCCACCCGCGGCGTTTGGCCACGAACTTTCGGGTGTGATTGCCGAAGCGCACCCCGCCGCGGTGGGGTGGCGCGCCGGGCAGCGGGTTGTGGCGGCAAATTCGGCGCCGTGCGGGAGTTGCCCTCTGTGCCGCAGCCATCAGCCAAACCTTTGCGACGACCTTGTCTTTCTTAATGGAGCTTACGCGGAATCCGTCGTCGTCCCCGCTCGCATTGTCGAGAAGAACCTCCTTGAGCTCAAGCCCGAAACCTCCTATGGCGACGCCGCCTTGACCGAGCCGCTGGCCTGCGTGGTTCAGGGGATCGAAGAACTCCGCCTTTCCGGCGGACGCGTTCTCGTGCTGGGCGCGGGGCCTATTGGCCTGATGTTCGTGGCGCTGGCGCGCAACGCGGGTGCGGAGGTGACGGTCGCCGGACGTGGCGAAGCCAGGCTTTCCGCGGCGCGGCGCCTGGGCGCAAGCACCGTCGTCGAGATCCCCCCTCATGCGGATACCGCACCTGCCGTGCGCCTGCGGGCGGGCGCGGCGTTCGACGCCGTGATCGAAGCGGTGGGGCGGCCTGAAACCTGGGAGGCGGCGGTGCAACTGGTCCGCAAAGGCGGCAAGGTGAACTTCTTTGGCGGGTGCCCTGCCGGCAGCACGGTCGCGCTTGACACCGGCCTGCTGCATTACTCAGGGCTGACGTTGATGGCCAGTTTTCATCATTCGCCTTCGACCATCCGAAAAGCCCTTGAGCTGATCGAATCGGGCGTCATTCGCGCCGCGGACTTCGTGGATGGCGAATGTCCATTGGACCATTTGCCTGAGCTGTTCCGCCAGATGGCCGCAGGGAATCGGTCCGTCAAGACGCTCATCCGCGTTCGGGACTGAAGCCGTGCGGCGGCGGCCAGGCTTGAAGGCCCGGCCACCGCCGTAATTCCTGCCCGGCTAAGAAAGCCGCGGCTAATCCTTCTCTGTCCCGCTCGTCCAGACTTTCACGAGTTCTGCCGGCGGCGGCACCTTGAGAGGGCGAACGATCCTGAACCCGACGAACTGGGCGTCAGAATGGTACCAAATGCTCTTGGGAAGCTGAGGATCCTGGGCTTTCCACGAGCGATCCGAACCGCGCCGGGCCGCGCTGCGGAACAGGGTCGGATCATCGTCGTCCCAGGAACCGCCGCGGACGGCGTGCGGGTAGGGCTTGGCCGGTTTATTCCAGGGATCCTGGAGGAGCGCCGTGCCGCCCAGCTTGTAGTACTCGGGATCATACTGGTCGAGGCACCATTCCACGACGTTGCCGTAGATGTCGCAAAGGCCCCAGGGATTGGGCTTCAATTTGCCCACCTTCTGGTACTTGAAGTCGCTGTTGTTGGCCGACCACGCGTACTCGTCAAGCTGATCCGGATCGTCGCCAAAGAAGTAGGCCGTTGTCGTTCCTGCGCGGCAGGCGTATTCCCATTCCGCCTCGGTCGGCAGGCGATAGTAATGGCCGGTCTTCGCGCTCAGCCAATGGCAGTACTTATTGGCGCCATGCTGGGTCATGCTGATGGCGGGATAGCCATATTTGCCCATCCCGAAGCTCATCTCGACGTAAGGTTTGGAGGGGCGGGTCACCGCATCGGCCAGGGGGTTCACATAAACGTCGCCCGTGAGCGCCTTCGCCAGCTTCTTTTCGTCTTCGGGATACATAAACAGCTCGTATTCGTTCCAAGTGATCTCGAACTTCGCCATCCAGAAGGGCGACACCTTCACCCGGTGCTGCGGGCCTTCCTCCGGTTTGCGCCCTTTCTCACCCTCGGGACTGCCCATGACGAACTCGCCGCCCGGGATTGGCATCATCACGTAAGTGATGGTCGTGCCCGGGATCGTGTTCGTGTAAGGCTTCATTTCCTTCTCATCCGCCACGTCCAGGGCCGCCATGATCTTCTTGTAAATGTCCGGCACGGTGATGTCATCCGTATCGGCCAGCGAAGGCAGGGCGCCGTAAGTGCGCGGGTTGAACTTGCCGCTCTCCGCCACGTAAACGGTGTATTGGGACGAATACTTGCCCGCCGTCGGCGCAGAAAAGACCGCAAATCCGTTCGCCAGCGGCACCGCGCCGAACAACTTCTCGCCCGTCCGGTTGGTAATCGTCTGGGAAAGCGCGGGGGCTTTGCTTCCGTCGAAATCATACACCGCGCCCGCCTGGCCTTCCGCAAAGATGCACAGGAGCTTGGTGGTGTTTCCCTGGCGGATGGCAAAGGCCTGCTGCACGGGTTGCTCCATCTCGAAGGTCTTGCCTTCGCCAAACTGAAATTTGTTCGCCCCCGCCTCCTGCAGCGGCCGGAAGTGAATCTCCGGCTTGCCCGGCTCGTAAAACACAAAATCCGCCAAGGGCAGCCCTCGGAACGTCCCGAAGACGTAATCCGCTCCCTCGGGAATCTCGCTCGCCAAGGCAACCTGCACCGGGCTGCCGCTCCGCAGGTCATCGATCCGGAAAGACGTCCCGTCATCGCTGGTCACAATGCTGCCGACCAGCTCCGCGCCGGCGTTCACCGCCACACGGTTGGCCCGGCTCACGATCCCGGGCAGCGGCACCTCGGCCAGCCGCGTGAATTGCCCGTCGGTCGCCCGCATCAGGGTGGCGCGATTCGGGGTGGGATCGCTGTTATACATGCTGGCGATGCAAAGATCCTGGAGCGCCGTGTTGCCCGGACCGCCAATATCGACCGCCACCAGGGCGTTGGGACCAAGTGTCCCAAACACAACCGGCACCGTTGCGCCTGCCGCCGTGGGGCTTTTCGCATCCGAAACGCTCATCTGATTGGCGTCGGCGGACGCAAAGGCCAGGGCGTCCCGGTCCGCAGAAAGCATTCTGCCGGTGGACAAGGCCGCCACATACTTCATCCCGCTCTGGCGGAAAGGAACCCAATGGAAAAGGCCGGCCGCCTGTTGATACCCAAGGCGGTACTTGCCGGAGTCCTTGTCCACAATCACGATGTCTTCCCGGGTGTCTCCGTCAAAATCGCCCGTTGTGACAAGTTCACGCTCGGTTTCGTACACAAAGGGCGACGCCTGGACGCCGCCCGGAGGCGCGAGCAATCCTGGCACAAGGAGTCCTAAAAGAGAGGCGCCTAATATAACACGGTTATTCATGGGATATGCTTCAGCAAAATAAGCCGCGATTCTGGCTATTCGCAAATAAATGTCAAACTCTGGAGTCGCGCGTGTGAGTTTTGTGGCGGCGCCTCTGGCCAGTCCCACCAAACCGGACCGAGCGACCGCGCCCTTGGCGCCAGAACTCGTCAGCCCGGGGGACCGCCCCTCCATCCCCACTCTTTCCAACCCCTTCCTTGATCTTCCGCAGCTCTGTGACATCAGTAGGCATACGTTCCCGCCGCCAGGCGCGGGCGCGCCAACGAAAGGAACCGGGTTGATATGGGCTGGATTTACCTTGCGATCGCCGGCTTGACGGAAATCGTCTGGGCGGTGGGACTCAAGCTGACGGATGGCTGGACGCGGCTTTGGCCCAGTGTGGTCACCGTGATCTTCATGGCCGTCAGCTACGTGTTCCTTTCGCTGGCCTTGAAATCGCTCCCGCTCGGGACCGCTTACGCCGTCTGGACCGGGATTGGGGCGGTCGGCACCGCGGTCGCAGGCGTGCTGTTTTTTGGGGAACCGCGCGACGCCGGGCGCCTGCTGTGCATCGTGGTGATCGTGGCGGGGATCGCGGGGCTGAAAGCATTTACACCGTAAGAAAGCTGGGCGAAGCAGCCTGGAAGAACCGGTGCGACTTTGCGCTGCATGGGAACCCAATTCAACGTTAATCAATAGATGCTAAATAGTTGATGTAATCAACCTTATAGGAGGCATATAGCAACCATATAGGAACGATATAGTATGTCCGAAAGCATCGGCCAGGACGCAGCCACCCAGCTTCTTCGTTCCCGCCCCCAGTCGCGTCCGTTCCCGGGCTTGTATTTCCACCCTCCCCAGGCCAACTGTAGTTCATGATTCCCGACGAAGTCCGGCACGCGGCCATGGCCAACCTTTCCAACGGGGGCCTCGTGAAGGAGGACACCCCGGCGCCTCGTGCCGCATCCGCCAGCCCGAACGAACCAGCCGGGCTGCTGCCTTCGGCCCGGTTCCGGCCTTTGCCGCCCGGGGCAAAGACGATGGAGTTGCTGGACGTGAGCTACACGCACATCAAGACCAGCGACGATGGCGATCTTTACCTGACCCGCTTTGGGCAGCCGTTCTGGGAGCATCTGCTGCCGGAGAACTGGTATGCGAAGGAATGGTTCGAGGAGAAGCGCAAGCGGCTCGTTGGGACCAGCACCGTGTATAAAGTCCCGACGCGCAGATTGCACGGGCGCGAGCTGAACCTCGTCGTCAAATGGTCGCGCGTGGGCGAAGACGTTCCCCTGGACACGTTCACCTTTAGCAAGTTTATCGATGCGGAATTCAACAGCCCCTTTGAGGAGTTCTCGGTTCTGATGGAGCTGCGCAGCGGCGAGACGGGCCCGCCGGGCATTCGGATCAAGACGCAGAAACCGCTTGCGATCTATGTGCCCTCGAAACGCCTCCATGCCTGGCAAACCGGCCGTTCCGAATACCGGATTGCGGCCAAAGTGGCCCGTCACCCGGGGGTCGAGCTCGACATCCTCCGGCAGTATGTCGTCCTTTACGGCTGGATCAAAGGGTTCGACATCACGCAGGTGGCGGACCGCTGGGGTTTGGCCGGTGAGATACGCGAAATGCTGCTGGCCCGAGCCACCAGCCTGGTCAACCACGAGCTGGAGCTCAAGGGATACCGCATGGTCGACATGAAACCGGCCCATGTCATTGTCCGCCTGGAGACGGACGGCTCGCTGCTTCGGTACAATGATCAGGTGGCCTACGCGCTCGTCGATTACGAACTGCTCGAACGGACCCCAGAGCACGAGCAGGCCGTGCGGAGCGTGCATCGCAAGCGGTACCTGCAGCATATGGCCCGGCGCTTTGAAGCTTCCTCGACCAAGCCGCTCCCGGCCCATCTCAAAGCCACGAACGTTCTCGGGGTCGATTACATCTTCGGGCACGCCGAGAGCACCGGCGGACTTCTCTGGGTGGCGGGGAAGGATCCGGATCTTTTCAACTACTTCCTTCCCGAACGCTGGCGTCGCACACCGAAAGAAGCCCTTTCCAACACCAACCAGGTCTTCCGAACCAGCACCAAGGACAACATCAAGCTGGTCTGGCGCGTCTCGCGGCTGGGTGATACCCCGTGGCTTGGCACCGTGGGCAATCTCCAGCCCATCCTGAAACACGGCTATAACAGCCCGTTCGAAGAGTTCGCCCACGCGCTCCAATTGAGCCGGTCGGGCGTTCGCACCATTTACCCTCGCGCGATTTACATGACCGGCCATAAAGCCGGCGCCAAGTCCATTGCCGACCACCGCCGATATTCGGAACTGGCCCATCTGCAGACGCCCGATGGCGAGCCGGCCATCTCCAAAGACCACGAGTACATCACGATTTGGGGCTTTTGGAACGGGCCGGACGAGCTTCTGGCCGAACGCGACGCCGAGTACTACCGGGGCATCGACGCGGAAAAGGCCTGCGAAGAGGGCCTGATCACAAAGGAAACCCTGAACGAGCTTATCGCCCGGGTCCGCGCCCGGATCAAACGTGCCGGGTTCGAAGCCCTCAATCTTAAACCCGACCATCTCCTCATCTCGTTCAATTCGGAGAATGAGATGGCCATGGATACCCTCGGGAAACCGGAGGTCCGCCTCTGCAACTTCGAACTCATGCGCCCGCTCCCGTCGAACCCCGCGCCCGAACCGCCGCTGGAATGAGCTTGAAACCGGGTTGAATCCGGTGGTTTGATCATGCCGCCGTTTCTGACGCCCGCGCGCGGGCGGCGCTTTTTGTGGGCCAACATGAATGATGTGAATATCGCGGTCGTGCCGGTCGCCGGACTGGGCACCCGCCTTCTGCCTGCCACCAAGTCGCAACCCAAGGAAATGCTCCCGGTCGGCCGCAAACCCGGGGTGCAATATGTGGTGGAAGAACTGACGCGTGCGGAGGTGAAGCGGCTTCTCTTTGTGACGGGCCCGGGAAAAGCCTCCATCGAAAACCATTTCGACCTCAACGCGGAGCTCATCCAGACCCTCCGCGAGACCGGAAAGGAGGAGCTGCTTGAGGCCCTGGAATTCGAGCGGGCGCCGGTGCAGTTCTTTTACACGCGGCAGCGGCAATTGCTGGGGCTTGGCCACGCGGTCTTGTGCGCCCGGCCGTTTGTCGGCGAGCTTCCGTTTGTGGTGGCGCTGGGCGATTCCATCATTGGACTCAACGCGGAGAGCGACATCGTCTGCCGCATGACCCAGTGCTTTGCGGATCGGGGCGCGGACGCGGTGGTGGCGTTCGAACAGGTGCCGCGGGCTCAACTGCATCAGTATGGCGTGGCCAAACCCAAGGGCAGCGGGGAAGTCTTTGAGCTCGATGATGTGATCGAGAAACCCGCCCCTGCCGACGCCCCCAGCGACTTGGCTGTGGCGGCGCGATACGTCCTCTCGCCGCGCATTTTTGATGCCTTGGAGCGAACCCGCCCGGGCAAAGGCGGCGAGATTCAGTTGACCGACGCCCTTCGGTTGATGATCCGCGAAGGCGGGCGTGTGCTGGGGGTGCGTTTGCGGCCCGGCGAGCGGCGGTTCGATATCGGGAATTACGACGCCTACTTCCGGGCGTTTGTGGAATTTGCGCTCGCCGACGAGAAATACGGGCGTTCGTTGCGCAAGTTCCTCCAGCAATTGCTCCATGAACCTCATCCGTAAGCGCGCGTATTCGCGGGCCGGTCTGATCGGGAACCCGTCGGACGGCTACCACGGCAAGACGATCTCGATCATCGTCCGCAACTTCGCCGCCGAAGTCGTGCTTTACGAATGGGACTCGCTGGACATCGTGCTCGCGGAGCATGACCGGGCGCGGTTCACGTCGATTCATGACCTGGTCAAGGACGTGAAATTGCACGGCTATTACGGAGGGATTCGCCTTGTCAAAGCCACGATCAAGCGCTTTGTCGAATATTGCCAAAGCCGCCAGATCAAGCTGCACGACCGCAATTTCTCGGTCCGGTACCAAACGGAGATCCCCCGCCAGGTCGGCATGGCCGGTTCGAGCGGCATCATAACGGCCACGCTCCGGTGTCTGATGGAGTTTTACCGCGTGGAGATTCCCAAACCGGCGCAACCGAGCTTCATCCTGTCGATCGAACGCGAAGAACTCGGAATTACCGCCGGGTTGCAGGACCGCGTCGCCCAGGTCTACGAAGGCATGGTTTACATGGATTTCTCCAAAACACGGAAAGGCCTGGTCGATGGATACCCGGCTTACCATTATGAGCCGCTCGACCCGGCTTTGCTGCCCCCCGTTTACCTCTCCTACCATGCGAACCTGAGCGAGCCGACGGAGGTCTTTCATAACGATATCCGGGGCCGGTTCGAGCGCGGCGAGGAAAGAGTCGTCCATGCGCTGAACCACTGCGCCGAACTCGCGGCCCAAGGACGCGAAGCCCTCCTGGCCCGCGACTATGCCGCCCTGGGGCGCCTTATCAACGAGAACTTCGACACTCGGCGCAGCATCTACAATCTGCCGCCCTGGCAGGTCGCCATGGTGGATGAAGCTCGCCAATGCGGCGCCAGCGCCCAGTTCTGTGGTTCCGGCGGCGCCATCGTGGGGACTTTCGACGACGAGGCCACTTTCGAAAAGGTTCGCTCGCGGCTCGCGGCGCTAGGCTGCCGCACCGTCCGCCCGCGAATCGTTCCGTAACCTCAAGCCCGGGCCGGTGCGTTCCGGCAGGTTCGCACACGCCGCTCTGGGAGAAGCACTCATGGGTCAAAGCACGGGATCTCACCAACCCAGCGGCCAACGAACGCCGCCGGTCCGCTCCGCCGCGCGCGCGGCGCCTGCTCTCGTCTGGTTTCGCCTGGATCTGCGGTTGGCCGACAATCCAGCCCTTCACGCCGCCCTGCAGCGCGGCGGGGCTGTCATCCCCGTCTTTGTTTGGGCACCGGAGGAAGAAGCCCCATGGGAGCCTGGAAACGCGTCCAGGGGGTGGTGCTATCAGTCGCTCAAAGCGCTCGACGCCGACTTGCGCGCGAGGGGTTCCCGGCTCGTTCTGCGCCGCGGACCTTCCCTTGAGGCGCTGCAAAGCCTCCTCCGAGAGACAGGGGCCTCCGCTCTGTTTTGGAACCGGAGGTATGAACCGGCCGTGATCAAGCGTGACGCCCGGATTGCCGAAGCCCTCAGAGCCACCGGAGTGGAGACCGCCAGCTTCGATGGCGCCCTTCTCCATGGGCCGGCAGACCTGTCCAACAGCAGCGGAAAAGGGTTCCAGGTGTTTGGAGCGTTCTGGCGTGCTTGTCTTTGCCAACCCCCGCCGACGGAGCCCCTGCCGGCGCCCCAATCCCTTCCTGACTTCAAGACGCCATCGACGCTTGCCATCGACGCTCTTGGGATTGATGCCGACAGGTATCGCGCGGAGGGTGCCCGTGCCCTTTGGCAGCCGGGTGAAGCGGGCGCGCATTCCCGGTTGCGGCTCTTCCTGGCCAGTGCGTTGCCGCAATACGGCACCGGCCGCGACTTCCCGGCCTTGAATGGCACATCGCGACTCTCGCCCCATTTGCATTTTGGCGAAATCACTCCGCGGCAGATCTGGCACGCGGTCCGGCACGAGGCGCAACGGCAGGGCCTTCCCGAGAGAACCTGGCGTGCCTCGAAGTTCCTTAGCGAACTGGGATGGCGTGAGTTCGCCCACCATCTGCTCTGGCATTTCCCTTCCACGCCCGGGCAGCCGCTGCGGCCCGAGTTCGCGAGGTTTCCATGGCGTCACGACCCGGCGAGGTTGAAGGCGTGGCAGGACGGCGCGACCGGGTACCCGATCGTCGATGCCGGCATGCGCGAGCTTCGTGCGACCGGCTGGATGCACAACCGGGTGCGGATGATCGCCGCGTCCTTTCTCGTCAAGGATCTCCTGATCTCGTGGCAGACGGGTGCCCGCTGGTTCTGGGAGGCGCTCGTCGATGCCGACCTCGCTCAAAACACGCTCGGTTGGCAATGGACCGCCGGGTGCGGCGCCGACGCCGCTCCCTTTTTCCGGATCTTCAACCCGGTGCTCCAAGGACGAAAGTTCGATCCCGACGGCACCTACGTCCGACAGTGGGTTTCTGAGCTCGCCAAGCTCCCCGACCGGTGGCTGCACGAACCGTGGAACGCTCCGGAGAACGTTCTCTCCGCGGCGGGCGTGAAGCTTGCGCGAACCTACCCCGAGCCCATCATCAGTCACGCGATTGCCCGCGAGGTGGCACTCGAAGCTTTCCAGAAAATCCGGCAACAGCAGTCCGCGCAGGGACCCCAGATCGGCTAGCCTCGCGGCTCGGAATAGAACGCTTCCACCACGTGGCGCAGAGAGTTTCCGGACATGCCGATGATCTTCATCTCGCGCTGGGCGTTCTCCGGAGAATCGCTGGCGTGTGCCGCGTTGACCATCACGGTTTGGCCAAATTCGCGGCGGATCGATCCTGGGGGCGCCTTCGAGGGATCGGTCGGGCCGAGGACATCGCGAATTTTCCGCACGGCTTCGGCTCCTTCATAGACCAGGGCGATGCATTTTTCAGTGCCAGGCTGTTGGAGGGTCGCCTGGTCGCACTCCGAAGGCGCGCGGCCGGACATAAACTTGACGATATTCTCGAACTGGTTATCGCCAAAGAGCGGACCGAGCAGGTGCCCGAGTTCCTTCTCTTGGGCAGCGGGGATGGTGAACCCGAATTCCTTTTCGAGGACCGCTCTGGAGCGGGTGGCAACGACATCTGTCAGTTTCGTGCGCAAGACTTCGCGAACGGGGCCGTAGAACTCAAGCGCCTGGGCGACACTCATGCGATGCACCTTAATCCCAACGATGAACAGCCCGGTCCGCGAAAAGAAGTCAATCATGTTGCCCGGCCGCCCGGTCGCGAACCGAAAATTGTCCGGTTTGATCAGGACGAGGGTTCGCTGGGGTTTCTCGCCAGGGAGATAAGGAATCACGTTTTCGAGGATGCCTCCGTCGGATTCCGAGTGTTTCGCCCAGAGCCTCAGCTTCATCTCGGCTTCTTCCGGGTTGGGGGCGGCCAGCACGGCAGGTTCGAAATAGCGGATCTGGCCATGGTCGTCCAAGACAAGATCACCGTAGGTATCACGGATGGTTTCGCCACCGCGGCGGTCCAGGCTGATATGGCCAATCACTCCGCGCAATTTGCGCACCGCGTCTTCGCCCTGGAACACGAGCATCATCACCCGGCGGCGGCGCCCAGTCTTGGGATCCGGCGACAGGTTCTGCAGGATATAATCGCGAATCAGTTCCTGGATGCGCCGGTCTTGGGGATCGTCAGCCGAGATCACCATCTCGGCGTAAGCCTTCACGAGTTCCGGGCTGGGAGCGAACATCCGCGCTGCGGCAAGATCCAGGCCCGTGCGCGTCAGCAACCGGGCCAAAATCCCTCCCGTGCGGGATTTGTACAGCGAATACGGGGTGATAATGACGTAAGCGAGCTGTTGCGGCATAGGATACGGTTGGGAAATTCAGAATTAGATCAAACTTAGATCAAACGGGAGCGGCCGAAGAGTCTTTCTCCTCACCAGGAGCGGTTTCAGGCGGCGCCACCGGGTCCGGCGCCGGGCTCGGGTTCGGGTTCGGCGCGGGAGCCGGCACAGGGGATTCTGGCGGGACAGGAGCTGCTTTGCCACCCAGGATCTTGAACATGACGGTTCCGCAAGTTGGACAACGCCCCTTGATCGCTCGGCGCCCATTCTTCATCGTCTCTTCGACGGCGTCAGCGATCTCTTTCTTGGACTTGCACTTTACGCAATAACCTTCTGGCATAAGTCTTTTGCCGTCCCGATCCGCCTCGCATTCTGCGAGGGAAGGGCAGGAAGGGAGAGTATGGACTCGGGCTTCCGAGCGTCAACTGGGAAAATCAAGGACGAGAATAGCCATTTCTAATCCTGAGAAGATTCAATCTGATTCAGCCACATAACTGCCAAACGGTAACGATTCTGTAACCGTTCTGCACCCAATCAGTTGCACATGGGAGTGGATCAGGATTAACGAGAGACAGGAAAACTCACAAGACCGCCACGACCAGAGCGAGCACCGTTTTACGTTGCCAGCGTTGCCCGTAAGACTAGACTTCCCGCCGGGCCGTTCACAAGACGGACCTCGCTGTCGCTTCCGGTAGAAGAGACAGGACCAGCGGGCTTCGGAAACCGATTCCGTGTGTTAAATCCGAAGCCCGCTTTACTGTCGTATTGTTGCCGTCTGGAACGTCTGGGTGCCAGTCGCCAGTTCTGGGGACACGAGGGTCACCGTCCGAGGAACTTCGCCACCGCTTCCGTTCGGGTCCGGACCTGGAGTTTTTCGTAAATGCGTCGGATGTAAGTGTGGACGGTTTCGTAGCTGATGCCCAGGTTGTCCGCGATCTCCTTGTACAGGAAGCCTTTGGCCAGGGAGTCGAGAACCTCCTGTTCGCGAGGGGAGAGGTTCTCAGTCGGTTGCGGGGACGTGCCCGTCCGCTGAAAGGATTGGACGACCTTGCGGGCGATGTGGGTGGTCATGGGGGAGCCGCCCCGTTGAACCTCGTGAATTGCCGCGAGGAGTTCCTTGGTCGAAGTGCGCTTTAAGAGGTAGCCGGTGGCTCCGGCTGTCAGGGCGTTGAAGATGTTCTCCGTATCTTCGTAAACGGTCAGCATGATGACCTGGATTTCCGGCGCCGCCTGCCTCAGGCGCCGGACACATTCCACGCCGTCCATGCCGGGCAGGTTGATGTCCATAAGGACCACGTTGGGCCGCTCCTTGAGCAAGCCCTCCAAAGCGGCTTCGGCGCTGGAAAAGTGGCTCAGGCAGGAAAAACCCTCCGCCCGGTTTATCAACCGCGCCAAGGTGTTGCGCACCTGATCGCTATCTTCAACAATGGAAACTGTAATTGGCATGGGATGAAACACTAAACGGCAACCAAGGATAAGCCCACGGAACACACCCACTATACGCAAACAAAGCCGCGAGGGCATGGAATAGAACCCCCAGAATGCCTTTCGGGTGCTTGGTGTGTTTCGTGGGCATCACGCGCGCTTGGTTCTTCTTAGAGGGCTTTCCCCCGGTTGACGGGGACCCTCAGGCGAACGAGGGCGCCTCCTTGCGCGCCGGGCCCGAAACCGAATTCGCCGCCGATCTCTTCCATCCGGTTGCGCATATTGCGAAGGCCATTCCTTTGCTGGGCGGATGTCTCATTGATCCCGGCGAGTCCCTTTCCATTGTCTTCGATCTCCAAGACCAGGAAATCAGCCGCCAACCGCAGCCGGATCCAGACCGAGGAGGCCTGGGCGTGCCTCACGACGTTGGTGACGGCTTCTTTGCACGCGAGAAAGACGTTGTGCCGCACCTCCGGGGGCAGCGGGGTGGCGGGAAGCTGGTCCGGGGCGTCGAACCGGTAGTGCAACCCTGCCACGGACAGATAATCCTGGGCGGATTTGCAGATGTAGGTCATCAGCCCTTCGAGGGTATCGTTCGCCGGGTTGACCGCCCAAACGATTTCGTCGAGCACCCGGGTCGTGTCCCGGGCTGTCTGGGAGATCTGGCGGGCGTGCTGTTCCACTTCGCCCGGCGTTTCCTTATCGCTCTCGACCAGTTCCCCGAGGAGCGCGACCTGGGTCAGGCTGGCGCCGAGTTGATCATGGATATCGCGGGCGATGCGCGAGCGCTCTTTTTCCAAAGTCTCCTGTTGCTTCAATCGGGCGACCTGGCGTTGAAGGCGCTGAGTGGAAAGGTAATGCACCAACCCCGCAACCCCCGCCAGCAATCCCGCCGCCGCCAATCCCAGGAACCAGCCCGTCCGCCAAAAGGGCGGGGTGACAGCCAGCGCCAAGGTTGCGCCTGTCTCGTTCCAAACGCCATCTTCGTTGCAGGCGATCACGTGGAACCGGTAGTTTTTGAAAGGCAGCTTGCTGTAACGAGCGACCCGCGCGTCGCCCGCTTCAAACCATTCCGTCTCATGCCCTTCCAGACGGTACTTAAATCGGGCACGCTCCGGCGCCGCCAGGTTCAAGCTGGTATAATGGATCTCCACATGTTCCTTGCCGGGCAGGACTTCCAGGGGACGCGCCTGGCCATCGGGACCCCGATGTGCCTGGGACTGGCCATCGATCAGCACGGCCTCGATCCGCACGGGCGGCGGGTTAAGGTTGGGCTTGAGCCGGGCCGGATTCACCGAAACCAGGCCCTGGATTGTCGGAAACCAAAGGGTGCCATCGACCGTCCGGCAGGGTCCGGGCTGAGTGCCCGAGCTGCACTCGCGGATGGGCAATCCGTCCGGCCGGCCATAAACCCGGCAGGGCACCACGTTGGTCGCGCCTCGGGCGAAGTCGTTGAGCGCCTGTCGTGAGACCCGCATCAGGCCGGCGTTCGATCCGAGCCAGAGAAATCCCAGATCATCCTCGATGATGTAACCGATGCTATTCCCGACGAGCCCGTCGTCCCGCGTGTACCGGGTCCATTGGCCTTCATGCAGCCGAGCCAGGCCCGCGCCCTCCGTCCCCGCCCAAAGGATCCCCTCCCGGTCCACGCAAAGCGCGGAGATGTTGTCGCTGGGCAGCCGGTCCGGCGCTTTGCGGATCGCGGTGAACCGTCCGTCCTGCCACCGGTTGAGCCCTCCGCCTTCCGTTCCGACCCAGACAACCCCATCCGGACCGTCGGTCACCGCCCGAATACGCTCACTGGACAGGCCTTCACGCGTGCCGAACGTCTGCCAATCGCGTCCGTCCCATTTGGCAAGCCCGCGCAGGCCGCCTGCCCAAAGCCAGCCCCGGCGATCCTCGTGCAGAACGGAAACGTTCGGAAGGGTGAGATAGTCGAATCCGGGGACTTTCCGGAATTTGTAATCCTGGACTTCGAGCAACCCGGCGCCCCGGGTCCCTGCCCAAACGCGCTGCTGCCGATCCACCAGCACGGTCCGGACGGACATCGGCGCGTTCCGGTGAATGCCATCCTTCCAGTGCGCGAGGGGAATGCCAATGCCGCTATACCCGATCCAGAGCCCTCCCTCCGGGTCCGCAGCAACCGATTGCACCACGAGACCCTGCGACGGCTCCAGCAGATCGAAGGCCGCCCGCTTGACCCGGTTGAGCCCGCCGCCATCGGTGCCCACCCAAAGATCGCCCTCGCGATCCACGTGCAGCGAGAGGATGTAATCGTTCGAAAGACCCTGGTTAGTCGAGATCTGAGTGGCCTGGCCGGCGGCATCAAACCAGTAAAGCCCCGATCCAAGCGTCCCCACGACCAGGTTGCCTTCGCGATCCTCGCACGCCGTGTTGACACGCGCCAGTTTCCATCCGCTCGTGAGCCCCCACGGATAGAAGCCAAAATCGACATCCGGCTGATCCTGGCCCGCCTTCCATTTCTGAATCCGGCCCGTCAAGCGCCAGAACCCGCCCTCACGTCCCGGCAGGAGGTAATCGAGCTTGCCCACCGGGATCGACTGGGTGATCGGCGCCACGGCCGCGTCGGCCGACTTCCAGTCAAGAGCCGAAAGCCGCGAATCTGTCCCGATCCAGAGTGGACCCGATCGTTCGGCGATCAGGCTCCGGTAATCGGTCGCCTGGAGTTGATCCAGCGCGAAGAGATTGGTGGTTCCATCCTGGCACCGCCAAAGCTGGCCATTGGCAAGATGCAGCCAGACGGCGCCGCTGGGATCTTCGCAGATGCCCGCCAGTCCCGCCTTGCCGTTCTGACCCAAGCGCAGCGGGGTGGCCCGCCCGTCTTTGAAGAGGAAAACCCCGCCGGTTCCCCCCATCCAGAGCGTGTGACGGCTATCTTCGAACAGGATCTCGACATTGCTATTCTCCAGCCCCGGCGTGTTGCTTTCGTCGTAGACGGTGAACCGCATGCCATCGAACCGAACCAACCCGCTGGGGGTGCCCAGCCAAAGATAGCCATCCTGCGTCTGGAGGATCGATTTGACTTCGTTTTGCGGCAGGCCTTCCTCCGTGGTCCAGACATCGAAAACGAACGAGGGCCCTGGCGCGGCGCCGGCTTCGCGGCTCAGCCTGCCTCCAAGCACGCATGCGCCCACCGCCAGGAGCGCCAGCAATCGCGAGGCCGAACTCGTCATGTGCATAGGTTATCGTTCGGGGGCAGCGTTGTGAAGCAAAGCCGCGAGACCCACACCCAAATTCGCTCCTGCCGCCCTGGCGCGTTTCGGGGGGTGCACTCGGTCTAAACGCACGCTAAACGCACGATAAACGCACGATAAAAACATGTCAAAGTCAGGTTGACATGCGGTTACCATGCGTTTATAATGGGTGTAACGTGAATTTATCATGTGTTTAATCCGATTTTACTTAGAATGAGTTCCGAATCGTTTGCGACGGGAACGACGCGATTGGCCCGTCTCGACTCAGGCAAAATCCCGCCCAGCCAAACATCCTTCGCCTCGGAAATCGGCCTTTTCACCCTTGGATTCCGCCGTATCGGAAGCGTTCAGCGAGGCGTGCGCCTCTCCAGAACTGTGCTCTAAGACGCACACTTGTCGCGCCCGGGAAAGACCGATAAAGTTTTGACAAAGATAGCCTCAGCCATTAGTAACAAGAACAAATCCCTCAAAGTGGATGTGCATATGTTAACCACAACAACACCTCGAAAACTCGCCTTCCTGCGGCGTCGCGGCTTCACTCTGATCGAGCTCTTGGTTGTGATCGCCATCATCGCGATCCTGGCGGGCATGCTCCTGCCTGCGCTCTCCAAAGCGAAGACCAAAGCCCACGGCATCTTCTGCATGAATAACGGGAAGCAGATGATGCTGGCGATGAAGCTGTACGGAAACGATTTTGACGACCTGTTCCCGCCTAACCCGGACACGGGAACGACGACCCCCGGCCACAGCTGGGCAGGCGGCAACGCGTCCGTGGGCGGCGGCCAGGAGTTCAACCCGGATATTCTGAATGATCCCAAGACCTCCCTCCTCGTCCCTTACGGCGCGACCCATGTCCAGTTCAAATGCCCGGCGGATAAGCGCATTGGCCGGTATCAAGGACCGCGTGCGGAACTGAAAAACCAGAAAGTCCCGGCCGCGCGGACGTTCGCGATGAACCAGGCTGTCGGCACGGATCCTGGGACCCCTGGCTGCAGAGGTCCCGTAAACGGCCCGTGGATGACCGGGAGCAACGGCGGCAACACCCGCGCCGGCGGCGGAACGCCGTATCGTGTTTATGCGAAGGAAGCCGACATCGTGGACCCGGGTCCGGCGCAGCTTTGGGTGCTGATCGACGAAGACCAATGGAGCGTCAACGACGCCGCGTTCGGGGTGAGTATCGCGCAGGCCAAGTGGGTGGACTGGCCGGGCACCTACCACAACATGGCGTGCGGCTTCGCGTTCGCCGACGGTCATTCGGAAATCCACAAGTGGAAAGATCCGAAGACAAAGATTCGGGTCGTCAATGGCGTGGGCCAAACCGCCCAAATTACCGTTCCGAATTCCATCGACTGGAAGTGGATCGCGGAACGTTCCTCGGCGAAGAGGTAATCTCATCCGCTTTTGTTCAAACCGTGTTCCCCAAAAGGGAACACGGTTTTTTGTCGTTTAACCGCACCGCAAACCGTGAGTTGCGCCCTGATCGCACTATCAGGGTCCGGAACGCTTGCAAGCGCCAGCCAGACTGAGAGTATGACTCCCATCAAGGTCCCGCAGAGTGGCATCGAGCGCGATGGCGCTTCCTGGGGGCCGATGGCAATAACCCGACGCGCCTCATGAAACGGAACACGATACCGACGGTTGCGGGAATCCTCCTCGCCTGCGGGGCAGGGGTGGTATGGGCTCTCACTCGGCGGCCGCCCCTCTTCTCCTTCGCGGGCCGGACGGTGGTGATCACCGGAGGAGCACGGGGGCTCGGTCTTCTCATGGCCCGGAGACTGGCCCGTGAACGGGCGCGCTTAGCCTTGCTGGCGCGGGATCCGGAAAAGCTCAAGGCTGCGGAAGCCGAACTGACGGCGGCCGGTGCGACCGTCATGACCGTCCGTTGTGACGTCCGCAACCGCGACCAGGTGGAGCATGCCATCAAGCGCGTGGTGGACCAATTCGGGACGGTGGACGTCCTGATCAACAACGCGGGAATCATCCAGGTCGGCCCGTTGGAGCACATGACGGTCGAGGATTTCGAGGACGCGATGGGGGTGCATTTCTTCGGGCCGCTCTACACGACGCTCGCCGTCCTGCCTTACATGAGAAAGGCAGGCGCCGGCCGGATCGTCAATGTCAGCTCGATCGGCGGCAAGATTGGCACGCCGCACCTCATCCCGTATGCGGCCAGCAAGTTCGCCTTAACGGGCTTCTCTGACAGTCTTCGGTCGGAATTGTGGCGGCACAATATCTATGTGACCACCGTCATTCCCGGGCTCATGCGGACCGGTTCGCCGCCCAATGCCGGCTTTAAAGGCCGCCACAAGCAGGAATATGCCTGGTTTGTCGTGGGCGATTCCATCCCCGGCCTCTCCATGAACGCGGAGCGCGCGGCAGAGAAGATTATCGAAGGTTGCCGGCAAGGGGCCGCACAGGTGACGCTCGGGGTTCAGACTAAAGCGGCCATTCTCCTGAACGACCTGTTCCCGGGCGCATCGGCCCGCGTGGCGGCGTGGGCGAATTGCCTCTTGCCCAAACCCGACGCCAGCGGCTCGAAAGAGCTTCACTCCGGGTGGGAAAGCCAATCCTCCCTCGCTCCCTCCTGGTTAACCCGTCTTTCCGATCGCGCGACGGCTGAGAACAACGAGCGGCCTGCCTGGTCCCAGGCTGCGGTCGTCCGGGAAGCCCCTTAGAGGCGCGGCCAGGAGATACGGTCGTCCGAATGGGAAGTTCATCCGACCAACGGCGCGTGGTGCTGACGGGCCTCGGTGTTGTCACGCCTTTGGGCAACGATATCGAGCGGCTCTGGACGAACCTGCTCAATGGCCAGTGCGGCATCGGCCGGATCACCGCCTTCGACCCCGCCGCCTACCCATGCCGGATCGCGGCGGAGGTGGCGCCGTTCGATCTGGCGCCCGCCTTTCCCTCGGCGAAAGAGGTCCGCCGGGCGGATCGCTTCGCGCAGTTTGGCGTCTACGCCGGTTGGGGGGCGCTGCTGGACTCGGGTCTCGACCTCAGCCGCGAAGACCGGGATCAGGTGGGCGTTTACATCGGGTCGGGCAAAGGAGCGCTCAACACCCTTGAGGAACAACACCGGCGGCTGTTATCCGAAGGCCCCTGGGCTCTGTCGCCAGATCTGGTTCCGAGGCTCATGCTCAATGCGGCGTCCGCCCTGTTCACGATCTATCACGGTCTGCGGGGCCCGGCTCTGGCGCACTGTTCCGCTTGTGCCACCGCCAACCACGCCATCGGCGAAGCCTGGCGCGCGATCAAGATGGGCGATGCCGAAGTGATGTTCGCCGGCGGAACCGAAGCGTCCATTGGCGTGCTGGGGGTCGGCGGTTTTTGCGCCATGCGGGCCCTGAGCACACGGAACCACGACCCCAAACGGGCGTCGCGCCCGTTCGACCGTGACCGCGACGGCTTTGTGATGGGCGAAGGCGCCGGCGTGGTCGTCCTGGAGGAGTTGGAGCATGCCAGGAAACGGGGGGCGCGGATCTATTGCGAGATTCTCGGCTGCGGCAACACGGCCGACGCCGCTTCGCTGACAGCGCCGGCGCCTGGCGGCGAAGGCGCGGCCCGCTGCATGCGCATGGCGTTGCGTGCTGCGAGACTGAACCCCGCGGACGTTTCCTACGTCAATGCCCATGGCACTTCCACGCCGCAAGGCGACGTGAGCGAAACACACGCCATCCGCTCCGTTTTCGGCGCGCATGCCCCTCGGTTGGCCGTCAGTTCGACCAAAGGGGCCACGGGCCATTTGCTCGCCGCGGCCGGAGGGGTCGAGATGGCCATCTGCGCCAAAGCCATCGAGCAAGGCCTCGTGCCGCCCACCCTCAATTACGAGACGCCCGACCCGGAGTGCGACCTGGATTACGTGCCCAATGTCCCCCGCGAGATGCCGGTGCGCGCCGTGATCAACAACTCCTTCGGTTTCGGCGGGCACAACGCGTGTGTGGTCGCGGGGCGTTTCGATCTGTAAGCGGGCGGGGGCATGGATCCGATGGGCAACAGGAGTCAAGTGCATAGCCCCATGAGTTAATTGCTTGGGTGACCCCGCCAACGTTTGACGCCGACCGGCGGATCGGAGCATTCTCACACCGACATTGCCCAGATGCTTGCCATGAAAACAGTTTCTCGAACCACGGTGCCGCACCTTGTTGGCCTGACGGCTCTCGCCCTCCTGATCGGCTCGCCCTTATGCAGCCTCGCTGCCGATGCGTCCGGCACCCTTGACCAGCCTTCCTTTGTGTCCGCCAAGGCCGTTTGGCCGGCCGGACGCGAAAGAGAGAAGAACGTCACCGTCGGGTTCCGTGCCACCTTCGAGCGCCCGGCCGGCGCAACCGTGCGGCTGCGCGCGACCGGTTCGAGCCTTTATCGGATCCATCTGAATGGCGAATTCATCGGCCACGGGCCGGCGCGCGGCCCGCACGGCTGGTATCGTGTGGATGAGATCGATCTGACGGGCAAGCTGCGTCCTGGAGCCAACCTGCTGGCGTTTGAAGTCGCCGGCTATAACGTGAACAGCTTCTACCTGCTGGATCAACCTTCGTTCCTGCAAGCGGAGGTGGTCGCAGGCGACAGCGTCCTGGCATCGACTGGGAGCGGGGTCAAACCCTTCGAGGCCGTGCTGCTGCCCGAGCGCGTCCAAAAGGTCCAGCGATACAGCTTTCAACGCCCGTTTTCAGAGGTGTACCGGATGGCGCCGAAATACGACCATTGGCGAAGGAACGTCACCGTTCCGTTGACTCCCGTTGCGTGTGAAGCGCAGCCCGGCAAGCCGCTTCTTCCCCGCCGGGTGCCCTACTCCGAATTCGCCCTGCGCCAGCCGCGGCAGCTCATCTCCACAGGGACCCTCAAGACCGGCCTGAAGGTCGAGCGCCCTTGGAAAGATCGAGCGTTGACGGGCATCGGACCGCAACTGGGCGGCTTTCCCGAGCGCGAGCTGGCCACCATTCCTTCGCTCGAATTGCAGACGGTGGCCAACGCGAGCGTGCGCGTCGTCAACGAGGCTTGCCTCCCGACCCAAGCTCTCCCGGTCAAAGCCGGCACCTTTCAGATCGTCGATTTCGGGGTGAATCTGACGGGGTTCCTCGGTGCACGCATCGATTGCCGGAGCGCCACGCGGTTGTTCTTCACCTTTGACGAAATCCTGACCGGCGGCGACGTGGATTTCAAACGCCTCTCGTGCGTCAATATCGTCGCTTACGAGCTTCAGCCGGGCGTTTACGAGGTGGAGACGATCGAGCCCTACACGCTCCGCTACTTAAAGCTCCTGGCGCTCGAAGGCGAATGCGAAATCACCGGGCTTACGCTCCGCGAGTACGTCAGCCCCATCCCGTCTGAGGCGCGCTTTGCCGCCAGTGACGCACGGCTCAATCAGCTCTTCGCGGCTGGAGTGGAAACCTTCCGGCAAAACGCGGTCGACGTCTTTATGGATTGCCCGTCGCGCGAGCGCGCCGGTTGGTTGTGCGACAGTTACTTTACCGCGCGGGTGGCCAAGGACCTCACCGGCACGGCCCTGATCGAACAGAACCTCTTCGAGAACTATCGCCTGCCGGACCGGTTCGCGCATTTGCCAGAGGGCATGTTGCCCATGTGCTATCCCTCGGACCATGACGACGGCGTCTTCATCCCGAATTGGGCGATGTGGTTCGTGGTGGAACTGGAGGAGTACCTGGCCCGCAGCGGCGACCACGCAACGGTCAAGGCCCTGGAGCCGCGCCTGATGAAGCTGCTCGATTATTTCAGGCCGCTTCGCAACCAGGAGGGACTCCTTGAGAAACTGCAAAGCTGGGTGTTCGTCGAATGGTCCAAGGCCAACGATTTCGTGCAGGACGTGAATTACCCCTCCAACATGCTCTACGCCGAAGTCCTGGCGGCCATGGGCCGAATGTACCATCGCCCAGACCTGCTCGCCGAGGCCGAAAAGATCCGCGAAACCATCCGCCGACAATCGTTCGATGGCGAGTTCTTCGTCGACAACGCCGTGCGCCGCGATGGCAAGCTCCAGGTTACCCAGAATCACACCGAGGTCTGCCAGTACTTCGCGTTTTACTTCCACACCGCCACGCCTGAAACGCATCCCAAGCTCTGGCGGACGCTCATCCGGGATTTTGGCCCGCAGCGGAAGCAGGCCCAGGCTTTCCCGCAGGTGCATCCAGCGAACGCGTTCGTCGGCAACGTCCTTCGCCTCGAGCTCCTGTCCCGGGCCGGCTTAAGCCAGCAGTTGCTGGATGAATCGGTTGCCTACCAGCTCTACATGGCGGAAACGACTGGCACGCTATGGGAAAACGACGGCGCTTATGCCAGCTGCAATCATGGTTTCGCATCGCACGGCGGGGTGCGCGTCCTGTTCCGGGATGTCCTCGGCCTGGCGTCGGTCGATACCGTAAACAAGGCCGTGCAGCTTCGCTTCGCCAGCGTGAAGCTCGACCATTGCGAAGGTTCGATGCCCACGCCCGACGGAAAGGTGGCCCTCCGCTGGCGCAAAGACGACCGCCAACTGCGGTATCGCTTGGAGGCTCCTGCCGGTTATAAGGTGACCGTGGAAAACCGAAGCGGGCTGGAACTGATCCGCGAACCTTGACCACAGCCTTGCTTTCGCTCCAAACGCCATGCCATGAAGCCCCCTCGCGCATCCGCAGGGGTGCGCCAATGGAAGCTTCAAAACCGGGGCCGCCTGGGACCAGAACGGCAGGCAGGCCAGAGCAACGAACACACAGATCGCCAAAAGCGAATTGTTTCTCATGAGCGTGCTGGACATGAAACGCATGCGTTTTTTCGATAGGCGAGGTTTTGGGCGTCCGGAGCCATTGTCAAGGTTGTGGTTCGGAGAACAGGAAGCTGCACGGGAGCGGATCGCACGTTTTCCGCCCTGGCAAGATCCCGTGAGCCTCGCCATAGAAAGCGCCGATCGGACGGTCAAATGTCGCACAGTTTGCTGACGAAAAGTCATCAGCGGGTTAAGTTTCTCGCCTTCAACACCTTGACGTGATGAGAACAAATTGTTCCCATCACCACAGCCCGCGTTTCACGCTTGCCCTTGCGCTTGCGCCGCTCTCACTCGCCACCGATAAGCGTGAGTTGCAGCCGGCTTCATGCGCCGCTCCTTCGTGGCGGCAATGAAAACCAAGGACTGCAAGCCGGCGCTCCGATGTTTTTCCTTCTCTCACTTCCCCCGCGGAACCATACTCGCCGTCCAACCGAATTCTCGTGTATGAGCATGACAAGACGACAACTGATCCGCGCCAGTGCGCTGGCGCTCGCCTCTGCAGGGATCGCCCAGCGCGCCGCCCCCGCAGCCCAAGGCGCTTCCGCCCAAGCTGGCAATGTTTCGACCCTGCGGCTCGGCCTCGTCACCTATAACCTGGCGAAGGATTGGACCGTCGACACCTTGATCCGGAACTGCAAGGCGGCGGGATTCGAAGGCGCTGAACTGCGCACGACCCATGCCCACGGTGTGGAAGTCACCCTGTCCCCGGCTCAGCGGGCCGACGTGAAGCAACGGTTTGCCGACAGCGGCGTCGAACTCATGGGGTTGGGCTGTGCGTTCGAGTACCACACGCCGGATGCCGACAAGCTGCGCAAGGACATCGACGCCACCAAGGAGTATATCCGCCTCGCGCACGATGTCGGTGCCTCGGGGGTCAAGGTGCGGCCCAATGGCCTTCCCCGAGAGGTTCCGATCGACAAAACCCTCGAGCAGATCGGGCGGTCTCTGCGCCAGCTTGGCGTGTTCGGCAGCGATCACGGCGTTCAGATCCGGCTCGAAGTCCACGGCAGCGGCACGTCGCTCCTCCCGCACATCAAGAAAATCATGGACGTCGCGGATCATCCCAACGTCGGGGTTTGCTGGAACTCGAATCAAACCGATCTCGAGGGGGCGGGGTTTGACGCCAATTTCGACCTGGTCAAAGACAAGATCGTCGCGGTCCACATGCGCGATCTTTACCTGGACGAGTATCCTTTCCGGAAGCTGCTCCAGCGCCTTCGGCAGATCGGGTACAAAGGTTTTTGTCTGGCGGAGATTCCGGAGAGCCAGGACCCGCTCCGTGTGATGCGCTATTACCGCGGGCTTTGGCTGGCGTTCCAGGGAATGCTCTAGCGGCTGGCCTGGGTGGCGCGGTCCCCGGCTACTCTTTTGTATTACCGGAAGTACTGAGTGCCGGTTGGCTCTTGATCCCCGGCCGAGGTTCTGATCTGATCGCGCTGTCGACCTGCAGCCCTGGATGCGTCATTCGGGGGCAGGTTTTTTTGACATAGCGATGAAGATCGGAATGACTTACGACCTCAGGCGGCTGTATCAAGAACAAGGATACTCCGACGAGGCGACTGCGGAATTCGAGAGCCAGGAAACCATCCAGGCCCTAACTTCTACCATCCGGGATCTCGGGTTTGAGCCCGATCCAATTGGAAACCTGCGAGCGCTCGCTGAGCGGCTCTTGCGGGGGGAACGATGGGATCTGGTGTTTAACGTCGCCGAAGGCCTCGAAGGCTTCGGCCGCGAAGCCCAGGTTCCTTGCTTGCTGGACAGCTTCGGCATCCCCTACACCTTCTCCGATCCGCTCGTCCTGGCGTTAACGCTGCACAAGGCCATGACCAAACATGTGCTGCGCGACCTGGGCATCGCCACGCCGGACTTCAAGCTGGTCGAGTCCGTTGCAGACATCGCCCAGGTGAACCTGCCCTTCCCGCTCTTTGTCAAGCCCGTCGCTGAGGGGACCAGCAAAGGAATTACCGCCGCTTCCCATGTCCGTGCTCCGGAGGAGCTTCAACAGGTGTGCACCGAGCTTCTGTCCAGATTCGGCCAGCCCGTCCTGGTCGAGGAATTCCTCCCAGGGCGGGAGTTCACGGTCGGAATTTGCGGAACCGGCCGAAAATCCCAGGTTTTCGGCGTGATGGAGATTCTGCTCAAGAGCGAAGCCGAGCCGCTTGTTTACTCCTACCTCAACAAGGCGAATTACGAGCAACTCGTCGAATATAGGCAAGTCACCGACAAGACCGCCCGGCGCGCGGCCGAAGCCGCCCTGGCGACCTGGCAGGGCCTTGGCGGGCGAGACGCCGGGAGGATTGATATTCGTTGCGACCGGGAGGGGCAAGTGAACGTGATGGAGATCAACGCATTGCCAGGATTGCACCCCATCCGCTCCGATCTTTGCATCCTCGCGCGAATGGCGGACATCAGCTACGCGGAACTGATCCACCGCATTATTTCTTCCGCATTCCAGCGGCAAGGCGCCCCCAAACCGATCCTGCGCGCCTGCGCTCAACCCCTCCAGCCTCTCCGAGTCGTCTAAAAAGCCCATTCTTCAGAGAGCGGGACGGTTTTTTTGCCCCTGGACCGCATTCTTTGGCCAGAGTTGCCGACCGCGGGATTTCCGTGTTCCACACCGTCTAAACACGGTCGTCGCTCGGTCATGCCCGGGGGAGCACCGGAGGACCATCGGCCCTCGACCGTGTCAAAGGGGCTCGCAGCCGACTGTCAGCGAGGCGCCGATTGGCCGGGCGCCTCCAGGGACGCGGCAGAGGGCTGTGGCGGGAAGATCTTATCGATAACTCGGGTCTTGATCTGAATACCCGCGCCGACCACCGACATAATCACAGCGATCCCGAGAACCACATTGACCGCTGCCCGCTTCCAGCCGCGCCCCACCGCCGAACCGAGGTAGCTGCGCTTGTTATTCATGACCAGGAACGTCAGGTAAGCGATCGGCAGCATCGTAAACGCGATGGCCGAAGCCACCACCGGCAGCCAGAGCGGTGTGGTGCTGACCACGCCCAGCAACCCAATGGCCGGGACCAGCGTGAACATGCGATACCGCCAAACCGTGTATTCCAGCCCGAACATCTCGCAGACGGTAAACCCGCAAACCACCATGTGCGCGCTGATCGCCCCGCAGGTCATCGCGATAAAGCCCAGATCGAATACGATCCGCCCCAGGTTCGCACCCATCACCGGCACCAGCGCTTGCGCGGCATCGACCGGTTTCAAATCCGTTCGGACCGCATTTCCCAAAGCAGGATTGTAAAGGCCGTTCGCGGTCGCCACGATGATCAGCGACGTGACCAGCACAAAGGGCACAAACATCGACATCGCCAGGTCCCATCGCGAAAGCGTCTTGTGATGCTTTCCCCAGCCTTTGGCCAGCAGCGAATACCCATACAGGAAGGTCATATTGATGCCCACCGCTGCCCCGATGGCGCCCAACACCGTCTGGACTCCTTCCGGACTGCGCGGGATGTAGAACCCGGCGAAACCGCGGAACAACTCCTTCCAGTTGATGCCCGTGAACGCCACAACGATAAGGAAGGAGACCATCACCAGCGCAATGACCCCGCGCAGGAACCATTCATACAGGCGAATGCCTTTGGCCCGCGCCCCGTAATTCCAGGTGGTGAAAATGTTCAAACCCAGGATGGCGAATCCGAGGACGAAACTCACAAGGTAACCCGTGCCCGAAATCACCGACCGCCCATCCGCTGCGCGTTCGTAAACCTGCCAGCCACCCAGTTCAGCCAAATCGCGCGCGGCTCCGGCCGCCAACCCATACTGCGGGAAATGCCAGATGACCGAGGAAACGATCGTTGCCACGGCCCAGAGAAACGGAATCACCGGATGAATCTCGCGTCCAAACGCCCGGTAGGGACGTTCCCCCGTGGTCAACACAACGTTCCCCAGCGCCGCCAGCATGAACACCCCCAGGAACATCGCCACCGGTTGCACCCACAGAAGCTGGTAGCCGAACGACGCGCCCGCCACCACCGAAGCCACGGCGCTGCCCGCGCCCAGGGTCATGGCGCTCTGCAGCAAACCAGGCCCGGTCCGTTTGAGGTAGCCGCCCGCTTTCGCCAGGATCGGTCGCCTCTCGATCTCCTCGAGTTCAGCAATCTCGCGCTCGAGCTTTTCCGGGTCCCACTTGCTTGTCATGGGCAATCCGGCGTCTTTGGCTTCGGCAGACTGGGTCATGGGCCCATGATGAATCTTCCAGCGCATTGGCGGCAACTGAAAAGCCCGGAGACCCCAGCCCGCCCGCAGGCATGCTCGTGTTCGGAGTCGGAAGATGGCGGGAGCGGCGGAGCTCGAACGCGCTTGGAGCTTTTCGCGTTTGTGCGTGAAAAGCGACAAGACCTTCGTGGTTATTGGCGATTCTGCGAGTTGGCCTTTTTCGGTGAAAACGCAGGAAGACGCACTCTAACCTCTCTCTGTTGTCCCCAATTGTCCCTAAAACTCCCCGGCGCAGTGGCCGGCGGCGAAGGGGTGGGCCGGATGGCGCGCGGTGGGTGGGAACGAGTTGAGGAGGTCGTCGTCGCTCAGGGCCTCCGGCGCAAGAGTCAGCCGAACATCCGCCTGAGGTTCCCTGGCGACACAACCGCGAGCTTGTATCCATCCTGCGACCGCTCGTAAGCCGGACCGGGCAACGGGCTGACGACGTAGTTCTTTCCCTTGGGATACACCGACCGGAAGGCGGCCAATCCGCGTGTCTCGAAGGCGTCCGGCTTCCATTTACACTCGATGGCCTCCACCGCATCGCGCCCGCGCGGAACGACGAAATCCACTTCACGGGGCTGTTTGTCGCGCCAGAAATGAACTTTCGGCAGACCGGTGGCGATGAGCGTATCCAGCACCAGATGCTCCCACAACACGCCGCAATCGTCCGTTCGCAGATGATCCCAGCCGCGCGCGTGGCAGACCGCCGCGCAACAGCCTTTCCCGCACGTCCGCCACGCCGAACGCCGGCAACTCCTCGTGCAACACCGGCACAAGCTCCACGACACACTTCCGGCCCGTGAGACTATCCCGAAACTTGCTCGTTGCCGCCAGCGTCGAAGACCCGTGGCCAGGATTCTCAATTGCGGAAACTCATCCGCCCCGATCTTCAACAGCCGACTTGGGTCAGGCAGTTGATGCACCTCGTCGAACACCACGAGCCGTTTCTTCACGGCCCCATAAAAGCTCTCCGGGTCGCGCAACCGCTCAGCCACGCCCGGCAGGTCGCAGTTGAGGAACTCCGCGTCGGGCAGACTTTGGGCCAGCACAGTCTTGCCCACGCGGCGGGGGCCGGTGAGCCATACGATGGACGCCTGTTTCCACCCGGCAGCGAGTCGCTCACTCCAGAAAGGTCGGTCAATCCTTGCAGCCACACTTTACGTTTAGACGGCTAAAAGCAAAGTTTGGATTCGAGCCTGAATGACTCGCTTGCTCGGTGCCGGTTCACCGAACGACTCAAACCTGGGTCGGGGATGTGTTGAGTCACTTCCGCCAGGAAATCCAAGGGATCGAACACCTGGAAGTTGCGGGACGGTCCGGCCAGCAGTTCGTCGTCCCCCGGTTCGGGAAAGCGTCCGACGGGGTTGTGCTCCGTTTTGTAGATCACGCTACTGCCGTCGAAACGAACGGAGCAACCCGTTCAACTCCTTGGCCGGTTCCGTCGACCGCGTGCCCAGCTCGCGTTGCACTGCATCGGAGAGACACCCCAGACACTGAGCGAGCCCAACTGGATATTCAACCTCCCGCGCCGAGCCGAAGGCCATGTCGAGAAAGCGGAGATATTCCGCCTCGGAAGACCGCGTGCAGCCCTCAACGATGTTGGAAGCAATTGAAACGCCCCACGCTGAAGTGGCGCGGTCAGTCCAAACCGCTCCGCAAGCGGCAGGCTTGCGTTCCTCGGGGCTTTCCACCCGGGCCAGAGCAATACGATGCCGCGCTTGGGCACGGCTTCCGATTTGTCTTCAGGGTCTGTTCGGCAGAGGATTGGCGGGAAAAGCGTTTACGGCTGCCGCACGGCCGCCGTGGAGTGTTGCGACGGAAGCGACGGGGACGTGAGCGAAAAGTTATCAAAGGTGACGGAGACGGCGTCATCGGAACCGGAATTGTTCTGGAGCACCAACGTCACATCGGTCAGGGACGACGTCGTTCCGGCGCCCCAGAGGGCCTGGTCGTTGAAAAACCCGGCAATCTCCTCGCCCGTCCGGCAGATGCGCAAGGTTCCGGAATTCCCGGTCACGCTTATCGGCCAGGACATCGTGCCGTCCCACGTATAGGCTTTGAGGCCGTTGTCGTATTCGTAGCCGGCGAAGAAAAACCGTCCATTCTGGTAGTAAGTGCGCAGTTCCACCTGGTCCAAACCCGGTCCGGGAACGACGGCATTGGTGAAATCAATCTGAATGGAGAAGTCGTTCGTGATCAGGCCGCCCAACGCCGCGAGGTTGAGGTGAATCGCCACGTTCTGGAGCCCGCCGGGACTTTGCGCGATCTTTGCAAGCTGGACTTTGCCTTGGGAGACATCCACCAAATAGAGGTTGGGGGTCGTCTGGGAGACACTCCAAACGGCGGAGTTCAGACCGGTTGAAAAGTCGTCGAAGAAAGCCTCGCCAAAGGCGGACGGACCCACCACACACCGGCCAACGCCGAAACCTCGAGGATGCGCCGGAGTTTCGGGCCAGTCCATGCCCCGGCGAGCAGTTCGCGCCGAGAAGGCCGATTCGTCCCAGTCGCCGCCTCGCAAGACCTTGCCCATTCCCCCATCCCAGTTCGGTCCACACGGGTCGGTTCCACCCAAATAGGGGCTGCCAATGGGAGCATCCGCTGATGGCACATAATAGTCCCAACACCATTCCTTCACGTTGCCGGCCATGTCGTGGAGTCCGTAGCCATTGGGAGGAAACGATCCGACTGGACTTGTGTTAGGCGCCCCTCCGATTGCTCCGATGGGGTTGGCACCGCTGGGACCATCATCATAGGGATCGCCGCCATATTCATAGGCGGCCCAACTGGAGTAGTTCGCCTGACGTTCATTTATCCTGTTTCCCCAAGGAAACCGTTGCCCTACCAATCCGCCCCGCGCGGCCTTTTCCCACTCCGCCTCCGTCGGTAAACGATACGCGCCGGATCGTTTCACGCAGAAGTTGTCCAACGCAACCCGGCCAGAGCGATAGACCGCCGTCTGCGCGGGATCGGTATAATAGGCCGGGGGCAGCCCTTCCTTTTCGCTCCGGGCATTGCACCACTTCACACAGTCAAACCAGCTCACATCGGTCACAGGATAAATCATTCCTTTGCCAGCCCCTGCGTGCTCGAACTGATAGCCGTTGGTAATGGCCCAATCATAGACGTCCTTCCATTGGCCGTAGCTGATCAGGTTCGTGTCCATGTAAAACGCCGACACATAAACATTCGCGGCCTGCACGTTGGTAAAGTAATTGTGATTGATGTCGAATTCGGTGTCGGTATCCAGTGTGTCCCCGATGGTAAAAGTACCCGCGGGAATGAGCGCCATGCCGGGGGGCGGGTTGAAAGAGATGATTTGGTTCGTGTTGACGTTCTGCGTGACGGGAATCTGGACATAGTCAACCCAGTTGCTCCCTCCGGGCAGCGTGGCACAGGTCTGGACGATATAAACACCGCTTGGCTGCGCGTTGGTCCAAATCAACCTGCCGTTCAAGTTAAATGCCAGGATTTGCGTGGCTGCCGGGCCGGAAATCCGGAAGAGACGCTCACTTTGCGCAAGTGCGGTTGAGAGTCGAGCGTCGAAGAAGAGCATCGCCACGGCGGCGAGCCACAACTCGGGGGAAACGATGGCATTTGTCTTCACAGCCTTGTTGTTGCTCTCTTGGTTGATTCAACGGATAAAATCACTTTGCAAGCCGGAAAAACAGATTCCCCTTCGTCGGTGAGTTGGTCACAGTGTTGCCGATAATCGGTCCGCTGTAATTGTTCCAAGTGCCCGCTGCCAGAGTATTGTTGGTTTGAAGTGTCCAACCCGACACCGAAAACGGCCACGAGACGATGGCCTGGTTGTTGGCATAGACAATGGTCAACGATGTTGGCGGTTCTGGTAGATTGGAGAGCGCAAACACCACGCCTTTGTTGTTCGCGCCGCCGTAGTAGGTCATGCCGTAGAGCGTTGAACCATCCAATATCAGCGAACCATGAGGACCCGCCCCGTTGTTCGTGCTGACGGTGAAGGTGTGCAGGTTCGTATAACTGCTCCCATCCGTGTTCATGTGAAACACGACGCCGTAATTGCTTGCGCCGCCGACCGACGTCATGCCGTAGAGCGAGCCATTGGCCAGCGTCAGCGAACCAAGAGGAGTCGCCCCGTCGCCCGCGCCGCCGACGAAAGAGTGCAAATTGGTGTAACTGCTGCCATCGGTGTTCATCTTAAACACCATGCCCACTTTGGTTGTGGCTGCGCCGCCGGCTTGGGTCATGCCGTAGAGCGTCGAACCGTCCAGCGTCAGCGAACCCGGAGGCCCCGACCCGTCACTCGGATAGCCGGCGAAGCTGTGCAGGTTGGTGTAACCGCTGCCATCGGTGTTCACGCGGAACACCGTCCCGAGATTGGCCGTGCCGCCTTGAGTCGTCAGCCCATAGAAGGTTGTGCCGCTCAAAGTCAGATCGCCCATCGGATACGCCCCGTCGCCCGCGCCGCCGGCGAAGCCGTGCAGGTTGGTGTAACCCATCCCATCGGTGTTCATGCGAAACAGCGTCCCGAGATTGCTCGCGCCGCCACGTTGGGTCATGCCGTAGAGCTTCCCATTGGCCAGCGTCAGCGAACCATAAGGCGTCGAACCGTTGGTCGCGTTGCTGTTGAATACGTGCAGGTTGGTGTAACCAGTGCCATCGGTGTTCACGCCGAACACCACGCCCAGCCCGACCCCGCCTGCCACCGTCATCCCATAGAGGGTCGAACCCGACAGCGTCAGTGCCGCATACGCGTTGTTTCCGTTGCCCCCGTATCTGGAGAAAGTATGCAGGTTGGTACAGCCGCTGCCATCCACGTTCATCTTGAACACACTTCCCGACGTCATGCCGTAGAACGTGCCATTCGACAGGATCAGTGAACCATGAGGATTTGCTCCGTCGGTGCCGGTGAAAGAGTGCAGCAGGGTAGACGTTTGCGCTGAAGCATCGAAGGTCACGAGCATCGCTGCTGTGGTGAGTTCCAACGCGAGAAACCGACCGCTTCTTGTCATCATAACTCACAGAAACTTGGTTTTCCGTACGATGAGAGCATGCCCGTACGGGTGGGGCTGCTCAAGCGGAAACGGGGCGCGATTGGGCTCCAACCGGGTCTGGATGGCTGGGGCGACGCAGGTCGAGGACACACCGGTACGTTGAGCGGACCCCTTACCGCTACCTTGGGTGCCGTCCCCTCGCTTCCTCCTTGGCCTCCTGTTCAGCTCGGCTGCGTCACCTCCGCCAGGAAGTCCAGCGGATCAAACACCTGGAAGCTGCGCGAGGAACCCGCGAGCAGCTCCTCATCGCCCGGCTCGGGAAACCGCCCTACGGCAGGGTGCTCGGTTCTATAGATGCCGGTGGGGAACCTGAGCGCAAACGTGTTCGGCGACCCAACCGGCCTTCTCCAGTGCCCGCTTCTGGTGGTCCAGCGCGTGCAGCGCCGCCTCCTTGCCGCACAGGGCCGCGTGAAGGTGTCACTGCGCAGGTCGATGGGCTTATCGATAATATCGATAATATTGATTGAATTTGCTTTTGCGACGCGGCTGGAATGTGCCTGTTGGGTCAGCCTTGGGGGCTAGCCGGCTTGCCCGCTTGACGCGTCCCTTCCCCGGCGTATCCTCGGTCTGTCGAAACAAAGGGAAAGGCGAGACGCCCTTGAGTCCGAAATCATCCGTCCCGATCAAGCGGTTCCCATCAGCAACCACGTTTCGGATCTCGATCCTCAACTTCCACCGCGGGGTGGCCCCGTGGGTTCTCCTGACCGAGCTGGTGATGACGAGTGCCGGTCTGGCCCAGGTCAGCACCACGGACACCGAGGTTCAGCAAGGCGTGACCATTGTCATTTCGGCGCAAGCCGGCAAATCCCCCAATGCTGAGGAAAGGAATCATCTCCGGGCGCGCGGCGCCTAGCAGTTCGCACATTTCATCAGGCGTGAAGATTTCCGGCTCGCCGTTGTTCTCTTTCACCTTTTGCACGGCCTCGACTTCTTCAATGGCATCTTTGGGCAGATACTTCCGCTTGGCTGCGAACCGGAACAATGCCGCGATCTGCATGAGGTAGTTCCGCTTCGTGCGTCCGCTGGCGTCCATGCCGTCCAGCCACGCCTGTAGCATCTGGCCAGAGACGCCGCCGATGTTCAGTTGAAAGCCGTTGGCGAAACGCCCCAGGCGGCTTTCGAGGTCCTTGATGTGGACATCACTCAACTTCGCCTCGCGCTTGGCCACGACCCTTTCATCAACGACCTCGCGGACGGTGCGCTTCACCAAGCTGGCCGGGTTGCGCGTTTCCTGAAATAGTCCACGGCTTCTTTCAGCGTCGCCCCTTCTGGCAGGCCCTTGACGGCGGACACGGATTCGAGCATGGCGACGTTCAGGGGCACGCCCAAAGGCCGCAAAACCTCGACGGATTGGACATATCAAGCGACCGATCCGAAGGGGTTAAACGAAGGACCTCATTCTCGCCATTGGCCAGCTCGGTAACGGAAAATTCGGCCTGCCCCCTTGCTTCCTCCAGCTTGGCGAACCGCTTCTTCTTCCGCTGTTCGCCGTCGTAATAGACCAGGGTGAACTGGTCGTATGCGGTGCCGTTGACGCGATTCTCGCCCCGGTAAATCTTCACGGCGCCGTTGCCGCGCTTGATTTCCAAGGGTCACTTGGACACGGAGGAGCCTCTCGTTTTCACACCTCAGAATGTCCCTAAACTGTCCCCAAGAATCAACTCCTTTGAAAAAAGCCCAGAAAATAATGGCGGGAGCGGCGGGGCTCGAACCCGTAACCTCTGCCGTGACAGGGCAGCGCTCTAACCAATTGAGCTACGCCCCCGCAATGGGTGAGCGAACGTAAGGGAATGGCTTCTCCAAGTCAACGGCGAAAGTGAGAACTTTCGAGGGCACGGCGGAGCCCACCCAGGGCTGCTCTAAAGTCGAGTCGGACGACAGATCGAATGGAGGATGGTTCCGGCGCGTCGGCTCATTTTGGCCAGGAAAGTTGGTTTTGACGGGTTTCTTGGCTGCCCTTGACGAACAACACGAAACCACCCCCACCTTCTTGCACCACCCCCTTGGCGGTTTCTACTTGGGTGTGCAGGGCATCATGAGGATTCCCGCCCACGCTAGGTCCGGGGACGCCCCGTTGGTGACCCGGTGATCACCCGTGGATCACCCGTGGATCACCCGTTCCCGAACGGGTCATCTACGGGTCATCTACGGGT
>CAZODO010000027.1:44641-58316 GCA_964578605.1 uncultured Verrucomicrobiota bacterium | reverse complement strand
CTTTGTCCTGTTTTGCTAACTACAAAATCTGTCCTGTTTTGCTCGCACCACGACAAGGAATTCGATCAATACTTGGGCACGCTGGGGTCGATCTCCTCCGACCAGGCCGAAATGCCGCCCCGGACGCTCTTCACATGCTTGAACCCTCGCTCCTTGAGAAAGGTCAGTGCCTTCAACGAACGCACCCCGCCCTTGCAATGCAGGTAATACTCCTGGTTCGGGTCCAGTTCCATAAAGCGCTGCGGAAGCACACTCAACGGAAGCTGCGGGACCCCTTCCACATGGGCGATCTCGTACTCGTCCGGCTCGCGGACGTCCAGGACCCGGATGCCCAGCTTGGGATTGTCCAGAGCCTGCTTCATCGCTTGCACGGTCACTTCGTCAGGATTCGAAGCCGCCGCCGCCGGTTCCGGTTGCACGCCGCAAAACTGCTCGTAATCGATCAGCTCGCGGATCGTGGGATGGTCCCCGCAAATCGGGCATTCCGGATCGCGCCGCAGCTTGAGTTCGCGGAACTTCATATCGAGCGCGTTGAACAGCAGGAGGCGTCCGGCCAGGGAGGTGCCTTTGCCCAGCGCGAGCTTGAGGATCTCCGTTGCCTGAATGCAGCCGATCATGCCCGGCAGCACACCCAGCACGCCGCCTTCGGCGCAACTGGGCACCATGCCAGGCGGAGGGGGTTCCGGGTACAAACAGCGGTAACAAGGGCCCCCCAGGTGAGGCGCGAACACGCTGGCCTGGCCTTCAAAGCGAAAGATCGACCCGTACACGTTCGGCTTCTTCAGCAAGACGCACGCGTCGTTCGTCAGGTAGCGGGTCGGGAAATTGTCGGTGCCATCCACCACGATATCGTATTGGCCAATGATCTCGAGGGCGTTCTCACTGCTGATCCGCGTGTTATGAAGGACAACCTGCACGTGCGGGTTGATGCCCTGGAGGGTTTCCCGGGCCGATTCGGTCTTCGGCCGCCCCACATCCGCGGTGCTGTGAATGATCTGCCGCTGCAAATTCGAGAAGTCGACGGCGTCGAAATCGAGAATGCCAAGCTTGCCGACGCCCGCCGCCGCCAGATACATGGCGATCGGAGAGCCAAGCCCTCCGGCGCCAATGCAAAGGACGCTCGTCGAACAGATCTTCCTTTGGCCGGCGAGGCCCACTTCCGGCAGGATCAAGTGCCGTGAGTAGCGGCGAATTTCCTCGTTGTTCAATTGCATACGAATAAGTAAGTGTTGCAGCCTAAATGAGTGAAGCGAGAAATCAAGCCGCGAGCCCCAGACCCCGTCCGGCCTGCCGAGCCGCCGCTCTTCCCGCCAAAACCGCCGCCGGGATTCTGGAGTCGTCCCCCCTTCGCCCCGCTCTCGCTGTCGTTCTGGGAAGTGGTTTTGACGGCGTCCGGCACGCGGTCCAGACGGTTGCCGAACTCTCCTTCGAGACGTTGCCCGGGTTTCCAAAGACGCGGGTGGAAGGCCATTCTGGAAAGGTCGTCCTTGGGCGCGTGGGGAAGATCCCCGTCCTTCTCTTGTGCGGGCGCGGCCATTACTACGAAGGGCATTCGCTCGCGACGGTCACCTTCCCCATTCGTGTTCTTGCCGAGTGCGGCATCCGGACAGTGTTGCTCACCAACGCAGCGGGCAGCATTCACCCCAAGTATCGCCCCGGAGATTTCATGTGTTTCACCGACCATCTGAATTTCATGGGGGCAAACCCGCTCCAAGGGGCCGCCGAACCGGAGGGCAGAACCCGGTTTGTCGACCTGTCGGAAACCTATGACCGTTCCCTCAACAAACTGCTGGCCAAAGCGGCCCGGGCTGCCCGCGTGCGCCTGCATGCGGGGGTCTACGCTGCCGTGGCGGGGCCGTGCTATGAAACTCCGGCCGAAATCCGCGCGTTTGCCAGGCTTGGCGCCGACGCGGTCGGCATGAGCACGGTGCCGGAAGCCATTGTCGCTCGGCAATACGGCCTCCGGGTCGCCGGCCTGTCCTGCCTTACCAATCGGGCGGCCGGGCTCGGGTCAGCCCTCATCAGCCACGCCGAAGTGCTCGCTGCCGGCGTTCGGGCGAGCGGGTCTGCCGCGGCGTTGATCGGCGGCTTTATCGCGTTGCTTTCCGAGCCGCGGTGATCTTGTGTTCAGATTCAGTTTGAGAATGCCGGCAGAGGACCTAAGCTCAGCCGCGTTGGACGTGGTGCATGAAATCTGAATTCGTCTTTGCCTTCGAGACAGCGGCCTGGCCGGTGTTGGTGATCACCCCTTCCGGAGTCATCTGGCGTGCGAACGCCGCCGCGGCCGAACTGTTCTCTGCCGTGACAGAAACCGGGCGCCTGTCCGCCGCGTCCATTTGGTCATCGGAGAATGACGCCACCGTCGAGGTGTTCCTGTCCCGGGCCCAAACCAAAGCGCAGGAAGCCGTCCCGGTGAAGCTTCGGACCAAGAACGGGCAAACGGCGCAGTTCAGTGCCTACCTCGCCGCCTTTAACAAAGATGGCCAGAAGCATTTCCTGGTGCAGCTCTTGAAACCGGCCGCCGCTCGCGCCAAGAGCTCTCCGCCGCCCGAGGCCGAGAATAGCAGGCTCTCGCCCGAATCCCGCCGAGGGACTCCTGAGACCGGGGAAAGCAACCTCGCGCAGAAGCAAAAGCTCGAATTCGCCCTGCAACTTGCCCGAAGCGTCGCGCTGGATTTTAACAACGCGCTCACCTCGATCCTGGGCTACACCTCGCTGATCCTGAGCCGGACCGAACTGGACAATCCGTGGCGCCCGGCTCTCCTGGAAATGGAAAAGTCCGCGGAGAAAGCTGCTGAGGTCGCGGCGGACCTGGCGGCATTCAGCCGGCAGGATAAGGAGGCGCCTTCTCAAGTGGCCGGAAACCTCAACGACGTGGTCCGCCGGACCGTCGAGATCTTCCAGAGCTCCGCACCGGAGGGAATCTCCTGGGACCTGGAACTGGAGCCGAAACTTTACACCGTCCACTTTGACGAAGCCAAGGTGCAGCAAGCGTTCGTCAAGATCCTTGATAACGCCGTCCAGGCGGTGCCGGAACAGGGCCGTGTGGCCGTCCGCACCCGCAACCAGGACTTGGAGCAGGATGTCGAGGACGGGCGGGTTCATCTGCCTGCCGGGAGCTACGTCTGCATCGAGTTCGAGGACAGCGGCTGCGGCATCGAGCCCAGCGTGCTCCCCCGCATCTTCGAACCGTTCTTCACCACAAAAGCCATGGGCCACCGCGGCTTGGGCCTGGCCTGGGTTTACGGCATTGTCACCAATCACGGCGGGCGCGTGGCGGTGTCGAGCCAACCGGAACGAGGGACGCTCGTTCGCGTTTACCTGCCCGCGCAAAAGAAGATCGTTCTTGACCGCGCCCTGGCCGCGGACGACCTGGGCGGCACCGAGACCATTCTCCTGGTCGACGATGAAGATTTGCTGCTCACGATGGGGTCGACCGTGCTGTCGTCCTTCGGCTATCGCGTGCTGACCGCCAATAACGGCCGCAAAGCGCTGGAGTTGTTCCAGGAACACGCGCATGAGATCCAGTTGGTGATCACGGATCTGGTCATGCCCCAGATGAGCGGCCGGGAGTTGATCCAGGAACTGCGGCGCCAGTCGCCCTCCGTGAGGATCATCTGTTCCAGCGGCTATGCGGGCGCACTCAATACCGATACCGAGGAAAGCTCCTTGCAAAAGCCCTTTACGAGCGTCGACCTCCTTCGAACAGTTAAACGAGCTTTGGCGGAAACTAAAGCATCCTGATTGACACCGGGGCCAGATTTGCTATTCCGATTGCTAATGCAAATCGAAAGCCTTAAAGTTTTTTGCGATCTCGCTGAAACGGAGAGCTTCACCAAGGCTGCCCAGATCAACCAGGTGACCCAGTCCGCCGTCAGTCAGCAGATCAGCTCTCTGGAGCGGCAGTTCAAGTCGTTGCTCATCGAACGGAGCAAGAAGAAATTCCGCCTGACCCGCGAGGGCCAGGTGCTCTACGAATACAGCAAGCAGATCATCCAGACGTACGACTCTCTGCACAGCAAGCTGCAGGAGATTAAAGATATCATTTCCGGCACTATCCGGATCGCGACGATTTACAGCATCGGGCTGCACGACCTTCCCCCTTACATCAAGAAGTTCCTGAAGAGCTATCCCACGGTCAACGTGCATGTGGAATATCGTCGCGCCAACCAGGTGTACGAAGATGTGGCCGGCAACGTGGTCGATATCGGGCTGGTCGCCTACCCCACCAAAGACGCCAAGCTGGATGTGGTCGCGCTTCGGAAGGACAGACTGGTGATGATTTGCCACCCGCAAAGCCCCTTGGGCAAGAGCAAGACAATCAAATTTAAAGAGATTGCCGGCCAGAAGTTCATCGGCTTCGAACCCGACATCCCGACGCGCAAGGCCATCGACCGCATTCTCAAAGACCACAGTGTCACGGTCCAAAACGTGATGGAGTTCGATAATATCGAAACCGTGAAACGCGCGGTCGAAATCGATGCGGGCATCTCCATCGTGCCCCAGGGGACAATTGTGCAGGAAATTGCCAAACAGACACTCCATGCTGTCTCGTTCGAAGACGCCGAGTTCTACCGGCCTCTCGCCGCGATCTACAAGAAGAACAAGGTCCTTTCGCCGGCCATGAAGCAGTTCCTGGCTATCTTGAAGGAATAAACACCTGACGGGCGCGCGCCGGGCTTCAGAGACGGATTTGATGACTCTTTGTCATCAACGGCTCAATGCTCTGATTCGCAGTAGCTTGCGCAAGTCTGTCAACGGGAAAACCCGCGGCAGTTCTGAATATGATCACCGGCCTTCCCTTCCCTTTGGCCCGCCTCTTCCGCTCCGGGCTCGTCCTCCTGTGTTCGCATTGTATGCTTGCTGCCCAAACTGACGCTCCTGCCTGGCTGCGCTGGACTGCCGCAGCCCCGCCAGTCCCCGAACTCTCCATCCCAGGCGCGCAACAGGCCTGGGAGGCAAAACGTCACGAGATTCGCGCTCAACTCTGGAGCTTGCTCGGCCAGCTTCCCGCGCGTCCCAAGGCGCCAACCGTCCATGTCCTCTCACGCGAAGAGCGCGACGGTTATGTCCTGGTGAAGTTCCATTTCGACAATGGGGCTGGAGACCGGGTGCCGGGTTACCTGTTTCTTCCGAAGCAGGTAAAAGGCAAGATCCCGGCCATCCTTTACTGCCATTGGCATGGCGGCCAATACGACAACGGCAAGGAAGAAATGCTCCGGGCCGAACATACTCCGGCGCCACCCGGCCCCACGTTCGCCTCGCGCGGCTATGCCATTCTCGGCATTGACGCCTGCTGCTTCGGAGAACGCAACGGCCAAGGCCCAGGTGGCCCTTCTGAAAAAGGCGGCGCGGGCGAAATGACGGCCAGCAAGTTCAATCTCTGGTATGGACGCACCCTCTGGGGAATGATCTTGCGGGATGATCTCATGGCGCTGGATTACCTTCTCTCACGTCCCGAAGTCGATGCCCAGCGCGTGGGCGTAACCGGCATCAGCATGGGCGCCACGCGTTCCTGGTGGTTGATGGCCCTGGATGACCGGATCAAGACCGGCGTGGCGATTGCCTGCCTGACGCGTTACCAGGATCTCGTCGCCCGCGAAGGGCTCAAATACCACGGCATCTACTACTTCGTCCCCGGTTTTCTGAACCACTTCGATACGGAAACGGTAGTTGCGCTCGCCGCCCCGCGTCCGCTCTTGTTCCAAACAGGCGACCAGGACGAAGGCTCGCCCGTCGCGGGAATTCGCGCGATCGAAGCGAGAGTGCGTCCGGCCTACCGTCTGTATGGTGCCGAACAGCAATTCGAGAGCATCCTTTACCCCGGCGTCGGCCATGTTTACCTCCCGGATATGTGGTCGAAGACCCTCGCGTGGATGGACGAGAAACTGTCGGTTCGTTGAACCTGGGAACTGCGCAGCAATTCCGCATCATTTTTTCACAGTCTGAATCAAAGGTTGCTAATTTCTTGATTTATCATCAGTTATGTCAAGCATATAGCAACCATATAGGAACGATATAGTAAGAGCGACATCACCGGGTGAGGAACCCACTATCACACCCGAAATGGCCGCGCTCGACGTCATTCGGCCCGGGTCCTTCCGTCGAACGCACACTCCCGTCTTGCTGGCACGAGGGCGTTCCCCCACATTCAGCGCATGATCCCTGCGCTCTTTGGAGGCCGGTTCCTGGCTGGCGTCGCGGCCTTGGCGGGAATGGAAACCCTCACCCTGGCTGCCGTGCCGAGCATGCCCATGCCCATTATCGAGGCGGAAACGGCGAACGATCGCTGGCTGCAGAAGCCCATCCTCGCGTCGCGTTTGCTCGACGACGCCGAGCAAACCAACCCTTGGTCGCATCACGGGTTCGGCGCGATCGAGTTGACGCCGGACCGGGCGGTCGAGGGCTTGCGCTCTCTGCGATTGACCTCGCCGACCACCAGCGGTCGTCCCAGTCCGGTGAAGGGCCGCCCGTTCGGGGAAGCCGTCGCGCGGCTGAATTTCCCCGGCGAAGACTGGACGCCCTACACGCGGGTCTCGTTCCGCGTTTACCCGCACCTGCCGGGATTCAAAGTCGTATCCCTCCTCGTGAAGCTTCGGAACGATGGGTTGACCAAGGTCCCCGACAGTTACGGACGCGAAGGGCTGAATTTTGTTCTGCTAAAGCCGGATGCCTGGAACACCGTCGTTTGGGAGATCGCGCATCTGTCGCGGGACAAAGTCACCGGCCTGGAGTTCATCTATCGGCTGCAGGGGAATGAACCGGGGGCGACCCATGTCGTCTGCTTCGACCTCGACCAAGTTGAACTGCAGCGTGTGGTTCCGGATACGTATGAGGGCTGGCGGGTGGCACCTGGATCCATCGCTTACTGCCATAGCGGCTACGAACCCGGCGCGCCAAAGACCGGGCTTGCCCAGAACCTGAAAGCGACCGAGTTCATGCTCGTTCGGCAGCGAGACAACCAGCTTGCGCTGCGCAAGCCCATCCAGTCGCGCCGGACGGAACTGGGCGATTTCCAGGTGCTCGACTTCACGGAGTTCAAGCAGCCGGGAGTCTATCGCCTTGAAGTGGGTGACGTTCGCACGCCCTGGTTCAAGATTGGCGCCGACGCCTGGCGCGACTCGATCTGGAAGACGGTCAACCTCTTTTATTGCGAGCGCTGCGGCCAAGCCATTCCAGGCATTCACGATCTCTGCCACGCCGACTGGACCGCCCGACATGGGACCAATCAGATCGTGATCAATGGCGGCTGGCACGACGCCGGCGACCTCTCGCAGGGATTGGTCAATACCGCCGAAGCGGCCTATGCCATGTTCGACCTTGCCGAGACGCTGGCGCGCCAGGCCACCCCCGGCGACGCGACCTCCGTTCTCGCCCAACGCCTGGCAGAAGAAGCGCGCTGGGGGCTCGATTGGATGCTCAAGACCCGCTTTGGCGACGGCACCCGCGTGACTTGGGCCACGATGGATTATTGGACGGACGGCGTGCTTGGCACACCCGACGACACGCTGGGCGACTGCAGCAACAGCCCGTTCGACAACTTCCTCGCCGCCGCAACCGAAGCGAAAGCGGCCCAATGGTTGAACTCCGAAAGCAAACGGCTCTCCGCCGCGGGACGCAACGACCCCAAAGCCGATTCCGTTCTGCCATGGACCGCTGGCTCCGCCGATGCCGACGCCCGGGCGGCGCTGAAAGCCGCACGCGAAGATTGGGCATTCGCCGTGGTCCGCGCGAAGTCGCCGAATCTGGAAGTCGCGTCCGCGGGCGCTCTCGCTTCGATCGAGCTCTTTAAGGCCACCGGCGAGCAGGGATTTGCGGACAAGGCTTTCGAGATGGCCCAACTCATTCTGCAAAGCCAGCAGCGCGAGTCGCCCGACTGGGCCATTCCCCTGACCGGCTTCTTCTACACCGGCCCGAAGCGCGAGCGCATCCTGCATTACGCGCACCGAGGACACGAGCAAGCGCCGGTTGTGGCTCTGTCCCAGCTTTGCGAACTCTTCCCGGATCACGCGGATTGGATGCGCTGGTACTCGGGCGTGGTGCTGCACTCGGAGTATCTGACGCGGATCTCGGAATTCACGGAGCCCTGGGGCCTGTTGCCCGCGTCGGTTTACTCGGTTGACGAGTCCAGGGACGCCAATTTCAAGGAACAGGTCCGCCAGGGCATCAAGCTTTCCGAAACCCATTACTTGCGACGGTTCCCAGTCTGGTTTGAGTTCCGGGGAAATACCGGCACGGGACTGACGCAGGCCAAGGCGCTCTCCGCTGCCGCGCGGCTGAGAGGCGATGCCGCTTCGGCCAACCTGGCCCGGAGGCAGCTCGAATGGACCGTGGGGCGCAATCCGTTTGGGCAAAGCCTCATGTTCGGTGAAGGACATGATTACGCGCCGCAATACACCGCCATGAGCGGCGATATGGTCGGTTCACTTCCGGTGGGAATTCAGACCCGGGAAAACCGCGATCTCCCCTACTGGCCAGCCGCCAATTGCTACAATTACAAGGAAGTCTGGGTGCATCCGTCTTCGCGCTGGCTCGGAATCATGACGGATTTGCTGGCAGCGTCTCAAAGACCGAAAGCGGCCGCCGATCCCGGCATCGAGTTCGTTCGCACCGGAGCGGAGACGGAAGGCGACGTCATTACGGTGACCGCCGTCGTCCAAGGCTCGGGGTCGCACCGGTTGACGTTGCGCGGCAGCAACTTGATCCCGCAGGCGCCTGAGCAGGCTCTCGACTTGAGTGCTACCCGTGAACAGACGCTGACTTGGAGGGCCCGCAGGGAATCTGCCAAGGAACCCTGGGTGGCCGTGTTGCTCGTGGACGGCAAGCTCGAGAGCAAGCGCGAATTCCTCGGGCGTTGAGAGGTAACGCCTCAGCGTCGCCACCACAACGGCTCGAATAACTCAAAAGTCGCCGCGAAGGCTTCCTGGGCCCGAACCAGGAAGTTTGCCGAGTTCAGCTTAACAGGTTCTTTAAGATGAGCAGTGCGGTGCGGCGGACCTGGTCGGATTGACCTTCCAGCGCCAAGAATTGGTCGGCCCAGCCGCTCTTGGTCTGGTTCCATTCGAGCCACAGGGTTTTAAGCACCCGTTCGGTCCGCTCCACTTGCTGGACGGCGGAGGCAAGGGAATCGCGCCCGAGTGGCAGATCGGAGATGCCGCCCACGAAGAACTTGCTGAGATGTTTGTGGCCAAAGACGGCTTTGAGGAGCACCACCATAGTCTGTTCGTAGGCATACCAGCGTTCGCGCAGCACCTCGCAAAGGAACGAATGCGTGATGGCGAAGAACTCGGAGCGCGGACGTTCCGTGATGTTCCTGATTCCTTGAGCCTCGGCGGGGAACCAGGTGTAAAGAAGGGCGAACGTGCCATACGTGTCTATAAGCTGCTTCGAATTGGTATGGTCGGTGGCGATCTCGCCCACGCACAGATCCTGCCGCAGGTCCAGGACGATCTCCGGAAGCTCATGCAGGCGTTCGAGCACTTCCTTGCCGCCGGCGCTGCCGTAGTTGAAGTCGCCAGGAATCAGCCAGTAAACGTCGCCAGAATGCCCCCTCTCGGAGGCCATCCCCAAGCCCGAATACCACATCTGGCACGTGTCCGCGCACCAGTCGTCCACGACATCTGAAGCAGTGGCCACAACGCTTTTCCGGAAAGTCAGATAGGCCTTGTTCGCCTCGCCTGCGCAATGGGTCTTCCGATCGATGACGGTAAGCGGGCGGGCGAACCGCCCCCGATCGGCGTTGAGACCCCCGATGATCCGGTAGAGTTCCTCGAGATCGGAATAGTCGTTCGGTTGCCGAAAAGGATAGATCACGACAGGATGGATGACACCCCGTCGCGTTTCGCCGGTCGCTGCCGACCCGGCCCCCGCGTTGCTTGTGCGTTCTTTGCTCATACCAGGTCCTCCGATTTACGGAATGATGGTGATTGTATAATCCTCGACCTCGCCCCAGAACGCCTTCGTTTGGCACGGATCCGGTGCCTCGCCGCCCGCCAGGATCACCCGCATGCGGGTGGAGCCCAGCGGCGCGCTGGACGGAATGGCAATATTCGCCCGGACGGAGCCTCGGCTTGACGCGCTGGCAACAAGGTCCCGGTTGCGCTGAAACACCCCGTCGTGATCCAAATCAATATAGACATGGAAGGTGGCGGCCCGGCGAGGACCCAAGGCCGAAGAATCAATCTCCATCTCGTAAACGCTGCCGCGGCGCACGTCAGCCCATTGCACTTGGTACGCCCGCTGGCGCCGCGTGGCCCCGACGCCCACCCGGTAGCCCGTCGTGAAATCCGAATACCCTTTGTCGCCAGCATCCGATTCCATATCAATCCCGGTTCCATGAAGCCTGACTCGCGAAATGAACCCAAAGCTGCTCTCGACCGCCCCGCCCTCACAATAGGAACAATTTGTTCCGGGGCCAATCTCCGAAGGGAACCCGATCGCTGCCACATTCCCCTGGCGGCCGCCGTTGTCGCAGGCCGGAAAATTCAGCACGTGCCGGCGATTGCCCGGGCGCACGATGTTGGCCGCGATCGCCTCCGGGGGAATCTTGTTCTGGAGCTCGCCGAAGAAGACGTTGTTCTGAATGACGTTGCTGCTGGACCAGTGCAGCGCGAGATCCCGGCTGTCGAATTCGTTCGCGTAACAGAGTGCGATCCCTTCGCCTCCGGGCCCGGAAAACGTGTTATCCCGGACGACGCAGGCGCCCGATTGCACATGCGCGAGCGCGGGATGCTGGCGAATGGCGATTCCGCAGCCATTCCCCGGCAAGGAAAAGGTATTGCCGATAATATAATTGCTATAGCTGTTTGCCAGCATGAGGCCCGTTGTGCAGCGGAGGAACTGGTTGCCAATGATCCAAACGTTCGTGCAGATCGGGCCGGTGTCATTGTTGATCCCGCGTGTGGCATTGACGACCGAGTTGCTGCGAATGGTGAACCGGTTGATTCCTTTGGCGAAGTTGAGTCCGTAGCGCTGGCTGCGGTCGCTTGCCAGATCGACCGTGCAATTCTGCAGAATCCCCGTGGCATTGCCATTGGCGTAAATCGCGGAGACGTATCCCCCTTCATAGTCGGTGACCGCTACCCGGTCGAAAAAGTAATCCCCCGGGGGTTTGGGGGCCCATTGATTGAAGATGTAGACCAGAAACGCCTCGAATTGCTGCCCCTGTCGATTCACCTTTTTGGAAGCCGCATGGCGGACCAGCACGTTTTCGATCCGCATGCCGGTGTTGCCAAGGAGTTGGATGCCGCACAACTGGATCGCGCCATGTCGCTTCTTGGCGATCGCGGGGTAATTACAGTCGATCTGCAAATCACGGATCTTCACGTGATCCGCATTCGCGCGCCGGCTTGCCGGCTGCGTGGCTGAATAAAGGCCAATTCCCCCCGTCGAGAAAACGGCGTTGTGCTCGTAAAGGCCGCTGGCGTCCGTGGGCACATCGATGAGCTTCATGACTGTGCCAGTGACGCTGTTGGTCCCTTGGCCAATGATCGTCCAGCCCGGCTTGACCCGGAAACCTTTGGTTTTGACGCCCAGCCAGTTGTCCCAGACGCCGAACGTCTCGAAAACGCCATTCCCCAACCGAATCGTGCTGTTCTCGGGAACTTTGCGCATGAAATCGTCGACGCGCTCGGCCGTGCTGCCATCGTAAACGCGCCCCGGGACAAGCGTCGCAATTTCCAGAGGATTTAGTGTGGACCGCCCCAAAAGGAACTCCGCCGCTCGGCCGGACTGTATGAATGCGTTCAGACACCCGTTGACAACCACCCAGAAGACCAAGAGCCTGGCGACAGCCTGAAATGTCTTTCTCACCTGTCCGGAGTCTAGGCACACCCGGGTTCCGCGGCAACACTATTGGCAAGGGGATTGAAAGCCCGGAACGAGCCGGCCGGCGACCTCCCGCCAGCCATGAAATCCGGCAGCGGCAGAAACGAGAGTTGTGCGTTCTCTCTTTCGGCATTATTCATTGAGCAACAATGAGTATTGAGAGTGTCCAGCATGGTTTTATCGTCGTTGACAGCCCTCGAGGAAATGACGCAACCGCGCAACGGGACTCGTGGACGGCTCCGTTCGCCACCCTCTCTCGCGCGTTTGAGCATATTCAAGATCACGACACGGTCCTGATCTACCCGGGACCTTACATGGAAACGCCCGCTGAACCGATCGACACTTGGCAATTGGCCGGGGGCGGCGCCCCGCTCTGGTTGCGCGACCGCCGCTCGGTCACGTTGCGCGGTGTAGGCCGTCCCGAAGTCTGGTTTGTCAAACATGGCAACGGGCTCACCATTGAGAATTGTTCGGACATCCGGGTCGAAAACATCGCGTTCAAAGGCGCCGGAATGCTAACGGAATCCCAACCTTACTACTTCGCGCTGCTGCTGCTTCAGGGCGTCAATGATGGTCTCCAGGTCCGCGACTGCGTATTCAGAGAGAGCGGCAATCACGGCATCGGCCATCTTTGGGGTCCGAGGAGCACGGACAACTCCGTTTTTGAGAACAATTACTTCGTCAACGGCGGGCACATGAAACATCCCACACTCCACTGGGACGGCGCGGCTATCGCAGTGGGCGGTTCGGGCAATCGCATCTATGGCAATCGCATCGAGCGGTGGCTGCGTGGCATCGAGATTGAATCCGGTGTTTCGGGAGACCGCGATGTTCCCACCTCGCACGTGATCATTTCGCACAACAAGCTCTTCCAATGCTGGTGGCAGCACATCACGGTCATGCCCACCCACCAGAAAGCTGAGCTGTTCAACCAGATCATTATCGAGGGCAACATCACACAAGGATGGGGCGCCCCCCCGCCTCAGAACTTCGATCCTGAGGCGCGCTTCTCCCATGAAGGGATTTATTTCGGCGGCGGGATCAACGCCCAGATCCGGGGAAACGCCATTTCGGACATGTGGGACGGATGCGGTCTACGCATGACGACCGACTTTGCTCCCATCCGGGACTCCCTGGTTACGGACAATCGGATTTTGAATGTCGACCGGACCGGGATCCACGCGGTCTCCCTCACCCCCGTAGGGTCATTCCAAACGACACCGGGTTCCATCAGACTAGGCGTCGATCGCGGTGCCGACGGAGATGCCAGGATCATGGTCGACGGTTCGCCGGGACAAACTGTCCAGATCCAACGCCTTTCGGATCTCCAGCGGAGCTGGACCTACTGGCAGACAGTGACGTTGAGGGAGGGGTTGCATGAGGTTGGCGACCCTGAAGCGGCGGTGGCAGGCCAGGTTTTCTACCGCGGAGTCGTCCTTCCGGAATCGGATCAATTGCGCGTGATCCGTTGCTGGTTCGCGAACAACAAAATCGGACCTGTCGGTGGCCGGGGAATCTGGGTCCATGGCGACTACAACGTCGTCGAATCGAACGGAGTCCACGAATGCGGTTCAAGCCAGACCTGGCAAGGGGTGTACCTCCAGGGGGGCCGCCGCAACACCGTGCGCCGCAACCGGCTGATCGATGCCCTGCCCTTTGAGGATCGAGGCACGGAAACTCAAGCGAACGAGAACGACGTGTTCTGGCAAACCCGAACCGACACCCGGCTGGAAGAGTGACCCTTTTCGTTTTCACTCCGCGACGATAACCACCGCCTCTCCCATTCCATCCCATGAATAAACCAGCCCACCTCACACGCCGGCAGTTTCTTCAATCTGCCGGCACCACC
>CAZODO010000027.1:0-44631 GCA_964578605.1 uncultured Verrucomicrobiota bacterium | reverse complement strand
GCCGTTTCGGGCGCAGCGCCTTCCATCCTGGCCGCCCGAACCCCTACCGAAACCATCGGCGTCGGATGCATTGGCTTGGGCACCCGCGGCGGCGACCTGATCAACGCGGTCGTTCCCGTGCCCGGGGTCAAGGTGGTGGCTGTCTGCGATGCCTACGCACCGCATCGGCAGAAAGGAATTGATCGCAGCCAGAATCCCGACGTGAAAGTTTACGTCGATTACCGCGAATTGCTGGCCGACAGAAGGGTCGATGCCGTCGTGATCGCCGCCCCCGATCATTGGCATTGCCAAATGGTGCTCGACGCCGTCCAAGCCGGCAAAGATATCTACTGCGAGAAAGGTTTCTCACGCACGCTGGACGAAGCGAAACGCATGCGCGACGCCCTGAACAAGAGCAAGGTCATCTTCCAACTCGGTCATCAGGCCCGCCAAAGCACCTGCGCGCTCCAGGCCAAGGAACTCATCGCCCAGGACGTGCTTGGCCCCGTCACCCTCGTCCGGACCGGCCGGTTCATGAGCAGCGATCCGGCGCATCCCATGTGGCGCTGGTACGGTTACTACAGCCAATGGAACCGCCCGGACCCGGCACAAGTGCTCAAGGATGTGAATTGGGACCTTTGGCTTGGCCCGGCGCCGAAGATTGCCTGGAACGAGCGGCATTTCTGGCACTGGCGCTGTTATTGGGCTTATGGCACCGGCCAGGCGGGCGATCTCCTTTCCCACGAGCTCGACTTCGTCCAGTACATTCTCGGCCATGGCATCCCCGACAACTGCTACTGCGGCGGCTTGAATGCGCTCTTGAAGGACGACCGTGAAGTGCCGGACACCTGGGCCGCCACCTACCAGTTCGAAAAGCTTGGACGCACGGTCACCTTCACCGGCAGCATGAACACGAACGTCGGCCAACCCGTGGAGATTTGCGGCAAGCAAGCCACCTTGCGCTTTGATGGCATTGCTCACGACGTCAGCAATTTCTCGATCGAACCCGAAGGCTACAACAAGCGCGCCGACCTCCCGAAGGGCTACGTGCGCGGCAAGACGCCGAACCAGCCCAATCACATGGTAGATTTCTTCAACTGCGTTCGGTCGCGCGGCACACCGAAATGCCCGGCGGACGAAGCGTTCATCGAAACGGCCACCTGCCTGATGTCCGTGGAATCGCACCGGCAACAACGCCTCGTCCGGTGGGATCGCAACGCGGAACAGATCGTCTGAGCGGAAGCCCAGACCCGCATGGCGTCGAGGGGCCGGCTGAGCGCGCCTCTTGGCAAGCGTAGTCGCTGAGCCTTCCTTCAATCGGCGGCCGAACGTCACTTCGGCTGTTCGTGTGGTGTCTCCGAAATGCGCTGATCAATCGTTGCGAACGAATTGCGGCATCGATTCGGGGGCGTTCTCGCTCCTCATTGCGTTTATCATGGGTTTCACATGTGTTTATATCCTATTCAGAAGATGTTGAACTCCAAAAGCTTAAACCGCTGATGACTATTTGTCGGCAGACTGTGCGACATTTGGCCGTCCGATCGGCCCCTTCTTTGGCGCGGTTTGCGGAATATTGCCAGTGCGGAAAACGTGCGATGCGCCCGCCAACAGCCTGCCGTTGCGATCGGGATTGAAATTCGCCGTGGAAAGATGTTTCCTCCGCGCAAACATGACCCCAGTTCAAACTGCCGGTATGGAAGCTCCGCCCGCAAAGGCGGCAGCACAACGCCTTCTTTCGCTCGACGCCCTTCGCGGCTTTGACATGTTCTGGATTGTGGGGGGCGAATGGCTGGTGGAAGCGCTCAATGAAGCCAGCCCCAACCCGGTCACCCATTTTCTGTCGATGCAGCTTCGCCATGTGAATTGGGAGGGGTTCCGGTTTTACGACCTGATCTTTCCGCTCTTCGTGTTCATCATCGGAGTGTCGCTGGTCTTTTCACTGGGGCGAACGATTGAGCAGGAAGGCCGTCCGGCTGCGGTCCAAAGGGTCATCCGGCGTGGCGTTCTTCTCTACCTGCTCGGAATTCTCTATTACGGAGGGTTCGCGACGCCGATCAACGAGATCCGGCTTCTTGGGGTCTTGCAGCGGCTGGCTTTGTGTTACCTATTTGCCGGGCTCGCCTTTTGCTTCTTTGGCAAACGCGGGTTGATTACCCTTTGCGTGACGCTCCTGGTGGGCTACTGGGCGCTGCTTACGTTTGTTCCTGTTCCCGGGGTGGGCGCCGGCAATTTCGCCGAAGGCCAAAATCTCGCGAACTACATCGATCGCCAGTATTTGCCCTGGAAGAAATGGGATGGCGACCACGACCCGGAAGGCCTGTTGAGCACCTTGCCGGCCATTGGCAGTTGCCTCCTGGGTGTTTTCGCCGGCCTGCTCCTCCGAAACAACCGGGTCGTTCCCGAAAGGAAGGTGCTCTGGCTGTTCGCGGCGGGCATTGCCGGCGTGTTGCTCGGATACCTTTGGGGTCTGCAATTCCCGATCATCAAGAAGATTTGGACGTCCTCCTACGTTCTGCTCGTCGGCGGCTGGAGTGCGATCTTGCTTGGCGCCTTCTACCTCGTGATCGATGTCTGGAAGGTGCAGCGCTGGACCCGGCCGTTTGTTTGGATTGGGATGAACGCCATTACCATTTACTTGCTACATCAAGTGGTCGATTTCGAGAAGCTCGCGGGGCGCTTTGCCGGCGGCGATATCCAAACCGCGCTCAACCGGGCGGCGCCAGGATTGGGCACCTTTGTCCTGGCCGCCATTGCCATCGGGCTGACGCTTGCGGTCGCGCGTTTTCTCTATAATCGCAGGATCTTCCTTCGGCTCTAATGGCCGGGAGGGCGGGCCGGCCCCGGCTTCAATCGTCAAGGGCCGGGCGGGCCGCCCCCCCGCCGTGCGCGAAACGGGAGCATTGACGCGGCTTTGGCGCAAGGCCACGCTCGGCCTATGACGCATCCTATAAGTCACGCCCCATGCGCCGGGAGATACCCCTTTTTCTTCGCGTTGGCGCTTTTGACTACTTCCACCGCTGCCATGGCGGGCGACTGGCCGGAGTTCCGGGGTCCGTGGGGAAATGGTCACGCGCAGGCGCCGGGAGAGACCACACCGCTCGGCCTTCCACTGCAATGGAGCGAGACCAAGAATATCCGCTGGAAGACGGAAATTCCGCATCGCGGTTGGTCCACGCCGGTTGTCATGGACGGCCAGGTCTGGCTCACGACCGCCACCGCTGAAGGACATGATTTCTTTGCGATCGGCCTGGACGCGGAAACGGGCGCGATTCGGTTCAATGAAAAGGTCTTTCACAGCGAAGTTCCAGAGTCGCTGGGGAATGGCGCATCCATGAATTGTTACGCCACGCCCTCGCCAGCCATTGAGCCAGGCCGGGTTTACGTGCATTTCGGGAGTTTCGGAACCGCCTGCCTCGATACCGCCACGGGCAAGGTGCTCTGGAAACGGGATGATCTTCGCTGCCGGCATTATCGCGGCCCGTCTTCTTCGGTGGTCCTCCATGAGAATCTCGTCATTCTGACCATGGACGGCGTCGATCTGCAGTACCATGTCGCGCTGGACAAGAAGACCGGCGAAACGGTCTGGAAAACCCATCGCTCAGTCGAATGGAACGACGAGAATGTCCCCGGCCAAATGGCACGCGATGGCGATCTTCGGAAAGCGCATAGCACTCCCCTGATCGTTCGTTGGCAAGACCGGGATTTGATGCTCAGTCCCGGCGCGAAAGCCGCTTATGCGTACGATCCCCGGACGGGACGCGAGATCTGGCGGGTGCAATACCCGGATTGGTCCGTGGCGCCCCGGCCGCTCTTCGATCGTGGCATCGCCTACATCGTCACGGGATTGAACCGAACCGAACTCCTGGCCATCAAGGCCGATGGCGAAGGCGATGTGACAGATTCACATGTCCAATGGCGGCTCAGGACGCGAATTGGCAAGTATGCATCCCCGCTCCTGGTCGATGGACTGCTCTACACCGCAGCCGAGGAAAGCTTCGTCAGTTGTATCGATGCGTCGAATGGAAAGGCGGTCTGGACGGAACGGATTGGCGGGAAGCATGCCGCTTCGCCTGTCTATGCCGATGGCCGGCTCTACTTCTTCAGCCAGGACGGAAAGACCACCGTCCTGAGGCCCGGCCGCACGTTCGAGGTCCTCGCAACGAACCAACTGGACAACGGCTTCATGGCGTCGCCGGCTGTGGCGGGCAAAGCATTCTACCTCCGCACGAAAACTCACCTGTACCGGGTGGAATCGGCCCAGTAGTCTGGGAGAGGATCAAGCGGCCAGCGCCATTTCGCCTCGGAAGTTCCTGGCTCCGCCGCTACCGGCGCATGTTTTGTGACTCGTTACGTTGATCGCGCACGAATCGACCCGATTTGGCATCGAACACTCGGATGAGGATAACCGTGTGGGGGCGTTTTTGATAAATCTCAGGAGTCATGATGAAGAAGCGCACGCTTTTCGGACTGGGTGGGGACGGCCTAATCTGCGCGGCCTGTCTGGCATTTTGCGCCGATCCTTCTGCCGCCGAGGCGCCAGCACGCGGCGAGGTCATCATCCGCCGCTCCGACGCGGCCTGGCAATCGCAGCAGGTGCAAGAGACGTGCATCCTGCCGAATCCGAAAGACCCGGCGCGCCTGGTCATGTTCTATTCCGGCGTGCCTGCCACAAACCGGAGCGTGTGCTTCATCGGCAAAGCGTGGGCCCTGAAATCGGACCCGTTCGCCTGGCAGCAGGACCCGGCCAATCCGGTTTTCAAGCCTGCGAAGGAAGGCTGGGACTCCGGGAGCATCCGGCTCGATGCGGTTCTCTACCTGCCGGAGGAAGACGCTTACTACATCTACTATTCCGGGACGACGGGCTCTGTTCAGGACCATATAGGCCTGGCCATGTGCCCGGCCGGGAAAGACGGATACTCCGGGATTACAGAAGCCGCCATCCGGCGTTTCAGCAATCGGCCGGTCCTGTCGCCAGAACCGTCGGCGCCCTTCTTCGAGGAGATGGCCTCTCAAGCGGCGGTTTGGCGCGAACGGAACGCCGTCGAACAACGGTGGGATTGGTTCCTGTATTACTCCTATCGCGGCAAGGACGGCATTCTCCCCGGCCTTCGGCTGGCGACGTCTCACGATGGGAAAACCTGGACCCGGCGCTGGAACGCGGCCGATCCGCGCGGCATGGGTCAAATTTTCAAGTCAACGCCGGACGCCTACTATGAATGGCACCAGGTATCCAAAATCGGGGATACCCATGTGTTGTGCATCGAGGTCGGGATTTCGCGGGGTCAACGGTGGCGGCCGGTGATCGCCGTGAGCAAGGCGCCAGCCACTGGTTGGGAGCAGGCCGATGTCGACGCGCTCCTCCAAACCAAATGGGAAGGCCTTTACCGGGACGACGCCATTTATCACGTCGCCACACCCGCGCTCTACCAGATCGAGGGGAAGTGGTATCTCTACGTCCAGGCCTGCCCCCTTCCCACCAACCGCAATTACATCGACGGCGCCTGGGACCTCTGGTGCTTTGCCTGCGAGCGTCTTGTCCCGACGCTGCCGGGCTATAAACACTTTCCTTCCCCGGGTCGCCTGCCAAAACCGCCCGTGCAATAATCCGGCCATGAAACCGCTCCTGAAATCCTTCGCCCTGGTCTGTCTTCTTGCCCTTCCTGACGGTTCTGAGAACCGCTCTGGCGCCGCCGAACCGCCCGACGTGAATTATGACGAAGGTCGCGTTCCGGCTTATGCCTTGCCGGATCCCCTGCTGAGTTCGAGTGGCGCAAGGATCTCCGATCCCCAAAAATGGCGCGAGGTGCGGCGGCCGGAAATCATCCGGCTCTACCAGGAACACGTCTATGGCCAAAGCCCGAAACCGCCACGCCCGATCGAGTTTGAAGTGGATTCGGTCGACCCGCAGGCCCTGGGAGGCAAAGCGACCCGCAAACAAGTCACCGTTTTCCTTCTTGGCGACCGGAGTGGTCCCCGAATGCATTTGTTGCTCTACCTGCCCAACGGCGCGCCAAAGCCAGTCCCCGCCTTTCTCGGGCTGAACTTCTACGGCAACCATTGCGTCCATTCCGACCCCGGCATCGAGCTTTCGTCGCGATGGATGCGTCCGAACAAAGAGATGGGCGTCGTGAACAACCGTGCGACTGAGGCTTCCCGCGGATTGCTGGCTCATCGCTGGCAGGTGGAGAAGTTGATTGGGCGCGGTTACGCCCTGGCCACGGTTTACTATGGCGATATCGAACCCGATTTCGCGCAAGGCTGGAAGATGGGGGCGCGTGCCGCCTTGGGCGCGCAAGGCACGAACACCGTGTTCAAGCCGGATGATTGGGGGGCGATTGGCGCCTGGGCATGGGGCCTGAGCCGGGCCATGGATTACCTCGAGCAAGACGACGGGGTGGATGCCCAGCGCGTCGCTGTCATCGGACATTCGCGCCTGGGTAAGACCGCGCTCTGGGCGGGTGCCCTCGACCAGCGCATGGCGATCGTCATTTCGAACGATTCGGGCGAAGGCGGCGCTTCCCTGGCTCGACGCCGCTTTGGCGAGACCATCAAGCACCTGGTGGACGCGGTGCCTTACTGGTTCTGTCCGCAGTACCGCGAGTACGCAGAACGCGAGAATGCGCTGCCGGTGGATGCGCACATGCTGATCGCGCTGATGGCGCCCAGGCCGGTCTACGTCGCCAGTGCGGCCGAAGATCTCTGGGCGGATCCGCGTGGTGAATTCCTGGCGGCCAAGAACGCCGAACAGGTCTACCGGCTTTTCGGCCTTGGCGGATTGGGTGTGGACAAGATGCCGGCTCCCGATCGGCCGGTTGGCGATCGCATCGGATATCATGTCCGCTCTGGCGATCACGACCTCACCGCTTACGACTGGGACCAATATCTCAATTTCGCCGACCGGCATTTCCAACACGGGGAACTCGGCCGATCCACTGCGTCCACGACATCCGGTTCGGACGTGCAAACCCCGGAGATCAAGCTGCTCACTCAGCAGGCTGCAGAGGGCGAATTCCCGGGTTGGAAATAGCGCCCTCCGGCACCCGCCACGGACAGCGGCACGCTGGAATCGGCTGACAGCATCACGGGTTCTTGGACGCCAGTGGCCGGCGCAACCAGCCCGGCGACGATTTCCACCACAGGACAGCAGAAGTTCTATCGGTTGCGGTCGTCCGCAACGCATTTCGCCGAAGACGCGCACGGACCGGGAACAATCCCGGTCCATTTTTCGTTGCAGGAACTTGGGCAAAAGTGGGCATCCCCGAAAGACCCGCATCCGGATTTCACTCGAATTCAACCCGTATTTGACACGTATTTAACACGATCAAACATCGAGTGAAATACCTGTTAAATACGTGTTATATACGTGTTATATCCCTGGGAAGCCCGGTCAGGCCGGGAGCGATTAGGCCGTCCGCGCGCGATCTCCGTCCGCGCGTCTCCCGGCGCCAGGCCGATCAACGCGCCAGGCCAGTCATCGCCATCGAAGACGGCAAACGACCCGTTCCTGGCGATCTCGAGGACGTCGGGCGAGCCGCCGGGCCCGGAACCCACCTTGTGTTTCCCAAGGCGGATGGCAGATTGGGTCCAGGAGTTATGAAGTCAGTGCCATTGCTAATAGGGCTGCTGATGGCCTGCGCGAGCTTCCTGTTCGCGCAGCATTATCGCAGTTCCTGGGGGCGCGGCGAAGCGTCGGTCCCCGAAGATGCGCCTATCCGAACGGCTCGCGAGGTGGAATCGCATAGCACCGACACGCCCACCTGGACGAACGCTCCGGGGCTGGAGAAGGACGTCTTCACGTTCGTTCGTGTCCGCTACCACAGGGACCCTTACATTCCCAGGCGTGGGAACGGGCCGGGATACTGCTTTACCGATCTTCCGGACAGCGATCTGAACTTGTCCTGGCGGCTCCAGCAAATGACGTCCATCAGAGTGGATCCGGATGGCCGGATTCTGCGCCTGACCGATCCGGAACTCATCGAATTCCCCTTCCTCTACATGGTTGAGCCGGGCGCGATGCGGCTGGACGACAGGGAAGTCCAGGCGCTCCGCAATTACCTGCTCAATGGCGGCTTCCTTATGGCCGACGATTTCTGGGGGCCTTTGCAGTGGGACAATTTCGAAAAAGAGATGAAGCGCGTGCTTCCGGATCACACCTTTCAGGAATTGCCAATGACCCATCCCATCTTCCGTTGCGTCTTCGATCTCGGGACGGACAAGAATGCCCTCCAGACTCCGAACTTCTGGACCGGCGAGCGCAGCCAGTATACCGGCGTGACATGGGAGGTTCACGGCGGAGAGGAGTGCCGCGACGTGCATATCCGCGCGCTGACCGATTCGAAAGAGCGGCTCCTGGTGATTGCGTGTCACAACACCGACAATGGCGACGGTTGGGAGCGCGAAGGCGAGTATGAGTACTTCTTTCGGGAGTTCTCGGAGAAACGCGCTTACCCCCTGGCAGTCAATATCATTTACCACATCATGACGAACTGACGGCGCCCCGGGGGAGGGAGACCCCGAGGCACCGTTTGGCTTTGAGCCCAGGGCGGACTACTGCGGTGTCACAAGTTTGAGCCTGTAGAAGCGCGTGCCACCGGTCGATTCCGGGTCGATATAATGGAACGGAGAGGTGTCCAGCCGGAATTCGAGAACCTTCACCCATTCCTTCAGGTCCTGGGTCTTCTGCAATTCATAGGTTTGGCCGGTATCGCCGCTGATCGTGATCTGGACAAGGCCCGACGCCAGACGCGCCGCATCCACGCGCGATCCGTCTCCCGTCACCGTCACACGGAAGGTGGTGGTGGCATCGAGATTCGGGTTTCCGTTATCCGTGACGCGAATGGCCACCGGATGATTGCCGGTTTGGCTCGGTGTCGGATTCCAAGTGATCGCCCCGCTTGACGGGTCGATGCGGAGGCCTTCGGGCCCATGCTCTGCGCTGTAATGCAGCGCGTTGGCCGGAACGTCGCTGTCGGAGGCGACCGCCTGGATCGATAACGAATCGCCGAAGTGCAGCGATGTGTCTGCGATGGGCTCCAGTGTGGGCGCACGGTTCACCTCGCTCACGACCACGGTGAAAGTGGCCACTGCGTCCAGGGGGGGCGTCCCATTGTCTTGCACCCGGACGGCTACAACGTTGGTGCTGGGACCTTGCGCTTCCGTCGGCGTCCAGGTCACGACACCGGTGGCGGCATCGATCCGCATCCCTTCCGGTGAGGCCACCAGCGCGAAGACGAGCGCGTTGGCCGGAAGGTCCGGATCCGTGGCCGCGACGGAACCCGTCATCCCGCTCAACTCGTCCACCGTTTGTGCGGAGGGCAGGACGAGTTGTGGGGGCCGGTTGATCTCGTTGACAACCACAGTGAACGTGTTGGTGGCGCTTAAGGTGGTGGCATTCACAGCGAACGGGCTGCTGTCGGTGACAACGACCGAAACAACATTCGTGCTCGGGCCTTGCTCCTCAGAAGGGGTCCAGGAAATGGCGCCCGTCGAAGGATCAATCGCCATTCCTGTCGGCGGCGACAGCAAAGAGAAGGCGAGGGAATTGGCCGGCAGATCGGCATCCGTGGCGGAGGCGGCGACATTCAATGGGATCATCTCGCCCGCCACCTGGTCTGCAGGGACATTTAGCTGTGGAGGACCGTTCACCTCCTCGATGACGATGGCGAACTGGTTCGTCCGAATGAACGATTGCCCGTTGACAACGTCGGTGACACTGGCCGTCACCAGATTTGTGCTTGGCCCGTCGGCTTCCGCAGGCGTCCAGGAGATAACTGCATTCGTGGCTCCGTCCGAGGCGAGCGTCATGCCAGGCGGGCCGGAAATGAGCGCAAAGACCAGCGGTTTGACCGGTTCATCGGGGTCTTGGGCTGAAATGGAGAGGCTCAGCGGGCTGGTTTCGTCGAAGGCCGCATCTGCGGGAACGATCAGATCGGGAGGCACGCGCGACTGCTTGAGACTGTACCCTCCGGACTGCCCAGTGAACTTGGCGCTGAGCACCACTGTATAAAGACCGGCCTCCGTAATGCCTGCCCGGAGGGTGTTCTCTCGGGTGAACGAATTGCCGACATTGGCTTCGCCTGCCAGCGAACCGTCTGGGCCATAGAGGCGAATCCACGGCGTAAAGTTGGTCGAAACGACTCGCACGATATTGCTGTCGCCTGGTGTTCCGAAAAAGGACCAGGCATCCGCGTCGCCCAAAGCAAGCGTTCCCGAATTCACCACGGCGTTGGTTAAAGCCCCTCCTTCATCCCCTGGCAGCGCGGCAGGCTCGCCCGGAGCTCGGACCAGCGTCAGTGCGTACCCGCCCTCCTGGCCAGTGTACCTCGCGCTGATGACGATCGTGTGCGGGCCGGTGTTGGTGGCTTCCGCGATCAGGACGTTGTCCCGGGCAAACGAATTGCCCAGGTCAACTTCCCCGGCCAGGGCTCCGTCTGGCCCGTACAGGCGGATCCAGGGGGTGAAGTTGGTCGAGCCCGCCCGAACGAAAAGGCTGTCACCGGCGTTCGCTTCGAATTGCCAAAGGTCCAGGTCGCCCAAGGCGATCACGCCGGGTTGTGCAAACCCATTGGTCAAGGATCCACCCTCGTCTCCGGACAAAACCACAAACTCACCCGGCGCCCGGGCGAGCGTTAGACCGTATTCTCCTGATTGGCCGGCGTATTTGGCTGTGATGACCAGCGTGTGCGGGCCGGTGTTGGTGGCTCGGGCGGTCAGGAAATTGTCCCGGGCAAACGTATTCCCCAAATCGACTTCTCCCACCAGCGCGCCGTCCGGGCCAAAGAGCTTCATCCAGGGCGTGAAGCTGGTCGTTCCGGCGCGAAGGAAAAGGCTGTCGCCGGCATTCGCCTCGAACTGCCATACATCCAGGTCGCCAAGCGGGATAACACCCGCCTGAAAGACTCCATTCGTAAGAACCCCGCCCTGATCGCCAGCTGAGACCGTGAACTCACCGGGCGCCTGGGCCACCGTGAGGGCGTAATCCCCCACCTGCCCGGCGTACTTCGCGCTGATCACCAGTGTGTGCGGACCGGCATTAGTCGTCTCAGCCACGAGGAAGTTGTCCCGGGCAAACGTGTTGCCCAGATCCGATTCTCCCACCAGCGCTCCGTCCGGTCCGTAAAGCCGGATCCAAGGCGTTACGTCAACCGCTCCGGCTCGGATCAGCAAGGTAGCTCCAACGCCCGCTGTGACGCTCCACACGTCAAGGTCGCCCAGCTCAATCCTGCCCGGTTGAACCTCGCCGTTCGTCAGCGTCCCGCCGTCATCTCCAGCGGAAACGGCAATGGGGCCCGGCGCTTGGGCGAAATGCAGGGCATACGTGCCCGTCTGGGTGGGGTAGGTTGCGCTCACCAGGACCGTGTAGGTCCCCGCACTCGCCGCCTGCGCGGTGAGAAAGCCATCACGCACAAACGAATTTCCCGACGTCGTCTCCCCCACGAGCGCATTGCCTGAATCAAAAAGCCGAATCCGCGGAGTAAAATTCGTCGCGCCGACGCGCACAAAGATTGCCTCCCCAACCTCGGCGGGAAAGGTCCAGGACTGAGCGTCGCTTGCGGACGCTATCTCGCCCGTATGGCGGGCGCCATTGGTCAACGATTCCTGGGCCCATGCAATGCTGGCAAGCCCTAAGACCGAGAGCAGCACAACGGCCGCCTGAAGCCCGCGTGCGAGCGCGCTGGAGACAGGTGTGAAGGGCTCGGCGCCGCGCGGCCGCCGCTGGGCAATCGGTGGCCCTTGCCCGGGCGGCTTGCGGTCTCTGGCAGTCGGCGGAGCGGTCAACTGGTATTCCATTCGGTCCTCCATTGTTTAAGGGTTGATGCGATGAACAGGCGCAACAACAGCGGTATCCAAGCAGAGGCGCGGCGGCACTCGCTTCGTTGAGCGTGGATGCGCCGACAGCCGCCTCTGATTTGTCCGGGTGTTCCCCTGAGCCTGCGCGGGGTTACGGAAACACAACACCCGCTGTTTGACAAGCTTAGATCGCCTGATAATGCGGCAATGCCTTCTTTCCCGTACGTCACCGCTCCTGAGCCGGAATGACGCCCCCGGCCGAAGCGGCGGCAGGCCAGCCGTCCTCGGTCCGTGCCAAGCGGCCTAAAGCCAGCGAAAGAGCCAGGGCAAGGGAAGCCCAGCGCCAATGGAAAAGCAGGTTAAGATCGTAGCAGGAAGGGGTTTCCGTTGAAACAAAACGTCGGCTGCCGTGTCCAAATGGATGTTGGAGTTTCACTGACACTTGCGGCGATGGTGTTGCGGAATTGGAGAGGCCACCGCCGAGAAGTTCTGTTTCTATGAAGAACGTCATTATCGGGCTCACTGCTTTGAACCTGTTGCTCGCGGGGTATCTGGCGGTGACCGTGGCACGCCCCAACCCCGGCCACGCGGCTGGAAAGGCCGCTAACCCTTCCGATGCCGGCGCCTCAACCGAGAATCGAGCCCTTCTTCAGAAGAACGCACCGACCACCATGACGCCGTCGGCGGCTCCGGCGAAGTTTCGCTGGGCATCCCTGGTTTCGCGCGACTTGCGGGTCTACGCCGCCAACCTCCGCGAAGTGGGATGTCCAGAAGACACCATCAAAGAAATCGTCCTGGCTGAAGTGGGCCGGCGCTATGGAACTATGGAGGCCGACCTCAAGGTCCGCGCGGATGACGTGGCCCCTTGGGAAAAGGCGGCTCTTTACGATCGCCGCAATGCCGAAAGCAAACTGCGTCAACTGCTCGAGGAGAAGCGCGCTTTGGTCAAGGAACTGACTGGCGTCGACACAGGAATCGATATGCCATCGCGCCTGGCGGGACGGGACCTGGTTCCGTTCGAAACTGCCTATGCCACGCTGCCCGAAGACAAACGCGCCCTGGTCCGGGCCATTCAGGAGAATTATTGGACCCAATCTGATGACATCAAACAGCGCACCATGGGTTACCTCGAACCCGAAGACCGCGCGGAATTCGAGCGGATCAAGAAGGAACGGAGAGATGCGTTGGCCCAGGTCTTAACCCCGGAAGAGTTAATGGAGTTTGAACTCAAGACATCGAATGTGGCAGCGGCGCTGAAGTCCCGCTTCAACGGTTTCGACGCCACCGAGCAGGAGTTCCGCAAGGTTTACGAACTCATGCAGCCGCTCGACGACAAATACAGCATCAGCCGGCGCAACCCGGACCCAGTCGATCCGGACTTCACCGCCGCCCGCAACCAGGCGGAGAAGGACCTCGACCAGCATATCCGGTCCGTGCTCGGAGAAGATCGGTATGCGGAGTTCGAACGCACTCGCGATCCGGCTTATCGGAATCTCAAGCAGATTGGCGCTGAGTTACAACTGCCCCAGGAATCGATCGTCCAGGCTTACCAGGAGCAGCGCTATTTCCAGGAGGAATCCAGGAAGATCATGCAGGACGCCGCCCAGGCTCCGGAAGAGCGCATGCAGAACCTGGAGGCTCTCCGCGCCCAGGCCGAGCGGAAAGCGCAGCAGCTCTTTGGCGACAAAGCCGCGCTCTTCATGCAGAGGGTGGCTGGAGGCGCGATGCCGCAACGGCTTGGAAGCCAAATTGAACAAGCGAAAGGTGTGCCCCTCCCTCAGGTTCCTAACATCATCACAGAAGCACCATGAAACCGGGAATCGTCATCGCAAGCCTCGCCTGCCTGGCTTTGGGCCTGGCGGCAACCATCGCCCTTGTGCGGCAGCCAGCCACCTCTCTTTCCGCACCGGCGCCGATCGCAGCGAGCTCTGAGCCGCCTTCCGCTCCGGAAACGGTGGGCACCTCGGCAACGGCCCCCTCCCCTGCCCCCGCCAAGACCTTCTCCTGGCGTGACGTGGAGTCAGCCGACTACAAAACCTACATCGCGAATCTGCGCGAGATCGGCTGTCCGGAGCAGACGATTCGCGACATCATTCTGGCTGACGTCAACAGGCTTTATGCCGATCGGGAAAACCCGCTCAAAACGGCGCCCAAGCCGGCCGCCGACAATTCTCCCAGCGAAACCCCGGACCAGAAACTCGAACGCCTCCGCCAGTTGCGAACTCTGCAACAGGAAAAGCGCTGGGTTGTCAAAGAACTCCTGGGCATCGATTTGCCGCTGGATATGCTTCCATCATCGGGGAACCGCGATTATCACGCGTACGAAGTCGCACTCCGGTATGTTCCGGCGGAAAAGCGCGAAGCTGTGCAGATGTTGCAGGAGACCTATTGGCAGCAAACGGACGCTCTCCGCGCCAAGTACAACCAGAAGTCAACGCCTGAATCCGCGGCCGAAGCGCGTGCCCTCAAAGATGCCCTGCGCCAGGAACTCGCCAAGATCCTTACGCCGCAAGAATTGGAGGACTACGACATCCGATCGTCTTCGATGGCCAAGCAGATGGGCGAAAAGCTCGCCACCTACTTTCGTCCATCCGAGACTGAGTTTCGCCAGATTTACCGAGCGCAGCGGGATTACGAAGACACGATGGCGCGTTTGTCTGTCCCCAGCCAACCGGCGCCTCGCCCTGGCGATCCCGAGGAACTGAAAGCCTGGAACGCCCAGCGGGCTGCCGAGCGCCAAGCCATCCAGGAGGCTCGCGCTGCGGCCCAGACCCAACTGACCGATCAGCTCAAGTCCAGCCTTGGCGAGGATCGTTACGTGCAGTATGAGCGCAGCCAGGAGCGCACATACGATTTGCTCGCGCGCCTTGGGTTGCGCTATAACCTCCCGGAAGAGACGGTGCTCCGTGCGTATGAGCTGCAAAAGTCGTTCAGCTCCGGGCCGAACATGGCGGCCGGGGGGAAAGCGCAGCCTGCCAACCAGGCAGAAATGCAGCGGCAATTGAATGACCAGCTCACGGCGATCCTGGGCGAACAAGCGGCCCGAGGGTATCGCAGAGTTCACGGCGGCAGCGTCCCGCTCCGATGAATTGCTGGAACGTTCTCTTGCGTGAGATGAAGCGCGCCTTTGCGGCCACGGGAGGCATCCAGTGCGAGAACGCTCCCAATTGCCTCCACCGGTCGCTCGACCGCACGATCGCAGTTCTCGACGGACGCGCCGCGCCTTTGCCCAAGTTGCCCGCCGAGACGCGAGATGCGAAGGTTGGGCGTGAGTGACACACCCAGCGCCGCCCAAGCGGATCGGCGAATCTCCTGGGCCGCGGCGGCGCGCGAGCCCTTTCGCCTTTTCTTTCCGGCAGCCGTGATCGTCGGCCTGGCCGGAGTCGCGCTCTGGCCGCTGCATTTCCTGGGCGCGGTCGAATTGTATCCCGGGCTCAGTCACGCGCGGCTCATGGCTTACGGCTTTTTCGCCGGGTTCATGCTCGGCTTCCTCGGCACGGCCTTGCCACGAATGCTCTCGGCCCCGCCGCTCCATCCGGCGGAGACCAGCGCGCTCCTGGTTATTTACGGGGCGATGTCGATGACCCTGCTGCTGGGCAAGATTATCGAGGGCGATATCCTGTTCCTGGTGCTGTTGGCGGTCTTTGGGACCATGGCAGCCGTGCGAATCTGGAAACGCGCCGATGTCCCTCCGCCAGGGTTCGTTCTCGTGGCATTAGCCTTTCTCTGCGCCGCGGCGGGCACCGTCCTGGGAATCGTCCAAACCCGCCTGGAAGACGCCTTCTGGGCCGGGACGCTCCAGCACCTCCTCGTGTACCAAGGGTTCATTCTCTTGCCGATCCTGGGCGTTGGCGCCTTCCTTCTTCCCAGGTTTTTCGGGTTGCCCAGCAAGCACAACTTTCCCGAATCGCTTGTCCCGCCCCCAGGCTGGACGGCCAAAGCGTTGCTGGCCCTCGTCACCGGCCTGATCATCATCGGATCCTTTTGGCTGGAGGCGACGGGCTGGTTCCGAACAGGCCCCGCCATCCGGCTGGCGGCCGCGGGATTTTACCTGGCGTGGGAAGTGCCTGTCTTTCGCCGATCGCCTGTCCGGAATGCCCCGGCCCGAATTCTCAGGCTGGCCTTCCTGCTCTTGCTCGCAGGGTTCCTCGCGATTGTCCTGTTTCCCGAGTACCGCATCAGTCTGCTCCACATGACGCTCGTGGGCGGATTCGCGATTGTCACGTTGATCGTCGCGACGCGCGTCATCTTCGGGCACAGCGGCAACTTGTCCCTGCTCGAGCGCCCGAACCGCTGGCTGTGGATCGCCGCCGGGTTCATGATCCTGGCCATGGCGACCCGTATCAGCGGCGATTTCTGGCCCAAAGTCCTCGCGTCGCATTACAACTACGGCGCCGTCACTTGGGTGATTGCGGTGATTCTCTGGGCCCTTTATGTCCTCCCAAAAGTCATCCTGCGCGATCCCGAGGACTGAACCAGCCTCTGAACGCGAGGCGGACGGGCGCCCAGTTCCTGTGCTGACAACTGCCGGACGAAGCGTAAGCTCCTGGAATGCGTGCAAAGAAGCCGAAAAGGCTTGGTGTTTATGCGGGCAGCTTCGATCCACTCACGGTAGGGCATCTCTGGATGATTGAACAGGGAGTCCTCTTGTTCGACCGGTTGGTTGTCGGCTTGGGGACCAACCTCGAGAAGCGTTATACCTTCGGACCGGAAGAACGCCTCGCGATGCTCCGCGAATCCCTGGCTTCTTACCGAAATGTCACCGTGCTCTCCTTTACCGACCGTTATCTGATCGAGTTTGCGAAATCGCTCGGCGCCACCCATGTCCTCCGCGGAATCCGGTCGGAGAGCGATTACGAGTACGAACGCACGATGCGCTATATCAATGGCGATCTCGGAGCCGACGTGTGCACGGTATTCCTGATGCCCCCGCGTGACATTGCGGAGGTCAGTTCCAGCATGGTCAAGGGGCTGGTGGGACCTCGGGGATGGGAGAAAGTCGTGCGCAAGTATGTGCCCCGGCCCGTTTACGAGCGCCTGCTCCGGCCACCGAAATGAAAAAACGGCTCCGATTCCTCGGAGCCGTTCCACTTTGTAAGCTACTTCGCCCTCCTTTTTCAGCCGAAGCGCTCTCTCTTTCCGTGGTAGCAGACTACTGCAGGCTGGAGGTTGAGACAATCGGGGCGGTCCCCTGAATTCGGGATGGTGGATTCACCGAGATGGGCGAGGCGATTCTCAGATTTGAGAAGCACGCCTCGCCTTCCGTTGCCGTTGCCGCGCCAATTCATGTTGGCTTCTCCCGAAGTTGCGATAGGGTTGCTATATGCTTGCTATATCCTTGCTGTATGGCGGGATATGTCAAGGTTATCGTATGTATCTGGAGCGAAGTAGACTGGTGCGAAAGATGCTAAGACGGAACGCTTCCAAACGGTGTTCGCTGGTCAAACCTAGTGATCAACCATCCCGCTCGGGACTAATTCAACTGCCGATTCGAAACTCGGCGTCGTCCCTTGCGCCTTAACGCTACAGGGATCTTTTGACCACAGAGCCACAATCCCCCTATATTCGCGGGATCTAACCGAAACCACCGGGTGTTCCTGAACGGCGAAGATAGACGTGACCGTCCAATGCAGAACGTTTTCCTCGATTACCAATCGTCCACCCCGCTCCTCCCCGAAGCGTTCGAGGCAATGCGGCCCTATTTCTCCGAAGCCTGGGGCAATCCATCATCATTGCACCGGCATGGAATCCGCGCCCGTCACGCGCTCGACAAGGCCCGGGAGCAGTTTGCCACCCTGATCCATGCCCAAGCGCCGGAAGAGATCTTCTTCACCTCCGGCGGGACCGAAGCGGCCAATTGGGCGGTCAAGGGCGTAGCCTTTTCCAAGCCCCTCCGGGGCCGGCATATCGTTTCCAGCGCGATCGAGCACCCGGCGGTCGCCAATGCTATAGCGTTCCTCGAAACCCAGGGCTTCTCATGGACTCGGGTGCCGGTGGATGGCCGGGGAGGGATCGACCCGGAAAGCGTTCGGGCCGCGATCACCGACGAAACGGTCCTCGTCTGTCTCCACCACGCGAACCACGATGTCGGGACGCTCCAACCGGTCCGAGAAGTCGCGAACGTTGCGAAGGAACGCGGCGTGCCGGTCTTCTTGGATGCGGTGGCGAGCGCCGGATGGGAGGCAATCGATGTCCAGGCCATGGGCGTTGCCTTGCTGGCTTTGAGTTCGCACCGATTCTACGGGCCCAAAGGCATCGGTGTGCTCTATCGGAACCGGAGCGTGCGGCTGGCAAACCTGGTGCATGGGGGCGATCAGGAGCAAGGCCGCCGAGGGGGCACGCAGAATGTGCCAGCGATCGTGGGGGGCGGGGTTGCCGCGGAAGTGGCGGGCCGGGAATTGCGAGCACGAAACCGTCACGTCCGCGCGCTTCAAAAGAGCCTTTGGAACACGATCAGGTCCACGGTCCCGTTCGTGGCGCTGCACGGACCTGAACCCGGGCCTGGGCGGCACTGCGCAAATCTGAATGTGAGCGCCGAGTTTACCGAAGGCGAAGGTCAACTCCTTAGCCTGGATATGGCAGGGATTGCGGTGGCGAGCGGAACGAGTTGCGTGAGCCGGGCGGTGAAGGTCTCGCCCGTGTTGGAGGCGATGGGCGTGGACCGGGCGCTCGCCCTGGCCAGCATCCTGGTTTCGTTGGGCAAAGACAACACGGAAGCGGAGATCGCCCATGCGGCCGCCGTTTACGCGAAGGTGATCGAGCGGTTGCGGTCGATGTCACCCTTGTGGGAGGATTACCAGAGTGGGTTGATTGATTCGGTCCTCCAGCCTCGGAGCGGGAGTGCAGGAGCGGGATAGGAACACCGATCCCCCGGGCATTTCGCGACTGCGCGATAGGCCCTGCTCGCCCCCCCATGCGACGTCCGACTGGCACCCAGGGACCTCCATGGGGTAAGCTCTAGCGGAATATGTTAACTGAGCAAGATATCAAACAGGCGCTGCAAAACGTTAAGTACCCTGGCTATTCGCGCGACATCGTGTCGTTTGGGCTGGTCAAAGAGATCCGGACCGCGGACGGCACGGTGGCGGTCCAGATTGGGCTGACCTCGGGCACCCCGGAGGTCGCCGCGCAGATCAAAGCCGAGGTCGAGCAGGTTTTGCGCCGACTGCCCGCCGTCCGGTCCGTCCAGGTGGATGTGAAACCGGCTGGGGCGACCGCGCAGGCGGGAGCTGGCAGCCCATGGGCGGACCAGAACAAAGTGCCCGGAATCCGGAGGGTAATCGCCGTGGCCAGTGGCAAAGGCGGGGTTGGCAAATCAACCACGTCGGTGAATGTCGCCTGTGCCCTGCAGCATTTGGGCGCGGCGGTGGGGCTGCTGGACTGCGACATTTATGGACCTAGCATTCCCTTGATGATGGGCATTCGCGAACGTCCGGGCTTGAGCTCGGAGGAGAAACTCGTTCCGCCCTCCAATTACGGGGTGAAGCTGATGAGCATGGGATTCCTGCTGGACGGAGATGCGCCGGTGATCTGGCGGGGGCCCATGATCGTGAAGACGATTCAGCAATTCGTGAATGCCGTGGAATGGGGGGAACTGGATTACCTTGTGGTCGACCTGCCTCCGGGGACGGGCGACGCCCAGTTGTCCCTGTGCCAAACGGTGCCCCTGGATGGCGGAGTGATTGTCACGACCCCCCAGGAAGCCTCGCTGGGCGTAGTACGGAAAGGCATCGGCATGTTCCAGAAGGTGAATGTGCCCATCTTGGGGATCGTCGAAAACATGAGTTATTTTACGACGCCGGGTGGTGAACGCATCGAGATCTTTGGGCATGGCGGAGGGCGCGCCGAGGCGGAGCGCCAGGCTGTTCCATTCCTGGGTGAAGTTCCGATCTTCACGGAGATTCGGGAGAGTGGCGATCGCGGCATTCCCGTGGTCATTTCGACGCCCGAAGGCGCCCCAGCCCAGAGCTTTGTGCGCATCGCGAAAGCGGTGCGGGAGAAGCTGGGATGAGCTGAGCCCCCGGACCGGGGTCGGGATGCCTGGTAAATTTCGTTGTCACGGGCTGGCAGAGTGATAGAGTGCGGCAGTCGAAAGCCCTAATTATTAGTGACCTATGCCGAACGATATCAACACTCCAACGAGCGGCAGTGATCTGGTCAGGAACTCGCCCCTTTACCGCGAGTTCCAAGCCGAACGCGAGGAGATCCTGAGGCATAAATGGATCGAATCTGAAAAGGCCGGATACGATATTGGATTCGAACAAGCCTTGACGGATTGGATTGTGAAGCACCGCTCCAAGTGGCGCAAGGCCCGCCGTACTCAAGCGAGCCAGGATTGAGGGCGGTCTTTCAACAGGAACTCAGCGCGGTCGAAAGAGTATTCATGCATTCTCGTCTTGGTTCCTCCTGCGGGCGAACGGTTCTGCTCGAGGAGTGAGTATGGGTTCAAACATCGTTCTCCTGGACAATTTGGCCATTGAGCGCGCCCTAAGCCGGATCGCTCACGAAATCGAGGAACGGAACGGAAGGAACGGCAACGTGGTCCTGATCGGGATTCCGCGCGGCGGGGTCTATCTGGCACGGCGCCTTTCCGAGCTGCTCAGCACGCTCTGGAAGCACCCCGTCCCGACCGGCTGCCTCGATGTGAGCATGCACCGCGACGACATCGATCAGCGGGGCGTCGGGCGCGAGATTTACCCCACCACCATCCCTTTCGATATCAGCGGTAAAGCGGTCGTCCTGGTGGATGATGTCCTGTTCAGCGGACGGACCGTTCGCGCCGCCATGGACGCGTTAAACGATTTCGGGCGTCCCCAGGCCGTTCAACTGGCGGTCCTGGTGGATCGGGGCCACCGCGAATTGCCCATCAAACCGGATTACGTTGGGAAAAATGTCTCCACCGCACTCGACGAACGCATCAATGTCAGCCTGCGCGAGGAGGGCGGCGACGAACGAGTCTACCTCGAAAAGCCATGAGCTGGAAGCGCAAGCACTTGCTCGATATCGAATCCCTCACGGCCGAAGAGATTAATACCGTTCTTGATACCGCCCAGGCCTTCAAAGCCGTCGGCGAGCGAGCCATCAAGAAGGTTCCCGCCCTGCGCGGCAAGACCGTTATTCTGCTCTTTATCGAACCGTCAACCCGGACGCGCATCAGTTTTGAACTCGCGGCCCAACGCCTCACGGCCGATATCATCAACTTCACCGCCGAAGCATCTTCGTTAAAAAAGGGCGAGACGCTGCGCGATACCACCCGCAACCTCGAGGCCCTGAACGCGGATATCATCATTATCCGCCACAGCGCCGCCGGAGCACCCCATTTCCTGACGCGGTTTCTCAAGGCGTCGGTCATCAACGCCGGGGACGGAGCGCACGAGCATCCCACCCAGGCGCTGCTCGATGCGTTCACTATTCGCGAAAAGAAAGGGCGCATTGCCGGGCTGAAGGTGACGATTCTTGGCGATATTCTCTACAGCCGGGTGGCGCGTTCGAACATCTGGGCGCTCTCGAAGCTGGGTGCGCATGTGACGTTGTGCGGCCCGTCCACGCTTGTCCCGCACGCTTTTGAGGAGATCGGTTGCCGCGTGACTCACGACGTCAGCGAAGCGATCGAAGACGCGGATGTGATCAACTTGTTGCGCATCCAGCACGAACGCCAGCGCAAGTCGATGTTCCCCAGCATTGGGGAATACGCCAGCTTGTTCGGCTTGAGCAAAGCCCGCTTCGCCACGATCAAACCCGATGCCATGATCATGCATCCCGGCCCGATCAACCGCGGGGTCGAGATCGATAGCGAGGTGGCCGATGGAGAGCGTTCGGTAATCCTCGAACAGGTCACCAACGGCCTCGCAGTCCGAATGGCGGCGCTTTTCCTCGTGAACGGCGGCAAAGGCCCGCAGGAAATCACGGGCTGAACCTAGTTCGCAGGCGGGCATGGACCAGCTCTATCTTGGGATCGAAATCGGCGGGAGCAAACTTCCCATCGTTCTTGGCGACGAATCGGCGCGCATTGTGCACCGCTGGCGAGCGGTTGTGGACCCGGCAAAGGGCGGAGCCGGCATTCGAGTGCAGATTGCCCAAATCGTCGCAGAGGCCCGTTCCATGGCCGAACTCCGGGGCGTGGGCGTTGGTTTTGGCGGACCGGTAGACTGGCGGACCGGCCGGGTATGCTGCTCGCACCAGGTCGAAGGCTGGGCGGACTTCGGACTGCGCGCGTGGTTGGAGTCGATGGCCGGAGCCCCAGTCCGTATCGATAACGACGCCAATACCGCGGCCCTTGGCGAAGCACTTCACGGCGCTGGCAAAGGGAAGGACCCGGTGTTTTACGTCACCCTGGGCAGCGGCGTGGGCGGGGGGATGGCGGTCGATGGCCGGATTTACCACGGAGCCCCGCCAGGCGAAGTTGAGATTGGTCACGTGCGCCTGGACCGCGAAGGCGCCACCGTGGAATCGCGCTGCTCAGGATGGGCGGTAGATCGGAAGATACGGGCACAGGTCAAAACCTCTCCCGAAGGCGCCTTGGCTCGGCTTACCCGGGGGATGAACAGCGGCGAAGCCAAACACCTCCTGGCGGCAATCGAGCAAGGCGATGCCGGAGCGTGCCGAATTCTCGACGAAACAGCCCAGGATCTCGCGTTTGGACTATCTCACGTCGTGCATCTGCTCCACCCGGAGATCATGGTTATTGGAGGAGGGCTCTCCCTCATGGGCGAACCTCTGCGAGCGGCGGTGGCGTCGCATCTGCCCGGTTTCCTGATGGATGCCTTTAAGCCCGGTCCCGACGTCGTCCTCGCGGCGCTCAGGGAAGACGCGGTTCCCACCGGGGCGCTCGAACTCGCCAGGATGGCTGCTTCGGAAAGAGTAGCCAGCCCAGGCCGGTGCACCTAAAAGCCGTTCTCGGGACAAAGCTTGCCGTCCTACCGCCCGCCAGGATAATAACACCCAATGCAACAATGGATCTCTGATTATCTGCAACGCCAGAAAGCCGCCCTGGACTCGATTCCAAACGAGGCTGTGGCGAAGCTGATCGCCTTGTTCAAGAAGGCTCTGGACGAAGACCGGCAGATCTTTGTCTTCGGGAATGGCGGGAGCGCCGCGAATGCATCCCATTTTGTTACCGATCTCGGCAAAGGAGCCTCCGACAAGTTGCGCAAGCGCTTTCGCTGCCTTTCCTTGAACGACAATATCAGCTGGATAACCGCTCTCGGAAACGATTACTGCTACGAGGACGTCTTCGTCAGGCAGCTCGAGAACTACGGACGCCCGGGAGATATCGTCTTCGTCATGAGCGTTAGCGGGAATTCACCAAACCTCGTCCGCGGAGTGGAATGGGCAGCCAAGAACAAGCTGACCACCATCGCGCTGGTTGGCGGAAAACGCGGCAGGCTCGCGACACTGGCCGAACACGTGATCGTGATTGACTCGGAGCACTACGGGCGCGTCGAAGACGCCCAGATGGGCATCTGCCACATGCTCTGCTACGCCTTCATGGAAAACCCGCAAGCGGCCACCTGAGACCGTCTCGAGGTGACCTGCCGATTGCGACATGCCCGCGAAAGGCCCGAATCATCGGTTGAGAGCCACCGAGAGCCGCACAAACACCGGCTCCGGCCCTACAGCCGGGTCCAAACGGTAGAACTCCCGAACTTGACCCTCAGCGGTTCGTTCCTGGCGGATCAGCGTGAGGTTGCCCGGTTCCCAGGGTCCGCCGGGGTCGCCAGAAGTTTCGAAGATCACGTGGGCGTCATCGGCTGCGACGTTGAACGGCAGCGTCACGACGAAGTGATGCGCAAGCTGGCCTTGGACTTCGACCGTTTCAACGCTCCATGCGAGTCCGTTGGCCGGGTCCGACAAGACCGCTCCGAAAAGGTAATCCAGGAGGTCCGCCTGGCCGTTGGCATTGGCGTCCGCCGTTGGTTCGCCTGATAAAGCCGAACTGTCTGAACCACCCGGGGTCCCCCCAGGAAGAACACTGACGCGCCATTGGGCAGGATTATTATAATCCGGCTGGGCACCGGGACGCCTTAGCACCAAGGAGTAGCCGCCTTCGTTAGCGCCAGGAGGCCATGGCGCTTCGTCCGAGTAACGGAACCGGCAGATCGCAGCTCCAGCGGCGTTCTCCAGGACGATTTCTTCCCCGCCATTCGAGAGATTCCCTTGATACTCGCCGGCAATCACCCCGACGGTCCCGTAACGAGCCTCAAACGCTGCCCGGTTCCGCACGACCACGGTGCGTGCACCCGGCGAAAGCGTTGTTCCCTCAGTGAAATTGAACAGGATACCGGCAGTGAACTTCATGCCTGTCAAATCCACGGAAGAAGCCGAGACGTTCATCACTTCGACGAACTCAAATTCGTCGCGGTCCGCAGCCACCGTGCGCTCAGCGGCACTCTCTGGCTCCGGTGGACGATAGCAGATCTCGGAAACGACCAGGTTGTTTGAGCTCGCCCCGATCAGATCTACAGCAAACCAACGTTCGTTAAGCGCGCTCCACTCGTTGCCCTGACGGGCCCGGGCTTTGACGCGCGTGGACCCTGCCAGGTAGAATGGCGGGGCAGCCTGCATCGGCAAGGCGCCCCTCACCGCGGACAGTTCCAGGTCGAAGCTGATATCCGTGCTTCCGCCGTCGCTCTGATGAATTTCGACAGCGACGACGTTCAAGCCCGGGTTCAACGCCGACGCCGGAATATCTGCGCGAAAGGCGGTGGCGTTATCGCTGCTTGCGCCAGTGGCGTAAGTGTTAAACCGCGCGTCCGGCGCCAGGTTATCCGAGCGCAAGACCTCGTTCTCGTTTATGTAGACCGCAGCCGCGTCATCGTAAACGAGCGACAGTTGCAGACTCTCGTAACTCCATGACGGGCTCAGTTCGAACGTTCGCCGGAAGAAGGTCGTCGCGTTCTTCTGAACCCCCGACACTGCCGGGTTGGCGTCGACATACCCCACAACGGTCGCTTCGTCGCCGTCGCCATAACCAAGGGGCGAGCTCCCGGTCGCCCATGCCTGGTCGACAAACCCCGGCTGCCGCCAATTCGCTCCGGGGTCTGTGCCGTCGGCCAAGTAACGCCAAGAGTCACCGCTGCGGATCAGTTCCGGGTCGACGGACGGGACGCTGTTAGTGCCCAGCACAACGCGAATGGCCTCCGGACGAACGGCCCCGCCCGGCAGGCGAGGATCCAGGCCATCGGTCGTGTAATAGACCTCAGAAGCGCTCGCCGACAGGATAATGGGCGTGCTCTGCGAGACGGCGCCGCCTGTCGGGTTGAACACGGGTGCATCGACTCGCGGATAAAGCCCGGCACTGCGCAACTGGGCCAGCACGATCCCGCTCCGCTGGGGGAGATACGTGCCAAGAATCCAGTCCCGTTCCCGCCGCCAATCCGTGATATCCTGGGGCGTGGAAAGGTTATCGTCGCCCCAACGGGCGGTTTCGGCGAGCACGGCCAACTCAATGCCGTCGGCCAGTTCCTTGTAACGGGGAATCAGCGTTTCCGGCGCGAGTGTTCCGCCATTGAAGAAATGCCGTTGCACGCGGTCAGCGAATTCAATCTGGTATTCGTCGAACCCTCTGAGCTGATCGTGGGGCTCCCCTACCCAACTGGACGTCGTCCCGGGGCGCGGAGCCACCATGTCGAGCGGCGACCGGCCGCGATTGTTGCCCATCGTGTTCTCGTAGTCCCAGACATAGAACTTGAACCCCCCGGCCAATCCGTCGCGATGCCGTCCGAACCAGAAGTTCTTGTTGGGCCAGTCCCAGTTCCCGCCCCAGATGTTCACCAGCATGTAATCGATGTAGTTCGTGGCGTCGAAATACTCCGGGTAAGCGCTGTTGCGCGTGCCGTCCGGGTTCAACCCTTTCAAACGTTGGTAGTCTGCCAACGTGCGGACCGTGCGCACGCCGCCCATGAAGGAATTCCAGGCTTCGAGACTGCCCGCCTTCACTTCACCCGAGTTAACCGCGTCCCATTCCTCCGGTTCGCCTCCGAGGTAAGTGGCCGAGAAATCCTCAGCCGGCCGTTCGGTCAAGTTGTACAGCCCCCAGTAAAGGCCGTTCAGGTAAAGGTGGACAAACAAACCGCGGGCAGACGGCTGTCCCATCGCGAGCATAGCTCGCCGCCCGAATTCGTCGCGGGTGAATTGTTCGGTGTCACGCGCGTCGCCCCAGGCGTAGCCGTCGTTGGCCCCCGCGCGCAGGACCAGGGTGTCGAACTCCCGAGCCGCGTCAGGCTCCCCGAACAAATCCTGGCGCAAGCGGCCGGGACCGTAAATGTTCTTGAACAACAACCGCAGCGAATGCTTTTGGGTCACGTCTCGCTGACGGAAGTAACCGCCTTGAATGCGCAACCCGCAATCCACCTGGAAATAGCTGGTGCCATCTGGGTGGATCCACTCGAGCGACGCCGGGCGCTCCCAATCCGCTCCGCTCCGTTCGGGGTTGGCATAGATGCCGCCTGCGGAACCGAAGAGATTCTCAACGGGCGTGGTAATGGCCAACGACGGCAGCGCTCGCAGCGAGTCGTCCATTTGGTCCGCAAACGCCGCCGCCCCGGTGATTCGTGGGTCCATGGCGTAATCCGCTGTCACCCCCGCCCACGACGCCGGGAACCCCGGTGGGTTCTTGGGCTGAACCACAACGTCGTCCAGGAAGAGGTAACTATGCGTATCGACGTTCGTAGGCCGGTATTCGGCTTTGAAGGCCGCCGCCCGAACCACCGTGGTCCGCTCGATACGGATCGGGCCGGCATACACCAGGCCTTGCGAAGCGGTCGGAACACTGCCATCGAGTGTGTAGCGAATCTCCGCCCCTGGAGTCGCCGTGGACAAAACAAGGTCGAACGGCGCCTCTATGATTCCACGATTGACGCTGAACTTCGTATCTTCCACCTGCCCGAGATTCCACGTCACAGTGTTCGCTGCGCCGGGCGTTGGGCGTTCAAGGTATGCGCCCGTTTGTGGACCGCCCATCTCGGTTAACAACTGGGCCTCGAGCAGGAATTCAGGGTCGTCTGCGGCGGCATTCACCCCTTGGAAGGCCAGCCAATTCGTGCCCTCGAGCCAGAGCGAGCGAAACGGGAGCAGATCGATCGCTTCTGGGATCAGCGCTTCGGCCGGTTCGCGATTGGTGACCGCGACGGCGTTCCAAGCCGGCGGAAGGTCGACGTTTCGCGAGGCGATTGTTTGCCCGTTCAAATAGACCACCACACCATCGTCGAAACGCACCTGCAGGGTCAGCGAAGCGACGCTTTCGAAGTCTTTCAAGACGAAAGGCACACGCGCGAACGCCGAGCTGTTCCGCCCTTTCATGATGCCACTGATGTCGCTTCGGATCCGTGGTGCGAGGGAGACGGAACCTACGCCATAGACCTCGACTTCGCCCAGGGAAAGAACGTTGTCCTCATCTTCATTGCCTGTGCCTCCGGAGCCCGAGAGATCCGGGTCAGGTGTGCGAACCACCTGAACGACCTGGGCTTCGATCGCGCCCACATTCAGCTCAAAAAGGTCCAGCGTGATGGTGTCTGGGCTGCCCAGCGCATTCTCCGGGTTCAGCAGTCCCGAGGTCCAGGTCACGGTCTTCCCATCGGCGGCGAGCAGGTTCACAGTCAAATCGCGAAAGCGAGAGCCGCAACAGTCCTGGCGATTCCGCAAAACCAGGCGTCGAATCTCCGCCTGGGCGCCAAGGTCCACCCACCAGGTCGAGCCGTTATCGTCGCTCGCGGTATGCGTAAACGTGGCCGGGTCTCCGTCAATCGCGTTCGGCGCTTCCAGGTTGTAGACGCTCGTGCTCTGGCTCGCCGTGCCCGCCAGTGCGAGATTGGCGCCCGGATCCACACCCGCAGGCGTTTCGTCGTAGCCCAAGCCAAAACCCGCGACCTGAACCCAGCCGTTTCCCGGGTTCACTCCGGGCTCGACCCAATTCTCCGGAAGGTCCGTCGCCGCACTCGGAACAAGGACCCACACGGGTAACCCGGACAGCAGATCACGGGCGCTTGTGCCCATCGGAATGCCAAACGAGATGTCCGTGGCCTGCGGCGGAAACGCGGGGTTGAATGCGGAAGCCGCCGCCATCGAATCCGGCGGGAACAAGGCCAGGAATTCCCCCTGTTGCTCGAGCCGGAAGTTCGTGTGCAGCGTCCCGGTCCCGGCGCGATCTTTGCCAGACGCGAAGACGACGAGAAACGCGCCGGGCGCGAGGATTCTCTCGGGGAAACGCCATTTGGCCGGGACGTCTGCTTGATCGGTCAAGGACCAGCCCGCCATGTTCACCGGCTCTGGTCCGGGGTTGAACAGCTCAATCCAGTCCGGCGCCTCATTGTCCTCGTCAAGCAAGGTGTTTTGGTTTGCAGCCATGAACTCGCTGATCACAGGTGCAGCGCAGGCGCCTGGAACCAGCCGCAAGCAGATCAACGCCACAACAAGTGCCCGTGCGATCCGGGGCGTGGAACAAGCGATCGGCGGACAATTCGTCATGGGGCCCATCCTGACAGCTCACAGTGCCAAGGTCGATTCCATTGGTAAGGCGGCAACGGCGCGAACCCGGGCACCAAGCTTCCGAGCTTCCCGGCGCCTCCGCAGGGATTCTCATTTTCCTCCGAAAAGGCAGGGCCGGACCACCGGGTCGGCCCTCGGGAATAGGAAATACCAAGCACCAACGGCGGGCCGAGCGGACCCGCCCTGCCTAAAATGGCCTCCGGAAATCGTCTCGCCAACCGTCAGCTTCCGCTGGCACATTCGGCTCCTATGTGTCCCCTCCCAACCGTCGTCGTGTTGAGCTGCCTGGTGGCTATCCCAGTGGCGAACGTCTCGATCCTCGCCCAGCCAAGTTCCCCCGAAGTGAGCCGTGCAACCTGGAACCAGTTCGACCGCCTCGACTTCCCGTTGAACGGCCGTTCCTGTTTGCTCGTGCTGCCAAAGACGCCCGCTGCCGGCAACCCATGGATCTGGCGCACGGAATTTTTCGGACACGAACCTCAGGGCGATTTGGCCCTCCTCGAACGCGGCTTTCACGTGGCCTACATGGATGTCCAAAATCTCTATGGCGCACCTGTGGCGCTTGACGCCATGGACCAGTTCTACGCGCATCTCACGAACCGGTTCGAGTTGGCGCCCCGCACCGTCCTGGAAGGATTCAGCCGAGGCGGACTTTTCGCTTTGAACTGGGCGGCGCGCCATCCGGATCGCGTGGTCTGCCTGTACCTCGACGCGCCCGTATGCGATTTCAAAAGCTGGCCCGCCGGCTGGGGGCGCGGACCTGGGTCGGCCTCAGACTGGGCGCGTTGTAAGGAAGTCTACGGGCTCACCGACGAGCAGGCCCGGGCTTATAAGCTCCACGCGGTCGATAACCTTGAAACCCTCGCCTCACGCCGCATTCCAATCCTGAGCGTGTGTGGTGATGCCGACCGCGTGGTGCCGTTCGACGAGAACACGCGGCTGCTCCAGGAACGATACACCCGGCTGGGCGGCCCCATCACCGTCATCATCAAGCCGGGCGTCGATCACCATCCGCACAGCCTCAAGGATCCAACCCTCATCGTAGATTTTATCCTTAAGGCCACTTCTCCGCAGCCGCCAATGAACGAACTGACTGGGACGGCCTTGCTGCCCGACAGCCCGGAATCGCTCCAGGCCCGCCTGGCTTGGTGGCGTGATGCCAAATTCGGGCTCTTCATTCATTGGGGACCCGCGAGTGTCAGCGGGAAAGAGATCAGTTGGTCACGCATTGGGCACCCGTTTGATCATCCCGGCCACGAGAGCGTCCCGGCGGACGTCTATGACAAACTCTACCTGCAATTCAACCCTGTGAAGTTCGACGCGAATGCCTGGATGGCCTTGGCCAAAGCAGCCGGCATGAAGTACGTGGTCTTCATCACCAAACATCACGACGGCTTTTCCATGTGGCCAACGAAGCTGCGCCCCGAATACAGCATCGCGGCCACGCCCTTCCGACGCGACATCTGCCGGGAAATCGCCGACGCCGCGCGGCAGCATGGCCTCAAGCTCGGCTGGTACTACTCCACCCGCGATTGGACGCATCCCGATTACCTCAAGGGCGACAACGAGCGCTACAACGACTTCTACGAAGGCCAGGTGAAGGAACTTCTGACCAGCTATGGCAAAGTCGACATTCTCTGGTTTGACCACGTGGCGGGCCATTGGCGCGACTACCGCTTTCAATCGCTCTTTGAGAGGATCTTCCAACTGCACCCCAACTTGGTCGTCAATGACCGCGCCGCCCGATTCATTCGCGCCACCGCGGATCAGCCCAGCGCCCGTCTCGCCTCCCTCGCCCGCGGCGACTTCGATACTCCCGAGCAGCGGATCGGCACGTTCCAATACGGCCGCGCCTGGGAATCGTGCGTCACCATGACCGAATGTGCGGATGGCGGCGGCTGGTCCTATCGTCCGGACGGACGAACCCGCACCTACGACGAGTGCCTGCGGATGCTGGTGGATTGCGTCACGGGCGATGGCAACCTCCTCCTCAACGTCGGCCCTCTGCCAACCGGGGAAATCGATCCTCAACAAACCGCCGTGCTCAGGCAACTTGGCGCGTGGCTGGAGAAGTTCGGGGAGAGCATCTATGGCACTCGCGGCGGGCCTTTCCGCAACGGTGCCTGGGGCGGCGCCACCTACAAAGGCAACAGTATCTACCTCCATGTGTTCAAGTGGACAGGCGACCCCCTGAATTTGCCAGCGCTCAAGGGCAAAGTCGTTAACGCATTCGCGCTTACGGGCGGCCAGGTCACCTTGGATCAAACGTCCAACGGCCTGCGCGTCTCGCTCCCGTCTGAGCATCGCAAACCGGTCCCGACGGTCATCCGCCTGGATCTGGATGGCCCTGCAGAACGGGAGATCCCGAATGGGCAACCGCTCCCGGCTCCGGAACCGTAACGGCTGAATTCGAGCCATCCACCAGCAAGATACGTTCCAAATTATTGGTTTCCAGAAGGTTGCTAGATACTTGCCATATCCGCACTTATGGTAAGGATATAGCAACCATATAGCAACCCTATCGCAACCTGGGATGAACTGCTCAGGAATTGCCCGTGCATCAGCAAATAAGGTCGAACCGCGTTTCTCAAGACTGAGAAAGATCGAAGTGCGCCCGGTTGGGTGCGATGCCAAGGGTCGGTCAGCCCCACCGCCTGCTTGACCCATCCCCCTCATTGCACGATAGTCTCCTCAGCCGTTCGGGGGCGTACTGGTTTCGACTTGGGAGACGCGCCAGAAGCGGCATGCCGAGGACGATCCGTTGGCCTCGTTAATCATCGGGTCAAAAATTAACTGCTAACCAAGAATTAGCTCTCGCGGCCTAATGCGCCGTGACGTTTGCCACTGGACGCCTGCTACGGTGGACAAACGCGACAGCAGGCTAGGTTTGAAACGGGGACCGCGCGTTTCGGGCCGAAATAAATTCCATGCGGACTAGGCCGTGCGACTCGTCGTCAGATCGCTATTGCACGGTAGAAAAATCTTATCTGACTAAGCATGTAGTCGCGGCTGGTTTGTTTGCCAAGGACGCGGGTTCAACTCCCGCCGCCTCCACCATTCCAACTTCCCCGTTTTCAATCACTTACGGGGATTGTTTACAAATCCCACTTCGATTTCAGACAATTTTCAGACAACTCCACCCCCCTCTGGCCAGGGAAGCCCGTGTTTTTGGTTCTACTGGCCATGAGCGCAAAAAAGAAAAAAGGACCGACCTTCGTGGCCAAGAAGGGGAACGTGGAAGTTCCGATCTACACGATCAAGCCTGGCTGCCCGAACCAGCAATACGTGGTCTGCCACTACGAAGGCGGAAAGCGCCAGCGCCGGAATTTCTCAGACCTGGAGAAGGCCAAGGCGGAGGCAACCATTGTTGCGGAAAAACTGAGCAAGGGCGATCTGGAGGCGATCCGTGTCACGGGTCTTGACCGGTTGGCTTACCTGGCCGCTCAGGAGCACCTGCGACCAACCGGCGTGCCAGTGGAGCTTGCAACCAAGGAATACGCCGCCGCCCATCGGCTGTCGAACGGCTATCCTCTGCTGGAGATCGTCCGGTTTTTCAATGAAAACGGTGGTGCCAGCTTTGGTCCCAAGAAGGTCGCCGACGTGTTGCGCGAATTGCTTGAGGTCAAAGAGGGCAACGACCTCAGCGACGTTTACATCAAAGACCTACGCTGCCGGTTGACCGTGTTTGCCGAGAACTTCGACCGCGACATCCATACGATCACGACGGCGGAAATCCAGGCATGGCTGGGGAAGCTGAAAGTCGCCGGGGCAACCAAGAACCGATACCGCATGAATTTGGGAACACTTTTCCGGTTTGCTGCTAAACGGCGCTACCTGCCCAAGGCTCACCCTGGCATTTCCGATGTTGAGAAAGCGTCTGCCATCGTGGGTGAGCCAGAAATCTTCACCCCAAGCGAGATGGGCACTCTATTGAGCACCGCCAGGCCCGAAATCCTTCCGTTCGTGGCAGTCGCGGCTTTTGCTGGTGTTCGACACGATGAGATCGGGCGTCTGGATTGGTCAGCTTTCGACTTCGGAGAAGGGTTCATCCGTATCAAGGCCGAGGTAGCAAAAATGGGGGTTCCGAGGGTGATCCCGCTCATGCCCAACCTCGCAGCTTGGCTCCTGCCCTGTCGGAAACCGAAAGGCCCGGTTGCTGTATTCGCCAACATGAGCAAACAGTTGTGCGCCCTGGGTGAGGCAGCAGGCATCGTGTGGCGGCACAATGCCCTCCGCCATTCGTATGCCAGCTACCGACTTGCTCAGACCCAGGACACGGCAAAAGTGGCGTTCGAGTGCGGCAACAGCCCCAGGATGATTCTCAAGCACTATTACAAGCTCGTAACGCCCCCGGAGGCCGAGAAATGGTTCAAGCTCATGCCCGCTACGGAAGCCAACGTCATCCAAATGGTTCAGGCTGCCGCTTCGTGATTACCTGGATGACGTTGGTCGTGACCACCATCTGGGCCGTGGCTTTCAACTCCTCAAGATTCACGCCCCAACGCGCCTGCCCGGCCCGCTGGCGACGGCAACCGCGAGTCCGATTCGGAGATCAACGCTTGACCTTTACCGGATCGGATCGCGCTGGACATGACGCTGCCTTCTGGCCGCTGACCTTGTGGCCTCCTGCTTGGCCGACGCCGGAGCATTCAGCGGGTCTGGGATGGCTGGGTGTCCCTGCTTGCGAGATGCCGCTGACGCACCAGGCACTTGTTTTCACGGTCCCGCGCCTACCACGGTCGTCGATGAGGAGGACCGCGATGCAGAAGCGGCGATCAAGTCTTGACGGTCCCAGGTTCCAGTCGCTATGCCCCAACATGCCTACCTGGCCCGCTGATAGCGGCAGCGGCAAGTCCGCATTCGTAGATTGACCCCTGACCGCGTGACGTTGGGACCGGCACGGCACGCGCCAAACATAATGCCGACGTGGCCGACCGGTCAGTCCCGTATGGCAGAGCAGTGTGAGAGGGTGGTTTTGTAAACAATTTCTTCCATCCCGTCCCGTCGCGTCTCCGAAGCGTTTCAGTTCTTGCAGATAAGTAAAGCAGGGCCTTGTGCCCTGTGGCGTGACTGGAAGAACGCCGATGATGTGTGCAATTTGTCAATTTAACGCGCTTTGGCCAGTGCAACGCACCTTCGGGTGCTGGGGCAGCACACAGCCCATCTTCCAGCACTGCCAAAGCGCGTTTCTTATTGGACCGTCTGCCGAGCTGGGTAGCCCGTGGCGACGGCGGCAGCCCCCATAATAATACAATGAGGAGAGTTATATGTGTGCCTCCCTCCCGCTTCATCCCTTCGATGTAAACCGATGTGATCCAGACGAGATGGATCGGTGCTATCCGCTGCTTCACCCTCACCTGCAAGAACTCGCTGACGCCACGACCTACCGGATACTGAGGTTCCCGCAAAGGTTCGCCAGGGAGGGCCAGCACTACGCCGACAACGCCAATATCCTGTTGTTGTCGCGGCTCACGGGTAAGGATTCGGTCCTGAAATGCGGACTGCTCCCGCACACCTGCAAACGCTGGAAGGTTTGCCCTTACTGCGGACATGTCAAACGGATGGAGATTCTCGGCAAATTCCTGCCGGTCTTCCAATCCGTTGAGGGCCGGTTGGGCTTCTTCACGCTCAGTTTCAAGCGGCCTCACTATTGCGGTGACTGCTACTATGACGACCTTGAACTCCTGTGGGACGCCTTGCGCTTCGGATTCGAGATGATGGTTGACCAAGGCGAGTTCGATGCCGCCTTCGTGCTGGAGGAATTTGATGTCCTCTCCTATTGGCCGGTCCCAAAGGTTCTGGCCCACGTCCACGCCGTCGTGCTCGCGGACGAGATTTCGATGCGGAAGGTCGAACAGCTCAAGGCGTTCGTGAGGAACTATCCGGGTTGGGTCAAGGTGCCCCAAATCTGGGTCACGCAGAAGAAGTTGAGGGACCGGCTCGGCGACCGTCTGGTTGACCGGAGGTTTCGATGGATGCAGTTGCACGAGTGCGCTGGCATCCCTATGGAGCTGAGCACCCGCACGTATTTGATCGACACCGAGATGGATTTCACCGGCGTCCTGGGCTATCTCGTCAAACCCATCGCCTGGGCAGAGAAATACCTGGAGGAGTGGAACCAGCATTGCGCTCACCAGCGCGAGATCGGCGTGCTGTTCAACCAGAACGTGGATCAAGTCATCGAATGCTGGGAGTTCTGGAGTGCGAAACGGAGCCAACATTCCTACCTCGGCACAGCGCACCATGCCCGGAAAGGCTTCATCGGCATCTCCAAGAAGAAGCGCGAGACCGGCAGCCAACAGCGGCTTTTCCGCGCAAAACTCCAGGACTGCAACGAGGAGCGGTTGTTCACGACCGGAGACCTGGGTGAACCGCTTGAATTTGAGGCGGAGCCGACAGAAGAAACAAGCGTTGATCCTGGCCGGACATAGATCGCCATCACAACGATGACCACGGCTTCACAATGCCCCACCGCTGCGCGTGGAAGGCCCCTGGACGCGCCGGGCGGGGCAGTGGGTGTTCGTTTCCAGGGGCGATTGGCGCAGGCTTAGCGGGGCGCTACCTGGGAAGTGTCGGGAATCAGCCAATCCGGTCGCTGAGTGGTGGCACGCGGTGGGACCTGGGCGCGGGCTTTGGAACGTGCAGCCGATAGGTATTGCCACGGAACCGTCCGCCAACGTGGTGCTGCTCAACAGTCAACCAACCTTTGGTAGCCAACTCCTTGCGGTAGATGCACAACATGGTTGTGCTTAGCCGCAGGTGCTCGCACACCTGGTTCATTGTCGGCGTGGAATTGCCGTTTTGGATGAAGCCTTTCAAAACGACCCAAAGCATCTTCGCGGTGGGGCTTAGATCAGCCGACAAGAGGGGGTATGGGACAGTGAGTTTGGGTTCCGAGGCACAATTCTTTGAGGTAAGTTTCATGGCTTTATCAGGGGTTGGGGTTTACCGGAACATGGGGGTGTCCGAGACGTGCCACTCCCAGGCCACGATCCGGCCACGGCGGCGGCTTGCTTCCGTCTTTAGGAAGCCCTGAGCACGCAATTCGTCGATCCCGCTGCGGACGGCGGTCGGACCTTCATTGGACACCGCGAGGATGGCCTTGAGCGGGTCATGAGCCGCTTCCGGCAGGCCCAGGAGAAAGAGCAGCAGGCCCTTGGACCGCCAGCTCAGTTGGTCGTTTACGAAGATAGATGACGGGTTCAGCGATGACAGGTCCCCGTGTTCCTGTTTGGTGATGTATCGTTTCATACCCCTTGAAGAACGGAATCCACCGCTGGCTTGCCAAAGAGTGGATTGCCCTCAAGTGGTTGCTCGGACGAACCAGCCTGCAAATTCGTCGATCAACTCTTGACGAGCCTTAACGACATGGTGAACCGGCGCACGCAGCGTTGCCGCCCATGACAAGTTCATCGGCATGGACTTGCAGCCCAGCAAGGTCGTCTCCAGATGATCGCGCTCCCGAATGTGCTCCCGGCGCAAGGCCAGCCTCAAACTCGCGGTTCCGGTAGCTCAGCCGGATCGGGGCAGGAGGCTGGGGCTTGAGGCTCCTGCCTCTTTGGCTCGATCTGAACGCAGTTCCTGGAGACCCGCCGTAACACCCCGGCCCTTATCATCCGGCCCAGCATCTGAAATGCGCTGCGTTTGGCCCGCTCGCGTTCACGTCTGGTCAGGAGCGGCGTCCAGTTGCCGACCCTGTTAACGACATCGGTGATCCTGGTGGGGCACTGACCCTCAAATTCGAGAATTTCAAGGATCAGCTCCCGCAGGTCGTCTTCGGCGGCGGGCTGCGGGGCCTGGTTTGACACGGCGATGGCCATGATCTCCCTGGCGCTCATGGCCACTGGCACTGGTGGCGGGGTGAAAGGTTGTGTCCGCCTGAAATACGCAACTGTTGGTTCGATGAAGATCATAGGTTTGGGCCATCAACCGGCCTGCGATCTTACCTACTCGCCCGGCAAGGTGATGTCCGAGCTGGGCTTGCGGACCAAGCCAAGCACCTGAGCAGCCACAGCCAGAACCTGCCGCAGTGCCGCTCGCTCCGGGTTTAATTTAGAAGCCATCATCGCCTGGCCCACAGCCACGGCTTCTGCGGAAAAATCGGCGATCTCTCCGGTTCGCATTGGGACCGGCATGGTCCTCGGTCCCAATAGCAGACGCAGGGCTGGATCGCGCTCCAGCGCCTGCTGCACGCGAATGAGTTCCGTGACGGTCGGTGCGGTTCGTTTTCGTCTCCAGCGCCTAATCACTTTCATACAGAAAATATAGAACCAAAATTGTAAACACGGCGTCTGGGTCGGGGCCTCTACCCTGCTTGAGCAGGGCTGGCTGATCGGGGCGACAACGCCGCCCAGGCATCACCGTGGGCTGATTAGGCGTTTTCATATCTGGTCCCGGCTTGGATTGGTTCACTTTAGTGGCAAGTGCTCCTGGTTCGAGCCACGCTCACCCTTGTAGTTGATTCATCCAGCGTTGGTTAAGCCTGGTTCTGAATTGCATTTTCACAGGGTTTTGCATTGTAGGGGCTGTCCGATTTTGCTTGAATTGACCTCTGACTGCCGTTTTTGACCCATGAAAGGTGCATCCAAGTCGGCGACGAGTGCGACGAGCAGCCCAGGCACCCTGGGCGAGCTGAGGACGGAGTTTGGTTTCAAGGCCGGGGTCAGCGGGGCGCACACGGCCCGGACGATGATGTTAGCCGACATCACTACGCTCCTGGCTGCCGCGCCGAAGGAGGCCAAACGGGAGGATTTCAACCAGTTGATCGTCGAGGAGAACATCCTCGGCAAGCGCACCACCAGCAACCGCTGGCTCACAGCTCGGCACCTGGCCGATCTCTACGCCCTCGATCACGGTGTCACCGTGTTCCGGCTGCTCCGGTTTTTCTGGGAAGCGGACCCGCCAGCCCGTCCGATGCTCGCCCTGCTCTGCGCCCTGGCGCGGGATGCGCTGCTCCGGCTGTCGGCAAGAAAAGTCCTTGAGACCAAGCCCGGCGACACTCTCACGAGCGAGGACTTCGTAAACTTTTTCAACCGCGAGCTGCCAGGGCGGTTCAGTGAGAAAATGACCCTCTCGCTGGCGCAGAACGTGGCTGCGTCATGGGCACAGGCCGGTTTCTTCAAGGGCAAGGTCAACAAAGCCCGCACCCGGCCCACCGTCACGCCCGCGACTGCCGCCTACGCGCTGGCCCTGGGCTACCTGTGTGGGCTGCATGGGCAGCTCCTGATCGAAAGTGATTGGGCGCGACTTCTGGATGTGCCCCGCGACCAGGTGATCCGATTGGCCCAGGAAGCATCAAAGCGCGGGTGGTTGGACTTCAAGGGTGCTGGCAACGTCTTTGAAATCAACTTTCGTCAACTTTTAACCCCGGCAGAAATCAAGGCATCGCATGGGGCAAATTGAACGACTCATCCAGAACTACGACACCCGCGTCTCGCTACCGTGGGAGCGCAACCTCGCGGGACCCCAGCGGGTCTGGTTCGCCGTTTACAATAAGGCGGAGGAACGGCGGCTCCGCAGGCGGCTGGAGGAGTTCGAGATTTCCACCAAACGGTCCAAGCACGGGTGGATCACGGTTGATTTGACGGATGCCTTCGCCCAGTGGCTGGCGAATCACGAATACCGGGACGGCTATTTCGAGACCCCGGAACACCTGGAAGCCGAGTCACCTGTCGTGGACGACTTTAAGGAGGCCATCGAGCGCCAGGTAACCGACGTGTTGACCTCGCCCAAGGCGGACGAAAATACCGTCGTTGCCATCTACGGCGTGGCCAGCCTGTTCGGGTTTATGAAAACCTCGGAGCTGGTCGCCAAGGTGGAATCCGCCATCCGTGGGCGGCTGCTGGTCTTCTTCCCCGGCGAACACGAGAACAACACCTACCGTTTTTTGGATGCCCGCGAGGGCTGGAATTATTTGGCGGTCCCGATCACGGCAGATGAAGGAGCAATCAGATCATGAACCTCGGCGAACTATTCACAACCAACCCGAAGACCCTCGAACTTCTCAACAACGGCGTGGCGTTCGTGAAGGACGTGGTGACGCCAGAGGAGTTGAAGACGCTGCGGTTCGAGTTGAAGACCTTCGTCTGCGAGGGCGAATACTCCAAGGGCCTGGAGAAAATCCTCCGCACCTACATCGGCAACCTGGATCGCCCGGAGCAACCGGCTGTTTGGGTCAGCGGTTTCTACGGGTCGGGCAAAAGTCATCTCGGAAAAATCCTGCGCTACCTGTGGAACGACTTCGAGTTCCCCGATGACAAAGCCAGAGCACGGGGCTTGACGAACTTGTCCACCGAGGTTGCTGATCTGCTCAAGGAGCTGACCACAGCGGGCAAGCGCCTGGGCGGTCTCCACGCTGCGTCCGGCACCCTGCGCGGGGAACTGGGCGACAATGTGCGGCTCTCGGTCCTCAACATCATCTTCAAGTCGGTGGGCTAACCGGCCAAATATCCGGTCGCCCGGTTCGTGATGTGGCTCCGGGACAATGGGAAACTCGAAGCCGTCAAGGGTCGAGTGACGAAAGCGGGCCGCGACTTCACCAAGGAGCTGAACAACCTGTGGGTGTCACCGGTGCTTCACAAGGCGCTCGTGGATGAAGGCATGGGCGCGTCCACCAGCGACATCTCGAAATCGCTGGCGCAGCAGTTCCCGAACGTGAAGGACATCACCATCGACGAGATGCTCGCCGCCATGCGCGAGGCCCTGACTGTCAAAGGCCAGTTGCCTTGCACGCTGGTCGTGCTCGATGAGGTCCAACAGTTCATCGGCGATGACAGCGACCGCAGCCTGCAAATCCAGGAGGTCGTCGAGGCGTGTAGTAAACAGCTCAACAGCCGGGTGCTGATCGTCGCCACGGGCCAGTCCGCCCTGAGCGGCACGCCCCAGCTCCAAAAGCTCCGTGATCGCTTCCGCGTGGCCATCCAGCTCAGCGATACCGATGTTGAAGCCGTCATCAGAAAGGTCATCACGGCCAAGAAGCCCGACAAGACATCCACCATCAAGAAGATCGTCTCCGACCATGAGGGCGAGGTCACCCGGCACTTGAACGGGACCAAGATCGAGTATCGCTCGGAAGACGATGCCGCCTACGTCGCCGATTATCCCCTGCTGCCGATCCGGCGCAGGTTTTGGGAAAAGGTGCTCCGGGCGGTGGACGTGGCGGGCACGGCAGCCCAGCTCCGCAACCAGCTCGGAATTGTTTACGAATCCGTTCGCACCTACGCCGACCGTCCGGTCGAAACGGTCGTGGGCGGCGACTCCATCTACTGGGTCAAAGCGACCGACCTGCTCCAAACCGGCATTCTCCAGCCCAAGATCGACGAAATGATCCGCAAGCTGGACGACGGCAGCGCGGACGGCAGGCTCAGCGCCCGGATTTGCGCCCTGGTCTTCCTCATCAACAAGCTGCCCCGCGAGACCGGTTCTGACCTGGGCATCCGCGCCACAGCGGACGTGCTGGCGGACCTGCTGGTCGAAGACTTGAAAGCAGGCAGCGCCGAGCTGCGGAAGAAGGTGCCGGAGCTGCTCCAGTCGCTCGTCCAAGCCGGGCAGCTCATGGTGGTGGATGAGGAATACCGGCTCCAGACGCCGGAGAGCGCCAGTTGGGACGCCGAGTTCAAAAAGAATTTCAACCGGATCGTCAACGACGACTCCCGGATCGCCAGCGAGCGTGCGGACCTGCTCCGGGCCGAGTGCGGTGATCTAAAGAACCTCAAGGTGATCCACGGTAACAGCAAGGTTGCCCGGAAGATCGAGCTGTTCACCGGCACCGAGACCCCAATCCCCACCGGCCAGGGCGTGCCAGTCTGGGTGCGCGACGGCTGGACCGTGGACGAAAAGTCCATCGTAACCGAGGCCCAGAAGGCTGGCACGGATAGCCCGCTCGTTTTTGTTTACATTCCTCGCCGGTCGGCGGATGAGCTGAAAAAGACCGTCGCCAGCCTCAAGGCAGCCGAGGAGACCCTGAATATCAAGGGCACCCCTACTACGCCAGAAGGACTGGAAGCACGGGCTGCCATCGAGACTCGAAAGTCCGTCGCCGAGGGCAAGCTCAAGGGCATTGTCACCGAGATCGTCCACGGCACGCGGGTCTTCATGGCTGGCGGCAGCGAGGTCGCCGGGATATTCATGCAGGACCGCGTTGAGGAAGCAGCCAAGAATGCCCTGACGCGCCTCTACCCGCAATTCGACGTGGCGGATGATCCCCGGTGGGAAAAAGTGGTTGAGCGGTCCAAGAAGGGCGACAGCAACGCCCTGGACGCGCTCGGCTTCAAGGGCGACCCCGACAAGCATCCCGTGTGTGCCGCCATCCTCGGCTTCGTCAACGCTGGGAAGAAGGGCAGTGAAATTCGTAAACAATTTTCCTCCGGCCAGTATGGCTGGCCCCAGGACGCCATTGACGGTGCCCTGGTCCTGCTCGCGGTGACCGGGCACCTGCGGGTGACGCAGAACGGCCAGCCGTTCGATCCGCGCCAGCTCGACCACTCGAAGATTGGCATCTGCGACTTCCGCACCGAGCACGTCACCATCTCCGCCGCGCAGAAGCTGGCCGTTCGTAAACTTTTCCAAGCGGCCCAGGTTGGCTGCAAGCCGGGCGAGGAAGCGGCAGTCGCCCCTGAGTTCATCCTAAAGGTCATTGAGTTGGCCGAGGCCGCTGGCGGCGAGGCCCCGCGTCCAGAGAAGCCCAACCTCACCACGGTCAAGGAGATCAAAGCCCTCACCGGCAACGAGCAGTTGGCAAAGCTCTATGAGCAACGCGATGCCCTGACCCAGAGCCTGACCGACTGGGCCAAGACCGCCAAGGCCATCCAGGACCGGCTGCCCCGGTGGAACAGCCTGAACGACCTGGCCGGTCACGCCAAGAACCTGGCGGAGGCCGATGAGGTCCGGCAGCAGACGCAGACAATCGAGAGCGAGCGCCAGCTTTTGGCCGACCCCGATCCGGTCGCGCCCCTGTGCGACAAGCTCACCCAAGTTCTCCGGGAAAAGCTGACCGCGCACCACTCGCGTTACCAGCAGCTCCACCAGGAGGGCATGGCGGCTCTCAAGCAGTCGGACGCCTGGCCGAAGCTCACGGACTCCCAGCGCCAGTCCATCCTGGATCAAAATGGGCTGACCACGGTCCCCGGCATCAAGGTCGGCACTGAGGCCGAGGTCATCGCCAGCCTGGAAGGCATGAGCCTGGAGATGTGGCAGGCCCGATGTGATGCGTTGCCGCAGCGTTTCCAGAAGGCCCAGCGGGATGCGGCCAAGATGATCGAACCCAAAGTCGTTTACGTCACGCTGCCCTCGGCTACGATCCACAACGACGCCGAGTTGGAGGCGTGGCTTGCCAAGGTGAAACAGCAGGTCAAAGACAATCTCAAGAACGGTCCCGTGGGAATCGGATAATTTATGGCTGTCCTCCACACTCAACTTCGGAATCGCCTGGAAGCCGCCGTCAAGCAGGCACGGCGCACGGCGGAGGCTGCGGCCAAGGTCGCCGTGGAGCGGTTGACGGTCGGTAGCACAGAACCGGGCACGCATCTCAGCGTGGACGAGCGCCAGCTTCGCAACCGGCTTCGGGCGCACGGACGGCAGCTCGGCGATGGTCGTGATCCCAAGACCGGCACCCAGTCCATCAATCGTCTGGTCCACGAGTGCGCCTACGAGCACTGGCACCGGATGCTGTTCGCCCGGTTCCTGGCCGAGAATCATCTGCTCATCCACGACAAGGAAGGGATGCCGGTCACATTGGCGGAGTGCGATGAGCTGGCGGTGGACGAGGGTGCGCCGGACGGCTGGACGCTGGCGGCACGCTACGCGGCCCGGATGCTGCCGCAGATTTTCCGGCCTGATGATCCCGTGCTCCAGGTCGGCTTCGCGCCGGAGCACAAACGGCCACTGGAGAAGTTGGTCACCGAGCTGCCGGTCGAGGTCTTCACCGCCGAGGACAGTCTGGGCTGGGTCTATCAGTTCTGGCAGGCGGAGCGCAAAGATGAGGTCAACGCCTCCGGCGACAAGATCACGGGCGAGACCCTGCCCGCCGTCACGCAGTTGTTCACCGAGCACTACATGGTGCTGTTCCTCCTGCACAACACCATCGGGGCATGGTGGGCGGCGAGGTTGAAGTCCGATGGCCGGGTCCCGAAGGCCGAGTGGGACAAGTGCCAAACCGAGGATGATTGCCGGAAGCTCGTGGCGCTGCCCGGCTACGAGTTCAACTACTTGCGGTTTATCAAGGATGGTCACGGCGAGTGGGTGCCCGCCGCTGGCGGATTCCCCGGCTGGCCGAAGTCGCTCAAGGATTTCAAGCTGCTCGATCCCTGCTGCGGCAGCGGCCACTTCCTGGTCGCCGCTTTTGTGCTGCTGGTGCTGATGCGGATGCAGGACGAGAAGCTGTCGGCCAAGGACGCTTGTGATGCCGTGCTGCGCGAAAACTTGCATGGACTCGAACTCGATGCGCGTTGCACGCAGATCGCCGCGTTCGCCCTGGCGCTGACCGCTTGGAAATCCCCCGGAGGCTTCCGGCCCTTGCCGCCGCTGAACATCGCCTGCTCCGGCCTGGGCGTAAACGCCCGGAAGGAAGATTGGCTGGCGTTGGCTAACGGCGACACCCGGCTCCGCAGCGGCCTGGAACAGCTTTACGACTTGTTCCAGAAAGCGCCGGAGCTGGGCAGTCTCATCAACCCGCGCCGACTGGCCCACGGGGACCTCGTGACGGCCAGCTTCGCCGAAATCCAGCCGCTCTTGAGCAAGGCCCTCCAGTCCGAGAAGGCCAAGCGTAACGATGACCTCAACGAGATCGGTGTAGCGGCTCAGGGAATGGCACAGGCGGCAGCACTATTGAGCGGGAAGTATCACCTTGCCGTGACAAACGTCCCCTATCTTCTGGGACGCAAGCAAAGCGAAACGCTCCAGAATTTTTGCGACCGGCATCATGCAGATGCAAAAAACGATCTTGCGACTGCATTTGTTCAACGCTGCCAGGAGTTCTGCTCAGTCGCAGGCACGTCAGCTCTCGTCACCCCTCAGAGCTGGCTGTTCCTCGACTCCTACGCGAAGTTACGCAAAGCGTTACTGGCTCATCAAAGTTGGCATTACGTTGCCAGATTGGGGCCTGGTGCGTTTGAGACAATCGGCGGGGAAGTCGTCAACGTCGTCCTCGTTGGTTTAACGCATGACACGCCGAGCCAAGCTCACAGCTTCTTTGGTTTGGATGTCGCCGAAGAACAGACACCCACAGAAAAGGATAAAGCTCTGCGAATCAAGAGTGTCTCCACTGCTTCGCAAAACAGTCAGCTAAACAATCCAGACGCAAGAATAGGGCTGGAAACGGCGACGGTAAAAACGCTTTTGGGGAGTTACGTCAACCTTGGAAAGGGCAGTGTTACTGGAGACGGCCCACACTACATTCGGAAGTTCTGGGAGTTGGAGCTGATCGCTGCCGATTGGAGGCCGTGGCTGAATACCCCTCAAGACGGCGATCCTTACTCCGGCAGAGAGCACTTTGTGTTCTGGCAGAATGGTGGGGTAGCAGTGCGTCAGGAACTCGGCGCGTGGCTACGCGGAGATAACGTCTTTGGAAGCAAGGGTGTCTTAATTAATAAGACAAACTTGGAGTGGGCTTTCTACACGGGTGAGATGTTTGATGATAATGTTGGGGCAATTATTCCGAAGAGTCAGGCATCTTTTAGAGCAGTGCTGGCATTTGTGACTGACTCAGGATTTGCGTCCGCCGTAAAGGAAGTCGATCAATCACTCAAGGTCACCATCGGTAGTTTCGGGAAAATACCTTTCGATCTGGCCCACTGGCAGCGCATAGCAGCAGAGAAATATCCGAAGGGTCTGCCCGAACCTGGTTCCAGCGATCCGACGCAATGGTTGTTCGCTGGACATCCGATGGATTCGACCATGCCGTTGCAGGTGGGCGTGGCACGATTGCTCGGCTATAGCTGGCCGCGTCAAACCGGCCAGACCGTCTCCGGTGCCCCGCCCGTGCCGGAGGATGGCCTGGACAAGCTCGCGGACGAAGACGGCATCGTCTGTATCCCGTCCGTGCGTGGTGAAGCCCCAGCGGCGGAGCGGCTTCGCGCCCTGCTGGCTGCCGCTTACGGCAAGGCGTGGAGTTCGGGCAAGCTGGACGAGTTATTGAGCGCCGTGGATTACGGCGGTTCAAACCTGGAAGACTGGCTCCGTAACGGTTTCTTCGATCAGCACAACAAATTGTTTCATCATCGCCCGTTCGTCTGGCAGGTTTGGGATGGCCGGAAAGACGGGTTCAGCGTCCTGGTCAACTACCACAAGCTCGACCACAAGCTGCTGGAGAAACTGACCTTCACCTACCTCGGTGACTGGATCAAGAAGCAGCAGGAAGCCGTAGCCAACGAGGAGTCCGGT
>CAZODO010000026.1:0-58468 GCA_964578605.1 uncultured Verrucomicrobiota bacterium | reverse complement strand
GTTTCGGCGGCGGGATTGGCCGGTGCGGCCAAGGCCTGGGGGACGATGCCAAGAGCCGTGATCCAAGAGAGGAGGTGATGCGTCTTCATAATTCCCGTTTCCTGCCCTCACGGGCGGGTCTGGTGATCGATTAGACGGCAATCCGCAGGGTCCGAACCAGAAAAAAAGCCGCTCTTTCGAGCGGCATCCCCGTCCCCCATACTCCCCAGCGGAAACTGGTGTGCGGTGAGACTATTCGAATTGGCCCCGAGCGCAATCGGGTGGACCCCGTTTGTCATGCCAGCGAATCCCCGATTCCCCCGATGCCCGCAGGGCAGTCAGGCACCCCGCCAGAGATCGATCGGCCGGCGCACGCCTTTCGGTCTGAAGGGCAGCGAGACTTTCGCGCCGGTGCCTGCGGATTTGTAGCCCGCGCACAAGGCTTCCTGGACCACCCGGCCGTCTTCACCGGTCGCTTGGGGAATCTCCTTGCCCCGAACGCATCGGGCGAAATGGTGCATTTCCTGAGGGAACCCGTAATTCCAGAGTTCCTCAAACACGGGCCAGGTCCAGCCTTTGGTGGTGGGCGCCTTTTCCACCGCGTAGCCGTAGCCGTATTCGCTATAGGTGGGAAGGGCGTTGCCCATGTGCAAGTCCGCGTAAGTCACTCCGCCTTCGCCGTAGACCTCGATGCGATCTTCCATACCGCCGCGCCGGGCCCAGCTATCTTCCACCACACCTTTGGCGCCGTTTTCGAAGTCGAGAATGCAGAGGCTGTCGTCTTCGCCACGCGTCTTGTCGCGATGGACGTAAGTGCCCATGTGGCAGAGCACGCTCTTGATCTTGGGGCGGCCGAGGAACCAGTAGCAAAATGCGATCCCGTGGCAGCCCATGTCCATAAACACGCCGCCGCCTGACTTCTCGACATCCCAAAACCAGGAGGCATGCGGCCCGAAGTGCTTTTCGGTCTGCTTAACCATGTAAAGCGCACCGAACGCGCCTTCGTCGGCCATCTGCTTGGCCTTGACGTATTTCGGGGTGAAGAAAAGCTCCTCGGCATACATGAGCAACACCCCCTTTTGCCGGCAGGTCTCGATCATGAGGTCTGCCTCTTCGAGCGTCATGCAGAGCGGTTTTTCGCACACGACATGTTTTCCCGCGTTGGCGGCATCGACTGTCATGGCGGCGTGGAGGGCGTTTGGCGCGGCGACGGTGATCATTTCGATGTCGCGCTCGGCGAGCATCTGGCGGTAATCGGTGAAGAACCGCGGCAGGCCATGCTTTTTTGCGAACTGCTCGGCTTTCCCGGGGCTGGGCGAGGCCACGGCGACCACTTCGGCTTCGTCGGGCATAAGGCGAAACGACTCGGCATGGATAGCGGCCTCGAATCCCGAACCGATGATGCCGACCTTGACGCGTCCTGGATTGTTCATGGGGTTGCTTGTCGATGCATTAAAAAGGTTGGTGTTCCTTTACCAAAAGGCGCCCGAAAACGGAACTCCTTTTCCCCTCAGCCGTTGGCGGTTATGGGAAACGCTCAAGGGCCGGGCCGGCGGGCCAGGCCTGCCCGAGCGCGGCAGAGCGCGCCCAGGCGTCGGCCGCGAAGATCTGTTCCAAGGTCGGCGAAGCAATCACCGCGTGTTGTTCCATCGTCCGGGCGACCGTTTCGCTGATCTGGGTGAAGCTGATCTTTCCTTTGCAGAAGGCGTCCACGGCGACTTCGTTCGCGGCGTTGAGCACGGCTGGGAGGGTCCCTCCCGTTTCCCCGGCATGCCGGGCAAGCCGCAGGGCCGGGAAGCGGTCCAAGTCCGGTTCCTCGAAGGTAAGATTGCCCGCGCGGGCGAGATGGGTCTGGACGCGCTGGCTGGGGGCGCGGTCCGGGTAAGTCAAAGCATACTGGATGGGCAGGCACATGTCCGGCGTGGAAAGCTGGGCGAGGATGGAGCCGTCGACAAACTCCACCATGGAATGGATCACGCTTTGCGGATGCACCACGACCTGGACGCGGGCCATTTCGACATCGAAAAGCCAGCGGGCCTCGATCATCTCGAGCCCTTTATTGAAAAGGGTGGCGGAATCGATCGTGATCTTGCGACCCATCACCCACGAGGGGTGCTTGAGAGCGCGGCTCAAGGTGATCTGGGGAAACTCCTCCTTGGGCGTGGTCCGGAAGGGCCCGCCCGAAGCCGTGAGCCACAGCGTGCGCACCGAGGCCGCCGGCTTCCCGTCCAGGCATTGGAAGATCGCCGAATGCTCGCTGTCCACCGTCAAGACCCGGACCCCATGCTTGCGGGCTTCGCTCATGACCGTGGCGCCCGCCATCACGAGGATCTCCTTGGACGCGACGGCAATGTCTTTGCCAGCGCGAATGGCCGCGAGTGCAGGCAGCAGCCCCGCGGTGCCGACGATGGCGATCAGGACGATGTCCGCCCCTGGGAGCGTGGCCAGCTCGATCAAGCCCTCAGGCCCGGCGCATACGCGAACGGCGCCCTTCAGCATGCCCGAAAGCTGGCGGGAACGCTCGGGATCACTCATCGCGACGGCTTGGGGCTGGTAACGCCGCGCCTGCTCCGTGAGCCGGGCGGCATTGGAGCCCGCGGCCAGCCCCACGATGCGCAGGCGATCGGGGAGGTCATCGACCACTTTCAGCGTGCTGGTGCCGATGGAGCCAGTGCTTCCAAGTAGGACCACGTTCTTCATCCCGCAGTCAGCACGTGCCTGAGATACAGATACATGAGGGGAGCATTAAACAGGAGGCTGTCCATCAAGTCGAGAATTCCACCGATCCCGGGGAACAGCCTTCCAGAGTCCTTCACTCCGGCTTCCCGTTTGAACAGGGATTCGATCAGATCGCCAAGAACCGCCGCTGCGCCCAGCAGGAGCCCCAGAATGACGGCATGGGCGAGGTTCATCCCCGCCAGTTCCTGCCGCGCAAACTGCGCGAACAACACGCTGGCAAGCACCGAAACCATCAAGGCACCCGCAAACCCTTCCCAAGTCTTGCCTGGGCTGATGCGCGGGATCATCTTGTGCCGCCCGAACAAGGACCCGACCAGGTAGGCCCCCATATCACTGAACTTCGTGACCAGGATGAAATAGAAGACGTAAAAGCGGCCGTTCACTTCCGGGAAAAAGTTGATCTTCTGGATGAAGTTCAGCAGCCACGGGACGTACATCAGCCCAAACAGGGTCGTCGAAATCGCCAGCAACCCGTCCGGGTTGCTCTTCGACAGGAATTGCCGCAGGCACAGCCCGAGCACGAACAAGATCAGGAGGCTGGTCTCGAAATCGTTCGCTTTCGCCGGAGGCACGTGTGCGGACACGTAGACAAACGTGCTCACCATCAGCAGGAGCCCGCCGAAAACGCCCCAGCCTCTGAAGCAAACCAGCCCGCGCCGGCCGACCAAATCGTAAAACTCCGTCAACCCGGCCCCGGCGAGCGCCAGCATGATCACGAGGAAGACGTAATCGGAGATCAGCCGGTTCTCCGAGAAGATCGCCACGAGCACCACCGCCCAGAGCAGCACGGAACTCAGGGTCCGGCGCAAGAGAATGGCCGGTTTGCTCGGCGGCCGGGCAGTGTCATTCTGAGACATTCGCGCCGAAGGTATCGAACCTCGAAAAGGTGTCTAGCGGATTCCCAGCGGCGGCGGATTCTCCTTTTGCTCAGAAATGAGATCACCCCGGAACAGGATTGCGCGCACTGCGCCCTTGAACCTCGCGTTGCGCAAATAGTTGGTAATCAAGCCAACCATTTTGAGGTTCATGGGCAGAATTGCTGATCGCTTGGAGTTGAACGTTGACAGTTGCCGGCAGGCTTCCGAGCATTCGGGGCAGCCAACGCCGATTTGCCAAGACTATGAAACGTCGCCCCTTGCTCACGCTGATCCTCCCGCTCGCAGCGGCCACCAGCCCGATCTTTGCCGCCGCGGCGCCGGCGCCGAACGATCCGGCGCCCGCACTCCAGCGGCAGGAAATTCGAGCGGCCTGGACTGACCGCGCCCAAATCACCAGCGCGGGCTCCGCTCCCGACGGCCGCCATGTCTTGTGGTACACCCGGCCCGCCGGAGTCTGGGAGGAAGCGCTCCCGATCGGCAATGGGAGCCTTGGGGCGATGATCTTCGGCGGCGTGGCCGACGAGCGTTTGCAGCTGAACGAAGACACGCTCTGGGATGGTTACCCGCTCGATCCGAACAACCCGGAATCGGCCATAGCTCTGCCCGAGATTCGCCGGTTGCTTTTCGAAGGGAAGAACAAGCAAGCGGTCGATCTCGCAGGCGCAACGATGATGGGCAGGCCTTCCCGGATCAAATCCTACCAGACGCTGGGCGAACTCTGGATCGAAACGCCGCACCTGCGGGATATCCAACAGTTCCGGCGCACCTTGGACCTCGAAGAGGCGGTGGCGAGCGTTTCTTACACCCAGAACGGGGTGGCCTTTTTGCGGGAGGCGTTCTCCACCGCGCGAGGCAAAGTGATCGTCGTCCGGTTCACGGCAAGCAAACCCGGGGCGATTCGTTTCAAAGCCGCCTTGAAGCGCCAGAAAGACGCCGGATGCGCTCCCGTCGAGGGCCATTCAAACGCTATCATTCTCACGGGCCGAATCGACCGGAAAGACGACGCCGGAACGCAGCGCGGCATCAAGTTCGCCGCGCAGCTCACGGCGTTGGCCGATGGCGGACGCGTCTCCAACGAAGGCGGCGTCCTCGCGGTTTCGGACGCCAACGCGGTCACGCTGCTGCTGGCGGGCCACACGAGCTATCCGGGCCTGGGAAATGTCACCGGCTCGATCGAAGCGATCGACCCTGCGGAACGGTGCGCCGCGACGATCAACCAGGTCCGCGAGAAGTCCTTCGACGCCCTCAAGCAGGAGCACATTGCGGATTACCAGAGGTACGCCCGGAGGGTTGTGCTTGACCTGGGCGCGGTTTCGCCCGAGGTGGCCGCGTTGCCCACGGACGAACGCATCGCCCGAGTGAAGAAGACCGGCTTGCCAGATCCGGGCCTGGTGGCGACGCACTTCCAATTCGGCCGTTACCTTCTCATCTCCAGCTCGCGGCCTGCGACGATGCCGGCCAATCTGCAGGGGATATGGGCTTGGGGATTGGAGAACCCTTGGAATGCCGATTTCCATATCAATATCAACCTCCAGATGAACTATTGGCCTGCGGAGATCACGGCATTGCCGGAGTGCCACGGGCCTCTGTTCGATCTGATGGACACCCTGGTCGAACCCGGCGGGAAAAGCGCGCGCGTCCTTTACAACGCGCGAGGCTGGGTGGTACACCATCTGACCGACGCCTGGGGCTTTACCGCTCCGGCGGACGGGCCTTGGGGCATTTGGCCGGTCGGCGCGGCCTGGCTGGCCTTGCACCCTTGGGAACACTACCAATATTCGGGCGATAAGGAGTTTCTACGGGAGCGGGGGTGGCCTTTGATGAAAGGCGCGGCGCGGTTCCTCCTTGATTTCCTCGTTGAAGCCCCGGCCGGAACGCCTGCGGCCGGCAAGCTCGTCACGAACCCGTCGCATTCGCCCGAGAACGCCTTTCGCTTGCCCAACGCTGAACAGCACGTGTTCACGTACGGTGCGGCCATGGACACCGAGATCACCCACGAATTGCTCGCCGCCTGTATCGAAGCAGCGAAGACGCTCGGGGTTGATCCGGACTTTCAGGCCGAGTGCCAGCGCGCGTTGGCGCGGTTAGCGCCTATTCAAATCAGCCGCCGCACCGGAGGCATCCAGGAATGGATCGAGGACTACGAAGAGGTCGAACCCCAGCACCGCCACGTCTCGCACCTGTTCGGCCTTTACCCGGGCAGCATGTTCAGCCTGGCAACACCGGAACTTTTCAACGCCGCGCGCAAGAGCCTGGAACGTCGCGGAGACGGGGCGACGGGATGGAGTCTGGGCTGGAAACTGAACCTGTGGGCACGGCTGCACGATGGCGATCACGCCTTCAAGCTGTTAACGAATCTGCTCCGAGACAAGACGCTGCCCAACCTTTTTGACACGCACCCGCCCTTCCAGATCGATGGCAACTTCGGGGCGGTTTCGGGCGTTGCCGAAATGCTTCTCCAGAGCCATGTGCGGACCTCGGCTGGCGGGTATGAGCTTCATCTGCTCCCGGCGCTGCCTTCCGCCTGGCCGAAGGGCTCGGTTCAGGGCCTTCGGGCGCGGGGCGGCGTGACGGTCGATATCACCTGGGAAGATGGCAAGCCTACGCGGGCGCGTTTGGCCCCCAGCCAATCCGGCCAAGCCACGGTGCGGTATGGCGAATCCACCCGCGAGGTTACGCTGCGCGCCGGAACGCCCCTGGTATTGAACTTTTAAACGCCAAGCGCACACGGAAAAGGCCGCGGATCCTTCCTCCTGCCGGGCGGCAGGAATGGTTCAGCAAATCCCCCGAGTCAACGCTTTACGGTGGCGTGGTCCTTCAACCAGAGAAAATCCGTGGGCGGGGTCGGGACGAACCCGCCACCAGCGCCGCCTGGGCGGGCCGGACGCACCGTGCCGGCGGCTGCCCAGCGGCGGCTCTCAATATGGCCATCGGCATAATGGAGGTTCGCGGCGCCGGAATGGCAGGAGGCCGGAAGGTTGTTCCAACGAAGGTCGTTCCAGGTCTCGACAAAAAAGCCGTCGTTGATGGTATCCGGATGCTCTTCGATAAAGACGTAGAAGTGCGCCGGCTGGAGAAAGTCGCTCGTCTTGTAGAACTGCATGTAATCGGGATTAAACTCATCCTTGGCCTGGCCCGGATCGCCCACACACGAGTTCATTGAGATGCTCCGAATCCGGGGGCCGTTCGCCGCGATCGACCGGTCCGAGGGGCACTTGTAGATTGGGGTGGCGTGGCTGACGTAGGGCGCCAATTTGCCGCTGAGAATCAGCGCGATGTTGGTGTTGTCCTCGGTGTTATCCCAATCCTGGATATTGTTGACCCAGCTCTGCCGCGTCGCCGTCGTCTCCACTCTCGCATGGTTGTTCACCAGGCAATCCGAAAAATCATCCGCGTAAAGAATCCAACCGAGCGAAAGCTGGCGAAGGTTGTTGCTGCACGCGACAGCTTGGGCTTTCGATTTGGCTTTGGACAGCGCGGGCAGAAGCATTCCCGCAAGGATTGCGATAATCGCGATCACAACCAGCAACTCGATTAAAGTGAACGCACCGCGTTGGCCATAGCGTCTTAACATGGGCGGATGCTGCCAGAACCCTCCGCAAATCCGAAGAACGAAGTGTCCTGCGCTGAACGGGAGATGCCTTCGCCGCAAACGCGAACGGCGGCGGGGTCGCGCTCTCGGACCTCACGAGCAGCGAGAAGTTCATCGCCGGAACCCCAGATGCAGTTCGCGTTCTCGACAGCTTGAAATGGCCAGACGCCGGCTATGCCGGCAAGTACGGCGCCAAAGTGAGCGGGTTCATCATTCCCCCCGAGACCGGCGGCTATCGGTTCTTCATTATCGGTGGCGAGTAAGCGTAAGAGCAAGCGGAAGCGTGAAACGCAGTCGGCGGGGATGGGAACAATTTGTTCTCATCACGTCAAAGTGTTGAGCGCCAAAAGCTTAACCCCACTGATGACTTTTCGTCACCAAACTGTGCACCATTTGACCGTCCAATTGGCGCTTTCTAGGACGAGGCTTACGAGATCTTGCCAGGGCGGATAACGTGAGATGCGCCCGAGATTTCTTATGCGCAGACGATCCTCTCGACATCCCTCGGCTAAGTTCGTAAAAGAAAGGGATTCCAAGTCCACAGAAGACAAACGAAGTGATATGAAAAAACTCAGCATTCCAGCCCACCGCAGGCTGCTCCAACGGAACCCAGCCGCCCATGCCCCATCCACAGCCCTGACGCGGCGGGGGTTCCTGAAAACCGCCGCCCAACTGGGAGCGGTCCTAATGGTCCCGCAGATCGTTCCAGGCTCTGTTTTGGGCCGGGATGGCGGGGTGGCACCCAGCGAACGAATTGTGATGGGCGGGATTGGCATCGGGGGACGCGGCAGCTACGTCCTGGACTGTTTCCTGCCCCAGCAGGACGTGCAATTCGTGGCGATTTGCGACGTCAAGGAAGTGCGGCGTCAGGCCGTCAAGAAACGCGCCGACGCCCGGTATAACAACACCGACTGCGCCATGTATCGCGACTTGCGCGAGTTGCTGGCCCGCACGGATATCGATGCGGTCCTCATCGCAACGGGCCCGAACTGGCATGCCACAGCTTCCATGCTGGCCGCCAAAGCCGGCAAAGACGTTTACTGCGAGAAACCATGCACCAAGAACATCGCCCAGAGCCTCGCCTTGAGGGACACCTTCCGCCGCACGGGCAGGGTCTTCCAGGCGGGAACACAGCGGCGCAGCCTGCCGAATTTCATGTTCGCGATCGACCTCGCCCGCTTTGGCAAGCTGGGCAAATTGCACACGCTCCACGCGCATCCGGGCGGGTTGGGGACGTCGACCAGCGGCTGGATGCCAGCGGAGGCTGAGCCGGCGAAAGAAGACGTGGATTGGGATTTGTACCTGGGGCCTGCGGCCTGGCGGCCTTTCAACCGCCGTCTCCTGGATGGGTTCAACTTCGAGAAGGGGGGCGGATTGACCGGCGGCGGCTGCCTGGAATGGGGGTCCCATTGCGTGGACCTTTGCCAGTGGGCCAACAACGCCGATGACACCGCGCCGGTGGAGTACGAGCCGAAAGACGGGCAACTCCATGCCGTTTACCCGAATGGCGTCAAGCTGATCATGCGCAACGAAGGCTGGCTGCCGCTCGGTTCGTGCCCGGTCCGGTTCGAAGGCGAGACCGGCTGGGTGGAGACCGGCGACAATGCCGACATGGTGGCCAGCGACGAAGCGCTCCTGATCGGGCGCGGCGCGAAAGTGGCCGGTTACCCGGCCGACTTCCACGTGCGCAACTTCCTCGATTGCGTGAAGTCGCGCGGCCAGACGCGGGCCAACGCCGATGTGGCCTGCCAATCCCATATTGCCTGCCACGCGGCAAACGTGGCGTTGCTCCTGAACCGCAAGGTCCGGTTCGATCCCAAGAAGAACGAATTTATCGGGGATGACGAAGCCAACCGGCTCCGTTCGGAAGCCCTGCGCGAACCGTGGAGGATTTGAAAGGCGCTCCAGCGAAAACCCTTAACCTGCGTATATCTCTATGTCCAATAAACGAATCTCTCCCTGGTGTGCCGCGTTGCTGATGGCTGTGATGGCCTCGGCCTTCATCCCGCGTGCCGCCCTCGCTGCCGAAAGCGAGTCCCCCCCTGAAAAAGAACAGAAACTCATCGCCGTGCTGCGGTCCGACGCCCCCAAAGCGGAAAAGGCGATCACCTGCAAGCACCTTGCCATCTATGGCAACAAGGATGCCGTATCTGCGCTGGCGCCGTTGTTGACCGATGCTGAACTGTCGTCCTGGGCCCGGATCGCCCTGGAGGCCATTCCCGATCCTGCCGCCGGCGAAGCCCTGCGCGCGGCAGTGCCCAAGGTGGAGGGCAGACTCTTGATCGGTGTCATGAACTCACTGGCCGTCCGCCACGATCGGGAAGCCGTCAGCGCTCTCGCCTCCAAACTCCAGGATGCGAACGACGAGGTCGCCTCGGCGGCCGCGGAAGCGCTGGGCAAGATTGGCGGGCCGGCCGCTGTGAAGGCTCTCGAGGCCGCGTTGGCCTCCGCCCCGGCCGGCGCGCGGTCGTCGGTCGCTTACGGATGTGTTCTGTGCGCCGAGCAACTGCTTAACGAAGGCCGAGCCCGCGAAGCCGCGGCCCTTTGCGACCAGGTGCGCCGGGCGAATGTTCCCAAGCAGCGCATTCTTGAGGCAACGCGCGGGGCCATTCTTGCCCGCGGTTCGGAAGGCGTCCCCCTGCTCGTGGAACAGCTTAAGTCGGCGGATATGGGCCTGTTCAACATTGGCGTGCGCACCGCGCGCGAGTTGCCGGGCCGCGAAGCGACCCAGGCGCTCGCCAAAGAACTCGATCAGGCCACGGCGGATCGGCAGATTCCCTTGCTCCTGGCCTTGGCCGATCGCACCGATGCGGCAGTGCTTCCCAAGATCCTGCAAGTCGCGGAAGGCGATGCGAAACCGCTGCGCCTGACGGCGCTGGGGTTGCTGGACCGCTTTAGCGACCTGGCCTGCGTCCCCGTGCTGCTCAAGGCCTCGACGGAGCCCGATGCCGATCTGTCCCGCACCGCGAAAACCGTGCTGGGCCGATTCGGAGGAAAAGAAGTGGATTCGGATCTGCTAGCCCGGTTGCGCTTGGCGAGCGGCAACGAGAAGCGAGTTCTTATCGAACTGGCCGGGAATCGGCGCCTCGATGCAGCCATTCCGGCGGTTCTTCGCAGCACGGAGGATTCCAATGCCGACGTGCGCCGCACGGCCGTGGAAACCCTGGGCATTCTGGGGACGGAACGGCAAGCCGGCGCCCTCGTTAACCTGCTGTCCGCGACCCGCAACGCCGACGAACTGGACGATGTTGAGCGCGCGCTCACGGCCATTTGCCGCCGCAAAGGAGCGGGCTGCCTGCCGGCGGTCCTGCCGCTCGCCAAAGAAGGTCCGGCGGCGCTCCGCAAGGTTGGGTTGCGCGCGCTCTCGTCGATTGGCGGTTCCGAAGCGCTTGGCGTCGTCAAGAACGCCATTGCCGACCCCAGCGAGAGCCTCCAGGACGAAGCCGTCAACCTGCTCTCGACCTGGCCCAACACCTGGCCGGAGGACTCCGACGTGGCCGAGCCTCTTCTCGCGCTGGCCAAGTCCGGCAAGAAACCGGCTTACAAGGCCCAGGGGCTGAGTGGTTATCTGCATTACATCGAGGAAACCAAGGGGCTCAATAACGACGAAAAGGTCGTTAAGCTTAAAGACCTTCTCGCCCAGGCTGCGGACGCTGACCAGAAACGCCAGATCATCTCGGTCTTTGGCACCGTGCCCGCCCCGTCGGCACTCGAGACGTTGATGGACCTCGCCAAGGACGAAGCCGTTGCCGAGGAATCGTTCATGGCGGCCGTGAAAGTGGCAGCCGACCGTCGCACGGGCGACCGCGAGTTGCGCCGCAAAACGCTGCAATCCATCTCCGAGAAATCCCAAAACGACTCGGTCAAAAAGCAGGCCACCGACGCCCTCAAGCGGCTGCGGTAAGGCTCTTGGTTCCGGGCGCACCGGACGGCATGGCGCCCTAAACGCCATGGGTTTGGTGCGCCCCATTTCCGTTCGTTAGATTGGCTGCCGGCATTTGGTTTGAACTCATGCGATCCATCCATTGTGCAATCATCGCTGGGGCGGGGCTGTTGGCGCTCGTGGCGCTTCCAAGCCGCGGTCTGGCTCTGGAAACCGTCCCGGTCTGCCCCCCAGCCGTAGAGGAAGACTGGCGCAAACAAGACGGAATCGGCACGGAGCGGCAGCCCGTGTCGTATGCCGACGCCATCGCGACGCTCTTTGCCCGAGGCGATCAATTGATTGGGGACCTCCAAGCCAGCGGCGCGCCGGTCGAGGACCACGCGGTGAAATGGGAGGCTCTTCGAAAGGCGTATCGCGGATTGACCCAGGCCGCATCCGCTTCGGAAGTCCAATGGAAAGACCTATGGACGCGTGTGCACGTCCTGCGCCGCGCGATCGTTTTCGCCAACCCGCTGGCCGCGACGGGCCCGCTGCTGTTTATCAAGCAGGTCCCCAGCATGTTCAGTCATCAATTGACCCAATATTACGGAAGCTGTGCACGGCCGGGCGGGGGCGTGTTCGTGTTGGATTCGCCGGGACAGTCCCTGGAATGCCGACCGCTTGCGGCCGGGCAGTTGCCGCTCGGCAGTTACCAGCACGCGGAAGTCTCGTTCGAAGGCGACCGTGTGCTTTTCGCGTATTGTCACGCGGAGACGGTTCCCCCCGACCGCGAGACGTGCCTGGACCGGTTCTACCATATTTACGAAATGCGCTCCGATGGCTCCGGGCTGCGGCAATTGACGCACGGTTCCTACGATGATTTCTCGCCCCGTTACCTGCCCAACGGCCAGATCGTCTTCATCTCGACACGCCGCGGCGGGTTCCATCGCTGCGGACGCGGACCCTGCCCCACTTACACCCTGGCCCTGATGGAAGCGGACGGTTCAAATCCGCGCCCGATCTCTTTCCATGAAACGCACGAGTGGGACCCCACCCTTCTGCCGGACGGGCGCATTCTTTACACGCGCTGGGATTACGTGGATCGCCACGCCGTCTATTACGAACAGCTTTGGACCACCCGGCCCGACGGAACGGGCGTCGCCGCGTTCTACGGCAACAACACCTTTAATCCGGTGGGCGTCTGGGAGGCTCGGCCGGTGCCCGGTTCCAGCCTTGTCATGGCGACCGCAGCCGCTCATCACGCCATGACCGCCGGTTCCATCATCCTCTTGGATGTCACGAAAGGAAACGAGGGTCTGGGTCCCATTACGCGGCTCACCCCGGACGCCCCTTTTCCGGAAAGCGAGGTCCCCGTGGCAAACCGGAGCAACCCCAACGCCTGGATCGGCCGACTGGATGGCGCTCCGTTCACTCTGCCCACGGAAGCGGTGCGCTGGCCGGGGCATTGCTATCGCTCTCCTCATCCGCTCTCGGAGAAGTACTTCCTCGCAGCCTATAGTTACGATGCGCTCCTGGGCGAACCGGACCCCAATCCGCCCGCCATGTTCGGTCTTTACCTGGTGGACTGTTTCGGGAACAAGGAGTTGCTCCACCGCGATCCCGAGATCTCCAGCCTCTGGCCCGTCCCCTTGCGCCCGCACGCGCGTCCGGCACTGCTGGCGTCGCAATTGACCGGCGGGGCGCCAAGCGCAGGCACCTACTTCGTTCAAAATGTCTATGACAGTTGGCCGCCGCTGCCGCGGGATTCGGTCAGGCGTTTGCGCATCCTCCAGGTGCTCCCGAAGACCACGCCGCACGCCAATGATCCGCCGGTCGGCTTGGCGAATGCGTCCCCCGGCAAGCAGGTCCTTGGCACCGTGCCTGTGGAGGCGGACGGCTCGGCGTGGTTCCGCGCACCCGCCAAAGTGGCGCTGGCGTTCCAAGCCCTGGATGCCTCCGGGGAGGCGGTGCAAACGATGCGCTCCATTACTTACCTGCAACCGGGCGAGACCGCCTCTTGCGCCGGATGCCATGAGCCACGCCACACAACCCCTGCTCCGTCCGCGGTCAAGCCGCTGGCCTGGGCGCGCGGCCCGTCCACCATCGAACCCGGTCCGGACGGATCGCTTCCCTTGAGCTATCCGCTCCTTGTCCAGCCGGTGCTCGATGCGCATTGCGTGCGGTGCCATAGCGCGGAGCGTCCGGATGGCGGGGTGATTCTGACGGGCGAACCCCAGGGGCGGTTCACCGTGTCCTACAACGCCCTGGTGCAACGCGTTCCCCACTCCGCCTGGGGCGGCAAGCCGGGGGATTTCCGCGTGACCAATAGCGAACCGATGACTGAGCCCGGGTTCTTCGGCGCACGGAATTCGAGCTTGATGAACCTGCTGCGAAAGGGGCACGAAGATGTCGCCCTTTCCAAGGCCGATCTCGAGCGCTTGGTCACGTGGATGGATGCCAATGCCCTGTTCTACGGCACGTTCGACCCTGCGGATCAAGCCCGCCAGGTGCGGGGGGAACGGATTGCGGGTCCGGCCCTCGAATGACGGATTAGCCTGCTGGCGGCCGGCGCCTTCCGTCTAAGGCGCTGACGGGGAGCTTTCAGGGCCGCGTTGCCGGGCTTCCTCCGCCAAACGCTGACGCTCCGCGGCGCGGGCGAACGGGAGATAGATCAGCATGGCGATGCCGATCGAGAGCACGCCCCAAACGGCCGCTTTCCAATCGCCTCCCGTGACCAGGTAATGCCCGATGATGGGCGGCGTGGTCCAGGGCACATTCACGAAGGGCTTGTGGATCACGTTCCAGTCCATGAGCAGGTAAGTCCCCGCCGTCAGCACAAGCGCATTCAAGATGTAAGGCACCATGAACACCGGGTTCAGGACGATGGGGAACCCGAAGAAGATGGGTTCGTTAATCTGGAACACCTGGGTGGGCAGCGAAAGCCGGCTCACCTGCCGGAACCCGGGCTCCTTCGAGTTCAGCATGAGCAGGGCCAGAGCGATGGTGGCTCCCGTTCCGCCGACGTTGACAAAGCTCGTGAAGAACCCGTACGCCGTCACGTAAGGAAGCGGCTGGCCCTGGGTCATGGCTTCCACGTTTGCGGTCAAATATTGCAGAAAGATGGGCGCCACAATGGCGTCCATGGCGTTGTCGCCATTGATCCCGACCGACCACAGCAGCGTGACAAGGAAGGCGTAGAACAGGATTCCTGGCAGCGTGTTGAGCGCAAAGACCAGCGGCTTGAACGCCGTTTGCACCCACTGATCAATATCCACGCCCAGCACAAAGCGAATCCCCCAGAACAACACCACCAGGAAGAACATCGGCGTAAGCGAAAGAAACGATTCGTAGACGATGGACGGCACGCTCGCCGGCAGCCGAATCACCAGATTGGCATCGGCAAAGAGCTTTTGCACACGCACGCAGATCAGCGCGACCAGGATCGCGGTGAAGAGCCCCTTGGAGCCGAGCCGGTCCATCACGAGGGCCGAGGCTTCCAAGTCGATCTGGATCATCAGGAAGACCAGTGTCGCCAACGAAGCGCTCACGAGCGGTTCTTGTTTCAATCGCTGGCCCAGGTCATAGCCAATCGCGAAGCACGCGAAGACCGCCAGCAATCCGAACGTTGCGGTGACCGGGATCTGCAGCATCGGGAGATGCGGGGCGACGATCTTGTCCCAGCCCGCCACCGGCAGGTAGCACACGATCAGGAAAACGCCGCCGATAATCGTCAGCGGCACAATGGATACCATGCCCGCGCGGATCGCCGACATGTCAATGTTCTCGCTGAGCGCCGTCAGCGGCGGAACGACGCGCCTGGCGATAAATCCGGTGGGTGACGCCATGCTGGTCTTTCTCCCCCCGTCAGGCGCGGCCCAAACCAGCAGAGGCTTCTTTTCCAGCCGCGGTTCGGTGCGCTTCCTCCCACGCACCCAGCGCGCCGGCGCTCCCGCGAACCTTCTCGAACGCAGTCGCGATGTCGTCCATATCCGACGGCGCTCCGAGCAGCACAGGTTGTTCGATCCAGATGACCTCCCGGCAGAGCTGGTCGCTATTGGGGCATTGGGTCCGGGTATAATCCAAACGCGCCGAGGCCTGGGGCAGGAACGGTCCGAACGCCTTGTTCTGGAACATCGGCTGCCGGTGCAAAGAGAAGCCATAGCCGCCGGAACACGGGATGCCCTCGGCCTGGAGGGCCTTCACCACCGCGTCGCGGCTCGCGCCGAACGTGTCCTGATCCACCCGGACCATGAACAAGTGGCGAGCATGGCGGGTGCAGTCCGCGATCCTCTTTTGCGGGTGAAGGCCAGGCAACCGCGCGAGCTTTGCCGCCAGCCAGCTCCCGTTTCGGTCCCGGGTGGCGGTTTGCGCCTCCAACCGGTCCAGTTGCGCGTTGAGCAGCGCGCCCTGGAACTCCCCCAGCCTGTAGTTGCCCGAAATCACATGATGCTCGTACCAGACGCCGGTGGGAATGCGGCCGCAGTTTTGCAGGGAGCGGCACGCTTCCGCGAGCGTGTCGTCATTGGTGGTGATGATGCCCCCCTCGCCGGAGGTCATGTTCTTGCTCGACTGGAAGGAGAACGATCCAAGGTGCGCCAGCGAACCCGCGGGCCGGTTCCCGTAACTCGCGCCATGCGCATGGGCGGCGTCTTCGATCACGATCAGATCATGAGCGCGCGCGATTCCCATGATGGCGGCCATGTCTGCCGGCTGGCCGGCGAAGTGGACCGGGATAATCGCTCGCGTCCGCGGCGTGATAACCGCCTCGATCGCTTTGGGGTCGATATTGAACGTCTCGCGATCGATGTCGGCGAACACCGGCACAGCATTCGCCTCAATGACGGCAGACGCCGTGGAGAAGAACGTGTAAGGAGGGACGATCACTTCCTCTTCGGCCCGGATTCCCGCGGCCTGCAGCGCGATCCGCAACGAGACCGTCCCGTTGACCACCGCAATCCCGTGCTTGCATCCGTGTGCTGCCGCGAACCGGCTTTCGAATTCGGCCACTTCCGCCCCGTGCAACCGGCCCCATTTGCCGCTGCGCAGGGCGCGCAGGAGCCGCGCTTCCTCGGGCTCCCCCCAGACGGGCCATGAAGGAAACGGCCGCGAGCGCACTGGGCGGCCGCCTGACAAGGCAAGTTCATTATGCATGCGTTGGATTCTCGTTCTCTACTTGCGCAATCGTTTTCCCATGTAAATGCAGCGATCCGCGCCGGACCCGGCACGAACCAGCTCATGGAATCCGAGCCGTCTGTAAAACTCAAACGCCGGCAAATTCATCTGGCTGACGCCAAGGTGCGTGCCGGGCGAGCCCGCCTTTTGCAGCCGTTCCATGAGCGCTTCCATCATCCGCCGGCCGTTTCCGCAACCGCGCGCACGTTCGAGCAGGTCGATATGCACGTGCGATGGAAAGGCCTCGCAAGGTTCGGGGCAGTAGTAATCCGGGTGATGATAAAGGTAATGCACTTGCTGGACCCGGGACCAGTCCTCCGGATTCCCTTGGGGCTCGGGGAACTGAGCGCACAAGTTCGGGCGCCAGTCCGTCTCATACCGCGCGTAAAACGCCCGCGAATCCAGGGCACCAAGCGCATAGCCGCAAATCCCCTCCCCATCCTCCAGGATCAAACTGAGCTCCGGTTCGAACGCCAGGTAAGGCGTCACAAAGATCCTGGCGAGCGCGTCGGGGTCTTCGCGATAGAAAGGCTCGCCATCCTTCCCGAAATCCCCCGTCTTCAGGCATACGTAAGAAGCGCCGGCCTCATCGCCAGGCCGGAACGTCCGAATTGAAAACGCGCTTGTCATGCATTCTGGACAGGGACAAACCACCGCCGGTGCGCTCGCGTTGCCACTGCAGTTGCCAGCCCCTTATTCCACCCCGGCCGGTTTCAACGTTCCGTCCGGCTCCTGGCTCCAGAGCTGTTGCAGCCGGGCTGCCATCCCGCCGCGATACGTGCCTGGCAGGTGAAAATCCGAAGTGAACCGGGCGCCCGCATCCGTGTGTTCAGTTTTGAACTGAACATAACGGTCGAGCAAGTCCATTTCCTCCCGCAACTCCCAGGCCCGCCGGCTCAAAGCATAGAACAGCCCGCGATCCCGCAACTCCGCCAGCCGGGCGCAAAACTGCCCCAATTGCCGGATCTTCTGCCGCACCTCGGTGGCGTTCGTGTTTCGTCCGGCGGCACCGGCCGACAGCAATTCCCGCACGCTGCGCAACAGCGCTTCCGCCTCCGGCCCTTCCTCATGCGGCAGGTAATAGCAATCGCCAAAGAGCACCAGGTCATCCAGGTTCGCCCCGCCGCCCGGCGTTTCAAACCGCGGCAGCCATTCCGCCATGGCCGACAGATACGCCTGCCGCGCATCCCATCCCTTCGTGCACTGGATAAAAGCGCCCAGCGTCCGGATCGCGGCATAGTTCAGCGGGAACTCGGTATTTGGATTGCTCAGAAGCCCGGCCACTTCGTTCCGCAACTCAGGGGGGCGTCCGGCGTAAGGTCCGCAATAGAACCGCCGCCCGTCATAGTCATTCGCATGGAGGTTATCCCAAATCACCGGTTTGCGTCGCAAGAGCCCCCGAATCTCCCGGACATGCGCCACGCTGATCTCGCGCGAAATGATTTCAGGGCCGGTCCAGAAAACATCGATTTCCGGAGCGAGCCCGGCGCCAAGCGCCTCCAAATAACCCTCTCCGCCAAGGTTGCGCTGTGCCATCCGGCCGCAATAAGCCGTGGGGCAGAAAAGGAAGCGTCCGCTTGGCGCGTGCTGGCGCGTCCAGGCGAAGGCGGCGTTGGCCACATGGCATTGCGCAGGCGCGATGGAACTCCAACGCTTCCTATCCGCCGGGTCCATTCGGTCGGGGATATCATCGAAAAGCAGCGCGAAGTTTTCGCAGCCGAACCGGCGCATTTGTTCCAGGCGCGCCATGAGGCGCTCCCGATCCGCGTCGTGGCCGTAGCGAATATCCAGGCCCGGCGCCAGGCCATAGACAAACCGGATCCCGCGCGCCTGGGTTGCGGCGAACAGTTCTCTAAAACGGGCAGCTTCCGGGCCGGTATACAACTCGCGCCAGGCCGCCCGATGTTTCAGATCGTCCTTGGGACAATACACATAGGTGTTGAGGCCCCAAGCGGCCATCCAATCGAACAATTCCAGCCGCTCGCCCTGGGTCCACGGGGGTCCGTAGAACCCCTCGATCACCCCGGCAAGAAATCCACCTCGGGCGTCGCCGTCCATGTCAGGCACGCTCTGCCCAGAAGGCCGTTTGCTGCGCCGCATGTTTCGGACGATCCTTCGCCGTGGCTTCCACGATCACCGTGTGCCCGGCCGGGACATTCGTCCGCGCTTGGTACCGCCATTTGCCGCTGTCCGGATCGAGCGCCGCCGCGCCTTCCTCCTGCACCGCGCCTTCCAGGCTCAGGATCCTGATTTGCACGTCGACGACCTTCCATTCGGCGGCTGAAACCAGGACCGCCCCTCCCGCCTTTCCGGTGAACCCCGACAGATCGATCCCCTCGATTTCGGGGGACTTCATAAAATCGCCCAGCGCCATTTGATAGGGCGACAGCCCTCTGGCTTTGGCGCCCGCGAGGTAAGGCTCGCTCAAAGCCGGGTCTTTCTGCACCAACCGGGCGTAAGCCGCGGCGTCGCAGAAAAGGGACTGATGCGCCTTTTGTTTGTCGCTGAACACTTCGGGCGGCCGGCCTTTTCGGCGCGCGATGGCTTCGCCATCGCCGCGAGGGATGAAGACCATATCGCCGAGGCTGCCGCGCATTTCTTTGATTGCCGAGTTGAGTTTGACAATAGCCATAAAACAGATTCGTGATACTTACGGACTGCATTCAAGCAGGATTGATGCCAAGTTCTATCAAACCAGAGACTTACTTCATCCTTGCTGTAATCTGACATAGGTCAAGCATATAGCAACCATATAGCAAGCATCTCTTAAATCGCAAGGAAGATCCTGAAAATATCACGCAAGTCGCGATGGATCAGGTGTCCTCCCTTGGAAAGTGTCTCGAAACGGCTCCGCATGCGGTTCACGTGTCCCGAAACTGAACGCGGTCCCTCGGAAAAAGGTGCGCGCCGCACGCGCAGGCAATCCTCAGCCCAGAGTAAACCGCGGAATCACGCCGCCCCAAAACCCAAAGCACTGCGGCCGCCGATCGGCCCTGCTCTTGTCCGGGCCATCCGCGGTGAATGGAACGGATCGATGCGGCCGGTTACGGCTGACGGGCGCGGAAGAAACGGTAAAGCGCCTCGGCTAGCGGGATGCTAAAAACCACGATCCCGGACGGGCTGGTGTTGGTGGCCACAGGGCTCCATTGGGTGAGTTCGGCGGACCCCATCAGGACGACCGGTCGTTCCGGTTCGGCCGAGACTTCGATCGAAAACTGGCCATTGGCCGGTGCGGACGCGACCCGAAGCAGGGGCACCCATACCGGAACGAGGTCGACTTCGGTCGAGCTGAACGTGGCTCCGACGCCCGGGGCGCTGGGGTTGCACGTGCTGTTCGTCGAAATGACGCGGGTGATTTCGATGTTGAGACTTTGAATCCAGTAGGAGTCCAGCGTGTTGGCGGGAATCGTGACGGAGCGCGCGGTGCCATCGAGCGCGCCGGGCTGACCCAGGTCGGGAGTCGAAAAGATATCCGAGTGGCCCAGGCTGACGTAAATCTGCACGTAATCGTTGGTTTCGGGCGGTTGATCGAACTCCCAGGTCAGCGTGAGCGGTTCCGTGACATCGACGGCTTGCACGTCGTCGAAGTTCACCAGGCGCGGCTTGGGCGGCAGTGGCGACTCCGGCAGACTGAGCAGGCAGGTGAATTCGCCATCGTTGACCGTGTTGTAGAGGAAGAAGTAATCCCCCCAAGTGTACCAGCTGTCCAACTGCTCCAGCGTGCTCGCGGTATCGAGAATACTCCAGAAATCGCCCAGATCATCCATGAGAAGCTCATCGCCATCGGGCAAGCGAAGAGACGCTTCCCGCAGAAGGTCGTAATCCGTCAGGCTTATCGTCGCGAGAATGGAGAAGCCAAAATCCGGGTCGAGCACAAGCGTGCCGGCGTCCGGTTGGAGAAGGAACTGGCCTTTGAGAATCGAGATATCGAGCACATCGGCCGACCGCACCGGCAAAGGAAGCAGGCCCAAGCAACTGGCGCATGCCGCCCATGCCAGTTTGCCCAGGAGCTTCGTGCGGAGGTTCACAAGCCGTGGCGTCCTGCGAAGCGGGAGCGAGCGCGAGGAGTTCATGAAACGGACGCTACCCGAACTCAGCGGCCCGCACCAGGGAATAGATCGATAGCCTGGGCAACGAAGCCGCCGCCGTTGCCCTGTCGGAGCGCCGCTCTGTAAGCGGCTTTCCCGGCTGCCGTTGCCTTGGATCCCGCTTCACGGCGCCGACCCATGGGTTCCCATAGAGCCGGGTGTAAACCGCGCTCCACCCCCCGCCTGCCACGCCCTGGACTGGCCTGCACAAAAGCGGCATCCTGCGGTGTCCACTCATTGGTATGAAACAAAACTCGGCTCCACGCGTTATCTTCATCACAGTGGCGGCTTTCCTCCTGATGCTGGCTGCTGGACTCGCGTATGTCCGGACCCATTCGCCTCATCCGGGCACCCGCGAATATCAAGCGGTGATGGCCGCGGCCAAAGCTTACGGCGCGCAGCGGGAGGCGCGCGGCCTGCCTGTGCCTGCCTCCCTATCGCTGGGGGAACTGGCCAAGGAGGGCCTGATCCCAGAGACGGTATCGCGCAGCTTCGAGGGACTGGAGGTGACAGTGTCGCTCCGGGGGGAGAAAGGGACGGCTTTCCTCGGACCGCTCATGCGCGTCCGTTTTGCCGACGGCCACGAAGTGGTCGCTTTTAACGACGGCAGCGTGCAACAGTTCAAGAAATGACCGCCCCCGGGGAGCGGTCACGGTCAACGTTCTGTGGCTCGGAATCCGCGTTGCAGAGGGAAAAGCAGGAGATTTTTCCGGTTGCCGTCACCGGCGGGAGCTGGTCTCTTGCTGCGGCACCGATGATCATTCACAAGCTGATCCTGCAGCACTTGCGGCGCCGGGATGACGAGGATTTCTACGCCCTCCAGACCCGGGACGCCCTGCGTTGGATGGAGCGGCACGGAGTGCGGTTCGGTCCGGGAACGGCGGTGCTGGACCTTGGATGCGGCCATGGGTTGATGGGGGCGGAGTTGATCAAACGCGGTTGCGCAGTGACGTTCGCCGACGAAACCAACTCGCTTCTCCCGGAGGTCGCTTCGGCTCCGTTTCAGAAGATCAACCTGGACCGGGATGATGTCACGACGCTGGGCCGATTCGAGGGGGTGATTTGCTCGAACGTGCTCGAACACTTGGCGAAGCCGTTCGAATTCATCGCACGCATGCCGGCGCTGCTGCGGCCCGGAGGCTGGTTCTACCTGAGTTGGACCAACTGGCTTTCGCCTTGGGGCGGGCACGATTTCTCGCCATTTCACTATCTTGGTCCCCGGCTCGGACCGAGAGTTTATGACGGGCTGACGCGGCGCAAACGAATCCACACGCCCTTTGTTACCTTGTTTCCGATCCATATCGGGCCGGTGCTTCGCGCCATTCGGCGCCAGCCCGCGCTAAGGCTGGTCAAAGCCGCGCCGCGGTACTACCCGGAGCTCAGCCTGATCATGGCGGTGCCCGGGCTCCGAGAGTTCCTGGCGTGGAATTGCGCGGTGCTGCTGCGGAAGTGGCCTTCAGGTTGACCGCAATTCTTGAGAATTCCTGCCGGATTGAAACCTTTACGCGCCGGGCGGATACGTTAGCTTGGCCGGAGTGTGGTCATCAATTTATGGAAGCTGCATTAGCCACCGTTTTGCTACGTCCGGGTGAAGCCGACCGCGTCGTGGCAGGGCACCCGTGGATCTATCACGGCTCGATCGACCGGCTGACCCGGCCAGCCGCCGATGGCGACGTGGTCCAGGTGAAAGATCACCGGCAACGGTTCCTGGGGGTGGGCTTCTACAATGCCAAGTCGAAGATCAATGTGCGGGTGCTGGACTGGGAAAAAGTGGAGGTGAACGAGGCCTTTTTTGAGCGGCGGATTCGGGACGCGCTGGCGCACCGGGTGAAACACATGCCGGAGGCCACATCGTTCCGAGTCGTCAACGCCGAGAGCGATCTTCTGAGCGGCCTGATCGTCGACAAGTACGAGGAGGTGCTCGTGATCCAAACCTCTTCCCTGGGTATGGACCGGCGCAAAGACGCCATCGTGCGCGTCTTAAAGAAGATCTTCGAACCAAGAGCCATTGTCGAACGAAACGAAATGGCCTCGCGCAAGTTTGAAGGGCTGCCGGAAGCCAACGGCGTTCTTGAGGGCACCATCGAGGGTCCAGTCGCGGTGCGCATCAACCAGCTCCGATTCGAGGTGGATCTCCTGCACGGGCACAAGACCGGGTATTACCTCGACCAACAGCTTAATTGCGAATCGGTCGCGCAATTCGCGCGTGGCGCCCAGGTGCTGGATTGTTTCACGTTCCTGGGCGGGTTTGCGCTCCATGCGGCGCGCGCCGGGGCGGCCCAGGTGCTGGGTCTCGACCAGAGTGCCGACGCCATTGCCGCCGCGGAGCGAAACGCGGCCGCCAACGGACTGGCTGACCGCTGTTCCTTCGCCGCCGCGAACGTATTCGACTGGCTGAAAGACCAGACCCGGACGGCTCCGCACGAGAAGGTGATCCCTCGGTTCGACCTGATCGTCCTGGACCCGCCATCCTTCACCCGCAACCGGGCGTCAATCCCGGACGCCTTGAGAGGATACAAAGAGATCCACCTGCGGGCCTTAAAGCTGCTCAAGCGCGGCGGGACCCTCGCCACGTTCTGTTGTTCGCATCATATTGACCCCGTCACCTTCCAGCAGGTGATCCTGGAGGCTGCGTTCGACGCGCGGCGCCTGCTTCGGCGGGTGCGGACCTGCACCCAGGCGCCGGATCACCCGGTGCTGCCTGCTATTCCAGAAACCGAGTACTTAAAGGGATTTGCGTTCGAACTGGTGCGTTAGCAAAGCGCGGTGCCAGCCGGGCGGGGCGGTTTCCTAAGTTGCCAGTCCTTCACCGCAAGGTTACATTCGCCGGGTTCGCTGACCGGCGACACATTGCATGAGTCAATTGCTTAACGTTTTGTACATCGTGGCGGGGGTTCTTTTGCTTTTTGGCGCCGCGATCTTTGTCCACGAATGGGGCCATTACATTGTGGCCCGCCTCCGAGGGTTGAAGGTGGAGGCGTTCGCGATCGGGATGGGGCCCAAGATCTTCGGTTGGGTCCGGGACGGCATCGAGTATTCGGTTCGCTGGATACCGGCGGGTGGATTCGTCCGTCTCCCGCAGATGATCACCTCGGAAGCGCTTGAAGGCGGCAGCGAATCCCGGGAACCCCTCCCTCCCGCGTCGCCGTGGTCGAGGATCCTGGTGGCGTTTGCCGGGCCGGCGATGAATGTCGTTTTCGCCTTCGTGATCGCGGCGGTCCTTTACTTCACGGGGCTCCCGGTGCTGGTAAACCCGTCTTTCGTCGGATACGTGGACCCGAACTCGCCCGAAGGCAAGGCAGGCATCCGGGAAGGCGACCGAATCGTTGCGGTGAATGGCCAATCCGTCCGTTCCTGGCAGGAGGTGCAGGAACAAACCGTTCTCGCTCGCACGAATGTGCTCGCGGTGGTCATCGAGCGCGAAGGCCAGCGGAAGACCTATCAGCTTGAGGCCGCGGTCAACCCGGATGTCGGCTTGAAACTGCTCCGGCTCGAACCGCGCGATCACCCCGAGGTCACGGAGGTTTTGCCGAAGCAACCGGGCGAAGCCGCGGGCCTGAGGGCTGGCGACATCGTCTTGAGATTTGCCGGGGTCCCGATCTCCAGCCGGGAGCAGTTCATTCAGTTGATCGAAAAGCGCCCGGGGGAAGCCACCCCGATCCTCGTCAAGCGCGGCACCAACGAAGTGGCCTTGACGGTGACGCCCCGCCTCAATCCGGCCACCAACAAAGGGCGTATTGGCGTCGGATTGAACAGCCCCAATGTCTACCAGGTGCAACGGCCCGGGCCGACGCCTTGGGCGCATATTTCAGACGTCTGGACCAAGACCATCAATGTCCTGAGCGCGTTGGTGCACTCGAAACAGACGGGCGTGGGCGTGAAGGATCTGAGCGGGCCGCCCGGCATCCTGGCCATGCTCGCGGCCTATATCAACACCGATTACCGGCTCGCCTTGAGCTTCCTGGTGTTGCTCAACGTAAACCTCGCAGTGCTGAACCTGTTGCCGGTGCCCGTGCTCGATGGCGGCCATATCATGATGGCCCTTGTGGAGCGCATCCGCCGCCGCCCGCTCAGCGTGAAGTTCGTTGAGTACACCACGACGGCCTTCGCGGTCGCGTTGATTTCGTTCATGCTTTACGTGTCGATTAACGATATCCGGCGGTTCTCCTTGTTCAGATCGATGTTCCAGATCGAGTCCCGCATCGAGTCGTCCGAGAATCCTACGATTTCGCCCGCCCCGGAGCCGGCCCCGGCTCCCCAGCAATGATCCGCACAGCTTACTGCGCTTCACCTTACCGTCATGAACGGCGCGAGACCCGCGTGGTGACCGTGGGCGACCCCGCACAAGGTGGGATCCGGATTGGCGGAAACCATCCTGTCGTCATGCAATCAATGCTGACGTGCGACACGATGGACACCGCGGCGTGCGTCCAGCAAACGCTCGACCTGGTGGCGGTCGGCTGCCAACTGGTCCGCATCACCGCGCCCACCGTCAAAGACGCCGCCAACCTGCAGAGCATCGTCGCTGAGTTGCGCGCCCGCGGCTGCCATGTGCCGATTGCGGCCGATATTCACTTCAAGCCCGAAGCCGCCCTCGAAGCTGCCAAGTGGGTCGAGAAGATCCGGATTAACCCGGGCAACTACGCCGATTCCAAGAAGTTTGCCATCAAGGAATACACAGAGGCTCAGTACCAGGCTGAGTTGGGCCGCATCGCCGAGAAGTTCATCCCGCTGGTTCAGATCTGCAAACAGCTCGGGCGCGCCATGCGCATTGGCACCAACCACGGCTCTCTGAGCGACCGAATCATGAATCGGTTTGGCGACTCACCGCTGGGCATGGTCGAGAGCGCCCTGGAGTTTGCCCGGATCGCGCGCCAGGAGGATTTTCACAACTTCCTCTTCTCGATGAAGTCGAGCCACCCGAAGGTGGCGATCGAATGCTATCGGCTTTTGGCCGCCCGGCTTAGCGAACTCGGTCCGGACTGGAATTACCCCATCCACCTCGGCGTGACGGAAGCAGGCGATGGCGAAGACGGCCGGATCAAGAGCGCCATTGGCATCGGATCCCTGCTGGTCGACGGCATCGGCGATACCATCCGCGTTTCGTTGACCGAAGATTCGCCGCGCGAGATCGAAGTCTGCCGCGACCTTCTCGGCCTGATCCCGGTGCTTTCCAACAAATCCGTGCCCGTCCAGGAGATTCCGGTTTCGTTCGACCCCTTCACTTATGAGCGGCGGTCCACACCGGAGATTGGGCTCGCCGAAGGGCTCCACTGCGGCGGACGCCAGCCGATCCGTGTCGCCGTAACGCGCGCTGCCTGGGAAAAGATCGCGCCCAAAATCCGGCCTGACGCGCCGATCAAGCCGGAAGCGGTTTACGAAGATCTCAGCGTGGTTGAAGTGGACCCGTCGGCTGATTTCAAAATCAACAGCGAGCACCAACTGGTTTCGGTCAGGGACAGCGTGGCCCTGCCCGCGCTCAGTGCTTTTCGCCTGCTGGCTGCCAAGCTCAAGCGGTTGGGCCTGCACAATCCCATTTTGCTCAAGGACACTCTCAAGCCGGGCGAACCTGCCCTGGATTCGAAGATCGCCCTGCTGCGTGCGTCGGTGGTGATCGGTTCGCTCTTGGCTGATGGGATTGGCGATATGATCCTGGTGCGCGGCGAGCCTTCCGCCGGGGTTTCGCTGCGGCTTGCTTACAACATCCTCCAGGCAGCCGGATGCCGCTCTTTCAAGACCGATTACGTGGCGTGCCCTTCCTGCGGTCGCACGCTGTTCAATCTCCAGACCGTCACCGCCCGAATCAAAGCGCGCACGGAGCACCTCAAAGGCGTCAAAATCGCCATCATGGGCTGCATCGTGAACGGACCGGGCGAAATGGCAGATGCCGATTTCGGCTACGTCGGCGGAGCGCCTGGAAAGATCAACCTTTACGTCGGCAAAACGCCTATCAAGTTCAATATCCCCGAAGCGGAAGCGGTGGACCGCCTGGTGGACCTGATCAAAGAGCACGGTAAATGGGCCGAACCGCAGACGTGAAATCCGAAGACCGAAAGCCGAAGACCCGAAGGAAATCCGAAGCTCGAAGCCCCGAATGCCCGAGGGAAGCCTGAAGGCTTAATACCCCCACAACCTTCGGAGTGATTGGGTCAGACGAATGCTGACAAAGTTCCCCCTTGGGTTAGAGCAGCCGCCAATAGCGATCGAAAAAGGTGCGCCAACTATCGCTGTCCTCCAGGTCACGCAAGCGGGCTCAATAACGAACGCCGGGTCGGAAGGCTGTCCTCCGTGATTGGACGCACCCCCCCTCCGCACGCAGTTCGCGTCGAGCTCCCCCAGGCTTCCTGGCAGGACCCAAATTCTGCAAGCGGGCGTGTGGGGGCGGAGTTACTTCAAATTCTTATCCGCGTAATCCAGAAACACGTTCCAGTCTTCCTTGGTCATGGAGTGTTTTCCTGGGCGAATGTAATAGCCAAGGGTGCTGGAGATGAGCTGGCCGGGTTCGGGCATTTCGTCTGCGTCCAAGCCATTGGCGCCAAGAAGCTTGTAAACAGGCTCCGCGGCCTGGAGCATCTCGAATTGGCCTTTGGGGTTGGCCCACTGATCCTCAACGGCGTTGGGGAGGAAAACCGGGCGCGGCGCACAAAGAGCGATCAGGCAATGTTGATCAAAGGGCAGGCGATCAGGGTGTTCATTGAACGTCTTGAACGCGGCATTGAACCAGTGTGGAAAGTTGGTATTGATCTGTTTGACCGATTCGCCCACGGTCCCTCGGCTCGGGGCCGTGCCGCCGCAACCGGCCTGAAGAGGGATGGTCATCGCGATCCGCTCGTCGAAAGCTGCCGCCACAAGCGCGGCTTTGCCATTCCGCGAGTGGCCCACCACCGCGATGCGTTTCGGATCGATGGCCGAGTCCGTGAGCATGTAATCGACTGCACGCGACAGGCCCCATGCCCAGGCAGCAACGGCGCCCCAGTCATAATCTTTATAGGCCGCGCGAACGCCGTCCGGGGCGTTTGGCTGATCCGGTTCGACATCGCCGTAGTAGAGCACGGCCATGGCATATCCGCGGTCAATCGACTGCTCGAGAGCCCAGGTACTGACCTGGGCGCCGCGTCCGGCGTCCGTGGCTTGGTTCTTGGAAACGCCCGGGCACGAATCCCGCATCCAGCTCTGCGGCAGCGGAACCGCGGCATCGTTGACGAGGGTATGGTTCCCGCAGAAATTCAGCCCCACGAACGCGGGCACGGGCTTCTCCCGCTGGTTCGGAATCACGACCAGCAAATCCACCGTCGGCGCGCCGGGCCGATCGCAATGGAGTGTGACCTGCTTTCTGGTGGCCTTGCCGCCGAAGAACTGGCGGTCCGCGCCTTGCACCTCGAACCGGGCGGTGCCTGGCGGCATGTGGCCATACATATAATGCTGGAAAAGGGCCTTTAGCTCCGGACGCCGTTCGTTCACCCATTGCTCTTTGGTCGTCACCGGCTTTCCATTGAACATGACCAGAGGGTCCGGCAACGACGGACGCGAGGGCAATTCCGAAGCATCAGGGAACGAAGCGCCCGCGGCTTGGAATGGGATTACCGCACTCGCCAGGAAGGCGCTGACCAGGGAAAAAAGAAGTCGTTTGGCCATGCCGAAAGCGTATCCAGTCCGGCCTCCAAAGACAACCGGGAAGAGACCGCGACGGCTTCGCCTTGGCCGCCGCGGTTCTCTTGGCCCTGGAACCAACGCTTCGCGCCGACAACCGTCTGCTCCCGTTTCAGGGCCGCCTGACCGACGCCGGCGGGAGCCCCGTGCCCGACGGCGCCCGCGTGGTGCAGTTCAAGATTTACGACGCCCCGGTGGGTGGGCGCGCCGTATGGAACGGTGAAGTCCAGAAGCTGAGCGTCAACTCCGGCTTGGTGAGCACGATCCTGGGAACCCGGGCTTCCCTCGGTTCCGACGACAAGTTCATCGCGAACGTCGATGCCAATGGAGTTGCCCTCGCTGCCATCCAGGGACTGCACCAGCACCTTCTTGCCAAGGAAACCGAACTTCGGGCCCTGATCGACGACCAGCGACGGCAGATCGACGACCTAAAGGCGGAAATTACGGCGCTCAAAGCCAGGTGAGCTGCCAGGGAGTGGGACTGTGATAGACGAGCCGCAAGCCACGGGATGCGAAGAGTGGATTCGCATACCACGGACAGGCTTCGGGCCGGTCGCAGGTGCAAATCGCTTTTCGCCGGAGCCGGAACCTGCAATGCTCCTGGGCATGGCATTGACTGCTCGCATTCGCCTCGATCGCTTCAAGCACATCCACCCGAAACACCGCGCTGGCCTGATCATTGGTGGTTTTTCCCTGGCCATGGCTTGCGCGACGGCTGCCGAACCGATCTTCTGGGAACCCGTTGGCCTTTCTGGTGGCGGCGGCATGTTCACCCCCGCCATCTCGCCCGCCGATCCGAATCTGATGATGCTGAACTGCGACATGAGCGCCGCCTACATCACCGAGGATGGCGGACGCAACTGGCGCATGATTCATCACGCGCAGCTTCGGAGCGATACCCGGTGCCGTCCAGCCTTCCATCCCACCGATCCGAACACCGTCTACGCTTCCTCAGGCGGGAGATTGTGCGTCAGTCGCGATCGGGGGCGCACCTTCACCCGTCTTGGCGACTTGCGGGAGGCGCTTGCCGGAGAGATCGCCATTCATCCTTCGCGCCCTGACCTCATGCTCGCCGGCATTCGGCCAGGGGGTTGCGTGGTTTCCCGGGACGCTGGCGGCACGTGGCAGAAATGCGCGGGACCGGCCGGGAACATCATTGCCTTTCACTGCGACCGCACTCGACAGAGCCAAACGCTCTTTGCGGCCACTGCCAACGGGATCTGGCGCTCGGACGATGCAGGCGCAACCTGGGTTGAGCGAACCGAAGGGCTGCCTTGGAAGGAAATCCAGGCTTTCGCCGGCGGGTCCGATCCGGCCGCAGGCACGGTGATGCTTTACTGCGCCGTCCGGAGCAGAATTCAAGAAGGCGCGTTTGCCGGGGGCATTTACCGGTCGCGAGACGGGGGTGAGAGCTGGGAACCGGCTATGGGTGCTGGCTTGAATACCGAGACGAAAGAAGCCGATCAATATGCCTACGGTCCTGTCTCGCAGTACCACCACCTGCTTTGCACGGACGCCAGGCCGCTCACGGTGTACGCCCTCAACACGAGCACCGGGTTCCACCCGCCCCATAGCGACACAGTGTACCGCAGCGACGATGGCGGCGAGACGTGGCGGGCCACGTACTTCCAGGACCCGCGCTTTCCCAAGTTCAACCTGGCGCACGATTACGTCACCGCGGCGACTGGCCAATCTTACAAAGGCGGCGAAACGCCGTTTGGCGTGGCGATCTGCAATACCGACCCAAACCGATTAATGCTGGTGCGAAACGAGCCGCACATCACGCATGATGGCGGCGCGTCGTGGTTCGTCGGCAGCACCTACCCGGCCTTGGAGCGGAAGCCGGGCCCCGAGAGCGACTGGGTCTGCAACGGCCTTGTCGTCACCACCACCTGGCACTATTACATCGACCCTCACGAACGGAATCGGCATTACATTGCTTATACCGACATTGGCATGGCGCGCTCCCTCGATGCCGGCAGAACCTGGCGCTGGTGGAACCAGAAGACATGGGCGCCATGGCGGAACACCTGTTACGAACTGGCTTTCGATCCGGACGTGCCGGGGCTGGTGTGGGGCGCTTTTTCCAACGTCCACGACATCCCCAACGACAACATCATTTCTGAGCGTCACGGCCATAAGGCGCCGGGCGGCGTCTGCGTTTCCCATGACTTTGGCACGACCTGGAAAGCCGAAGCGAAAGATTTGCCCGCCAAGCCAATCACCTCCATTGTGCTGGATCCCAAGAGCGACAAAGGCTCGCGCACGCTTTTTGCGGGTGTCTTCGATGCCGGAGTGTTTCGATCCAAGGATGACGGCCGCACCTGGGTCTCCAAAAGCACGGGCCTGGGGCACCCGGATAACATGCGCGTTTACCGGGTTATCCTGCACGAGGATGGCACTTTGTTCGCCAGCATCTGCGCCAAGCGGCCTTCGCCCGGCGCGCCGTTAATGAGCGAGGGCGTCGGGCTGTATCGCTCTCGGGACGGCGCCGAAAGTTGGGAGCACATTAACGCGTCGCAGCCTCTTCGTTACGTGAAGGACTTTTCGGTTCACCCGCGCGACAGCAAGCGCATTCTGCTCGGCGCCTGCGACGCCGGCCGGGGCGATCAATCCGGTGGGCTTTACCTCACGGAAGACGGCGGGAACTCGTGGCGGCGCATCGGACGCCAGGGCCCGCAAACGTTCGGCGGTTACTTCCATCCTCGGCGCGACGGCTGGATCTACATGACCCTGACGGAAGGGGCGCCCGGCGCTGGATTGTGGCTCTCCCAAGACAAAGGCCGCTCCTGGATCGCTTGCGGCGTGCCTTTCGCCAACATCCAACGTGTGGAGTTCGATCCGGCCGATGATGCGCGCCTCCGGGTGACCACTTTCGGAGGCAGCGTCTGGCGCGGGCCAATCGCGGTGAATGGTGAGGAGTAAAGACCGAAGACCGAAGACCGAAGGCGCCGAAAGAAGTCCGAATTCCGAATCCGAGCGCCGAGACGGCTGTGGAGTGTGAGGGCTGGGCGCTATTGGCGCTTAACCTGCGTGATCGCCAAATATTCGCCTGCGGCCGATCCTGGTTTGCTCGCTAAACCTTGCAGCCGTGGCGTTTACACGGTTGCTGACAAATTGTCACCAACGGCGAATGAAGCTTTGAGCTGTGACCGGGCGTGGTCGGACCCTGGCAAGCGCGCACCGCACAGCATCTTTCGAAGGAAAGGCGGCCTGAGCATGAGCACAACGCTGCAGAGTCTTTTCGGCGCTCCCGTTATCGCTGATGCCGCTGGGGCCGCTGATGCGCTCCTTCTGGTGAAGAAGACTCCTCAGGCGTAAGGCCGATTCAAGGCAGCGTCGAACCGTTCTGCTTCTGCGCTTATTGCTCCTCCAATTCGCCCACCAGCAAAATCGCGCCGGCATACCAGGCGGTCCCATCGTAACGATTCGGATCGTCGATCTTCTCGTTCCGCTGGCTGAGGATCTTCGCCTTGTCCGGTTGCTCGGGATGAATCGTCAACTCCACGGGGTGGACCGCGTTGGATAAACCTTCGGCAATGCTCAGCGTCGCCAAGCGGTGGTAGGTGCAGAACGCGTCAAAGCGCGGCTTTGCCACCGGCTCCATGTCGTCGACCGTGACGATCACCTGTCCGCAGTCCGGACCAACCAGGTCGTAAATTCTCGCCATCGTCCCGCGGAACTTGAACGAGATTGTCTCGCCCGGCTTCGCCGCTTTCCACACCTCCGGCAGTCGGTTGCCAAACCGTTTAGCCAGGCTGTCCTTGGCCGGGTCCAAGCGCTGCCATCCGGGACTGAGCTTCGCTTCGCTGAGCGGGATCATCTTGGCATGCTCCCAGTTATCGGCCCGGAAAGGCGCCGAGATGGCGTGCGGCCCAGAACTGCCCACTGCCCGCATCTTCTCCATGGATCGAACAACGGCTTCCAGGTAGAGCTGGTGCCCGGTATCCGGGTAGGGATGGACGGCATCGGGTGAGAACACCATGCGGTTGCCCAGAGCGGTCTTTTCGGCGTCGGTCTTGGGCAGATCCCCTTTGAAGAGGAGCTTCCCGGCTTTCTCCATCCGCGCCACCTCCAGACCCATGTTGATGGTGGGGATTCCGTAGTGCGCGGCGATCTGCTCCATGGCCACCATGGACCGGGGCAGTTGCTCCTGCTGGAGGGTCTCCAGCATGTTCCCGGTCAGCGTGTAGACGAAACAGATGTCCGTTCGGGCATTGCGCCTCCAGGTCTGCCGGACGATCCCCTCCATGCACCGGTGAATCTGCTCCGGCGGCGCTCCCGCATCGTTGACCGCAAACTCGATAAACAGCAGGTCCGGGTCATGGTCGAGGACATCATGCTTCAGCCGGAACACGCCGAGATCAGAACCGGTCCCGCCAATCGCGGCATTGATTTCCTCCACCTTGGCTGCCGGGAACAGCTCCCGAAACCACTTGAGGGTTTTCGGCCGCCAGCCATCCTGGGCCGTAATGCTCCCGCCCAGCCAGGCGATGCGCACGGTATTGCCCGCTCCCAGTTTGACGAACACGTTTGGCAGCCCGGATCGTTCCTGGCCCTCCAGAAGGGGCTCGGCCAGCACCGAGCTTAGGCCAGTGAGTGTCGTGAGGAGCAGGGCGAGCGATTTCGAGGCTAATGTCGGCATGGGAGCGAGCTTACCAAGCGCGTATTGGCGAAGCAAACCACCCGCTCTTTCCAGCGGCCCTCATTCATGTTGATCGTTCTCCAGATGATCTGACCGGCATTGCGGCTGGGGGATTCCACGGGCCCGGGTTGCCGCGCACGGGCAGCAGCGTTTTCATCCGACCTTAGGAAAACCCGGTGTCGCCAGGACCTCGCCGGTCTTCAATACGACCAAGGCATCGACGCCTTCCCGGGACGCCGCCAGATCCAACCCTCGCTCCGGGCCGAGCACGAACACGGCGGTGGAGAGTGCGTCGGCCTCAAGGCCCGTCGGTGCCAGAACCGTCACGCTGGCCAACGTCGCGGGTGAACGGCCAGTCACCGGGTCAAAGATGTGATGACTGGAAAAATCATCGTTGAACTTCGTCTCATAATCGCCCGAAGTGGCGAGAAACCGATCGGTGAGCCCGGCAAGGGCAAGGTAAGCGTCTGCAATCCGCGGATGCTGGATGCCCACGTTCCACCGTTCACCAGCCGGTTTGAGACCGACCGCGCCGAACTCGCCGGTGTTGGCCAGGGCATGCTCGATGCCATGGGCGCGGAGAACGGCGCAGACGCGGTCGGCGGCAAATCCCTGAGCAATTCCGTTGAGGGTGATCGCCTGGCCTGGTCCGAGGCAGATTCGGTTTGGATGCACTTCCACCTGGCGCCAGTTGATCAGACGGCGAATGGAGTCCAATTCTGATTCGCCGGGGGACTTGTTGTTTGCATAGAGCGGCCAGAGCGGCTGCACGGTTGGATCGAACGCGCCTTTCGTCCTGGCCGACCACTCCAGGGCTTTGGATAGCACTTGCACCAAGTCCGGGTGCGGACGCTCCAAACCGCCCGACCGATTCAGCCGGCAGATTTCACTCTCTGGACGGTAGAGACTGAGAACAGTCTCGATTTCGTTCAGCGCCACAAAAGCCGCCTGTAAAGCCCGGTCTGCTACCACTCGCTCACGATGATAAGCGGTCAGAACAACCTCGGCGCCCAACGCCCAAGATTTGCCTTCGACTCGCTTCCACTCCCTCGGCATCGCCCTCCGCCCGAACGCAGCCAGTCCTCCCCCGCCAACGCTAAGCACAAGGAACCTGCGACGAGTCATCATACAAGGCGACAACCGTGCCGAGACGCGCTGAGCGGGTCAAGCGATCTTCGCCGAAACCGAGCGCCTGATTCGCGAGGCTGCAGAGTTCCATCTCGAGGGTTTGCGAGAGGACGGTATTCCTGTCCCCGAACCATCGACCGTAACTCACTACGTTGAAGTCTGAGCGCGCAGAACAAATCACTGCAGCGAATGCGGCGGGCGGCATCGCTTGCCCATTCGAATGTCTCGAGCCGCCCCGCATCGCTGAGTTTTGTCGTTGGCCGGATTCCAGGACTTGCGCTGGGTCGAGCCAGAGGGTATGCGGTGTACATGCCAACAGTGAGTCTCAAAGCCCATTACGACGGTGAACGGATTGTGCTGGACGAAGCCTTCGATCTCCCAGTGCATTCACCTCTCATTGTGACAGTCCTTCCCGCACAGGGCCCTCAAGCGCGCGAGCGAGCGGAATGGGCGGCGCTGGCAGTTCAGAGTCTGGCTCGAGCCTACGGCGATCAGGAGCCGGAATATTCGATTGCGGATATCAAAGAATCCAAATGAAGGAGGGTGACGTGGCACTCGCCCCATTACCGCAGAGTGATGGACGGGTGAAGCCCCGACCGGTGGTTGTTCTGCGCGAGATGCCACCTTTTGCGGATTGGCTTGTCTGCGGCGTGAGCACTCAGCTTCAACAGAGAGCAGCAGGCTTAGACGAGATCATCGAGCCACCGCATCCCGATTTCACGAGGAGCGGATTGAAAGCAGCGTCTTTGATTCGCGTGGGTTTTCTTACAGTCTTGCCGGCGAGCCAATTCTTGGGCGTTATTGGTTCCATCTCGCGCGAGCGCCATCAGCGGCTGCTTGAGAGCATTTGTCGGCACTTGAATCCGAAATGAAATGGCCCAACCAGGTCACTGGAGCGAATGCGGGCGGGCGAGGTTGCTTGCCACTTCGAGAGCCGTGGGCCGCCCGCGTCGCTCAGTTCTGTCGTTCGGTGAGATGAGTATTCGTCTTCGGTTTTCCTTGAGCGTCTCCACGATTCGCGCCAAAGCGGCATCCAAGGGCCCGCTGGAAACTGCAGCGGCGGTCACCGGGCCACCTGGAACTCCTGGAAGAACCGTTCGCGGAACTCATTTCCCGCCGCGGTGCTCGTCAGGCAGACGTTCCAGTCCAAAACCAACTGGTTTCGATCACTTTACGGCACCAACGCGCTTGCTGATCTTCGGTCGCGGGCGGGTGTTTCCCTTGGTCGATGGTCAGTTTGCCGCCGCCATACCAGCCGAATTCTGCCACCACGACCGGTTTGCCTGGCCTCGCCACCTCCCGGACCGCGGCTTCGAGGCAAGCCAGGTTGCGCAATTCGTTCTCGCCAGTGTCATATTCGTAGAAGCCCTTGCCCAACGGGTAAAAGTGGACCTCCATAAAGTCGAGCATCGGCGCCTGCCGCTCCGGACGAAAGGCCGCGTATTGCGAGACTTGGGGCAGGAGCACCGGCACCGACCATTGGATGAGCCCCACTGTTACGAGCGCTTTCGGGTCGGCGGCTTTGATCGCGCGGACCTGGCGTTGCGTCCATTCATCCGCGATGCTTTCACGGAACAGTTGGTAATCCAGCAGCTCGATGCTTCCAGGGCTGTCCTTCGGTTCCGGAACCGAAACGCGACCGAGCTCAATCTCCCGGTCTGGCCTTCGATCCACCGTGGGACGAGAACTCGGGGTTTCATGGGCGCGATCATGCCCTTTCGGGGTGCTGTTTGGCAAACTTCGCAGGAGAGATTCAGCAACACCGGATGCAGCGAGAGCGGGTTTGCTTCACGGGTCGATGACGACGCGCATGCGAACTTCCACGGGTTCATCGGCCGGCCCGCGGCTGCGCAGGGTCGCCGTGTAGATGCCTGCTTTCGCGTAAACATGGGTGATTTCCTGGCCGATACGATCTGGGTTCGAATTGTCGCCGAAGTCGATCTCCACGGGGCTCGTGGTCCCGGAAAGACGATTCCAAAAGAGAACTGGGGTGCCCGGACGCGCCCCGCGCAGCGGCCAGTGATAGAACCACCCGGCTGCGAACGCCGCGCCGGCGTGGGGGTTCCATACCCGCAATTGCGCGTAGTCCCGGTCTTCGCTTCCGTCATCGGCCAGAAGGCGCAGTTCCTCGCTGAACAAACCGGGTTGATCGGCTTTCACGCTGGCGTGGGGGCCTTCGACCTCCCGACCGTCGTGCAAACGCCATTGATAACGGACAATGCGGCGGCCGGTTCGTGCCAGGCTTCGAGACGCGTCGAGCTCCACCGCGTCACCAGGGATGGCGTAGTGATAGCCACCCGCTACCGCCAGCAAGGGATCTGGGTAGTCGCGGAGATAGGCTTCCGCCACGAACGGGTAGGAGGCGAGGGGTGCGCCCCGAACGGACACGCCCCAATGGAGGTGTGGATCATTGTGCTGCGACTTGCGCCCCGCCCAGGTCATGCCTGTGCGTCCAAGCAGGTCGCCGCTCCTCACGGCAGCGCCGTTGGTACGGTGGGGCAGAAGGGTCTCCACGTTCATGTGGAAGTAACCCAGTTCGAGGCCGGACGGACATTGGATCTGGAGGCCATTCGACTCCTGATCACCGGTGGGAAGCGGTGAGCGCGTAATCACCCCGCCGAGGCTGGCGAGCACCTCAAGCCGGTCCGGGATGGCGCCGAAGTCCTCGCCCCGGTGGTAGTAATGCTTGTTGTAAGGGACCAGGGCCAGCCAGGTATTGCCGTAGGTGTTGGCTCTCCAACGGTAATGGCGGATCGGAAAGCGCAACTCAGACGGCCCCCATGGCTCCCCCGCAGCCACGCACGAAAACCGGACCGCGCGCTGGACCTCGGGCATGGGGTCAAGCTGGGGCTCAGTCGCCCAGCTCCGGGTGGTTTCGACGTAGAGCCTCAGGCCGTTGACCGTCTGGGGCATCTCGAAGGGTCGCGCGTGAAGCGTGGCGCGTGTTCCCGAAACCTCCACGTCCACCTCCGCGGAACGGAAGACACGCCGTTGCGGCAAATCCGGGATGTGGTAGTTCGGCCAATAGAACTCGCGGACGGCCAACAGTCCGATGCGACGTTCCACCGGGCCTGCAGGACTTCGCACCTGGATCTGCTCCGTCTGGCCCAGATCGAGTTCGAACACCACCGGAGCAGGTCCGGAAGGCTCGCCGGCTCCGAATTCCCACGCCCCGATGTCCGGGCGCGGCGCGCGTGACTGCCGGCGGATGTCCTCCGTGACGTCTGGCAGAAGAACAGCCTGATCAATGGCTCGGGTGGCGGCAGGCGTCAGCGCCAGGTTGCCCGACGCCGGATCGACGCAGTCATTGTCCAACCGGCCGGTGCGATTGCTGCGAAGGTCCGCTTCGCCGCCTTCCAGCAAGATCTCACCATGCACCAGGTTGTTCACCACCTGCGCGTTCGACGTCCCTGTGCCGATCCGGATGCCGCGCCGCCAGTTCTGCTCCGGCCGCCAGATGCTGTTGTGCTGAACCTTGATCCCATCGGTGAACCACAGCTCGATCCCACAGTCCGGCCCGCCGGCGATGAAGTTGTTGCGGATGACGCTGTCGGCGACATAGACGAGCCGTTCACCGGCGAGATTGGCGGTGGATTGGCCCGGATTGCCAAAGGCCACACCCCGGTCACAATCGAGAATGAAATTCCGCTCCACCACCACGCGCCGCGAACGCACCCAAATGAAGATCGCCGCGCGCCCGCCGCCATTCCGGCCCCGGATGCTTCGAAAGAGGTTGTCGCTGAAAGTCCAGTCTTCGAGCGCCATCATGTCGATGGCGGCGATGTAGTCGCCGCCAAAGAGCCAATCGGCGGGGGGGACCCGCGTGTTCTCGAACGTGCAGTATCGGACCGACCCCTTCACCGCGCGGACATTTGGGTCCTGTCCTGCCGAGCCTTTGATCGCGCGCACGCCGATATCCCGGAACCGGCAGTTGTAAATGTGGATGTCTTGGGGCGCACTCTCGGCTTCGACTTTGATTCCGTAGGAACGGCAGTCGGTGAACGAAAGGTCCGCGATGGTGACACCTTCGCAATGGGCAACGTGGAGGATGTCATCGCCCCCGGTTTGACTGTCCCAACCTCGCCCACTGAGGACGGTCTTGGCAGGATCCCCCGAGGCACTCCTGAGAGCGATCTTCTTCTTGTCTCGAAGAACCATGACCCGCGGAAGCCGGTAATGACCCTCGGCCAAAAGGATCGTGCCCCCCGGCTCGACGCGATCCACCGCCATGAGCAATTCCTCGACCGTGGCGACGCGAATCACCGCCCCCACGGATGGCGCCAACACCGGAGCTTTGGGAAACCACGGCGGAATCCACGAACTAGCCGGGGCTGTGGACGTCATCTCGCCAGCACGGACGGCCGTCGTTTCGCCGTCCCGTTCGGCACCCTGGGCGCTGATCTCCGCGAATGGGAGCAAAACCATTCCGCTCAGGAACCCAGCCAGGAGGATTGGGGGACGCGTCATGGCATCCTCATGCAGCGGCTTTCGCCAGAACACGGCCGGCGGGCAAGATCTCCACAATTTCGAGCACGAGCAGATGCTCCAGCAGGTCGAAGAAATTCTGCATGACGGGAGCTTCGCATGCCCGGCCCAACCTGGGAAGCGGCAATCCGTGCGGGCATGGAGAATTCGAATTGTGTGCCGGGTGCTTCGCTGTTGTCCGTTTCTTTCAGGGGCCGCTCCTGGAACTGGGCACGCTCCCTTCGGGCCGGATCATAGCAAGCGCGCGGCGTGCAGCACCACCATCAAACCCGCTGCGGCGACCGCGCTGCCGATCGGCCTGAGCCATCGTGAATGGAGAACCGCCAGCGCCGGCAACACCGCCCAGAGGAACGCCGCGAATGTGAGAATCGAAAGGGACATCAAACAGAGTTCCTCGGTGCTTTCACGCCAGCGGACCGCGAATTGCTGGAGCGCCTCAAAAGCTAAGAAATGAAGAACGACAACGCACATCACCCGGTAACAGGCTTGTTTCACAAGAGAAACCGGCATAGTCGCCCGGATTGCATTCACACAAGTTCGACCGCCGAATCAAGCGGCCGTTCGACCGGCGGTTCGGCGCACCAAAGCTCTTCCTGGATGGGAATCCTGCTGGGAATGTTCCTCTGGTCCGACCAAAATCCAGTATCCGCGCAACCTGCCAGGAAATGTTGCACACAGGGGTGACAAAAAGTCAGCATCGGGATAAGTAACTGGAAATTAGTGGCTTAGACAAATGTGAACACCTTGGGCAACTGCAGCGCCAGGCTGTCTCTCCATTCAGGAAGCGCCGGGGTTCACCCGTAGTTCACCCGTAGTTCACCCGTAGATGACCCGTTCGGCAACGGGTGATCCACGGGTGATCCACGGGTGATCACCGGGTCATCAACGAGGCTTCCCCGGATCCAGCGGCAATTGGGATCGTGCATGAGGCGGGGGGATCGGGGGATGGGGCTCGGGGTCGGACCTGAGCAAGGTGTTGCGATGGAGGCACCTGAGTCCCGTGGCTGGGGTCTCTGGATGGGCTTGCGGATGGTTTTCACCCGGTCATTCTCGGTTTTAAGCCTGCTTCCTTGGCCCGTTCGACCTGCGGAAGTATGCGAGCTGATTGATCACTTCGGTCACCAACGCCCTGGGCCAGACCAACGGCTTCGTCGATGCGCACGGTGTTTCGACGACCCTCGTGTACGACACTCTGGACCGCGTCGTGCGCCGGAGCGTGGCCGGGGCGGCTCGGAAGGGTTCCTCTCTACAATCACCTCACCCGGAGCGCCAAAGCCGCATCCAAGTGCCCTTGGACTTCATCAGAACAGAATTTAACGCCGACCATACAGCGCCGAAAACAGCCCAAAAAAGTGAGCCATGTCCCTGTTTTGGCAGGCCAGAGCACACCTAAATCGCTGCTGGTCCGCCCGTTACTCTGGTCCGACCACGCCAAACCCACGCCAAACCCGCCAAGGCCCATTAAGGAGCCAGTCATGAGCCAGTCCGGCAGCGTCACAATGACGGGCGCCACGTCTCCCCGGGAGCTAGCACCCTCTCCGCAACCGAATCGCGCGTTCCCGCTCCTTCCGCCAAGAGGCGGACGCGGAGGGTTCGCGGTACGCCGGACTGGTTGGTGACCCAAAGCGCTCCGGGCTTCTTGCCTGATTGAACGACGATCTCCGGCCCGCTCATGCACACGAAACGCAGATTTTCCATCTGAACCAGCCACGGCCCCAGGAGGGTCGCCAGGCGTGCCAGAGGCTCCGTCAAGGGACGATTGCTGACGATGCGAACAAAGGGCGGACCCTGCTTCGGCCACCTGGCGAACTCGAACAAGGCCGGGCCATTGGGTTGAAGCCGGGACTGCAGCAAATCGAAATCGGAGACAGCCACCAAGGCCGGAAAGTCCCCTTTCAACAACTCCGCCGCGCGCTCGGCGGACGCGAGAGGCCAGGCTGTGTTCAGATAAAACTGCAGCAGGAATAGCGTGTCCACATGAACCAGCGGAAATCCTTCGCCAAACCGACCGCGGACACTCGCGGCAAGATCGCGCATCCCGACCGTCTTCTGCACTCGGGTACTGCGTGCCAGGAGCCCATGGTGATACAGACCGAGGAAGCAGAGCGTCGCGAGGGCTAGCGCACCCACTAACTTGATCAACTGGCGCGGGGGACAGGATTGAAGCCACCGGGCGCCCTCGCGGCCCGCCAGCAAAGCCGCCGGCGCGATTAACGGGTAGATCAATCGGCCCCGGTGGTGCGCCACGACGCTGAATAACAATAAGCCCGGAAAGAACCAGCAAAAAAGGAAACGCTCAAAGCGCCGTTCTTCGGACATCGGCGCGGGGTGCCGCGCGACCCTCCAGAACCCCACGCAGGCCAGAAGACTCCACGGCGCGAAACCGGAGAGAAAGCTCAGGGCCGGCTTGTAGAAACCCAGCAACATGGTCTCCCGGCGCCCGGCGCCCGTGGCATGATCGGCCAACTCACGCACCAGCATTTTCTCCAACAGCGGCTTTCCCACGTCGGCGTAGGCCAGGAGAAACCATCCTCCGCAGAGAGCCAGGAAGACCGCCAAACCTGGCCACTGCGACCCGCTCAGGCGCCCGTCATACCCGGAGCGTCGCTCCCAAAAATAGGACAAGAGCCCGCACGCGCCCAGCAGCAAAGCCACCGGCCCTTTCGCCAGGGTGCCAAAAGCGGCCGCAAGCCAGAACCAGGTCCAACCCCGGCCCAAGGACCAGGCCCGAAACGCGGCCACCGCGGCAGCAGCCACCCCCAGCGCCAGAAGCCCGTCGTATCTCGCCGTCATCATCTGCTGGTCGCCCGCGTCCGACAACAGATACATTACCGCTCCCAGCAAGCCAGCCTGCCATCCGAAGTAACGATCTCCCGCCGCGAGAATCACCAAAGCGACACCCACCGCGGCCAGGGCGGAGGGGAGATGCACCGCAAAGCTGTTGATGTGACCGGAACCCAGGGTGATCAGGGCGGCCATCCACGTCAGCAAGGGGGGCTTGGAAGCCACCCCGCCCGCAACATCTCGTTGGATGATCCAATGTCCATTGTGGATCGCGTCGAGCACGTAGTTGCCAACCCGGTACTCGTTGTCCATCAGGTTCGGGTAGCCCGAGAGCGAGAGCGTGAACATGGCAGCCCCTAACAGGACAACGAAGAGGTAGAGCGTCCGCGCCTTGGGCCTCTCTCCGCGAGAAACCTCCCTGCCTTCGCCATGGGCCGCCTCATCCATCCCTCGATTCGCAATTGCCATTGCCGCTCCAACCATGCCAGGAGGCCGACGCCTGTCAATCCGCCCTGCCACAGGCCACGCCTGAAGCACGCGCTGGCGCAGCCCCGTTTCCGGCCTGACGACGAAACGAGAGCGGGCCCGGCGGAAACCGTGTCTGACTTCACGTCGGACTGATGTCCGAAATGCGGCCAAGTTCGCAGCCCGATCAGAGTTCCCGGATGGTATGCCTTGGAGTTGCCCCTTGAACTTCGAGCTTGTTCATAAGATTCAAATCGGCTAGAAAGCGTTCACTCTGTTCTTGGTCATGAACCCTCGTGAACGAGCCTTTTGACTTCAAATTCGAGCAGGCCAAACAGACTTGGCAGTCCGTGGAAGCCGCGAAGGCTTATCGCGCGTCCCGAAGCCCAGAACAATACGGTCGGTTTCAGTGTGAAGAGGTCATCCTAGGCGCATGGCTCGATGCTTTGGACAAAAACAGCGTGGTGCTGGACATCCCTTGCGGCACGGGCCGGTGTTTGCCGAGTATCGTGCGGCGTGACCTCAAGTACATCGGGGCAGACATTTCTCCGGCAATGATTGCCGAGGCGCAGCACACGGCGCATAGCCAACCCCGTTCGGAGCTAATCCAGGGGTTTTATGTCACAAACGTCGAACACATGGACTTTCCGAATGATTCGGCGGACTGCGTGGTGGTATGGCGGCTTTTGCACCACGTGAGAAGCTCCCAGGTTCGCCGGAACATCCTAAAAGAGGCCGCCCGCGTGAGCCGTTCCAAGGTGCTGATCTCGTTCCATCACACGATCAGCTTCACCAATTTGAGAAAGGCCATCCAGCGGTTCTTCGCAGGCGAGCGAACCAGCCCAGCCATCACCCAGTGGCGGCTTCGGCGTGAAGCCGCTGCCTGCGGCTTACGCTTGACGGAGACAAAGGGATTCCGAAAGTACGTCTCGATCAATTGGTTCGCGTGTCTCTCAAAGGTCTCATGACCCTGTCAGTCGATCTAGTCACACAGTACAAACGTCCCGAAATTCGAGCGGCTTTGCTATCGCTACCATCCGCATTTCGGGAAGATGTCCCCTGATCTCCAAGTCCAGGAGGCGCTCCACGGCCTCTTTGCGCAGTTTCGGCGGTAGACACCGCCGCCGACATCGTGCGTTCGTTCCGGCCGAAGGCAATCTACCCATCCCATTACTCGAACAGCGACCTAAACCGTTTCAAAAGGCTGGTTGGGGCCGATCTTCCTATCGAAGTGCGATTGCGGGATTGGTCCCAGCCCGTCGGCGACGAGAGTCGGCGCTCGCCCCCGTCAGTCCGATTTGCTAAACTCCCCCCCGATGAAGACCACCCTCTCCCGACGGGAGCTGTTAAGACTTCTTTCCGCAGCCGGCCTTGGCGCAGCCGTTGCCAGTCGTACCGTGGCTGATGAAATCGGCACCGCCCCGAAAAATCTGCCCGTGCCAGAGAACCAGCTCATCCCCACCCCGGAGAATCCGCGCTCTCCCGCGCAGTTCATCGGCGGAAAGGTCATCCAACCGGAACGAGCCTTGAGCGTAGTGGCTGAGACGGACGTGCTCGTGGTCGGGGGGGGACCGGCGGGATTCGCTGCGGCGGTTGCGTCGGCGCGTGCCGGTGCGAAGACGACGCTCGTGGAGCGGTACGGTTATTTCGGCGGGCAGTGGACTGGCGGCCTGGTGCTCCTGGTGATCAGCACGCATGCGAGGGAAAACGGACAATTGGTGAAGGTTCTCTGTGGGATTGGCGATGAACTGCTGGAGCGGCTCAACGGGATCGACGGTGCCGTTGTCAACCAAGGGCCCGGAAAGTACAACCCTACATCCGATCCGGAAGCGACGAAGTTCATGATGGACGAGATGATTCGTGAGGCGGGCGTGAAGGTGTTCCTGCATTGCTGGGTCGCGGATGTAGTCCTGGAAGGGCCGGTGATACGCGGTGTCGTCTTTGAGAGCAAAGCGGGACGGCAGGCCATCCTGGCCAAAGTCGTTGTCGATGCCACTGGAGACGGCGATGTGTTTGCCGCCGCCGGCGCCGAACATGAGCGGCGGTTGCACGCCATTGGGCTCGTGCATCGGATCGGCAACGCGGATCGGGCGGACCTGGTGAAGCTCCAGGAGGGCGGCTTGCAGTCGCTGGGTTCGGTGGAGCCGCTGGCCAGCGTGAAATGGGTCAATCTACGCGGTCCTAGCACCGATTGCCTGGATATCGCCGAGTTGACCCGGTTGGAAATGGACCATCGCAGGAGCATTTGGAAGCGCAATCAACAACTGCGCCAGAGGCCCGGCGGCGAGAAGCTCTTTCTCCTGCAGACGGCCCCGCAGCTTGGCGTCCGCATCTCGCGGCTGCTGGCCGGCACTCATCAACTCACCTATGCCGAAGCGCGCGAAGGGAAGAAGTTCCCGGACACCATCGCTGTGGGCGGCGCGCAGAACGCGCAGCATCGCGGCTGGCCGATTCCTTATGGCGTCCTGTTGCCTAAGAAACTTGACAACCTCCTGGCGGCGGGGCGCTGCGTTTGTGTGGACGAAGACCTGATCGAGGATATGCGCCTGATCGCCTCGTGTTTGACCACCGGACACGCCGCGGGCGCAGCAGCGGCGCTGGCGATTCAGAGCGGGTGTTCGCCACGCGCTCTGGAGATGGAGAAGCTCCAGAAGTTGCTCCTCAGCCAAGGGGCCTATCTTGGCTGATTGCAGGGTGAGCCTGCCGCCTGCAGCGAGAACGGACAAGGCCGCGCAGCACCGATGGCGCGCGGCCGGCCGGTGGGGAGTGCTGGCCGCCGCGACGGCGCTGGCCTGGCCCTGGCGCTCGGAGTTCCCGGGGTCCGTTGTGCTGCCGGCGCTCAGTCCATTCGTCACCTTGTGCTCGGTCTTGACGACCAAGGCACTCAGCGTGTTGGCGCTGATCGCGCTTCCCGTGCTCGCGCTGGCGGTTCTATCCTCAAGATGGTTCTGCCGTCATGCGTGTCCGACCGGCTTCCTGCAGGAACTCCTCGGACGGCTCCGTCCCTACGCTCCGCGCGCGCCGTTGCGAGCGCCCGCGGCAGGGAAATGGCTGGTGGCCTGGACCGTTGGTGGAGCTTGCTTCGGATACCCGGTATTTCTATGGCTTGATCCGCTTGCTCTTTTTGCCGGTTGGCTAAACTCCTGGCATCAGCCGCTGGCGGCAGCGAACCTCGTCGCGGGCCTGGGACTGCCTGCGCTGTTGCTTTTCGATCTTCTCTTTCCGCGCGTTTGGTGCCAGCGCATTTGTCCACTCGGCGCGACACAGGAATTGCTCGCTTGGCCGCTGCGCCGGTTGCGGCGGCAGACCCGGTGTGGAACGCCGGAAGCCGAGAGCCGGGGCCCCTTCGCGATGGAAAGGCGAGACTTCTTGGGGGGCTGCGCCGCCGCGACGGGCGTGCTGATCTTGCGACTGGCGAGGGGACATAGCCCGCCGCCGCTTCGCCCACCGGGCGCTGCGGATGAAGAACAATTCACAGGTCTGTGCATCCGCTGCGGCAATTGCGCGCAAGCGTGTCCTTCCGATATTATCCATCCCGACTTCGGTGCAAGCGGGATACCTGGATTGTTCAGTCCTGCGCTGCGTTTCGATGAGGATTACTGCCGTGAGGACTGCTTTCGCTGCGTCACTGTCTGTCCGAGCGGCGCCCTGTCGAGGTTGCCGCTCACCAAAAAGCGAGAGTCTATCATCGGGCTGGCGCAAGTGGATTTGAACATTTGCCTGCTGGCGAAAGGGCGTGAATGTACCGCCTGCATCCGGCACTGCCCTTATGACGCGCTCGTCATGCACAGCCCGGACGGCGGCTTTTCAAACGAACCTCGCCTGGACCCGGAGAAATGCAACGGTTGCGGAGCCTGCGAGGCGGTATGTCCCGTGCGACCGCAGCGGGCTATTCGCGTGTTCAAATAGGAAAGGCTTTCACATTGGCGCTCCGAACAAACTCAGAATTGCTGGCGCGGAGTTAAATGAGATCACCCCGGAACAGGATTGCGCGCACTGCGCCCTTGAACCTCGCGTTGCGCAAATAGTTGGTAATCAAGCCAACCATTTTGAGGTTCATGGGCAGAATTGCCGGTCTTGCTGCGAGCAGCCGAACGTGCTAACACCGAAGGAACTGGAAACAGGCCCGGCGAGTTGTTTCGCATGCTGAAAGGCTTGCGGCGCAGCGCCGCGCCGAGACTGAAACAGATTGCATAAGACTTTATGAAAGCAATTCCTGCACTTCGACGACTCAGCGCTTGCGCCGTGTTGGCGGCTGGTTTGTTCGGCATGATGGAGGATTCGCACGCCCAAGGCGCCAGGAAGACGCCTCCGACATTATCGCCGGCGAGCCTCGAGAAGATCGAAGCCGCAATGCCCGCAGCGGCCATTGCCACGCCCAAACAAGACCGTCGCATTCTTGTGTTTTGGCGTTGCGAGGGTTTCTTCCACGGCGAAGGGATTGCCGGTGGCAACCACGCTCTGGCCGTCATGGGGCGCAAGACCGGGGCGTTCTCAGCGGATTTCAGCGACGATTACAGCGTGTTCGATCCTGCGAATCTGGCGAAGTATGACGCGGTGGTGTTCAATAATTGCACACAATTGAAGCTGCCTGAATCCGCGCGAAAAGCGGTGCTCGACTTCGTTTCGGCAGGCAAGGGCATGGTGGGTATCCATGCCGCCACGGACTCCTTTTACGACTGGCCGGAAGGTGCGGCGCTATTGGGCGGGTTGTTTGACGGGCATCCCTGGGGCGGCGGCGGCACCTGGGCGTTTAAGCTGGACGAACCGAACCATACGCTGAACCGCGCCTGGAATGGCAAAGGGTTTAAGCTCAGTGACGAGATCTACCAATTCAAAGCACCTTACACGCGCTCTGACCGCCGCGTGCTGGTGAGCCTGGACCTGGCCGATCCCGCCACCGGCGGGGTGCAAGGAGGCGTCAAACGGACCGATAAAGATTTTGCGGTGGCTTGGATAAAGAACCACGGGCAGGGACGCGTCTTCTACTGCAGCCTGGGGCATGCGGATAATGTATTCCAGGATGCGGCCGTGCTTGGCTTTTTCCTGGATGGCATCCAATTCGCGCTGGGTGACCTCAAGGCGGACGCAACGCCCCGGCAATAAAGCCGGAGGACGACGCGCCAACGACCTTCAATCAATCCAGCGATCTGCTTTGAGTCGGTTGGATCCTCAGCTCGACCCAGACGATTTTCTGCTCCGGTTCGCCGCGCAACTGCCGGATTTGAACGGCGTTGTAGCCGTCGCGAAGGGAGTCGGCCGGACAGGCATAACGACCCCCTCGCCCCGCGCCCTTCAAGAGTGAAAGATCGTCGAGGTCGACCGCTGACTCACAGGCCCGCCCGTTCACCGTGACTTCAAATCGGCTTCGCGATACCGCTTCGGCCGGTGCCAACCCAACCACGACAAACGCATCCGACTGCTTGGGTTTTGGGCCGATGTGAATGCGGAAGGTGCCGCCTTCGAATCCGTCCACAGGCAGGCGCACGTCGTTCGACATGCCCGGAGCGACCGTGTCGCGGTAGGTGACCACATGCCGGCGCGGTTTCTGGGTGACGGTCTCAAGAGCCAGTCCCTCTTCGAGCAGAGTCCGATAGGCAGCTTTGCCGCCAGTCATCGGTGCTGGGTCCATGTAGTTAAACAGGTAGATGGCCTCCGCACCGCGGTCCCAGCTCGAGGCAGCAAAACCGCGCGTGGAAGTGATGTCCTCCTCGATCGGCTGCCCTGCCGGATGGGCGCGCACCAGGATTTCGGCGCCGGGCGCCAGCACGACGTGGTTGCCTGCTTCGCCGATTTGCTCACGCCACCGTTCCACCGGGATGTCGAAGTCCGTCGTGGCCCAAAACGGAGTGGGCACGAGCAGGTCGACGAGACCTTCACGCGCCCAGGTCACGCCATCCATCCCCAGGCCCCGTGCCGCTTCCGGCAAGGTCGGGACACGCGCGCCGAGCTGAATCGGATGACCGCGTTTCTTCGACCACTCGCGCGTGAGCCCGCGCACCTCGCGCATGAACTCCGTCAGCAGGGTCGCGCCGTCGGCTTCCTTGCCCGGACGGAAGTGATAGCCAAAACGCATCCAGTCCAATTCGAGCCCGTCTGGATCGTAACGTTCCAACAACTCCCGCACGTAAGCCATGGCGTGTTCGCGCACGGCAGGGATGCCATAGTCCAGCGCGCGATCGGTCCAGCCGCCGCCGCCGGGAACGCGCCAGTACTCGGGATGTTTTCGCCAAAACGAGCTGTGAATGTAATCGTCCGCGTCATTGGCGTTGTGAACGTCGTTCATGCGCATCGAAAGCCACGGTGAGATCCCCTTTTCCCGGCACCGGGCGATCCAGATGGCGTAAGGATCCAGGCCGCGTTCGTCCAGCAGCCGGGCATTGTCGCACCATTTGCGGGCGAACTCGTTGTCCGGCAGCTTCTGTCCATCTTTGAACTCCCAGATCGCATCGCGCGCTTGGCTGCGGGAGCTCGATTTCATTGCGTTCGGGCACAAGAAAAGATGCGTTACGGCGGTGGTTGCGTATTGATCGACGAACGCACGCAAGCCTTGGAGGCTCATTTCCTCTGCCGAACGCGAGCCGAAGAAATGGCTGTCATCTTCGTTGAGGATAAGTCGGGGCTTGGCACCGAGCCTGGAGAAAGAACTCTCAAATCGCCGGGAGGTGGCATACACATGAACATCACGCGACCGAATGCCGTCTCTTAGGACGCCGCGGTCAATCACGTGTTCCTCCGGGGAGTCGAGCCGATGGAACGTCCGCCCTTCGAGTTTGGCGGGCAGGTTTTCTATCGAGAAACCGAGCCCGTCGCCTGTCTCGTTTACGACCAGCAGAATGTAGTCATCGTCCACTTGGCGGAGCGAGCAAACGATTCCGGCACCGTCGATCGAACCGTAGGTTGGCGACTGCCGGACCTTGGGTGATTCCATGGGCGGGGCCAGCAGCGCCGGCTCGAGCGCTCGGAGCTCGCGGGCCAACAGCAGCAAGTCGCGCCACAATCTGGGCCGGCCGGTCACCGTGGTGCCGTCGTCTTCCACTGGCTTCATATAGGCCGTGCCCCAGTAAAGGATCGCGTTGGCCCCGTGGATGATCGCGTCGTAAGCCATGAAGCGTGACTCGGCGAAGCTCGGGCGGCGTCCCACGCCAACCGCGACCTCGTTTTCGTTGGGCCTCTCGTTCAAGTCACGCCAAGCGAAACCCTGAAGCACCATGGCGCACGCTTTGCCCGGGGCAGCGGCTCGCATGCGCTCTGTGTAAGCGCCCACCGATCCGAGCGTCATGTCGAGCAGGTCGCTGTGCCCGACCCCCAGGTTGGCCGGCACCGGATAGATGTCACAGCCGACCATGTCCGCGGCGCGATTGTACCATCGGAGGTCCTCGAGCGAATTGCGCGGCGCATGGTTGAGCCAAATGACATGATTCGGATCCATTTCCCGGACCGCACGGATGCCGGCAGTCATGCCTTCGCCGCTCTGCCGAACCCGCTCGGGGGCATCGTCCATGCGCACGCCGGGATTTGGCGAAGGCTGTCCGGCTTTGCTCCAGAACTCGGCGCGGGCTTTCTCAAAGTCCATATACAGCCCACGCTCGAAGAAGTCCCGGGCGCGCCGCTGCAAAGCGTCCAGTTCCGCCCTTCCCTGCGCCGTCTTCCGCATCGCTTCCAATTCGGGGCGGATCTTCTCCATGGTCACCCACCAGTTGTTCCAAAGAATCTCATCAGGGCCTTCCCACACCAGCAGCGCGGGATGATGCCCGACTCGCTGGATCACCTCCGCGAGTCGGTCTGTTCGATTTGCCTTGTCGCGGCTCAGGTCCAGCGCGTTCCCCAGGTTGACCCAGGCCTTCGCACCGGCGCGTTCGACGCGGTCCAGTGCCTCCACAGTGCCGCCGCATTGGATCAGGTTGAACCCGGCGTCCACCGCTTCCTTGAGCACCGCGTCGTCTTTTGGATTCTCATAAAGGCCCAGGATGAAACGCGGCTGGCCGTCCACGATGAGCATCCGCTCACGGTTTAAAAGTTGGCCGTAATCCGCACGAAGGCAAAGGGCGGCCAGGCAGATCAGGACCAGGAGTGCGGCGAAGAAGGAAGGCGTTCTGAGGGGCTGGCTTTTCATAGTCTCAATCGAAGCCGGGTGCAGTCCAGCAGCCGGTTCTTTCGTCAAGGTTGAAGTGTTTTTCAGATGACGCACCTCGTAGGCTTAACCTGCGGATTGCCCCTTGGCGAGCGACAATGCCTTGGAAGGCAGGCTCAGGTGACCTGTTCATCCTATCTGAATCGAGGCTGATTTCGCGGTTTACCTTCGCTGCAATTGCTGGGTAGCTTGAGGAAACCCCATACCTTTGATCCTTAACGGCCATGAATACCTCAAGACTAAACCGAAGAAGCTGGCTCAAAACAGCAACGGCCCTCAGCGCGGCGGCGAGTTTGCCCACATGCCTCTTGCGGGCGGCTCCAGCGTCCGCACACGCGGCCGGTGAGACCCGCGAGATCGGGAGCCGGCGCGAGTTGTTTGTGGACCACTGGTTGCTCGATCGCCTGGACGGCGTGGAACTGCGGCTGCACTCGCCAACGCCGCGCGAGGTGGTCATGGTTTGCGATGCGGCCTGGGAGGGGAGCGGCTGCGGATACGAGACCGTGTTCCGCGACGGCCCCATCATCCGCATGTACTACATCGCCGCTGATCTGACCAGCGCCGATGGGACAAAGCTGGCCTCGCGACCCATCTTCGCCTGCTACGCCGAGAGCCGGGATGGCATCCATTGGGTAAAACCCAATCTGGGGCTCTTCGAGTATGAGGGGTCGAAGCAGAACAACATCGTCTGGTCGGGTCCAAACCTGGATAACTTCACGCCCATGAAAGATCCGAACCCGGATTGTCGGCCGGGCGAAGAATACAAGGCTGTGGGGTCCGGTCCGGGCGGGCTTTGGGCTTACAAATCGGTCGACGGGCTGCATTGGTCACCGCTGGCGAACCAACCGGTCATTACGAAAGGAGCCTTCGACACGCAAAACAACGCTTTCTGGGATCCGCTCCGCCATCAGTACTGGTGTTATGTCCGCGACTTTCACGACGGGATCCGCGACATCCGCGTGGCGACTTCGGCCGATTTCCGCACCTGGACCGAACCCGTCCTGCTGCGGTTCCCTGGCGCGCCTGACGAGGCACTCTACACGAACCAGGTTCTGCCCTGCCACCGCGCGCCGCACCTGTTCCTGGGATTCCCCACACGGTATGTCGAACGCCCATGGACGCCATCGATGGCAGCCCTGCCCGACCCGGCGCATCGCCAGCGGCGCATGAAGTTCCACCCGCGCTATGGCACGGCCGTGACCGATGGCCTGTTCATGAGCAGCCGCGACGGTTTCACTTACCACCGCTTTGACGAAGCGTTCCTCCGTCCCGGGCCGGAACGGCGGGACAACTGGGTCTACGGCGACGGCTATCAGAACCTGGGCCTGCTCGAGACTCCGGCTGAAGATCCCACGGCGCCGCCGGAACTGACGCTGTATGTGGGCGAAAACCATTGGAAAGGCCCCAAGAAACTCCGCCGTTACACCTTGCGCATGGACGGTTTTTCGTCGCTCTCCGCCCGGAGCCGCGGTGAGTTTGTGACCAAGCCCCTGATCTTCAGCGGCAAAGAGCTGTCCCTGAATTTCGCCACCTCCGCCGCCGGGCATGTTCGGGTCGAGCTCCAGGATTCCGACGGTCACCCGCTTCCGGGCTTTGGGCTTGCTGACAGCGATGAACTCTTTGGCGACGCGCTCCAACGCGTGGTGACGTGGCGGGATCAATCGGATGTGAGCGCCCTGGCCGGCCGCCCGATTCGCATCCGCATGGCCCTGCGGGATGCCGACATTTACTCATTGAAATTCGAGCCTTGAAGCCCAGCCAAACCCAGCCTTTCTCGAGGGTTGGATGCCTCGCGGCTCCAGCCAGCAACGGCACTCGCGCCGGGGTTCACCCGTAGTTCACCCGTAGATGACCCGTAGATGACCCGTTCGGCAACGGGTGATCCACGGGTGATCCACGGGTGATCACCGGGTCAGCCCCGGAACCAGCGGCAATTGGTCCCGTATCTGCCCCACCAGAAGACCAGGGGAGGATTGATTTGACGCCCGAGCGCGGAATATCGGGTGGGGAGGCGTTAGCCGGTGAACCGGCGTCCTCACGAGAGAGTTGGCGACGAGCGCTGGATCGTGACGCGCACCACGTTGCGGCCGCCTCGACGTTCATCGTGGAGTCCGGCGAACAGGCGCCGCACTAAACTGAGACCCCAGCCGCCAGGATTTCGTGGCTCATGTTGGCCAGGAACATGGACTTCATCTGGGTGGCTTTTTCCGCCTTTTCCATGGCTGCCTTCAGTTCCGCCTGAGCGCGTTTCCCCTCCGTGATGTCCGTGAATGCCAGAAGACAAGTCGTTTGAGACTGTCCCACTCGATCCCATCGGTCTTTGAATTTCCCAGCCGTGTTGGGAATTGCCGCACTCAGGGCAAAGCGCGTTCCACGACGTCAGCATTGGCGCCAATAAGGTAAATCGGCGTTTCGCTCAATGCAGGCGCATCGGCCGCAATGATATTGCCCATGATGTCGCGCACGGTCACTCCGTCTGCGGGCTTGAGCGGCGCTTGCCCTTCTCCAGTGCGCCAGGCGATGGCAAGCGTCTGCCCCCCTGTGCGGAAGAAATAAGCCCTGATGCCACCCCGGTTCACGATGCGCTCGGATGCCTCTGGCACACCCAAAAGTCTCGTTAGTGCGGCCACCCCGGCATACATCCGACGCGGCGCGCCGCCATACTCAAAGAGAACGCCGCCCGCATCGGGGCCATTGATGGTCCCGCAGGTGCCGGCGTGGAAGAAGATCTTGCGCACGCCATGCGCAAACGAGACCGCCGTGAACTTGACGATATGCTCGGTCGCAGCCCGTTCGCTCGGCCAACGGCAGCGATTCATGGTGGCGTCGCCGACGGTCTGGGGAATGCAGGGCGGGTCGTCGTCGGCATAGCAACCCCATTCCGTGATCCACACCGGCTTGGGACCGCCATGCACCCGGAGGAGGTCCTCGAGCGCGCGGAACGCGTCTTCGAAGCTCTCGGCCGGGCGCGCAGGATCATAGTTGTGAAGATCGAGCACATCCGCAAAGCGAAGTCCGCCCTTCTTCACAAAATCGGTCGTCCACCCGGACTCCAGGCCCGCGCTGATGCCGCCGACGACCACCGCGCGAGAATCCGCGACTTTGATCGCGCGATAGGCCACCTCCAGCAGTCGCACGTAATCCTCCAGCGTGTAGCCGAACTTGCGCGGGAGCGCATAATCCGTATAGACCGGCTCGTTAAGGATTTGGAAATGCGTCACCCCATGCGGCCGGGCTTGGCGATAGCGCCGGGCAACTTCCGCTGCGTACCGGCCAAAATCGCTCAAGTCCTTGGGCGCGTAAGCCAGTGGCAGCCGATCGGCCAGAGAACGGTTCGGGCCGGCGGCTTTCGCCACTTCCTCAGGCTGCGCCGTGGTGGACCATGATGCCGACGGGAACGGCAAGAGCACCTCCACCTGGCCGTTCAACCCAAGCACTCGGCCGATCTGCTGATCGGGCACGGTCCAGTCAAAGCGGCCTTTTTCAGGCTCGACCGTCTGCCATTTCGCTGACCAATCCCGCCACCAGACGCTTCCGGCCTGATGCGCGAGGGTGGCCAGGAAGTCCCAGGGGTAGGCATGGTTAAAGCCGAGCGGCGAATCGATTAACCGCGCATCCGCAGGCTCGATGATCGCGGCGCGCAGTGATTGAGAATCTTCATCCGTGATCCAGTTGGCTCTCAAGAAGCCGCCGCGGTTTGGGCCGACGCGCTCGACTGCGGCACTGTCGCCGGCGTGCGCCGCCAAGTTCAGGCGCACCGCGTTTGTGGAGACGTTCTGATCGAAGAAATCCGTGACCGCCAATTGGCCATGGACCTCCGCGGATGCGTCCGCGTTGTTATAGGCGCGCACGGTGAACGCGGCGCCTTTGGCCAGGTTGGTAAAGATATTGCCTGCCACAGCGGTTTCCAGGAACGATTCCACGGGCCGGCGGGGTTCGTAGGCGGTGGCCTGGGCCCCACGCTCCAGTTGGATGCCGTCTACCCAAAGGGTCGCCGCCTCGCGCTCCGACGCCTCGAGATCCAAACCCACCGCGATGAAGAGGAAGGGCTGCGAAGGGACAAAACTGAATTCGAACCGCTTCCACTCACGACCAACGCGGACGGCCTGGCGCAGGTTGTGATCGCCCGGTTCCACGGCCATAAGCTGCCCTGTCACGGGATCGGCATCGGCGCGGAGAAAGGCCGAGAGCGTCAGGCGTTCACCGGGGCTCACGCGGAACCAGCCGCGATTGGCCGCCAGCACGCGGCGGACGGGCTGCCGAATCGGTTCGTAATAATCAAACCAAAATACCGGCAACGTCTGCGGGTTGAGTGAGATTCTCAGCGTGTGTTGACCATGCGCAGCCACCGTGCTGTCCAGTTCTCCTTCGAGCCGATAAAGGTTGCCCGCCCAGCCGCCCAGTCCCCACGTGATGCTGCCCCAGCCCGCCGTGCCGCATTCAAAGCTGCTGTTCGGCACGAAATTCTTGGCCTTCTCCGTCGCAATCTGTGGAAACCACTGCTGCCCCTCCGCGGACTCGGTCAATTCCACCTCATCCAGCCAGAGTGTGCCGGTGCTCTTGAACCAGAACTGCAGCCGGCTCGTGGCGGCCGGAAGGTCAAGCCTTGCCCGAAATAGAAACTCGAACCGCTCCCATCGTTCGCTGGTCCTGAACGCATCGGCGAGGCCCGCGTTTTCCCACGGACGCGTGTCGTTGAGAGCGACTTCTACGGCGCCACCCTTGATGCCTTGCCCTTTGGCCCAAAAGGCCAGCCGATACCACTGGCCGCTTCGAACGTTAATGCGGCCCGCCTGGCAGACCATCGCGTGATAGTCTGCTCCATCGCCGGTGAACTCGCTGCACTCGAGCTTGGCGCACCAGGCACCCTCGCGACCGGCATCTTGGACGAGCCGTTGTTTCACGGCGGCATTGCCCGCCGCAGCCCAGCCGTCCGGCGCGCCGGCCCTGAGCGCGCTGGATTCAAAGGAGCCATTGAAGACAAGGTTGGCAGGCACGGCCGCGTTGATCACGAGCAACGGGACCATGCCGGCCAAGGCAAAGAACCAGACTTTCATCAGCGGATTCACGGAACTCGGTTTCATGGGATTGGACATGCTCTCAGACATGGATTCGGATACTGAGGGTTCGCCCCTGCATCGTCTTCCAGGAAGATCCCTCGGCACCAGCAAATTCGTCGCCTCGCCCCGAGGTCGCAGGGCGGATGCGTAAAGCGCGCCGGGGCACCCGCTGGATTGTCCCGTGGCATCCCTGCCCTCCTCCTCTGGCATCCCTACGACCGCTGGGGTTTCGCCGATAGGAGCGATGAGGAGGACGATCGATCCTTGCGGTATTGCATGGCGCTTCTTCCCGCCTTCCGGAACGTGTGGGGGTCGCTGGCTAATGAGTATGAGTTCATGACCATCCCGCGGTGAATGGACCTGACCCGGCGTGGTTAGGGATATAACACGTCAATAAGGGAGTCACAGCGCCCCGCCGCCAATGAATCCACGGCCCGCCAAGGCCCGTCTGAGGCTCTGATCCACGGTCCTGGCGCCCGTTTCATTCGTGTGATTGGCGTGTTTCGTGGGCACCTTGGCGAATCTGACGCCGGGGAGAGCACGAAGGGTCGACAAAGTGGCGTGAAAATGGGTGACGCCGAAAAATGACGCCAATTGTTCACAGTATATAAACTATTGCCAACCAACATTGTACAGTCATTCAAGACCTGCTTTACCCCCGATGTTATAACATTTGTATTACGCCCTTTTCCTCAAGTGCAACTCGCGCGCGTCAACCGGCCACGAGCGTCCGCCAGCACCCCGGGGAACACTAGGCGACCGGGCTCAGATGGAGCACGGCGTGGTAGTTAGCCCGCCAAGATGAAGCAGTCGCCGGATCCCTCTGAATGACGCCAATTGTGTGGTAGCCTCAAGGTGAAATGGCTCCTGCGGGAGGCCGACACTCGGCTCAGAGCGGACCCCCAGAAAAATTGACTAAAAATACTCTTTCCCGCCTGGGAAATCGCTTGAATGGTGGGAAGCGGCGGTTATACTCGCCTCATTCCGATCACCCAGCGTCCCCGTCCGACAGGCATTTCAAGGATGCTTGCCACCCGGACCGGCGCACTGCCTCCGCAAGCGCGGTCCGACTCCATTCACTTAGCCTTGGCGGCGTGCTTTCGGATTGAGTATCTGCTGACATGGAATTGCCGCCATTTAGCGAATGCTCAAATCCTGCGCCGGCTTGAACTGGAGGCGATCCGCCGGGGCTGGAACCTGCCGACAGTTTGCACGCCTCCGGGACTCATGGGAGAGTCGAGTTATGAAGAACGATCCAATCGTTGAGGAAGTTTGGCGAATCAAGGATGAATTGTCTCGAGAAGCGGGGGACGATATTCATCGCCTGTGCGAAAACATCCGCAAGTGGGCCGCTGAGCATCCGGGCACGGGCCCGGTGGTAGGCAGTCGAGAGGAACTGGAAAGACTCCTCCAGGATGCTCCGTGGCTATCCTTGAACGAAGGAGCAGAGACGCCGAAACCGTGAGGTGCCATTTAGCCTATGGACCAGGAGGCAATGCGAGAACCTTGGAAGGTGAACACCCGTGACGCCCAACTCGCAAAATCGGCCGGCGCCGCCAGTGGGACAACGATGACGCGCAGTTGTGCGCCCAGGCCCTTTGCCTGGAAGAGATGTTCACCCGGCCTGTGCCTAAGGGGGCCATTTTCCACGCCGACAGCAAACGGAGACGCGAAGTGGAGATCTCCCTCGAACTGCGCCAATTGACGGAGAAGACCATCACGGAGCTCCACGACCTGGCAGTCTCCGGCTCCAACGTGGATGCGACACTTCCGCTGCCGGCGTTCAAGCCGGCTTGTGAGGAGTGTTCACTATTCCAGACTTGCTTGCCGGCGTTGACAGGCTCCCCGGAGGTGATCGCTCGCGCGACGCGCGCCCTGTTTCAGATCTAAACACCATGGCGAATATCCAACAGAACACGTTGTATCTGCTCACGCCCGGCTCATATATCGGCCGCGATCACTTGACGCTGGGGGTTGAAGTCCCGGTCTATCCTCCCGATCTGCCCCCGGAACAACGCTCCCGTGAGACAGCCACCGACATCCGCAAATTGTCGATCCCGATCCATCATCTCGAATCGATTTGCGTATTCGGCCCCAGTACTGTCAGTCCGCCGGCCTTGGGCCTGTGCTGGGAGCACGGCGTGTCGGTGAATTTTCTCTCTTTGTCGGGTTTTTGCATGTCGATCGGCCCAATCGCCCGTCGCTGGCTCTCGATCTCATGGAGGAATTCCGGCCGTGGCTGGCGGACAGACTGGCCATCACCCTTGTGAACCGGCAGCAGATCGGTTCCAGCCATTTCGTCGAGCGCGAGGGGGGCGCGGTGGAGTTCACTGAGGCCGGGCGCAAGCTCGTCATCAAAGCCTATCAAGAGCGGAAACAAGAGACGCTCACCCATCCTCTCCTGGAGCAAAGCCTAAGGGTCGCACAGCTCCCGTTCATTCAGTCCCGCATCCTGGCGCGCCATCTGCGCGGGGATCTTTCGGACTACATCCCCTTCGTCCCAAAATGACCGGTTGTCTATGCCCGGGCGGTTGCCCCGTCGCGCCTCCATGCTTGTTCTGATCACATACGATGTTTCTACGGTGGAAAGGGCCGGCCAACGCCGCCTCCGGCGCGTCGCTCAAGCCTGCGAGGATTATGGTGTAAGAGTTCAGAAATCTGTCTTTGAATGCCGCGTGGGAGACAAGGAGTGGGTGCGGCTCCGAGCCCGGCTGGGTGCGAACCGCTATTCCGTGTCCAACAGCGTTCGATGGAACCCGGCACCGGCAAAATCTGATCTGACAAACTCGTGCAGAGTCGCCGGGGGTCGGCGCTCCAAGCACAACGAATGGCTGACCGACGCGAAGTTCTCATTGCAGCCGGTTCCCGCAATCCGGTATTCTTCTCTTGGCGAATCTGACGCCGGGGAGAGCACGAAGGGTCGGCTAAGTGGCCTGAAAACGGGTGGCGGCGAAAAATGACGCCAATTTGTCACCAACCAGATCGTTCTGCTGATCAGCAGCTTACGGTTTTCAGAGGCCCCTCTGATTCCCGCTGTTATAACATTTGTATTACGCCATGGTCCTGGAAGTTAAGCTCCGCAAACTCGGCAATTCCATCGGCATCCTCCTGCCCAAAGAAGTCCTCGCCCGGTTGGATGTGAAATCCGGAGATGCCCTGTTCCTCACCGAAACCACCGAGAACGGTTACCGCCTGACCGCCGGCGATCCCGAATTTGCGCGCAAGGTCAAAGCGGCGGGGCAGTTGAGCCGCACCTACCGGGATGCGCTGCGGGAATTGGCGCGATGAACGAGCCGCGGTGGATTGAACGGAAGGAATGCCTCGTCATCCACGAGATGATGCTGGCGCGGCACGGAGGGATGGCGGGAATTCGCGATGAGGCATCGCTCGCGGCGGCATTGGCCCAACCGCGGGAACGCTTCGCTGCCACGGGCGGCCCTTTGGCCGAACTTGCGGCTGCCTACGGCGCGGCCATCGCCAACACCCAGCCGTTCCTGAGTGGCAATGCGTGCATGGCCTTCTTAATTGCGGTCACCTTTCTCCGCGTGAACGGGCTGGTCTTCACCGGTGCCGAGACCTCCGCGGTGGAAGAAACGCTCGCCCTGACCCGCGGCGCCAGCACGGAATCCTTCTACGCCCTGTTCCTCAAATGCAACGCGCGCGCAGCGTGAAAAGGCACGCGCCGTCAAACTCCTAAGATGGGCGGCGGGTTGCAGGTTGGAGACCCGTTGCCATTTCGCCAAGGTTGGGGGACAGCGATCTCGGAAGGTGGCCTAGGGTCTTGCCTTGGGAGGTTGACGGGAAAAG
>CAZODO010000025.1:0-62790 GCA_964578605.1 uncultured Verrucomicrobiota bacterium | reverse complement strand
TCGAACGGGCGTTTGGAGTTTTTTCTCCCGGAGACTAAGTGGGGGATAAAGTGTTCGACTAAGGAAGTCGGCAATGGGCCCGGATCAACCAAACCGCGAATGGACCTCAATAAATGCGAATTCTATGGGTTCGATTAGCGGTTCAGAATAAAATGCCCTTCGTCAAACACTTGATCGCACACTTCGTCCAACGGGCGTTTGGGTTTTTCCTCCCGGAGACTAAGTGGAAGACAAAGTGTTGAGACTAAGGTAGTCGGCAATGGGTGATTTGAAAGGGCCGGCCCGGCGGTCCAGCCCTACCCAAAAGCCCAAAAACAAATCGGCCCGTCCGATGCAAATCATCGAACGGGCCGAGGTGTAACAGCGCGAGGGATTGCACGGCCGGGTAAACCGCGCAGCCCCTCCACAGATCAAAGGTGGGTCAGGTCAAGTAAGGCTGGTATTCCGGGACGATGCGTTTCAAAACCATCTTGAATTGGTTCGGTTCAAGTTCGTGCAGGTTACCCGCGAGTTCCTCAAAGTCCTGCTGGACTTCGTCCAAAGCACGTGGTTCCGTCACGAACCGCATGATCTTCGGATGGGTTGTGGGCGTGATATTCTCGCCCTTATAACTCAGCTCCTCAAACAGCTTTTCCCCTGGCCGAAGCCCGACAAACTCAATCTCGATATCTTCATCTGGCTTAAGCCCGGTCAATTCAATCAGCTGTCGCGCCAGATCAACGATTTTCACTGGCTGACCCATATCGAGAACAAAAATCTCGCCACCCAAACCTTGCGCGCCACTTTGCAGCACCAAACCCGCCGCCTCAGGGATAGTCATGAAATAGCGGGTTACCTCCGGGTGCGTGACTTTGACCGGCCCGCCAGCCGCGATCTGCCTGTTGAATATGGGAATGACGCTGCCCGACGATCCCAGGACATTGCCAAACCGCACCGCCATGAACTTTGTCCGATCCGGCTGCTTCGCGTAGAGGGCTTGGAGGAAAACTTCGGCCAACCGTTTACTGGCGCCCATCACGTTGGTCGGGTTGATCGCCTTGTCAGTGGAAATAAAGACGAACCGGTCCACCCGATATTCCAGTGCCAGTTCCGCCAACCGTGCCGTGCCGAAAGTGTTGTTCTTGATAGCCTCGCTCGGCTGGCTTTCCATCATGGGAACATGCTTGTGGGCCGCCGCATGAAAGATCACTTCCGGCATGAAACGCTTGAAAATGTGGCGCATGCGCGGCGGATCGAGGATATCCGCAACCAGGGGCAGGATGATCCCGCGATAGCCAGCTTCGTTGAGCTCCTGCTCGATCGGAAAGAGCTGCACTTCCGCCTGGTCGACCAGAAGCAAGCGTTCGGGATTGAACCTGGCAATCTGGCGGCAGAGTTCACTTCCGATACTCCCGCCAGCCCCCGTCACCATCACCACCCGATCGCGGAGCACATCGGCGATGTTTTTAGCGTCCAGCTCCACGGGCTGTCGCCCGAGAAGATCCTGGATCTCCACCGACCGCAGCTGGCTGACTTTGACCTTGCCCGTCGCCAACTGCTCCATCGACGGCACTGTCTCAAATCGTAGGCGCGCCTTCTGCAAAACCCGAACCACCTCGCCGATCCGTTTGGCGGGAGCCGAAGGCATCGCGATGATCGCCTCGTCCAGTTCGAGATTCAGCTTTTGATTCAGGATCGACTCCGGCGCACCGACCACAGGAATATCATGGACGCGCGATCGCCATTTGCTGCGATCATCGTCAAAAAACGCCACCGGCACCAAGCCCAAACCGCGGCGCGCCATCAAATCGCGCGCCAAACTCGCTCCGACATCCCCAGCACCGATAATCCCCACCCGCCGGGCCGTCTCCGGGGATCGGCCTTCGGGCGAAAGGTAACGCTCTCTAATGACCCGGAACCCCAACCGGAGGGCAGCAAGAGCTGCCAAGGAGAGAAGGAAGTCGATGAGAATGACACCCCGAGGCGCGACGTTGAGAGTGTTTGAGTAATACGCGGCGTACAGACAAGCCGAGGCCGAACTGGACGCGAAAAACAGGCGCCTCAAATCCGGAATGCTGAAGTAGCTAAGCAGCCCGGCGAACTGGCCGAAAAAGTAAAGCAGCGCAAGTTTCAGGGCGACGACCATTCCGGCATAGGTCACCATTCTGTCGTAGAATTCGGACGGGATGAGGAAATCGAAGCGAAGCCCGAAGGAGAGTCCCCAGCTTGCCAAGAGGACAACGGCATATAGCAGCAGCAGGATGCCGTACCTTACCGCAGCTGTCCGATGCAGGTCTGGGAAGTTCATCCGGGTGTCGACTCCTTCCCAAGCTCTTTGGGGTTTCCCTGAAATTCGGGCATCGTGGCATCCCCTGGAGCGCTAATCCCTTGACGCAAGATTACTTGGCGCACCGTCAGCGCGAGCGTCTTGAGATCAAGCCAGAAACTCCGGTGATCGACGTACCACACATCGAGACGGAATTTGTCGTCCCAGGAGATTGCGTTGCGTCCGTTGATCTGCGCCCACCCGGTGATACCGGGGAGGACCTCGTGACGTCGGGTTTGCTCGGGAGAATAGCGGTCCAGGTATTGCACGAGAAGTGGTCGCGGCCCGACCAGACTCATCTCCCCCCGTAGGACGTTAAGCAACTCCGGGAGCTCGTCGAGGGATGTCCGCCTGAGCCATTGGCCAAAGGGAGTCAGACGCTCCGCGTCCGGCAAAAGCCGGCCGGAACCATCGCGGGCATCGGTCATGGAACGGAATTTGTATAGCGTGAAGATCTTACCGCCCAGGCCGGGACGCTTCTGGGTGAAGAGAACCGGAGATCCGATCTTAAGCCTTACAAGGAGGCCGAGCGCCAGCGCGACCGGGATCCAGATCGGCGCGGAAGCAAGGACCACCACCAGGTCAAATGCCCGTTTAACAGTCACGGCAGCAACTAGCCAAGCGGATTCTCACCACGGAGGGCACAGAGTTCACGGAGACAAAGGCCGAAACCCATCCAACTGATTGTCTTCTGTGGGAAGCAAAGCCGGATGAGCCGCAATCGGTTTCACCACGAAGTGCACGAAGTTCACGAAGAGAAAGGATCGACCCCAGTTCATCCCGTCCCAATCCTCTTCTCCCGTTGTCCACAGAGTCCACAGAGTCCACGGAGAGAAAGGAACAAATCCAATCGGTCCCACCGCGGTCTTCCTTCTTTCCCGTCCTTCGTGATCTTCGTGATCTTCGTGGTGGTCAAGGCCGGTCTAGCCGCAGTAGATTTTCACCACGGAGAGAGGGCGAACCCAATTCAACGGATTGTTCTCTGTGGTGACCAAAGCCGATTAGCCGGAACCGGTTTCACCACGAAGTGCACGAAGTTCACGAAGAGAAAGGATCGAACCCAGTTCATCCCGTGCCAATCCTCTTCTCCCGTTCTTCGTGATCTCGTGGTGGCCAAGGCCGGTATAGCCGCAACCGATTCTCACCACGGGGTGCACGGAGTCCACGGAGAGAACGGGTCAAATCCAATCCATCCCAACCTTTCCTTTCTTCCTCCTCCGTGTTCTCGGTGTCCTCTGTGGTGCAAACCGGCAATTAGGCGGCCGCGTTTCGCGCGGGGGGCGGCTTCTCGAGCTTGGAAAAGAACCACGCAAGAAGAGCCACCCCGACGGCCGTGAAAGCGAGAATGGACCATCCCGCTGTGTCATGCACGGACTCCAGCGCTTGGAGGCCCTTTGCATTCGCCGTATAGCTGAGGATAAGAGAGCGCCCCAGGTTCCCGATCATGGCCAGCAAAACACCAACAAAGACCAGCACGATCCGGAAACGGGTTTTGCTCAGCGCCAAGTATCCGATAAACAACGTTGCCATCAGGGTCGATTGCAGGCTGCGAATTCCGCTGCATGCTTCGTCGACTCCGACCGTGCAGGTCGGCAGCCGGATCAGGCTGCCCACCTGCTGCGCGGGTATCCCGATCAGATTGAGAATCTCCACATTCAGGAATGTGATCTTGGATTGCAACCCACCTACGACAAGATTGTGCACGACAGAAGGCATCGGCAACGCGATCAGAATGAAACCAAACGCAAACCCGAACTGGCAAAGCCCTCTGCCACCGAAAACATATCCAAGGTTCGCCGCGATAAGGCTCATCATTCCGATGGCAAGGCCTGCCAAACTGGCCGCGTTCATGCCAAAAGCCGCCTGGTAGATTTGCACTAGGAAAACAAGACTGAGCCCCAGGACAGCGAGGACCAGCCACGGCAGCCGCCACCGGCATTGGACGGTTGGCCGCTTTTCCCACGCTTCCCAGAGCAGGTACCCACAAAGCATCAGCACAACCCAACCGAAATTGAGGTCGGGCCGATGATTCCAGAACCAGCTTGCCCTAGACGCCAGCCAGGCAAAGGCAATCCACGAAGGAAGCAGGGCCAGTAACACCGTCAGAGGAGGCTCGGACGCAGCCTTCGGAACGGCAGGACGAACGCTTTCGGACGGTTCAGAAATCACTTTGGTAATCCGCTCTTAGAGGCAGGGTATGTGCTTGGCCGTGCGGCGTCACTGGCTTCCCGATAGCGTTGTCTCGCACTACTCTGCCTGTGCAGTTTAGACGTTCCTGCGGTTGAACCATTTATGCAGATGTGCGCAAATTGCGCACATCAATTCCTCGATGAAGCCGCAGCGTGGTCACGTACTATCAAAATGACCAAATTGTCAGTCCCGGCAGGGACGATCCGACAATAGCCCGGCGTTTCAACGCCGGGATCCGAATGGGTAGCTGCATACGTCCCGAAGGGACGGCTGAATGGCCTCATGTCGTACGTGGCTGCGTACTTTCACTGCGTTTTCGGCACCAAGGAGCGTCAAAAACTAATTAACCCCGCTCTGCAGGAACGGCTTTGGCCATTCCTCGGCGGCATTGCCCGGGAGAATCACATGAAAGCGCTCATGGTTGGCGGAATGGAAGACCATACCCATATGCTCATCTCGATGCCGACGACCATGACTGTGGCCAAGGCGATGCAGTTGATCAAGGGTGGATCATCGAAATGGATTCACGAGACGTTCCCGGAGCAACGTGGATTCGGGTGGCAGGAGAAGTACGGGGCGTTCAGCGTGAGCGTTTCCCAATTGGACACGATCATCCAATACATCAAGAACCAAGCGGAGCACCATCGAACCAAGACATTTCAGGAGGAGTTTGAGGCGCTGTTGCGGCGACACGGGATCGCGTATGACGAGCGTTATCTGTGGGATTGAGTTCAGCCGTCCCGTTCGGGACTTATCCTGCTACGACCAAGTACCCGGCGTTGAAACGCCGGGCTATTATCAGGCCGTCCCTCCGGGACGAACCTCAAGTGCCAACAGCGCCATCAATCATCCGTAGTTTGCCACCACGACACGGAGTTCACGAAGAAAGAGAGAACACGGCCGGAAAACCTGATCGCACTCTCTTCTTTCTTCCGTGCTGCTCCGTACCCTCTCCGTGTCCTTCGTGCTCTTCGTGGTGACCCAACGCATTGTCTCCCGGCAGGTCGCGGAGAAACAGGAACAAGCCCGATTTTCACCGCGGAGCACACGGAGTTCACGGAGAGAAGAACCAAATCCATCCCACACCGCTTCCCGTTTGTCCTCTCCTTCGTGCACTTCGTGCTCTTCGTGGTGGCAAAACGGGCGGTCTCCGGCCTCTACGATCCGATCTTACGGTAGGCCTGCAACTCCTTATCGTAATCCACCGGGACCAGCCATTTCGGCAGAAACTCGGTGAGCAGCCCGTCGGCCTTCTCGATTCCACCCTCCGTAACGGGCGTTGAAATTCGTATGAACTGCTTGGGCCCAATCAATCGCCGACGGGCCGCAAACGACTCCCAAACATGCTGCCAAAAGCGCTTGTCCGACGCCCGCAGCGTGGTGCCGGTTTCGTCCTCAGCTGTGCGCAACGCGTGCTTCATTCCCACCGACAAGTTATGGTCCAGCCGGTAAGGCAATGGTTGTCCGCCTACCAACCCGCCGAAATAGACCAACTCACGCACAGGACCATTCACAAAGATTCGCCTCTCCAACACGAGCGGGATGCCATGGAGATCGATCTCGCTGACCTCAGGTCGGGTCGGTTCCATTTTCCAGCCGGACTCCGTCCAGCAACGATCAGGGGTGTGAACAAACAGGCCGATTTCGTTCTGTGACTCGACGTACCGTTTCGCTGAAAAGACACGCACCAACCTTTCCCGATTCGACGTGGCGAACTCCCCGTTCACAAGGTTGTCGGCTACGAGAACGGCTTCTGCTGATTTGCTTACGGGCACTTGCTGGTAGGCCCAGGCCGTGATGTTGGTCTGTTCCGCAAGCCAGAAGAACCCGATCTTCGCGTCGGCGCGTGTGTACCAGATGGCAGGGAAAAGCACCAAACCGATGACGGCGGCCGAAAACAAGCCGGTCGTCAGGAGTGCAATGCGGCTGGAGCGACCAGCAGGAAAATAAGAGTCCTCACCCATAGCAAAGCACATTGCCCACCTTGAGCGTCCCGCTTCATTCTGACGCTTGTGGAATTGCCGTCAGTTCGCGCCCCAGGCGCAACACCGTCTCTTTCGGACGCACACCCACCTGAACCAGAGGATTGCCCGCGTAGATGCCCCACGCGGCCAGGGTGTGGTGCACGAGCGATCCTGCCGCGACGACCGCGCCTTCGCCAATCACAACATCCGGGAAAACGACCGAATTGGTGAACACAACCGCATGCGCGCCTATCTCCACCACCCCACGCCGCACAGCCCGGGATTGCTCCGGAACGGTAGGATTGGTCAGGCCAGTGCCATCGGCAACGTCCGTCCCGGTCAGAATTCGGACGCCCGCCCCTATCCCGGCAAAATCATGAATGTGGCACTGGCCACCGCCCGAGATCGAACTGCCGAAGGCGAGATGCACATGTCGCCCGAGCCAGACCCCTTCACCAGCGAAGACCCACACTCCCTCGTCAACCTGGCTGTAGTCGCCAATCTCGATCCGATCAACGCCGACCAGGCGGCAACCTCGAAACAGGCGCACGCCCTTCCCACACGCGCGAAGCCAGCGCGCGGCCACATCGCCAGGCAAGACTTCGCCGGGCTCAAACTCAGGAGGAATCGATGACATGAGCTTGTACTATGCGGTAAGGCCACCGTCAGCGACGATCTCCGTCCCGGTGATGTATCGCGCGTCGTCCGAGAGGAGAAACCTGACTACCCCGGCGACATCCTCCACGGTCCCCAGGCGCTTGAGCGCGGTGCGCCGCTCAATCCGCTGCCGGTCACCCGGTTCCAACTTAGAACTCATCTCCGTTTCCAGATATCCGGGAAGCACTGCAATCGAACGAATTCCCCTTTCGCCATATTCTCGGGCAATAGCGCGGGAAAACGAGACCAGCCCGCCTTTGGTCGCGCCGTAAACGGAGAGCCCGGAGAATCCGACGCGTGCGGCAACGGAGGAGATGAAAACGAGGGTGCCACCGCCGTTTGCCAGCATGCCTTTAATGGCCTGCCGGGCCAGAAGCATCGGCGCGATGAGATTCACTTGGACACACTCCCGCAATTCTGACTCCGAGGTAAGCGTCAGCAATCCGTCCGTCCCTATAGCGGCGTTCAGAACCAACCCATGGAGACCGTCCAGGAGTCTCGCGGCTTTGGCCAAGCTGGCCGGAGCATCTGGATCCGAAAAGTCGGTCCTGTGATGTTCCAAGCTCCCAGGGGTTTGGGCCATGAGCTGCTCCAGCTCTGGGGAGCTGTTGCGAGACGCCGTGACCACGTGATAACCATCGAGGAGCAACTGACGGCAGATGCCAAGACCCAGGCCACGCGATCCCCCAGTGACCAAGACCCGCTTCACACGTGCACTGTCAGTTTCTGATGAACTCAAAGCGGAATGCGCAGCGGAGCGCAGTCTGGATGCAAATCAAAACACACGAGGTGCGACAGATGTCCCTACCATGAACCCCGGCGCAAACGTAAACATGCGCCAAAGAGCGGCTCGAGTGGGTTCTCCGGCTTTGGCTGTCAGGGAGTTCGTCCCGGAGGGACCGCCCGATACTAGCCCGGCGTTTCAACGCCGGGTCCTTGGAGGTGGCGGGATAAGTCCCGACGGGACGGCTGAATCTCGGGTTCAGGATGGGGCACCATACTGCGGCTAAGGTTCCGTATCCGCCGTTTCTCAACGCACTCGACACCGACCATTTCAGGGGCACTCAATGGTCCCTTCGGGACTTGCTGCGACGGCCTGTTCGAGACCCGGCGTTGAAACGCCGGGCTATTTTCGGATCGTCCCTCCGGGACAGGCAGATTCGCTCAGTTTCGTGGAAATGAAGCTCCGGGACGAATTCTCTGGCAGCCCACAGCCGGAGAACCCGGGTGGAGCCATTCGACCGACAAGGTTTGAGAAACGCGTTGAGGCAAATTCCGAAGGCGATTATTCGCGGCGCAGCTATCGATTCAGGACGCGATTCGTTTCGAGTTGTTTCCGAGCCCAACCAGATCCAACTCCCACCGTCGCGGCCACGCTTCCTTTCGCAACTCCCGACGCAGGGACTGCTGAAGACGATCCTCGATCTCAGCGGGGTCGGAACCGGCCTCGATAGCAAACTTTAGACCGATGATCTGCCCAACGACCGAATTGGGCTCCACGAATGCCACCGCGCGGCGAACACCTGTGACCTGCTCCGCTAGCCGGCTGATTTCGTCCAGGCTAATCTTGCATCCGCCAATGTTGGCCACGGCATCACCGCGTCCCACGATACTGATTAGATCCCCCTGCACCTCGACCCTGTCCCCGGTTGAAACCCATCGCTCACTCCGCTGAACTTCGAGGATGTCATTATCGACACGCCACCTGATATCCCGCCGCGCCAGGGCAGAAGTCTCATACCAACCGTCCAGTCGATGTGTCTTCAGCAATAAACCGTGTTCTGCCGAAGCATAGATGACAGTAAACCGCGTCTCTGGAAATCTGCGCGCGAAGCGCTGGCCCGCGCTGCTTCTTAGCACCTCGCCTCCCAGGGTGATCTGGCACGGACACCATTCTGATGCCTCCCCAAACTGCAATAGCAGGTCAAGGAAAGTCGGCGTACAGGACAGAGCTGCGGGGCGGAGCTCGTTCAGGGTCTTCCAGTTGGCGACCCAATCCGTCCCCAGCGAGAGGACTTTGCCATGACTGCGCCACGCCTGGAGAGCAACCTGGATGCCCGCGAAAGTCTCCGCACCAAACGAACACGCCCACGTCCAGCCGACCGTTCTATCGTTTACTCGAACCTCCCGCAGGAGATCAGGCCAAGGCCGCCAAACGAGCTTGGGCTTGCCGGTAGAACCAGACGAGTACATGCCCAGACTCACCATGCCGCTGGAAGCCGCGGTGGCGTCTTCTTGACCGCTTGCTGCTGACGCAGCGGGTCGCAGCACGACCGATTCGCCGCGTTCGAGAATCTCGAACACCTCGAAAAGGTCGGAAAGCTGCCTGGGTCTAATCTCTCTCAAAAAAATGACGCCCAGATTGGGCGTGTCCATCCGTCCCAGACCGGCTGAGACCTGCCTACCCCTCGAGATTGGGTGCGGTTCCAACTTGGTTTCTGCGCACTAACGCGACGATATCACCCCACGTCCGCGGCGGCTCTTCCGATTCGAACGGTGAAACGCCAAACTTACGCTCAATCGCAACCATGATTTCCGCCAGATCCAATGAGTCAATTGCCAGAGCAGGGTCCAACAGCCTCAGACCGAGATCCAAACTGGCCAGCTTCCCTCCATTCCGTCGATGAACCGCAAGAACCAAGCCCGGGATCTCGCGCGGAATGTCCGTCCCGGCCGCAGGGCCTCCAAGCTCCCGTGGCGCTTCGCTCATGATCTTCGTCCTTTAGCCTGCTCATGCGCTTCGATCACGCGATCGATGACAAATTGCTGATCTTCTAAAGACAGGCAACTGGAACTCGGCAGGCAAATGCCGCGCCGGTTCAGATCTTCGGCCACTTCGCCGCCCACGCATTCGTAACCCCTATAGAGCGGCTGGGTGTGCATCGGCCTCCAAACCGGCCGGGACTCAACATTCGCCGCGTCCAGGAAGCGAATGAGATCGGCGGCAGTCATTCCGAACCCCCTGTCGTCAATCAGGAAGCAGCTTAACCACCGCGTATGCCGGTTCCTTCCAGCGGCTTGCTTAGGATCCTTCTGCCCGCTCCGCGGTGGCTGTTCTCCTACTTCGCACCAAGGATCCGGCTGTGGTTCAATGCCGCTTACGGCAACGAACGCCTCTTCGTACCGCTCGAAAACACCCCGGCGTGCTGCCACGCGGGATTCAAGTTCCGCAAGTTGGGCAAGCGCGATTCCGGCGAGGACGTTGGAGAGCCGGTAGTTGTACCCGACCTCCGAGTGGTAGTAACCGTTCAGGCCAAGAGGATCTGGATCTCTAGCCTGAGTGCTCCAGTGGCGAGCCCGCATCACCCAATTTTGATGGCGAGAAACGAGGATTCCCCCTGCAGTTGCGGAAACGACTTTGTTGCCGCCCATCGAAAACGCTCCCACATCACCGAGTGTTCCCACGGCACGCCCGTTGTACAAAGCCCCGAGTGCGTGCGCTGCATCTTCCAACACAGGAACGCCAAAGGCACCACACATCTCGAGAATGGGCCCCATATCGGCACTCAGGCCGAAGAGATGCACTACGATCACGGCGCTCGGCAGGCGGTTGACTCGCGCCCGGGCCTTCAGAAAACCTGCGAGCCTCTCAGGGTCGACATTCCAGGTCTTTCGTTCGCTGTCGATGAAAACTGGAACCGCACGCTCGTACAAAATTGGGTTTGCACTTGCGACAAACGTCAGGCTCGGAGTGACGACTTCGGCACCGGGCTTAACTTGGAGAAGTTTAATCCCCAAGTGAACTCCCGCGGTTCCGCTGCCCAGGGCTACGCACGGAACACCAAGCAAGGCCTCAAATGCCTCCTCGAGAGCAGTGATGTTCGGGCCAACGGTCGAAAGCCAGTTAGACTTAAACGCCTTTGCGATGAACTCCATCTCGCGCCCAGTTTGGTGCGGAATCGAAAGCTGGATTCGTTCCGGGATGCGTGAGGAAGGACTCGCAATCATGAATGCTGCGGCATTTTGGGTAGCGTAGCCTTCGTCCGCTCAGTGACCACCTGCGGATTCTGCGGAAAGAGTAATCTTTGCTGGCTGCGCTGAAAAGTCCGTTCGCAATGCCAAAAGAATGCACACCAGATCACAAGAACGGCGGTGCCCAAGATTACTCGTAATACCCAAGCCGACGGAATATATAAAAGAATCAACCCAAGGACCAACAATTGGAGTGTCATCTCAAAATTCGTCACAAAGGCGTGGCCCTTGCCAGCCCGGATGAGACGCTGGTAGAAGTGCTCGCGATGGGGAGCACGCCAGTTTTCACCGCGCCAGATCCGGCGACACAGCGTGATTCCGGTGTCCAAAATGAAATTTGCGTGAAGAAAGAGAAGAGGGATTAAGAGGAACCATCCGTGGTCGGACGCTATCTTCAACGAAATCGCCGCCAGCAAAAAACCCAAAGGGGCGCTCCCAACGTCGCCCATAAACATGCGGGCATTAGGAAAGTTGTGCGGGAGAAAGCCGGCTGCAGCACCGCCCACCGCGAATGCTGCAAGGACCGCCGGATCTTGCCATTGTCCGGTGGAAATTGCCGTTAGAAGACCTGTGCCAATGCCGGTAATCACGGCTTGTCCCCCTGCTATTCCATTGATTCCATCCATGAAATTGAAGGCGTTGGTATAACCAACCAACCACAGAAGCATGAGCGTCCAACAGAGCGCATCAAGCAACAGAGTGACGGGTGCGCTCGAGACCGCGTATGTTGCATGAGGCCAGTTAAGGACTTCCAAAACGCAGAAACCAGCCGCCGCTTGGCACACAAAGCGAAAGGACACCGGAAGAGCTTTCAAATCATCCCAAAATGAGACCAAAGCGATTACCGCCAGCACCCCAAAGATCAACGTGATTTGCCGATCATCACTTGTGAGCAACTGCCAACCGCCAAATGCGTACAGCCCCGCAAGAATCGCAACTCCGCCACCGCGAGCAGTCGGGAGAATATGGCTCGACCTTTCGCTAGGTCGATCCAGCACGCCGAAACCGATCAGCATGCGCCGCGCTGGAACTGCTGCGAACCCGGCAATGACAGCCGCACCCAGAAAAATCCCGACCGCTTCCGTTTTGTCCCAAGGGGTCATTTACTGCAGCTGGCGTGAACCATCACCCTCCGTAGAGAGGCCAGACTTCGTCATTGCACGAATCATTTCGGGCAGTGCCTTCTCCAGATTCCACTGCGGCCGGAAGCCAAGCTCGTTCTGGAGCTTCTCGCAACTGAACCAGGCAGACTCTAAAAGCTTATTCAACGAATCAGAATCCAACGGGAACCGCCTTCCTCTTACGGCTCCGATTCCATCTCCTGCCAGGGCCGCCGCGCGGAGAACCCAGTTTGGAACACTCCAGCTGGGAACCCTCCGACCGAGCGCTGCGCAGATTAGCTCGTAGATCCTCCGAGTCGAATAGGCCTCCCCGTCTGCCACAATCAACGTCTGACCGATAGCCTCAGGTCTCGTCGCAGCAAGGAGTGCCGCCTGAACGACGTCCCGAACGTGCACCATGGATCGCCTGTTCCGATTGTCGGCAACTGGAGGAAAACACCTGCGCCGAATTGCCCGAATCATGCTGGAAATATTGCCCTTAGCGCCAGGCCCGTACACCATGCACAGCCGGAGGACTACGGGTTCGGGAATGAAGCCACCCTCCAGAACTAGCCGCTCAGCGTCCAGCTTTGATTTGCCGTAGGGAGTGTCGGGTTCCACCTCGTCCGACTCACGCCAAGGCCGAAAAAGCCCAGCAGCCGTCACAGGCTGACACGCATCCTCTCTACTCATGGCCTTGACGCTGCTAAAGAAGACAAACCGGCGCACGCCAGCTCTTCGCGCTGCGTCCAACACGTTACGGGTGCCCTGGGTGTTGACACGGAAATACTCTTCAATGTCCTGCTGGACCTCATGGAGCGCGTGGACTTTGGCCGCCAAGTGGAAAAGGATTTGGACACCCTCGAACCACCTCGGTTGGATCGGTCCCACCACATCCAAAGAGGCAAACCCGCTGCCGCACGTCTGACTGCCAGTGCAATCGAACCGGCGCACGTCCCAAGTTTCCGCTTGGCAGCCCGTGCACAGGAAACGGCCGATGAAGCCCTCGCTGCCCGTCACCGCCACCACGCAGCGATTCTCATCTTCTGGCCGCTTCATCTCGGACGAAGGAAACAACGGCTCAACTGATCCTCGCGCACCCCCAACAATTCCGAGGATCGCCACATTCGCGCCCTAAGAGAGTCGAAGAACCGGGTCCGCTGCGGTGTTATGACTTCTGCGCATAGAACTTCTATGCACCCAGTTGCCGTCAATCTTGAGTGGCATCTTGGTCGTCAAAGAGCCTGCGCTCTGGATGTGTAGACCGCCGACCCTCCACGGGCAGTCTCTGTTCCGCGGCTATTGTTAGCAGGAGCCGGATGTGCTCATCTAGCACAGTCTGCGTTTGGTAGAGCTCCTCCGCACGCTTGCGAGCATTCAATCCCATCTTTCGAATGTCCACACGGCCGACGGCGATCCTTTCCATCGCGTCAGCAAGTGCCCGAGGATCTCCAGGGGAAACCAGCAGTCCATTCCATTCGTTTTGCACGACCTCGCGACATCCCACCGAGTCGCTGGTTATGATCGGTATCCCGGCTGCTGAAGCCTCAAGGAGCACTCTTGGCACTCCCTCCCGATACACGCTTGGGAAGACAAGGCAGTCCGCTTGTATGAGCAGTCCGGGGACGTTCTTCTGTGGTCCGAGCCAGCGAATAACACCGGCTACGTGTTGCTCTTCGATGTAGGAAACAGGTACGGCCGATGGATTCGCGGAATCGATAAGACCCGCGATCCAGCACTCGAATCTTACACCTCTGGCCTGCAATTCGCGACATGCCTCAACGAGGAACCGAATTCCCTTGTCCCACAACAACCGGCCGACAAACAGAAACCGAACGACCTTGCCGCTCTCCCACTTCTTAGTTGTGAACTGCGCTAGGTTCACGCCAGCGCCTGAGATCACCCAGGATCGTTCTCGCGTGGTCCAGTTTCGAGAAACAAAATGCGATCGATCCTCCTCATGCTGGAACAAGCAGTAGGTCCTGCTATTCGTCAATAGACCTTGAAAGCAAGTCTCCAAAGCATGGCGCGCTGCCCACAGCTTTAGGGACCGGGTGTGCCGCGCAAAGGCGACTCCCAGTCCAGCGAAAACACACAAGATCGGCGTTTTAGTTAGCATCCCTGCGACTGCTGCCAGAACGATGGGTTTCAACGCAACTGGTACAAGCAGATCAGGTTTGTGCTGTCGTATCAGTCGCACATAATGCCAGGATTGTCGAGCGAGTTTAAAGGCCGATAGACTCTTTCGATCCAGATCGACATTATGAATCCGGAGCCCAGTGGCCTCGGTTTCCCGACGATCTGCAGCCAGTCGCGTCACGAGGCTGACGTCAAAACCCCGAGATTGCAGACCGAGCAAAAGCTCCTTCCGGTGGCTCAAAAAGTAAAAGTCTTCGGAAATGAAGAACATTAGTCGGAAGGGACGGCCCAGCGTTCCCGGAGCTGAGACTTCTCGAGGTTGGAGCAGCGGCGTCATCGCGAGTTGCCTCTAGTCGGATAGCATAGCTCGGGCTTGGGCATTCTCTGGCTCGTTACCCTAAATTCGCTCCGGTGCCCTCTGCTGCCGAAGCCAGAGTTCCAGGATAAGCAGGTTGTAAAGGAGCCGCGCTCTGTTCTTCTCGCTCAGCGCGCGCCTGTCGAAGAGGCCATTGACGAAGCTCGAGTCCAAGTAAGCCGTAATTCTCGCGTCCTTTGCTTTGACGCAATCAAGAATCAGCGGCTTCAATTCTTTCTCCAACCACGAGACCAGCGGGATCTCGAAACCCCGCTTTGGAGCGCGCAGCACATTTTCAGGAAGGCGTCCACGGTAAGCGTCCCGGAGCAGCGCCTTAGTGCGGCAGCCCACGATCAGATGATCGTCTGGCAGTGATGCAGAAAAGCGGATCAAGGAATCGTCGAGAAACGGCGAGCGCGCCTCAATCGATGCCGCCATGGAGGCCATATCCATTTTAACCAGCAAGAGATCAGAAAGAAGGAGCACAACATCGCCAAACATCTGGCGTCGCAGTTCTGAACCCATGTCTGGCAGTGCCTCTCCAATCTGCGATTCCGTCGACCGTGTTGGCGCGCCGCGCCAGAACTTCCGCTTCTCGCCATCCTCGAGGGTGTCGGTCGTCCATGCCAAATAGCGGCGGGGAGGCTCCATCGACAGCCCTCGCGCAAAGCGGGCTAGAAACCCAAGCGTCGAGCGCCGGTCAGAGCGCTTGGCCACGAATTCTCCTACCCGCCCAAGCGGGCACGCAAACGCTTTCAAGAATGAGAACCGATCAATGAAACGGGCCGCGACGTGCCGGCGATACCCGCCGAATAGCTCATCGCCCCCATCTCCGATCAATACGACCTTTACATGCTGCGCCGCCAGCCGCGAAATGGCATAACTGGGGATTGCACTTGAATCGGCGAATGGCTGATCGTAATGCTGCGCCAAGAATGGAACGATACTTCCCGGTTCAAGTTCCAGAGGAAGGACTGTGTTCTTCACCTTAAGGAACTGCGCTGTCTCCCGGGCCACTCTTGATTCATCATACGCGGCGTCCTTCACCGAAACGGTGAACGTGTGCAGATCGCTTCCGGTTGCTCGAGCAGCTTCATAGGCTATAATGCTTGAATCGACTCCACCCGAAAGAAACACGCCCAACGGGACATCAGTGCAAAGTCGCTGCGTGACCGATCCAGCAATCAGGGCGCGTGTCCTCTCAAAGACGTCTTCGGTCGGTTCTTCCCTCAAAGAGTAACTCTCGTGCAAGCTCCAATACTGGCGCTGAGTGAGCTGTCCGGATTGGTAGCACAATGATGATCCGCGCGGCACCGCCGAAACTTCCCGGAAGATGGTTTCAGGCTGCGGAACGCAGTCCAATGAGAGATAATCATAGATGCCTTCGGGGCGAATGGACCAATTCTCTCCCGCGCCTGCTGCAAGAACTTTCAGTGCCTTCAATTCCGATGCGAAGATGATGCCTCCTGATGCGACTCGAGTATAGAAAAGGGGCTTCTTTCCCAGACGGTCGCGCCCAAGCATCAGCCGTCGCTCGCGCAGGTCGTAAATGCCGAAGGCGAACATACCACCGAGCAAAGAGCACATTTCCGGCCCGCGTTCCTCATAGAGATGAACCAGAACCTCGGTGTCTGAATTCGTGCGAAAAATATGGCCGCGGGCCTGTAAGGTCAAAGCGAGTTCCCGGAAGTTGTAGATTTCGCCGTTAAAGACCACTGCGACTGACCGGTCCTCATTAAAGAGAGGCTGCTGTCCACCAAGCAGGTCGATGATAGCCAAGCGGCGCATGCCGAGAACCGCCGAGTCTGCAAACAGAGCGCCACAGTCGTCCGGCCCCCGATGGCGCAGCTTTTCGAGAGCCTCTTTGACTTGGCCCCTCCCCAGCGCCGGAACATCACACCCTCCTAAGATGCCACACATAAGTTCATTATAGGGCTATGGACTTGACTCTTGTGGTTCTTGCCTAGTTATCGCTGAGTATGTCAGCCCACTATTTAGCACCGGGCCGAGATCTATCGCCTGGTTGATCAAACGGGAGAGCAGCAATCCTCGTGACTTGGAAGTGCGATCTGAGGTGGAAAACCACCAGAATCAAGTGCATAGCCCTGTTCCATCAATACCGCAGGCACTCGCTGAGAATCTTGAGGATCTTGGGCAGAGTCACCTGAAGGCAGTAGTTCTCCTCGATCCTTCGGCGACCTGCACTGCCCAATCGTTCTCTGGCGGAACTGTCGGCTCGCAGGATCCGAAGAGCCCGCAGCCACTCTTCCTCACTTGAGGCCAAATACCCGTTCACGCCAGGTTCGACCAAGGTCCGGTTGATTCCGACTGACGACGCAACCACTGGTAACCCGCACGCCATGTATTGAATCAGTTTGTAGCCGCATTTACCTCTCTCGAACGGTTCGTCCGGAAGAGGCATAATACCCACGTCGCACCTTCTCAGGTGTTCAACCTCGGAATCCTCATTCCAGGACACAGACTCCACCGGCAAGCCTTCGAGCGCATTATTCTCAGCTCCGATGACCAGCAGCTTTCCGTCTGCTTCGCGGAAGAACTGCACAAAGACGTTTCTGCAGGCGGTCAGGTATTTCGCAGTCACGGGTGTGCCAATCCAGCCCACGGTGAAGGCACGCGAGGAGCTCGCTTGCGCCGGTCTGTATCGAGACAGATCAACTACGGTCGGCACCAGTTCTACACGGCGGGCGCGTGCTCTAACTGCGTAATCCTTAAGGTAATCATTTCCCACCAGCACTGCTGTCGCAAGGCGCATCACCGTCCCAATCTTGTTTTTTAGCAAAGCTCGGACGCACCAATTCGAATGCCGGTCGTAGTTGTGGAAAATGGCGTCGTCATTATCAACAACGTAGCGAATCCCGTTGGCTGCAAGCAGCCATTCACTCCAGGCTGGCAGGTAGGGAAACATTTCCTTTTCGATCCAGACCAGAGCGCTGCGCCAACAGTGCCGCAAGTCGAGGAACCTTTGAATCATGGAAAGGCCCCGCAAACCCACGCTCGTCCGCTGTCCATGGTAAAGGCTCTCCACGACCGGATCGCGGAAGAGCGGCGCTATGAAAACCTCCCATCCGGCTGCTTCGAGGTGCGGCACATACTGCAACACTCTCAGGCGCGTGCTCGCACCCTTCCGGCCGTAGCGACTTAGGACAAGCAAGCGCGGTCTCACTGCTTTAGTGCATCTCGCCCCGCCACAATTCGTACCAACTACACCGGTAAGCCCTGGCTAATCGCTCAACAGTCAGCGCTGTTACGTCTTGGGACACAGACGCGGTCCGCCAATCTTTCATTTCAATGGGACAAACTCCAGATCTAGTACAATTCAGACGATTCACTGTGATTCACTGTAAACGCCGCACTCGAGTATTCGATCCGTCTCGCTGCGTAGCTCCGGAGTGACGAGAGAATCCGAGTTGAAAAATTTCAGGTAGGCTCCACCAGAGCCTTGAATACCCTGCTATAGTCTCTGCGATAGCCGACGTGGAACCTCGCCGGATCGCCAGGCACAAACGCAGAACCGGCTCCAAAATTAGGCTTGCGAATAGAACTAGACTCGCCGAAGGCAAGCTCAAATGCTTGTAAGCATATAGTAGCCGGCTGCGCAGAGAGTAAAACAAGCGCGTTGCCCTAACCTGTTCCGATGTTCCGCCCCCTCGGTGATACGCGCTCGCTTCGGTAAGATAATAAGTCGCATACCCGGCACGCTTTGCCCTCAGCGAGAAATCCAAGTCCTCGAGATAGACAAAGAACCGCTCATCAAACCCACCAAGGCGCATAAACACCGAACGCCGCACCAGAAAAAAGGCGCCCATAACATGATCCACTGCCCTGCTCTCGTCGTGTCCCCAGTCTTCCATGAAGTAGCTCCTAAAGAATTGGGGAGCAACCTTGTTGAGGCCCACCGAATGACACAGCATTGAGGCCGCCGAGGGAAAGCGGGCACAGGAGCGCGCGATCCTACCGCTCGAGTCCAACAGTTGAATGCCACAAATCGCAAAGTGAGGCTCCTTCGAGAGAAAGGCAATCGGCTCCTCGAGAGAACCTTTGGAAACCTCTGTATCCGGGTTTAGGAAGAGCAAGTACTCAGACTTCGCCAACGCAGCCGCCTGGTTGCACGCAGCAGCAAAGCCGCGATTCTCAGCATTGCGAATAATCTCCAGCGGCAGACCGAGGCTCTCCACTCCATCGAGGGAGGCGTCGGTTGATGCGTTATCCACCACAAATACTCGACGGACGTAAACCGCACCCAATTCAAGGACCGAGAGTGATCGCAAGCATTCCTTCAGCAGCGAACCTGCATTCCAGTTAACAATGATGACATCGACCATATTAGATATCCGCTACGGTTTACGCTTAGGGTCTTTGCCAACCTCCCACACAATCCCGAAGCGTCAGCAACTTTCTGCGCTTCACAGTGACATGCGCCTTCTCACAAATGCCCACCGCCGTATAAAACAGGCCGCGCTCCCCTGCTTGGCTTGCCTCCGGGAAGCATTGATCCGAGCGCAAGGACCCCTGCTAAAAAGCAGACGCCGGCGTTCTGTGGAATGATCCCATCCTCTCGAACGGTTAGGTGTGATAAGTCGCTACCAGTGGTCGCGCCGTACAGCAGAAAACCTGCCAGCGCGCAAATCAAAGCGCACCGCAGATGTGCTTCCCTCTCGTTCTTTGGCACCACGATGACAGCGCTCCAGGTTGGGATTGCGATGAGCAAGAACAATGCGAGCCCAGGAAGCCAGCCAAATTTCATCATGGTGGTCAAGAAGAGGTTCTCCGCATCCGCCATTGATCCCGCTCCGCCTAGCGGGTTCACCGATATGAACCGAGCGGCGTTGGCCCAGATATCCTTCCGAGCCCAGTCGCTCTCATGAATTGCCGTAAGATCTGATACTCCGAGGACCAACCCGACTACATCCGACTCAGCGAATCTTCTTCCCATAAAAGCAGTAGCATCCGGAAGAGCGACAAGCAGGACCACCAAGAGCAAAGCGAACGTGAGAAGATACCGAATACCTAACTCAAGTTTTCTGAATACAAGGATCCACAGAACTGACTGGAAGGCAAGTACCAGAATGGTTCCCCTTGAGAACGTGTAAAAAGTCGTGACGCCGAAGAACAAAACCGAAATGCAAGTTGCAGCAGTTCTAAATCGAGGGTTCCAGCCAGCCAGACAAAGTGCCAGTGGGAATGCAAGAACTACGTTCATCCCGTAGAGATTTGCGTTTCCAAACGAAAACGCATTCTGACGAAGATCCTCTATGTTGTCACGGTAAATACTATAGTCCAGTCCCAGTGTCTTCCTCATTACAATGGATATTAGGACGCCTGCCACCAAGGAACTTAGTATTGAACCAATGTACCAGTCAAGTCGTCGATGGCGCAACAGCCAGCTTCTTAGGAAAAGGTAGAGTACGAATGGTTCAATTATCCCTGTTAGCAATACATTCAGCAAAAGAAGTTGAAGCCCAGAGTCACCTGGGGTGACGAGAAATGAGGGAAGAGCGGTAACTGCCATAGCAGCCCAGCAGATCAGCCCGAGGAGCTCAGCATGACTCCAATGTCCAGTACCCGTCAGATGGCCCAGCCTGGCCAGAGCAATACCCCATGTTACGACCGATAGATATGTGAGCGGATACTCGTAAGATAACAGGCGGTACGAGTTGCCGGCAGTATACAATATGGGTAGAACGAGCCAGAATAAAGGCAATGCCCAACGTGGTCGAATTAACGCGATGAGCGGCGTTCCGACGCACGAAAGAAGGAGAACTGCAATAAAGGCTGACTTCATCTCATTCTATTCCCATCTTCCGCGTCTTCGAGGTCTCCGTTTCGAGCACAGGGCACATTAGAAGCGGTCGCGGGAGGCCCCTGAAGAGAGAATTTGGGAGGCGCACCATGATGGCGAATAAACGTCTCCAAGTCGATTTTACTCTGTGCGACTGTGGAACACGCTGGACAAAAAGATTTGACTCAGATACGACTCTGAGAATTCACTCGGAATACTCGGCTCAATTCTCTGTCGAAGTGCCCGCAGATATTTCGCAGTTGGGGTGGAGACGTCCGTGTCAGAATAGTCGATCGGAAAGACCTGGGGAAGTCGCTCCGCGATGGTCCAAACGGCACTGTCCCGAGGTGTTGCCGCCAGGATTGGCTTTCCAACGGCAAGGTATTCGAAGAGCTTGCTTGGAATTGCAGCGAGAGAGGCCGAGAGGAGAAGCAAACCATCGGCTTGAGCCAGGCAATTTAGTAGTTCCCTGCGCGAGACAGCGGCTCTCGTCTGGAGGCTCCAGTGCTTTTCAGAGAACCGGCTGTGCCAGTCCGCAACATCCTGCTCATCTCTCTTGTTCAAGTCGCCGATCAGGATGATTTCGCCTGTTGGAAACTCTGGGCTAAGAGAGGCGTGCAACGGGTGCAGGAGCAAGCTAACGCGATGAGACAATCTGGATCCAGTAAACCTCCCAGCGTGAACCAAGGAGCTCCGACAGTTGCTCACCAAATCTCGGTGGCTTTGGCCAAATTGTTCATTCCGAGGGTAGGCGTTCGTCAACACGGTCGTCTTGGATCGAGTGAACGGAAGGCGATGGCTCAACATGTCTTTCCAGATGTTCGAGGTCACGAAGACATGAGTGGCATTGTCCAGAACAGAAAACTCGAGCCGCGCCTCTCGCCAACGTTGCAGGCGTGACATGCGCAACAGGGGCTTAAGAGGTTCATCAAGCCATCCATCCCTCATGTCGACGATAAGACCTGCGTTTGAGCGCTTAGCCAGTTCTGCTGCTCCAAGATGAGAAGACTCTGGAGGACTTGACGACAAAATATAGTCAGCATCCGCAGCCTCCTGCAGAACACGAGGATGCCTCGAAGCTCGCCGTGCCCAGACGATCATCGGATCGGGGGTAAAGAGAAGGTAGGATGCAAACCTTCTTAGTCGATTCGGTTTTCTGGCCTTAGCTGCGGCATTGAGTGTGCCTCGCGGTCTACCGTTGACGTTAAGGGGATCCCGAATCGTAATTTCCGATCCCCAGTCGGAATTTGCGGCCGAATCCGTGCTTCCCGCGCGCACAAGCGAAACCTCGCTCCCGGCTCCAACGAGCCAGCGCACAAATCTATCGACCCGGGTCGTTCCCGGGTGATTCTCGCGCGCCCAAAACGGAGCGAAAATCACGACTTTCATGCTACGAGTTCCCGGTAGAGTTCCGCTAACCTGCGGGCTTGCGTTCGAACATCAAAAAGCTGCTCCATCCTCTCTCGTCCCAGCTTAAGGAATTTCTGCCATTCGGTTGAGCGTCCGATCCACCAGTGTAGTCCCCCTACGAGGCCATCGACATCGCGCTCATCTGCAAGCCAGCCGGTCTCCAGGTGCTTGACAACGTTTGGTATATCGCAGTGATTCGTAGAGATAATCGGCATTCCACTGGCAGCCATCTCGATCAGGGAAACAGGCGCTCCGCCCTCAGTATCACCATCTGGGGCAGTTAAGCTGGGAGACAGGAAAACATGATGCTGGTACGCCTCGGCCATCAACTTCTCCGGACGTTGAAAGCCCAGCATCTTCACGACTTCCTCTAGCCGGTGGCGGTGAATCACATCCAAGATTCGCTGCTTCTCATCAAGACTCGCGGGGTCCTGAGTGGCAGCCCCGACGATGGTGACCTCCAACGGCATCACTTGCCGAAATCTACCGAGAGCCTCAAGAGCATCTGGGATTCCCTTTTTGGGGCGAAAAGTCGCAGCGATTAGTACCCGTAGTCTGGTTCCGGAATTCCACTTGCGCGGGCGGAAAATGATCTTGTCCACTTCGACTCCAAGATGTTGGACACGTACTTTCGCAGTCGGACAGCCCAATCTGACTATGCAGCGTGCCATGTGCGGTCCTTCGCAGAGAATTAGATGGGCGGAGCGGAACAATGCTCGATACCGCGCCCTCCAGCAAGGATACCGCGTTGGCAACATGTTCACATCCAACCCATAGAAGGTGACAACGTGCTTGATACCCGTCCTTCGAATAATCCAGGAGTTGTAGTAGCCCGTGTTTCCGAAATGTGAGTGAACTATTGTCGGGCGAATGCGGCTGCACGTTTGCCACAACCAGAAGAGTTGAGTCATCCGCTTGACTCCCTTAATCCGCCGTCGTCGGAAATTGCTCAAGACACTCCAACTCTCGAGAGAATGAATGTTCGCCAAGGCAAACTGCTCCAGATTCTGCGTGTCATCACAAACGACATGGCTCTCGATGTCGGCTGGGAGATTGTGCACCTGGTGATACATCCATGTTTGGGTCTGAGGAAGCCATGTGGGGTGACTGTGAAGGACAACCAGCGGATGCATTGGAATGAGCGAGTTCAATCTGCGAAGCCGGACCAGTGGATTAACTCACGCACGAGCTTACGCTGGGTCAGCAAAACCAATACGCCGCAGTAAATCGCTCCAACGGAGATGGCTACAGCAAGGAGAACGCGTTGATCGATCGCGAACGGCCTCAAAACCACCAATAGAAATCCGACGCCAAGCGCCATGCTTGAGGATATCCAAAATGCGCTAAGCGCGGAGCTGGCATACTCCCTTGCGCAAGGTCCAATCAACGGCAGAACAAGATAGCGATAGGCCAACAGAACATACCCGGCGTGTAACACAAAGAGAGCGGCCGCAACTCCGTTGACCTCACCCCAGTAGGCACCAAATGCAATTCCTATCGCTTGTGAGGATACCAAAGCCAAATTCCAGGTGAAGCCGAGGTCTGCCCGACCCTTAGCGAGAAGAAGCGAGCCAATGGGACTAATTACCGCCCGCAGAAGAGAAACGAGGGCCAGGATCTGCACAGGGACGGCGGCAGGCTGCCAGTCCAGTCCGAAGACAACCGGCACCAGCACTGGCGCTACTGCCGCGATCCCGAAAAGGGCTACGGAGTTCGTCGTGGCAATCACGCGAAGCATCTTCAGAAAACACTTCCTAAGCGCCTCAGGCTGATCCTGCAACCTCGAGAAAACGGGAAACGCAACGCGCGTTAGAATTGGGTTAACGCGGGCGACCGGCTGGACCACTAGATTCCACGCCAAACTGTAGTATCCGAGGGCCTCGGACCCAAGCAGCCTCCCGATCAACAACTTGTCAATGTTGCTGTTAAAGTAATTCAAACTTCGCTCTCCCATTTGGAAGGCTCCGAACTTAACAAAGCTTCGGATCTCTCCCGGGCTAAAATGAAAGCTCGGCAGATGCACTGAAGCACCGGTGGCAAGAAGCAGACAGGAAAGAACAGCCGCATTGGTTAAGGTACCCCAGATTAATGAGTAAACACCTGCCCCTCTCCAAGCAGAAGCGATGGCTACAAAACAACCGGCGACTCTCGCAACAACCTCACACAGGGCCAGCTCGCGGAAACGCATCTCACGCTGCAAAAGAGCCTGAAATTGCTGCCCAAGGGGCATAATCAGAAACGAGCAAATGGACCAGCGCAATAAGACGTTAAGGCGGGGTTCCCGATAAAACTCCGCAATCCACGGCGTGGCGAAATACAAGCCTACAAAAACGAGAAACCCCGCCAGGATATTTAGCCAATACAGCGATGACAACTGATCACCAGTAACATTCGGTTTGCAGATGATCGCGTTGCTGACACCCATGTCTCCGTAGGCCTGTGCAAGCCCAATCACCACCGTCAGCATTCCCATCAGTCCGAAATCATCCGGGGAAAGGAACCGAGCGAGAATTGTCAATTGGACTAGCTGCAGACCTGAATTGGCAATGCTCGCCGCTGCGCCCCATTTGGCACCCGACAAAGCAAGCGCTTTCAACGACATGCAAGCGCCTCCTGGACTTTGGATAACGCATACGGTTGCGCATCGGACGGCTTCTCCGCCACCAGAATGTATTCAATCGTGAACTGCTCGCTCCTATCTACAGAGTTTATGATGTACGCGACCGTCTGAATCAGAGTCGCTATGATAGGGACAATCCACCATAGCGGGTTTACAGCTCCCCACCGTCGGAAGCGTGTAAGATAATAACACGTTTCCTGTGCGACTGTAACCCAATAGCCAGAAAGCGCTTTACACTCCAGCACGCGAAATCCGTTGGACTCAAATAAATACCTTAACCCGTGCTTAGTGTAACGAAAAAAGTCCCGCGGCTCTTCATGGAGATGCCAAAAGAAAGGAACGGTATAAATGGCGTGGCCGCCGAACTTCAGCACTCGGTAGGCTTCCGCGAGAGCCAATCGGGGCTCCTCCAAGTGCTCTAGTACATCAGTGCATAGAATAGTATCGAACGAACAGGCTTCCAGAGGCATTGAATAAGCCGTTCCAAACACGTCAACCTGTCGCGTGTCGTGTTGCGTCTCGCGGTGATCGAGCCCAACGTGTTCGGTGACGTGGGGGGCCACCATCGACTTGTATGGCTTCGATCCGCAGCCTATATCCAACAGCCTTCCCCGTGCGTATCTTTCCAGGCTCGCCTGTAACGCCGGGTTGATGAGCCGGAAGATGAGCCAATTGTGATAGCGCGTCAGGCTAAACATCTCTTCGGCCGGCCATAACCGTAATCGTCTCTCCCAAGTCAGAGTAATCCGAGAGCACGGCCAACTTAACGCAAGGGAAGAGCCGAAGGTATTCTGAGACGGAGCGAAAGTGCCAATGATCTCCGTTCTTCCTCGTGGAAGTGTTCTCCACCAGGAACAAAAGACCTCGCGGCCTAAGGACACGGCAAATCTCAGCAGCGGCTGTGCCGAGTGCTTGAGAATCGGTCAAGCCGCCAAGAACTAGGCAAATCCAGGCTAGGTCGACCGTCTCATCCTGGCAGGGAATACGAGCGTCCCTCAGACGCCGATACTCAACGCACCCAGCCAAAGGAGCTAGGTCTAAGAGATCCTGAATTGGATCAACTCCAATGGCCTTACCCCGAATCAGTTCGGCAAGTTGGGTGGTAAACCGCCCTGGACCGCAGCCGAAATCTAATGCTAGCTCCTCTGCGCCGTTCAACTGCGTTTTGAGCAGGGGAAAAAGGATCTGCTTCTGCAATTCGGTTACGGCTTCAAACTCGGCGTCAGTATGGCCAATATTCAGCACTGACCGGCGGCCAAGCTGCGCCGCTCGGCGCTGCCAGTACTCGATCGGAGCCACCTTACCTCGAAAGAGATGATCTAGCCACCTGGATAACCTGTGGCCCGGAATCCTCACGCGTGCTCCAGAATCCTGTAAACAGCGTCAATTACGTCGTTTACATCCTTGGGACCAAGCCCAGGACTGAGAGGAAGTGAAACGGTTTGCTGCCCAATGCAGTTCGCATTCGGATAATCCGACGGTCTCCAACCGAAGGCCATTTGATAGTAAGGATGTGTCGCGATGCTTAGGTAGTGGACACCCACACCAATGTTCTGCGCTGTCATCGCTGCGAGAAACGCATCCCGTGACATTCGGGCCGCATTACTGGCAACCAGGATTGTGTAAAGATGAAATGCATGGCGCATGTCTGGCGTAGGTTCCGTTGGCAATCGAAGCGGAAGCGATTTGAATGCCTCATTGTACTGGCGCCAGATCTCCTGGCGACGTTCCCAGTAGGAATCAATCCGCTTCAGCTGGTGTAGTCCGATTGCCGCCTGCAGATCCATCATGTTGTACTTAAATCCGCACTCAACGACTTGGTAGTGCCTGTATCCTTCGTCGCTAAAACGCTTCCAGGCATCCCTTGTCATGCCATGCAACCCGAGGACCTTAATCCGGGCCGCGTCTTCTTCCCGCTTAGTTAACACCATTCCCCCTTCGCCCGTGACGACATTTTTGGTAACGTAAAAGCTAAAACACCCGAAATCGCCGAAAGTCCCAGTTTTGCGCCCCTTGTACTCTGTTTCGATCGCGTGGGCACAGTCCTCGATAATTGTAAGTTTGTGACGCTCGGCGATTTCGCACAACGCGTCCATGTTACATGGCCGCCCGGCGAAGTGCACCGGCAGGATCGCTTTAGTCCTGGGTGTAATCTTTGCGGCGACCTCCTTCGGATCGATGTTCATTGTGTCCGGCTCAACATCCGCTAAGATCGGCGTCGCACCGGCATGGATGATTGCGTTCACGGTCGCACAGAAGGTTAGTGCTGTGGTGATAACCTCGTCGCGAGGCCTTATTCCGGCGGCCAAGATGCTGAGGTGCAACGCTGCGGTGCAGGAATTAAGTGCGACAGCGTGAGACACTCCCTTATACGCGGCGAAGTCACGCTCGAACTGCGCAACTTTCGGGCCAGTTCCGAGCCATCCGGATCGCAAGCTGGCGATTACTTCTTGAATTTCTGCTTCCCCAATAGCAGGAGCCCCGAAGGTGAGAAATCGCTGGCGTTTTGGCTTCATTGCTTCATTGGTCGTTGAAGGAAAGCACAAAGTCTGGATTCCAAACCCGAATAAAACCGAGTAGCGTGATACTCCGACGAAGATCTGCGCCCAAAATCGCACAGGCAGACAAGCTTAAGGCGTCGGTCTCCGGAGTTGCGTTAGCGGTTCCAAAAAAGTCCGTCATAGCCCACGAGTTTAGTTGGCCATGCACACAAATTACGGGCGCTTCGCGCAGCAGCTGACAACATGTGGGGCGAGGGCCATGTAGAGAGTCTTTGGACCGCTCGGTGAGCTTGATGCGTTTAGGCATCTTTACAGCATTTTGGTAAAGTTCTTGTGGTTAAGGATGCGACTGTAGGTTCACGGAACGATGCCAAGGCATTGTGGCTATTCTCAATCGTTGATGAATGATGCTAAATTTTCAGAGAAACTACGTCTAATCAATTAGCTGTCTAAGACATCTTTGAAACTCGAATCCCAATTAGGTAACGCAAGCCGAAACACTTTCCTGAGCTTTTCACAATTCAGCACCGAGTACTCGGGCCGTCTTGCTGGCAGGGGATATTCCGGTGTCGAGATTGGGACAACCCTGCGGCAGCGGCGCTCAGGCTCGGGGATCGAGGCGACAATGGCATCCGCAAAGCCGTGCCAGCTTGTGACTCCGCGAGGACTCATGTGGTAGGTGCCCCATAACGACTCTGGCGACACGGCCGAGAGAGTTCTGGCAACGGCCAAGGCTGTTGCCTCCGCTATCGTCCGCGCCCAGGTTGGAGAGCCAAACTGATCGTTGACCACGCGGAGTTCTTCGCGTTCCCGAGCTAGGCGCATGAGCGTTCGCAAAAAATTATGTCCCCGACGGCTGTACACCCAGGAAAGACGAAAAATGAGGTGCTTACAGTCGACTTGGCTGATCGCATTGTCCCCGACGAGTTTGGAGCGCCCGTAAGCGTTCAGAGGATTGGCAGTGCACTCTTCGACGTACGGCAGGCGCTCCTTGCCGTCGAACACATAGTCTGTGGAATAGTGGACCAGCAGCGCCCCCGTCTTTTTTGCCTCTTCGGCCAGAACTCCAGGAGCGATCCCATTGATTTTCAACGCCAGATCCGAATCCGCCTCAGCCTTGTCTACAGCTGTGTAAGCGGCAGCGTTCACGATAATATCCGGCCGCGAATCCTGTACACGATTGCGAATCAGGTCGGGATTGGCTAGGTCAATCTCAGGAAAATCGATGGCTTCGACATACCCCAACGGAGCGAGCGTGCGCTGGAGTTCCCAGCCGACCTGGCCGTTGTTGCCAATCAACAGAATGTGCGGGAGATGCACAGATTGATTCAGAGGAAGAGCGAATCCTTTGGTAGATCCCGTAGGTGAGTTCCTTGGGCATCTTTCCGAGAAATGGTCGGGTCGGTTACTGGCCACGTGATCGCCAGATCCGGATCGTTCCATGCAATGGTCCGCTCGTCTCCTGCGGAGTACAGCTCGGTGCATTTATAATGAAACAGGGCGCTCTCGCTTAGCACGGCAAATCCATGCGCGAAACCAGGTGGGACATACAGTTGCCTTCTGTTCGAGTCGGAAAGAGCTATCCCTTGCCATTTCCCGAATGTCGGGGAGCTACGACGCAGGTCGACCACCACGTCAAGGATCTCGCCAATCAGGACCGATACAAGCTTGCCCTGTGGTCGAGGATTCTGGTAGTGCAGGCCACGGATCGTGTTCCGCCGGGAGAAAGATAGATTGTCCTGCACGAACTCTGCAGCAATCCCTGCCTCGCGATATCGCGGCCCCTGCCAAGTCTCCATAAAAAATCCCCTCGCATCCCCGAACACCGTCGGTTCGATAATCAGAACGCCTGAGAGTTCACCACGATTCACCACCATAGTAGCTTCACGGTCTAAATGTTAAGACTTGCAGGCGATCCAACCCGCCACTGCGTCCAAGTAGCCCCCATACTGGCTCTTGCGCAAGGGCTCCGCCAGGGCGAGAAGATCGTGGCGGGAAATCCAACCCATGCGGAAGGCGATCTCCTCCGGGCAACACACCATCAGGCCCTGTCGCCGCTCCAAAGAACCAACAAAAGCTGACGCCTCCAGCATTGCCTCTGGGGTCCCGGTGTCCAACCAGGCAGTGCCCCGTCCTAGTATCTCAACGCGCAAAGCACCTCGATGCAGGTACTCCCGATTCACATCAGTAATCTCCAGCTCACCTCTGACGGAAGGCTTCAGTCTCGCCGCGATATCCAGAACTTGATTATCGTAAAAATAGAGACCAGTGACTGCGTACTTCGATCGTGGCTTTAGCGGCTTTTCCTCAATCGAGATTGCTTTCCCCGCGTCGTCGAACTCGACGACGCCGTAACGCTCCGGATCACTCACAGGGTACGCGAATACGGTCGCTCCACCTCTAGATTCTGAAGCGGAACGTAGATAGTTTTGCAGGTTGTGGCCATAAAAGATGTTGTCCCCCAGTATGAGGCAACAGCGGTCGCTGCCCACAAAGTGGTGCCCTATTATGAAGGCCTGAGCAAGGCCGCCGGGATTAGCTTGCTCGGCATAGCTTAATTTAAGTCCCCAGCGCACCCCATCTCCCAGCAGTTCCTTGAACCTCGGCAAATCAGTGGGCGTGCTGATGACAAGAATCTCCTGGATTCCGGCAAGCATGAGCACGCTCAAGGGATAGTAGATCATCGGCTTGTTGTAAATAGGCAGCAATTGCTTGCTGACCACCTTGGTCACCGGATACAAACGGGTGCCAGAGCCGCCGGCCAAGATAATGCCTTTCATGAAAACGTTTTTCTGCGTGCTCGCCGCTTCCGCGACCTCGCTAATTCCACGGTAAATTAGTGCCTCACCGAACTCAAGGCCTTTTAGGGTTAAGGCCCTGCCTCTCCAAGCGATAGTCGCCCATGAGGACTCGGGAGCACCATCCTTGATGATCGACATACCACTGAACCGTTCTCCGGAAGCCGCTCTCCGGATCCTCATGAGGTGTCCAACCCAGACTGGAGCGGATCTTCTGGGCATTGATAGCATAACGCAAGTCATGCCCTGGACGATCGGTTACGAAAGAAATTTGTTCTGCATAGCTTCTGCTGTCTTTCCGCGGACAAAGTTCATCCAGGATGGAGCAGATGAGATGCACCAGATCCAAGTTCTTCCGCTCGTTGGCTCCGCCGATGTTGTAAGTCTGGCCGACTACTCCGCTCTCCAACACCGTGACTAGCGCGCGGGCGTGATCCTCCACGTAGAGCCAATCTCGCACGTTCTCCCCCGTCCCGTACACGGGGATGGGGTCGCCCCGCAGCGCTTTCAGAATTACGGTTGGAACCAGCTTTTCGGGGAATTGATATGGGCCGTAATTGTTCGAGCAGTTGGTAACCAGAACCGGGAGCCCGTACGTGTGGAACCAAGCACGGGCAAAGTGGTCGGAAGCGGCCTTGCTCGCACTGTAGGGAGACCGCGGATCGTACGCCGTCGCCTCAGTAAATGCGGCCGATGCGGAACTCAGGGAACCAAAGACTTCATCAGTGGAAACGTGCAGAAAACGAAATGCGGACCTCTCGGAAGGGGAGCGCTGATACCAGTGTCGGTGCGCCGCCTGGAGCAGTGTACAAGTTCCAACCACGTTTGTTTGGACAAAGCTCCCCGGACTGTCGATCGAACGATCCACGTGCGATTCAGCGGCGAGGTGCATTACCCAAGTCGGGGTGAGCTCGGCCAAGACTCTCTCCATTGCTGCCGCGTTGCCGATGTCCAATTTCAGAAAGCTGTAGCGCGGATCGTCTGCCACGTCTGCCAACGACTCCAAGTTCCCTGCATAGCTGAGTTTGTCGACGTTTACTACTCTGTGGGGAGTATTCTGAAGTAAATATCTAATGACGTTACACCCGATGAACCCAGCTCCGCCTGTGACCAGTATCGTGATTTCGGGAACTGATTGCTCTTGCTTCACAGGAGATTGTACTCAGGAACGCTCGGCGATTGAGAATGGAGGTCGAAGATCGACCAGCCGGTGGTCAGGAGGACCGGGACGTACGGGCCCATGGGAACTGGGAATTCGCGAGTTGCCGGTCGGGTTTCAAGGGCAGAGGTCGGATGTCGGATGTCAGATGTCAGCGGTCGGCGATCAGATATCATGCCATTGCTGACTTCCTTAGTCGCGCACTTTGTCTTCCACTTTGTCTCGGGAGAATCAGGGATCGGAGGTCAGAGGTCGGAGATCAGATGTCGGCGGCCAGCGGTCAGGGGTCAGTGGGACCCGTCCCATTCGTGTGATTCGCGTGTTTCGTGGGCGACTGCCGGGGGATTTCAGATTGCAGATTTGAGATTTCAGATTCTGAAAGCCTGGTTCGACAAAGTGCCGGACAAAGTGTGGGACGAAGTGCTCGGAACTGACTTACCCCTTACCGCTTCGCCGCCAAGCCGGCTGCAAGCCGGAGCTCCGTCCACAGGTAACATTCGTGTGGTTCGTGGGCAGCTGCCGGATGTCAGATTTGAGATCCTTCGGAGGAATGCACTGACAGCCAGTGCTCGAGGTCGGAGAGTGTTCGAAAATCCAGGAGGGCTTCCCCGAGGGACTCAACCAGATCAACCGGCAAACGCCGGATTTGCTGCTCTGTCGTGGGCGTCAGATCCGGGAAGCGCTTCCGCGCCAACCGCAAGACCACGGCGACGCCACCCTCTTGTCGACCTTCCTGCCGGCCTTCCTGCCGACCTTCCTGCCGACCCAGCCGTTCGATACTCGTCACGTAGGACATAGCTTTCTCCGTTTCAAAGTTAAGCAACTCCTGCCGAAAGGCAATCTCCAGACCCTTCGGCAGGGTCAGGAACCAATCGATCAACCGGAACAGCTCCAGGATGTCTTTCGCTGTGCTTCCACATGCACCAGCACCCATTCTTCGGCACCGCCAAGCCGGCGCACCTTGACCAGTTTATCGACCCGCTGTTTGCCCAAGTCGGCGTCCCGGACGATCTCCTGCAATTCCTGGTCGAGGAATTCCAGGGGGACTGCCCAATCAATTCCCTTCGCAGCCGCTGGAAAGCAGAACTCGAGGAAAGGGCGCAGGTAACGTTCGAGAGCCTCTTTCCAGGCGCCATCATAATCGGCTGAGTCGTTCATCCTGAGCTGAGGGGTGAGTCAGCTCTGTGGTAGAAGATCACCGAATTCCCTTCGTCGCGCACTTTGTCTTCCACTTTGTCTCGGGAGAATCAGGGATCGGAGGTCAGAGGTCGGAGATCAGATGTCAGCGGTCAGGGGTCAGTGGGACCGGTCCCGTTTGTGTGATTCGCGTGTTTCGTGGGCGACTGCTCGGGGGATTTCAGATTTCAGATTTGAAATTTCAGATTCTGAAAACCGGGTTCGACAAAGTGCTGGACAAAGTGTGGGACGAAGTGCTCGGAACAGAGTGCTGCGATACCTAGCGGTCGATTCGTGGGAGTCGCTCCTGTTTCACCCAGACCGGGTAATCGCTTGCGACGGCGGCTTGGAGTAACGCTTCCGAACATGCTGCCGCCGAGGCGGCGTTGGCTAATGCGTCTTGGTAACGGCTGAGCATTTCAGGGCGTTGAGCGACATCGCAAGTGCGCAAATCGTAGAGGGCCTCGTGCAGCCGGGCGATGTACTCAGGCCGCGGCATGAAATATCCGGTGCCGGGCGGATTCGATGTCGGCGGGCGGGCAATCTGAATGCCGACTGCGCTGAAAGATACGGAGCAGTTCCAGAGACGCTTTCAAGGTTTCCAGAGACTGGCCCGAAGCCGCGATGTCAACATTTTCAGTCTGAATCTGATGGATCAACCATTGTCCACATCCAAGGGCGAGCGCGAGAACGGCGGCGTGCAGTGCCACGTCTTCCGCGGACACTGTTTCGGTCCAGACCAGGCTATCATCGAGTTCACGACAGAGATCGATGAGGTCCATCCACGAAACGACTTGGGCAACCCAAAGCTGGTTCGAGGATTGGACCTTGCCCGCGAGCCTCCCGGCCAGACGGGCTGCGATCCGGTTATCGACAGGTTCGGCTGTTGTTGCGATGCTCATGGAGGAATGTGCCAGCGCTTTGCCCGAGTGGCAACGGGCTGGAGTCGGGAGTCAGAAATCAGAAGTCAGAGAACAGAGGTCGGCGGTCAGTGGGACCGTGTGATTCGTGTGTTTCGTGGGCGACTGCTTGGGGATTTCAGATTGCAGATTTGAGATTTCAGATTCTGCAAAACCCGGTTGGAAAAAGTGCTCTGAACGGTGGTTCTGGTGTCTTTTAGATTCGTGGGCAAATCACCGGTGCGCGCGGTCGGCTTTATCGAATCGGATCACTTTCACTTCACGCACGGCATGGTCGGCCCTGAAAGTCAACGCAAACGGACCGATGATCTTGGTCTGGACTGGACCAGCATCCTCGGTGTCCTCTTAGTAATCGCCTTTCTGGAACGGATCGTGGGAGAGGCCTTCCAGAAACGAGAGAATCCTCTGGCGATACCGAGCAGAGGGTGCGGAGAACAAAAGCGCTTCGTAGGTGACGAGGACTTTGTACGGCGACACCCGAGCTACTCCTTCCAGTGCTCGCGCAGTTGGTCAACCGAGACCCAGTGAGTGGGATCGTGGTCAGCGATTCTGCGTGCGAGATCCGCGCCTCGACCGGGTTCGCGTTTCTGACGCAGATACGAGAGATACGCCGCCAACTCGTCCTGCTGTTCGTCAGGCAGCAATGCCAGCTCTTCCTTGATTTGTTCCAAAGTCCGAGGCGTCAGGTTCATCGCATCGTCAGCGTACGCATTTCAGTGCCGAAGGCAAGGACTGTCAGGACTCGCAGGCTTCGAGGTCGGAGATCAGGCGGGCCATTCGAGGGTGCCCATTGCCGATCTCCTTTGTCGCACACTTGGTCTTCCAATTCGTCTCGGGAGAATCGGAGGTCGGCCGTCAAAGGTCAGGGATCAGAGGTCGGAGGTCAGCGGGACCCCTGACATTCGTGTGATTCGTGTGTTTCGTGGGCACGGGATTGAAACCGCCGGGCCGCCACATGTCAACAGGCAGCCAGGTCTCGGCGCCATCCTGGTGCCGACACACGACTACGGCGCCATCACACCCGATAGTGAAGCCCACGACGGGTGAACGAGATTCGAAGTCGTCGTCGGGCAAGCGGGCGAACTCGATAGAGCAAAGGACCCCGCTGAGATCGACCGAGAGCAAACCCGTCTGGGAGTCGTACCAAACGCCAGCCGCGACAGCTTCCTCACTGCCAATCGCCACGTTCATTGCCGGAGCCTTCGGAGCAGTTCTTCCACTGTCAGGCCATGGTGGGCAGCTACGGGTTTCAGCACTCCATTGAGAAGTGTGCCAGTCTTGAGCGGCTTGTGCGCCGGGACGGTCACATGGTGTTCGCCCATGAACCTGCGTCGTCAACCTCATGTGGGAACCCTGCTCCCGAACACGGTCGTATCCGAGGATTCTGAGAGCTTTGACCAAAGCCGCGCCATCGAGATCTCGCGGAAGTCTCACATCACAAGAACCTCATCCCGAATAAACAGGAGATGAATACTGGATGGTGGTTCACCGGCCGCACCGTCGCCAAAGTGGCAGCGGACAGCATCGCGCACCATCGTGCGGAGTTCCTCGAGCGTATCGCCTTGGGTCGCGATGGCGTGTCCGCGGGCCGTGGCAACGAATCCTCCGTCTTGTTCGTCCTCCCGCACCTCAAACACGATTTCGCTCATGACGCAACTCTACCGTTCAATTTGTTCCAGGGCCAGGGGACTGATCTCGTCTTTGTGATCCTCGAAATAGGCCAGGCACTCGTAGATTTGGGCGCGGGATAAATCAGGAAAGCATTTCGCAATCTCTTCAACGGTGGCGCCCAACAGGTGATAGGCAGCGACATCGTGGACACCGATCCGGGTTCCTTCAACAAGGGCACGGCCCGACCGAACGCCCGGCGTCCGTGTGATGTACCGATATTTCTCCGCAGTCGAATGTTCAACCATGTTTAAGGATAGGTGTTTTTGGCCTCCCTCGCGACGATCCAGACTAGCCGGGAGCACGCGACACATCATTCGACCACAAGCATGCTTTGAATTCACAACTCGCCCACCACGGATGTGATCCCGGCTGGCTTTGCGTCGGCACTTACAGGTTGGACGCGTTGTTCGATGCGGGCGGCGAGCCAGGCGAAAAACGCCACTGCCATGGCGGTGAACAGGAGCACGCTCCAGCCGGCGGTGTCGTGCGTGGCGCCCAGGGCATCCAATCCGTGCCGGTGGGCGGTAAGCGATAGGTAAAAGGAGCGGACGAAATTCCCAACAATGGCCGAGGCGATCGCAGCCAGCACCAGGCCCGTGCGCAACGAAGGCCGCTTAAGCACGATCGCGCCAATAAACAATCCCGCCATGACACTGGATTGCAGGCTGCGCACGCCGCTGCAGGCTTCATCCACGCCCACCATGCAGTTCGGCAGCTTGATGACATTGGCCTGCTGCACAGCCGGGATCCCAATGCCGTTAAGCGCTTCGACATTCAGCGCCGTAATGAATCCTTGCAGCCCGAGCACGACGGGGTTCCAGATGATCTTGGGGATCGGCACGGCCACGAAGAAGAACAGCAGCGGGAAAAGGTGATGCCGCCAGGTGGCTGGCCCTACTCCATGGAGCAAAATGGCGCTGATAAACAGGGCGCTTCCGAGGCTCAAGGCCATGCTGGAAGAGGGCGTTAACCCGATAGCGTTTTTGTAAAGCTCCGCCACCAGGACCAGCGGGAGAGCGATCAAAGCCAGCAACCCCGCCTTCCAGAAGGGCACGTGGGAATCGACGCGCGGCCGGGCATGCCAGCGGTCCCAGATGAGGTAGGCGAAGAGCATGACCATCATCCAGCCGAAGTTGTACTCGGGCAGGCTCTGCCATTGGAAATGAAGATCGTAAATCCACCAGCCGACGATCAGCAGGACCGGGATGTAAACGGTCCACGGGAACTGGGTATCCGCGAGTTGCCGGTCAGATTTCAAGGGCAGAGGTCGGAGGTCGGAAATCAGAGGTCAGATGTCAGAAGTCAGTGGGATCGGTCCCATTCGTGTGATTCGCGTGTTTCGTGGTCCACTGCGCGTGGCGTTTAGCCTTCACTGGAAAGTTCGAGGGCTTTGGATGCGAATTGGCGCAACTCGGGCAGGCGGTCTTTGATAATCCGCTCAACGATCTGCATGTCCAACTCGCGGTAATTGTGGACCGCGATATTGCGGAAGCCGGCCATGGCACGGAGCGATTTGCCAAGGTCTTGCGGAATCAAACCGCTCTGTTCGAGCAGGGCGAAAGCGTCACGGGTTTCTTTGGGTAGCCCGAGCGTCCGAACTCGGACCAGGTGCAGGGCCAAGTCAATGGCCGCCTGGCAGGCGCGTTCGAGGTTCAGAATTATGGAATCCTGCTTTGTGAAATCGTTGAACAGGTTGGCGGTGTCCCTGGCATAAACGTCACTGATGCGCCGGAGGCAGCGCTCGATGATCTCGACCTTCGCGAGGGTGACGTCATCGGGCATAAACGGTGCTGCGGGACAGGATATCGTTCAGGATCTCACGGCGGTCGGCATTGAGCTGGCAGTAACGGGACATCGCGAGATTTTCGAACCAGGCCAGCTTCTGGGGGTCGGCACAAAACAGGACCTTGCCCTCCAGCACCTGCATGCAAAGGACGGGAGTAGCGCGCGCGAGATCAACGAGATCGACATCGCGTCCCAGGATCTCCGCCAACTCGGCGCTGAGATCGAAAAGAGTTTCGGAAGCAAGAGGGGCATCGGCGAGCAAGGCAATGTCAACGTCGCTGTCGGGCCGGATTTGGTCGCGGGCGGAGGAACCATAAAGATAGACTGCGATCAGGGACGGGATGCGCTCGCGCAGGGCCTGGATAGCTGCGTCAGAGTTCATGACTGACTTTGTATGGCGACACCCATCCCGTTCGTGTGATTCGTGTGTTTCGTGGGCAGCTGCCGGGGGATTTCAGATTGCAGATTTGAAATTTCAGATTCTGAAAGCCTGGTTCGACAAAGTGCTGGACAAAGTGTGGGACGAAGTGCTCGGGATAGATTCACTGCCCTACTCACCGCTTCTGACGCAGATCTCATGAACTAGGCGATCGGAAAGGAAATAGCCCTTTTGCCTCATTTGATCGATGAGCGGTCGAACGACAGCCACAAGGCCGCTTTGTTTGGCGCGGAGCAGCAGGCCACCTGTGCCAAGAACCCTTTTCGCAGGAGATGAAGGTGATCGATACTGAGCAGCGCAACCAGGGGCCCTGTGTCGCAGACAATCGCACCCAACGTCGCCGGTTCAGGCATTCTGCAATTCCTCGTCCAGTTCAACACCGGTCACGTCGGCGACTGGAATTCGCATGCGGCCCAACTCGAGCAGGAAATCAACGCGAGTCATTCCGGACATCCGGACATCCGGGCTGCCTGGCCGGACGATAGTCTGCCAACCTCGAAAAACTTCACGGCAAGCAGAAACTGGCTCGTCCGCGCCAAATCCTCCAAGGATTCGCCCGGGTTGAGCAACAGGGCATCTGGCACCTGCACTTCGATCGGTTTCATCCTCGAACTATCCTGTCCTCGGTTACTCGAATACGCAACAAGGCAACGTCACTTCTCTTCGCAATCCATTTGCTCCAAGGCAAGCGGAGTCACTTCGTCTTTATGATCCTCGAAATAGGCCAGACACTCGTAGATCTGACCCGTGTGCGCGGGTGGCGCTCGAGCCGGGCGGGTTCACCTGGCTCTGTGATCACGTGCGGGTAACTAAGTGCCGCGGGCCTATTCGGAAAGTCGCAGGTCTGATTCAGACTACAAGCGGCGAACGGGGGTCTCACACGGGAACTCGCTGGGGCGGAGGTTCGAGATTGCCCATTGTCGATTTCCTTAGTCGCGAACTTTGTCTTCCACTTTGTCTCGGGAGAATCGGCGGACAGAGGTCGGAGATCGGAGGTCGCAAAGCAGCGGTCTAACGGGCTCACTTCGTATTCGGCAAGGGCACCGATAGCCTTTGGCAGATGCGTCGCGCCAGGAAGGCGTCGATCTCGACATGGCGTGGCACAGCTTGGATTTGCCCGGTTGTCGGATTTCGCCAAACAGAGTGCGGGCCTGAATCCCGCGCGCAATTGCATCCGTATGCTGCGAGGTGCCGGAGCAATTCGCGGCGTTTCACGGAACCACAACCACCGTCTTCTCCGCGTGGAGCGGCGCTTTCGCCAAACCTTCTTCACGCCGATAATCCAGGATGGACCGGATGGACACGGCGAGATCCCGAAGGGCTTCTTCCCTGGTACGGCCCTGTCCATTTGCCTCCGGAACCTCAGGCGAGGATGCAATGACGTAACGTTCCCCCTGTTCAAGGATTGCGCTGAAACGGAGTTTTGTGCCGAGTGTCGATGTCATAGGGCATCGCATCAATAAAGGTTCAGCGCTAATGTGGTGTCCTCGCGTGTGGGGAGCAAGGCGTCCGGGGCGGCGTAAAGCACGTTCATGGCCTCGTCTACCACCACGAAGTTCACAGAAGAACACGGAGGTCGGCGGTCAGCGGGCAGCGTGGTCAGTGGAACCCGTCCCATTCGTGTGATTCGTGTGTTTCGTGGGTAACTGATCGGCGATTTCAGATTTCAGATTTGAGATTTAAGATTCTGAAAAACCCGGTTCGGTAAAGTTTGCGGCAAAGCTCTTTGGACAGCGCCTCTGGTGCCCATTCCGTTCGTGTGGTGAATCCATGGAGGCGTGGTAGATAGCGGCGATCTTACGCTTCAACCGAACGGACCAAAAACTGGCGGAAACGGTCTTTGTCGGCGGCGAGGCTGGCGCGGAGCGCTGACGTTTCCGCGGCTAATTCGTCTATCCGCTCCGCATCCAGTTCGTAGTCATACGCATGGCGGAAAACGTGGCGGAATTTTCGGAGTTCCTGAAGCGAGCGCGCACATTCCTGGCTCAGAACGGCCGGGCGGAATCCGGGGATATCGAGAGACATGCGGCGCAGAAGTTCGGCGTGGAACTGGCCGGGGTCATCCACGTGGTTTTCGAACGTGTTCGCAACCTGCTTTAGAATCTCCTCCACAGCCCCATAAAGGTTGTGCAAGAGGTAAGCCGTAAACACGGTATCGGTTTCGGAGGAGGCTCTTTTCTTTCCTTGGACCTCAAGCTTCTTAAAGAGTCCTTCGACCGCGAGCCACTCGGAGTCGAGCAAGGCCAGGAGCAGCGCCAGTTTTTGTTTCACTGGATTGGGACCCCCATCTGACGGATGAGTCCGGCGAAGGAGCAGCGCTCGAGTTCGAGTAAATCGATCCGAGACGTCTTCAGCGCCTCCTCAAGCTTGCCCAACAAGGCAAAATATTCGGTTCGCGCCAAGCCCAGGACGGCGAGATCGATGTCCGAGCTTCGCGTAAAGCAGCCGGGCCGGACCAGCGAACCAAAAATCCACGCCTGAACGGAAGGCCAGCACGCGAGGCAAACCCGCGTGGCGTGCACGACATGGGTCAGCGTTTGCAATCGACGCCTCTCGCTGGCGGCGGCGCGTCCGCGTTCGACCTCGGCGAGCAGCCAGGGATCAAAGCGGGAGGCATCCCGCAGAAGGCTGTTGTGTGCGACCATGGAGGTTGACGAGGACTTTGTATGGCGACACCCGAGCTACTCCTTCCAAGGCTCGCGCAGTTGGTCAACCGAGACCCAGTGAGTGGGATCCTGGTCAGCGATTCTGCGGACGAGATCCGCGCCTCGGCCGGGTTCGCGCGTCTGACGCAGATACGAGAGATACGCCGCCAACTCGTCCTGCTGTTCGTCAGGCAGCAATGCCAGCTCTTCCTTGATTTGTTCCAAAGTCCTAGGCGTCAGGTTCATCGCATCGTCGGCGCACGCATTCTCGAGATGGCGAATCAGGTCAGCGCGCTTCACGAGTCCGTCAATGCCAAAGGCTCCCGAATAACGTCCTTGCCTTCAAGTTCGGCTTCGGCCAATGCCCGGTTGGCTTCCATGACCAGGGACACCGCACTGACCAGGTTGGCTCGAGCTTCCTCAAGGGTTGCGCCTTGGGTATTCGCCCCAGGCAGTTCAGGGACGAAGGCGGCGTAGCCCTCTGCGAACTTAAGGTAAACTGCGGTCAGTTGCGACCTCATACGTTGAGCGGCGACATCAATCAAGGTTCACCGCTAATGCAGTGTCCTCGCGTGTGAGGAGCAAGGCGTCCGGAGCGGCGTAAAGCACGTTCATGGCCTCGTCTGCCACCACGAAGTTCACGAAGAACACGAAGGTCGGCGGTCAGCGGGCAGGGGTCAGCGGAATCCGTCCCGTTCGTGTGATTCGTGTGTTTCGTGTGCAACTGCCGGATGTCAGATTTGAGATCGTTCGGAGGAGTGGTCTGACAGCCAGTGCTCGAGGTCGGAGAGTGTTCGAAATTCCAGGAGGGCTTCACTCTCCGAGAGACTCGTTTCCATGCAGGAAGAGCCGGGCGACCCTACGCTGGACTTCGGAGTTCGAAGCCGCGGGGTGGCGGTGACGGACCCCCGCTTCTGCAAGGGCCCGGGCTTGTTTCCAGAGCCGAACGGCCTGATCCCAGCGCTGGGCGGGGGTCATGCGGCGGTAAATGGCCGGTTGGATTTCAGAAGCGTCCATCTCTCCGGCTTGATCACCACGGAGTTCACGGAGGTTCACAGAGAAAGAGGAACAAGACTTATGTTTTAGATTTGAGATGAGCGGGTGCTGGTCAAGGGCGCCCGGCGAGATGGTCTCTTCCTCATTCCGGGGCTCGTTTACGCATCCCGGAATAGAGTTCCTCGAACGGGGTCATGAAAGCCGGCAAACTTGCATAGAGCGATTCAGCCGGGTTTTCGCGGTAAACATGCACCGCGAGGTTGCGGGCTTCCAGGATGTCGGCCCAGATTGTTTCGTTTGCGATAAGGCCGAGCTTGAACGCCGATTGGAAGGCGGACTTCGGGCTGTTAGCGACAAGCCCTTCGTCCGCCGCGAACGTTTGAGCTGTTTGCCAGGCGATCTCGAACAGTAGTTCGAAGCGCAGGATGGCGGAGTCGCGAACGAAAGCCGTTTTGGCTTGGTGCAGTGCCTTCCCCAGGTTGCTCAAAACTCTCTCAAAATCATTCAGTTGCTGGTCGAGCTTCAAAGATCGGCGAGCGGGATCGCGTTTTCGGCGATTTCGGCACGGAGCGATTGATCCGCGGCATCCAGGTCGACCAGATCGATGGGCCGGATGGAGGGCAGCGCCCCCAGGCGGCCGGCAAGTTGGCGGCGCACTTCCCGATCTGGTTTTGAATGCCACCGAATTCCCAGGTCGAGATCAGAATTGGGGCGTTGTCGTCCCTGGGCGAACGAGCCGAAAAGGAGCAACTCCAAACCTTTGGAGCGGAAATCGCGCGCGGTGACCATGAGGAAGTCCAGGACCCGGCCGGGCAGCACTTGTTCCAGGTGGCGTTTAATATCGGCTGCCGCAGCGCCATGTTCATGCTCGATGCGCATCAGCACGGAGGATACGAAACGTATTCAATCCGAGTTGTTATCTTGGGTTTCTCCGTGCGCTCTGTGGTGGCCACCCCTCTGAGGTCTATCACCACGGAGTTCACGGAGAAAGGGGAACAAGACTGATGTTCAGGGCTTTCGCCGGTTTTCTCCGGGGCGGACTGGAAACAAACCGGGTTCGATAAAGTCTGCGACAAAGTTTGCGGTAAGGTTCTTTGACGAGCGGCTCTGCGGAATCCCCATTCGTGTGACCTCTGACTTGCGCTTGGCGTGGGGAACCCTGGGCCAGGCTAATCGTTCCGAGTTATCTCCTCCTGAAAACAGCCGCAGGCAAGAGCGAGCCCCTGTTTCAGATCGATCTCGGGCCGCCAGCCGAGCGCAAAGATGCGGGAGCTGTCCATGAGCTTTCGGGGCATGCCATCGGGCTTTGAGCTATCCCAGAGGACCTGGCCTTCGTACCCCACCGTGTGCCGAATCTGTTCGGTCAATTCCCGGATGGTGACTTCTGTGCCGAAACCGACGTTAATGAACTGCTCCTCGCTATAGCGGCCCATGAGAAACACGCACGCGCGTGCCAGGTCATCCGAGTAAAGGAACTCGCGTCGCGCCACGCCGGTGCCCCAGCAAGTGACAGAAGAGGCGCCCTTCAACTTGGCTTCGTGAAAGCGCCGGATAAGCGCGGGGAGCACGTGCGAGGTTTCAAGATCGTAATTGTCGCCGGGGCCATAGAGGTTGGTCGGCATCACGCTGATGAAATCGCAGCCATACTGACGCCGATAAGCCTGGCACATCTTGATCCCGGCGATCTTGGCCACCGCGTACCATTGATTGGTCGGTTCCAGCGAGCCGGTCAGGAGGTATTCCTCCTTCATTGGCTGCGGGCAGTTGCGGGGATAGATGCATGAACTTCCCAGGAAGAGCAGCTTCTTCACCCCAGCCAGGTAAGCCGAGTGGATAAGGTTATTCTGGATCTGGAGATTCTGATAGATGAACTCCGCCGGCTGCGTGTCATTGGCCTTGATGCCACCCACCTTGGCCGCCGCAATAAAGACGTATTCGGGTTTTTCGTGATCACAAAAGCGGCGGACTGCGACCGAATCGAGCAGATCAAGCTCCGCGTGAGTGCGCCCGATAAGATTTGAGAAGCCTTGGCGCTGCAGTTCGCGCCAAATGGCGCTTCCCGCCAAGCCGCGATGGCCAGCCACATAAACGCGCGATGTGGAGCTGAAAGGCATCAAATCAAGTAGGGCTGGATATTAAGGATGTCGAATAGTCCGATGCGAGGCAGCAGCATCTCATGCCCGCTGCGGTGCGTCTTTCTGGATCGTCGTGATATGAAGGCCAGAAATGGTCACGCTGCTTCCCTCGTCCAGCCAAACGACGACACGGCTCCGCTGCGGATCAACCGCCGCGTGCTCGGCACTGGGAACGGGGTACCGACTTCCCCCGCTCGTCAGAATGAAGAATGGCTCAAAGGGCCGGGCTGCCAAGAGTTGACGAATATCTGCGACCATTATCTGAACCTATTGGACCGAACCTGACTCTGCAAACGCGTCACGGAAGGTAGATGATATTCACTCTGCCGACTGCCCTTTGGCCCGCACTTTGTCTCGGGAGAGGAGGATCTCAAACGCCGACCGGACCAACTGTGGTCAAGTGTTCGACCAAGTCTCCGGAACTCTCCGGGTCTTGCCCTTGCAGGGCGGGGCCGGTTTGTGGTGGCACGCGAACCCAGGGCGCCGCTTTGCTCTGCCCTGGGCTGACGAGTAGTTGCGCCTTCGGCGCGAATTCCGAGCCAAAGAGCCCGGTGACCGGACTAAGTGTGCGATCCAGTGTTCGACTAAGTCTCGGGAAGCCGGCTATTGAGAAATTCAAATAGTCCCGTGGCGCGCCGAGGCCGTGGCGCCCTGCCAAGTCAGCCAGGCGCCTACGCTTTCCAGACCAGGTTCGGCCGGGCGTGCACGTCGGCGAGGGCGTTGCGGGTATCGATGATGCATTGCGCCCAATCGACTAGCTCTTTGTAATTGACGGCGTCATGCGCGGTGGCGATGACCACAGCGTCGAAGCCGCCAATCGTTTCCCTGTTCCAAGGAACCGACTTGAACCCGGTCCATGCGGCGTGTTCGCGCATAGGGCCGATCACCGGGATATGGGGATCGAAATAGGCCACTTCGGCGCCTCGTTCCTTCAGCAGGTCCATCAGGACAAAGGTGGGCGACTCGCGCGGATCATCCACATTCGGTTTATAGGCGAGCCCGATGAGCAGCACGCGGCTGCCGTTGAGCGCCTTGCGTTTTGCATTTAGGGCGTCGGCCACGCGATTGACCACGAACCGTGGCATGCCGGTGTTGATCTCGCCGGCCAGCTCGATAAAGCGAGTATGCTGGCCGTATTCGCGCGCTTTCCAGGTGAGGTAAAACGGATCGATCGGGATGCAATGACCGCCCAAGCCTGGCCCCGGGTAAAACGGCATGAACCCGAACGGCTTGGTTTTTGCGGCGTTGATCACTTCCCAGATATCGATTCCCATCGCGCCATAGACGACCTTGAGTTCGTTCACCAGGGCGATGTTCACGCCGCGAAAGATGTTTTCGAGCAGTTTCGTGGCCTCGGCAACGCGGCAAGAAGACACTGGCACCACCCGCTTTACTGCGCGGCTATAGAGCGCCTTGGCTTTTTCAAGGCAAGCCGGCGTGAGACCGCCGACCACTTTAGGGATCTGGGCCACTTTGCTATCGGGATTGCCCGGGTCTTCCCGTTCGGGGGAGAAAGCGAGGTAAAAGTCGGTGCCCGCTTTCAGTCCCGAGCCTTTCTCGAGCACCTGGCGCAAATCCTCGTCGGTGGTTCCCGGGTAGGTTGTGGATTCCAGCACGACGAGAATGCCTTTGGCAAGGTGCGGCGCGATGGCTTCGCCTGTCTTGAGGATATAGGAGATGTCCGGTTCGCGATTCTTGTTGAGCGGGGTCGGGACGCAGATGATCACCGCGTCCAAGCCTTTGACCCGGCTGAAATCCGTGGAAGCCGAGAAGCGTCCGGCGGCCAATTCCGCCTGCACAGCCGGCGGTTCGATATGCTTGATGTAACTGCGCCCTTCGTTGATCGCCGTCACTTTGACGGGATCAATATCCAACCCCAGAACCGTGACGCCCGACCGGGCGAACTGGAGCGAAAGCGGCAGCCCCACATAACCTAACCCGACAACTCCGATGTTCATTCGTTGTTTTTCCCTGGGGGACCGGTGATCCGGCCCTTGCCCGTTGCGGGCACCTTTAGACCTGAACGGCAACATCGGCAGGCTTCTCCAGGAAGGCTGCCACGCCGTTCACGACGTCGTCCAATTGCTGGCGACTTAGCTCCGGGTAAATCGGCAGGCTAAGACACTCAGCGGAAAGGGTCTCACAGTTCGGGAGCGTCGGAGCGCTCGCATGCGCCGGGAGGAAGCATTTCTGCCGGTGCAACGGGACCGGGTAGTACACTTCCGATCCAATTCCCTTGTCTGCCAGGTACCGTTTGAGCGCGTCGCGTCTTCCCTGGCCCACGACGCGAACGGTGTATTGGTTCCAGATATGGCTGTTATGCGCGTAAGCCACGGGGAGGATAAGGCGCTCGTCTTCGCCTGGCACCTTCTCCGGCGACCGGGGACTCGTGCTCCTGCCAGCGCCGTTGCACACACTGTCTTCCAGGCGGGCGCGCCGGACCCCCGGCAGGGCGCTCAGCTTCTCCGTGTAATAGGCCGCATTTGCCCGGCGCCGGTCTGTGTACTTCGCGTAATACCGCAGCTTCACCCCGAGCAACGCCGCCTGCATCGCATCAAGCCGGAAATTGGCGCCGACTGACTCGTGGTAGTACTTCTCCTTCGCTCCGTGGGTGCGCAAGGACCGGGCGCGCTCCGCCAACCCATCGTTATGGGTCACGAGCATGCCGCCATCGCCAAATCCGCCCAGGTTCTTGGTAGGAAAGAAACTGAAGGCGCCAAAGGTGCCCATGCTGCCCGCCTTCCGTCCGTGGTGATCCGCACCGAGGGCTTGCGCGGCGTCTTCAATGACCGGCAGGCCATAGCGTCGCGCGATTTCGACCACGGCATCGATCTCCGCCGTTTGGCCGAACAAATGCACCGGGATAATGGCTTTGGTGCGGCTGGTAATGTGGGCTTCCAGTTGCCGGACATCCAGATTGAAGCAGACGGGGCAGCTATCGATAAAGACCGGCTTGGCTCCCACCCGCGCCACGCACCCTGCGGTGGCAAAGAAGGTGAATGCCGGGCAGATCACTTCGTCTCCGGCACCGACGTCCAGAGTCATCAAGGCCAGCAGAATGGCGTCGGTCCCTGAGGAAACGCCAATGGCATGGCGGACCCCGACGAACTCCGCGATCTGGCGCTCGAACTCCTGGACTTCCGGCCCCAGGATGAAATGGCCCGATTGCAGGACGCGGACGAAGGCGGCGCGCAGGTCAGGCTCGATCGCCTGGTGCTGGGCTTTGATGTCGAAGAGAGGGACCATTCGGTCAGGTTGCCGTTGTGAACAATTTGTTCACATTCATCTAAGTCGCTAGTCTGCAGTCGCTTATCACGATGATGACTTTTAGTCACCAACCTGTGCGACATTTGCCGGCGTGTTTAATTCGCGCCGAAGGCGCAGCGACTCATCAGCCCAGGGCACAGCGAAGCGGCGCCCTGGGTTCGGGTGCCACCACAAACGCACGCCCTGCAAGGGCAAAACACAGGAGTCACGCCCTTTCCAGGGCTTTGGGAAATGATTAGCGGCATAATTCCCAGGGCGCCGCGTTGCTGTGCCCTGGGCTGACGGCTTGCTGCGCCTTTGGCGCGAACCTACAAAACCCAAGCAATTTCAAATCCGATCGGCTAGGACTACGATTACGATTACAATTACGGCTGACCGGCAGGGCCGGCCAGGCTATCCCAGGTTTTCCCGGTACCAGGCCAAGGCTTCATCAAGGCCTTGGGCCACCGTGTGAGCCGGTTGAAAGCCCAGCAGAGATTGCGCCTTGCCGATGTCTGCCTGCGAATGCCGCACGTCGCCCGGCCGAAAATCCTCATAAACCGGCCTGTAGCCATTCAAGTGCGGGTAAAACGGGCTTAACCGGGTCCGGAGCAGCTCAAACAGCTCGTTGAGGGTGGTCCGGGCGCCTAGAGCCACATTGTAAACCTGCCCTACTGCCTCGGGATTCTCGGTGGTGGCCGCAAGCAGGTTCGCTTGCACCACATTCGCGACATAACAAAAGTCCCGGCTCGTTTCGCCGTCGCCATTGATGATGGCGGGCTGGTTCTTGATCATCGAAGCGATCCAGCGCGGGATGACCGCGGCGTAAGCGCCGTTCGGGTCCTGGCGTGGGCCGAAAACGTTGAAGTAGCGCAGCCCGATGCTTGGCGTCGCATAGCAGCGGGCGAAAACGTCTGCATAGAGCTCATTGACGTATTTCGTCACCGCGTAGGGCGAGAGCGGTTTGCCAATCACGTCTTCCACTTTGGGCAATCCCGGGTGATCCCCATAGGTGGAACTGCTGGCGGCGTAAACGAATCGCTTCACCTTGTGATCGCGCGCGGCGACGAGGACATTCACGAACCCGGTAACATTGCTCTCATTGGTGAGCAACGGATCCGCGATCGACCGCGGCACCGACCCGAGCGCCGCCTCATGAAGCACGTAATCGATGCCTTGACAGGCGTTTTGGCAGGTTCGCAAATCCCGGATATCGCCTTCGATAAAGGAGAAGCGCGCCCATTGCCGCGGTTTGACCAGGCCCTTGACCTGCTCCAGGTTCGCTTGCTGGCCGGTGGCGAAATTGTCCAGGCCGACCACCGATTGCTCCAGCATAAGGAGATGCTCAACGAGGTTCGAGCCAATGAACCCTGCAGCGCCCGTCACCAGCCAGGACCGGGGCGCCTTGAGCAATTGCCGCTGGATCAGATCGAAATCCATTGCCTGATTTGGACCTATGAAAGCGATACCGAGGCGCTGGCCGCAACGCAAAGGCGCTTCTTGAGCAACGACGCGAGAACCACCGGCGCGATGATCAATCCGCAATTCATGGCCAGAGGCAGGCTCAACCCCAGGACCGCGCCTCCAATAAGAAGGGCTCCCGCCATGCCAGGCAAGTGATACAGCATGTTCTGGCTCGCCACGGCAAACAACCAGCTTGCCCCCACGGCGAAGGCACCCTGCGGCCAGCCTCCAAGGATCAGTGTCATGCCACAGAGGTAAAAGATCGGCGCGAGAAATTTCACGTGCCTCATCATCCGGATCGTTTGCAGGGCAAGGGCAGTTCCGAGCAGGAACCCTTCGGTCATGACTTCGTTCAGCCGGGACATATCGACGTCCGCCTCAGACTGGATGCCATTGGTGAGAAGCCATGTCCCCGCCGCGGCCCGAATGAGGTCGACCCAGTTCTGCCAAACGCGGGTCGCGGCCAGCGGCGTGACTGCCGTGCGCCGGCGCGAACTCCAAAGGCACTTTTGCTGTGCGGACGAGAATGGCAGGGGCGGCATGAGCAAGACCAACCCTGCTACTACGTAGAGCCAGTTTACTATCATAAGCGTCGAGACGACCCGACATTCGTGCAGGCCCACACGTGCGCCGCCAGCCGCCTCACAGGAGCTGTTCCGCAAGCGGCGCTAGCGTCTGCAGCTTCTTTTGGAAATTCTCAAAATTCCTTAGCCGTTCCGAGCAAAATCTGTAATCGTCCGGCGTGACCAACCCCTGGCTCAAGTCTTCGTCCAGAACTTCCGTCAAACGTTCCAGCCGTTTCTGGGAGGACGCCAAACGCGGCTTGACGAAATCCGTGATGCTGGATCGTAGAAAGCCGCCCAACTGAGGCTCCGCTTCAAAATGGTCCCGCCGATCTCCGTGAATCCAGACTTGGCGGATGCCTCCCCAGGCGGAGAGCTGCCGCGTGCCGGTGCTGGCGCTGGCTTTGCTAATCCCAAGGAAACCGACAATATCGTCCAGGGAAAGCGGCCTTGGAGCCAAGTAAAGCAGGCCGAAAATCTGGCCCATCGAACGGGGAAGGCCAAAGACCTGGCAAACCCGCCCGCAAGCCTCAATCATGTCCAACCGCGTCCGGGCAAGTTCCCGGGACGAAGCGGATTTCGAGATGGGGCCAGTCACGGCCAATTGTTGGGCAACTTGTTGGCGCACGTCTATTTTCAATGCACTTCGTGCCGGTCAGTTCGAAACCCGCGAAGAGCGGGTGGAACTTACAAAGCCCACGATTCAGAACGTTCAATCGCGACTGAACGAAATAAAGGAACACCCCATAAAATCAAGAACTTTCCTGCTGATCCGTTATTCCATTATGCGGCTTTGCACTTGACTCATGTTGTCTGTCGGGTGGCGCACCGCTTTGCGGGCTTGTTGCCTTCCCTTTTCGGAGCGCCGGTTTGTAACCGGCTTTGTAGCCGGCTTGTCCCTGTGGCGACCAGGGGGTTCACCCGTAGTTCACCCGTAGTTCACCCGTAGATGACCCGTAGATGACCCGTTCGCCAACGGGTGATCCACGGGTGAACTACGGGTGATCCACGGGTCGTCCCCAACCGCAGGCGGCAGCAGCCCAATGCCTGCAAGGAGCGAGTCGACCGCAGCCCGCGCGGAGGACGGCCATGATGAACGCCGGTCAGCAGCGGGCCAACCCCTGCGCTGGGAAGGCCCGTCACCCTTTCTGCTCGGACGTTGACCATTTCCAGCCGCCTTTCCCGAATCGCAGAACGGCCGCTCCGGAATCACTGGTGTAAACAACGGGAATACCAAGCCCCGCCAAACGCTGCCGCAAAGCGCGGCTGGGAGCGGCTGTGGCCGGGAATTCCGGACAGGCTACGATCAGCATTTGGGGGCGGACCGCATCCAACAGGCTTGGCCCCAGGACATTATCTCCGGTCGAAAGGCCCGCGATGAGGATATCGGCCTTCAAGTCCGCCTCACGGTTTAGCAGCAGGGTTTGGCCGGTGCGGCCCAGATCCGACACGAACAGAACGCGGACGCCATGGAGCGAAGCGCTCAGCACTATGGCATTGTTCGCCCCTTGCGAAGAGCGGTCCTCCGGCGCGGGATGCAGGACCGTCCAGAGACCGATTCGATTGCCGCGGTGGACCCGGCGGCACTCGATCTTTCGCTGAGAGAGCCTCTCGAGGAAATCCTGGTAAACTCGCGATCGAAAGGGCGCACCGTTCACGAGGATCTGCTGGACACGGAAATGTTCTCGAACGGCCTCCGCGCCGCCCGCGTGGGCAACGTCGCCATGGGTGAGGAGCATGGAGGGCAGCCGGTTCACGCCCTGAACGCGCAGAAAGGGCTTGATAGCGGAGGGGAACGCTGCCGCATCGCCACAGTCCACCAGCATATCATTGGCGCGCCCGGGCGCATTGATGAAAAGGGCTCCGCCGCGCACCGGGAGGACGGTCACCTGCGTTTCGTCCCGCGCGCGAGTGGTCACGATTGTCCAGGCCAAAGCCGCTGAAAAGAGTCCCGCACAAGTCCAGATTCTCCATCGAGCGGCAAGGAGAGTTCCATTCAGGACGCTTCCAAGCACCAGGTAAAACAAGACGGAGAGCACCAGCGACGGTTTTGGCACATAAAACCAGGCTCCGGGCAGCGAGGCGAACCCTTCGCTCAACCAGACCATAAGCACCATCCAGAACCAGGAAGTGTGATTGAAGAGTTCTGTCAGGATGGGCAGCCAATCGCCACAAAGGATGCTTCCCAGGCTGCTCATCAGGGCCACGCTGCTCAAGGGTGCGATCACGAGGTTCGCCAGCAGGCTGCAGGGGGTCACCATGGAAAAGTACCAGGCAATGAGCGGCATCGATGCGAGCCAGGCGGCCAGCGACGTCGCCAGGCTTGTGGTCACGAGACGTGCGGGGGGTTCCAACCAGCGCTTCCACCGAGGCCGCAACTCGGGAGGCAGGAGCGGATCTGGATGAAAGAGCTGTTGGCGAACGCGGTCCAGCGGCGGCACGATCAGCGCGATTCCAAGCACCACCAAGAACGAGAGCTGGAACCCGGCCTGAAATGCCTGGGCGGGATCCCAAGCCAGGATGATCAAACCCGCCGCGGCCAGCGAATTGACGAGATTCGAGGGCCGTTCCAGCGCCCAACCACCGATGACGAGAGTCATCATCAGGGTGGATCGCACCGCCGATGCCTGCCAACCAGTCGCCGCCGTGTAAAACCAGATCAATGGAATCACCACGGCGCCAGACACTCCCCGCGCCATGCGCAAAACCCGGAAGAGGCTCACCAGTATCCCGGCGATCAGGGCGATATGCATCCCGCTGATCGCGAAGATGTGCAGCGTCCCGCTTTGCATGAAGACTTCCGCGACTTCCGGTGTCAGGCCCGTTTTCCATCCCAAGACCATGGCCCAGACCAGGTGCAAGGACGGATCTTCGGGCAGCCCTTTCCCCAAAGTTCGCAGCGCCCAGCGCGCGAACCGGTCTGTCCAGGGCGGCTGTTGTGTCGCTCCGCGTGCGGTGATTTCCCAATCTCGGGTGTTTTCAGCGCGGAGTTGATAGAACACGCCGCGCGACGCGAGATAGGCCCGGTAATCAAGCTGCCCGGGCACGCGGGGGCCTGCAGGCGGCTGAATGACGCCGGTCACTTCGATTTCGCGTCCGGAAAAGAACGCGTCGCCCAGAACGCCGGGTGTGCTGGCGACGATCCGTCCAAAGGCCGGAGACCATTGATCGTCCTTGAGAAGCGCCGAAACATCGATTTCTGCCGACGATCGCGGCAGCACCCGCCCTCCGCGCTCGTTCAATCGCAGTGCGGGCGCCTCCGCGAGGAAACCCCGGACGGTCACGTGGGCCGCATTCGTTCCGAGCATCGACCGCAGGTCATGCGGAGAATGAATTGCACTTTGCGCGGCGAAATTCGCCCAGCCCGCCACCGGCAGCAGGACGAGTAGGGTTTCCCGGCGCCGCGCTCCCCACAGCAGGCCGAGCAGGGCAAGGGCGATGGCCATTCCCAAGAGCCATTTCCAGGGTGCGGGAATGAAATGGCCCAGGACGAGCCCCGCCGCATATAGGATTGCAGGAGCCGAAAGCGGACATTTCATGGGTTGCTGACCTCCAAAAGGGGCACCGGCAGTGCCGTTTGGATTAGAACCCGTTCCGGTGAGCGCTGTCGAGCAGCAAACCGCGAGCGGATTGGGGATCGGATTAGCCGCGGTTAGTTTGGACGGCAAGGCCGCCCTGGGAGCGCCATTGGACCAGGCAAGGTAAGAAGTGGCCCGCCGAGCCGGCCCAAAAGGATCAAGCCTTCGGCCAGTTACCCTTCGCCGCGCGCATTGTCTTCCACTTTGTCTCAGAAGAAGGGAATCAAGCGCCGCTGGACAAAGGGCTCGGCAAGGTGTGCGCCAATGGGTTTTGGTCGTCGGCTTTGGCGCCCGTTTCATCCGTGGGATTTGCGCAGACTTTGATAGACCGGCGGTTCAGAATGGTTCTATGAATCCTCACCCATCTCCATCGCGCCTGAATCGGCGCGCGTTTCTTGGCAAAACTCTCGCGGCGACCTCGACAGCCGCGATGATCCAGGCGTCAGGTGTGCTTGGGGCGGACAGCGCCTCTCCAAACCCGGCGCCGCCCGGTCGCAAGATCAAGCTTGGCGTTGTCGGTGCCGGGGGACGCGGCTGCTGGATCGCCAACCTGTTCAAGCGCCATGGTGGCTATGATATGTGGGCGGTGGCGGATTATTTCCAATCGGTGGCGGACGCGTGCGGTGACGGGTTGGGTGTGGACAAGGCGCGGCGATTCTCGGGATTGAACGGGTACAAGAAGCTTATCGAATCCGGGATTGAGGCGATCGCGCTGGAAACGCCGCCTTGCTTCTTCCCGGATCATGCCAAGGCGGCGGTGGAGGCCGGATTGCATGTTTACATGGCCAAGCCGGTGGCAGTGGATGTTTGGGGTTGCCTGGCGATTGAAGCCGCGGCCAAACGCGCCACATCGAACGGGCAAGTTTTCCTCGTCGATTACCAGATCCCGACCGATCCGCATAATCGCGAGGTGGTCCGGATGCTCCGGGCGGGTGAGATTGGCGATGTGGTCGCGTTGAACAGCCATTATTTCGCTGGAACATTCTCTGACCCGCCGAAGACGCCGACGCTGGAGAGCCGGTTCCGGAGCCTCGTGTGGTGCAACGACGTGGCCCTGGGCGGCGGGTACCATGTCAATGCCTGCATACACGGCATCGATGCCGCGCTATGGATCGCCGGCCAGGCGCCCGTCAGCGCGATGGGCTATTCGCGGTTGGCGCGGCCTGATCCCCATGGCGATAGCCACGATATCTTCCAGTTGATTTTCGAGTTTCCCAACGGGCTCATTCTTAGCCATCGGGGCAAGCACCTTAGCAACCTGAGCGCGTTCGATGTGGTTTGCCAGGCGCAAGGCCGCGACGGTTTCGCCCAGATTGTTTATGGCGGAAAGACTTCCTTGCGCGGACGAGAGGACGGATACAACGGCGAGGTCGAAAATCTGTATGAGGCGGGCGCGGTCAGGAATATTGCCCGGTTTTACGATTGCGTGGTGAACGAGAACCACGAGAACGATACGGTGCAGCGATCGATCCAGGGCGCACTCACGGGGATTCTGGGCCGGGAAGCCGGGCTGCGGCGGGGGAAGATCACGATGGCGGAATTGCTGGCGGGCAAACAGCGGCTGGAAGTGGATTTAAGCGGGCTGCAAACCGACTGAGCCTGCCGGCTGTTCGGAGCGCCGCTTTGCAAGCGGCTTTCTGGGCGGCTTTGCGTGTTGCGATCGCAGGAAAGGCGGCTGCCGCGGCGTTTGCCGGGGCTTCCCAAGCCGGTTTCAAACCGGCCCTCCGCCCGATAAGACCGGTCACAAGAAAACGGCCACTTGCCTTGAAGCGAGTGGCCGTTTGTTATGGCAAGGACAGCGGACTAGTCGCCTTCGCCTCCAGCGCCGCCGGAATCGGAACCGAGTTGGTCCATCAAGCTGATGAGCGGCAGGAACAGAGCGATCACGATACTGCCAACAATAACGGCGAGAAAGACGATCATGATCGGCTCGAGGAGCGAGGTCATGGCGGACACGGCGTTATCGACTTCGTCGTCGTAGTTGTCCGCGATCTTCATGAGCATTTCAGGGAGCGCGCCGGTCTGCTCACCGACGTCTACCATGCTGATGACCATGGGAGGAAACACGCTGGACGCTTCCAAAGGCGCGGTGATGGTTTCGCCTTCCTTGACGCTTTCATGAACAGCTCCGACCGCGTCACCGATAATGACGTTGCCGGAAGTCTCTTTGACAATCGTCAGGGCTTGCAGGATCGGGACACCGCTGCTGACCAGGGTGCCTAAGGTTCGCGAAAAGCGGGAAATGGCGACCTTGCTGAAGACCGGGCCGAGGATCGGGAACTTCAACTTGAGTTTGTCGAACAGCTTGCGGCCGAGGCGCGACTTGAGGACGAGTTTGAAGACGACCACGAAAGCGACAACACCCCAAATAACCGGGCCAGGGACTGGAACGGGGGCCCAGTCGACCTGCATGATGGTATAACTCTTGACGGCATTGCTGATGCTGAGGACGAACAGGGTGAACTGAGGCATTTTTCCGCCCCCGAGCAGGTCTGCGAATATGGCCTCGAATTTCGGAACCACGAACACCATGAGGACACCCAGGATGACGACCGCGACCGTCAGAACGGCGGTCGGATAAAACATGGCGGCGACCACTTTGCCTTTGATCTTCTGCGCCTTTTCCATGAACTCGGCGAGGCGGTTGAGCACGACCTCGAGCACACCGCCCAGTTCCCCCGCTTTGACCATGTTCACAAACAGGCGGTTAAAGACTTTGGGATGCTGGGCCAAGCCTTCTGAAAAGGTGCTGCCGCCTTCGATGGCCGTGGCGAGATCGCCGATGATGCCGCGGAGAGTGGAGTTGCGCTCCTGTCTTTCGAGCACACGGAGGCCACGCAACAGCGGCAAGCCGGCATCCACCAGCGTGGCAATCTGGCGGGCAAAGGCCGTGAGGACCTTGGGTTTTACTTTGCCGCCAATGCCCGGGATCTTGATGTTGATCTCGAACGCGCCCCTCTTTTTGCCTCCGGGTTTGGCGGCGGTCTTGGCCTTCTTATCGCCCTTATCCTTGGCCTTGTCGGCTTCGACGACTTTCGTGGGGAAGTAGCCCATTTCCTTGAGGCGCCCGATGGCCTCATTTTGGCTGGCCACATCCAGGGTGCCTTTGGTCTCCTTCCCCCGGGAATCCATTGCCACGTAGTTGAATTTAGGCATAAGAACTCGTTTGGTTAAGTGTACTTCAAGACCTCTTCAATCGTCGTCTCTCCGTCAAAGATGCCGCGCAATCCGTCTTCACGCAGGGTCACCATGCCAAGCTCGACGGCTTTCTGGCGGAGCACGACGGTTGGCGCCCGTTCGTTGATCAACGCCCGAATGGGCTCGCTGATCACCAGGAGTTCGAAAATCCCTTTCCGCCCCTTGTATCCGGTGTCGTTGCACGCGGCACAGCCGCGGCCATAACAGAACTCCTTATCCCCGATGTCATGGGGAGAAAGGTTGAGCAAGGCGAGCTGGTTCTCGGTCGGTTCGAAGGGCGTCCGGCACTTTTTGCAGACGGTGCGGACGAGCCGTTGCCCCAGCACCGCCATGAGCGTTGAGGAGATCAGGAAGGGTTCCACCCCCATATCCACGAGGCGCGTGACAGCGCCGGGGGCATCGTTGGTGTGCAGGGTGCTCAGCACCAAGTGGCCGGTTAGAGAGGCTTGAATGGCAATCTGCGAGGTTTCCAGGTCGCGCATTTCACCGACCATAATCACGTCGGGGTCCTGGCGGAGGAAGGAGCGGAGAGCTTTGCCGAAGGTCATCCCTACCGAATCGTTGATATGCACCTGCATGATCCCTTCGATGTCATACTCCACCGGGTCTTCGGCCGTCAGGAGCTTCGAATCGATTGTGTTAATCCGGCGCAGCGCCGAGTAAAGCGTCGTGGTCTTGCCGCATCCGGTCGGGCCGGTGACGACCAGGATTCCGTTCGGCTGTTGAATGGCTTCCCCGAGGTATTCCAGGACGGCTTTAGGAAGCCCCAAAGACTCCAGCTCCAGCGTCACCGTTGAGCGGTCGAGGACGCGCAACACGACGGATTCGCCAAACTGGGTTGGCAGGGTCGAAACGCGCAGGTCCACCTGGCGCCCGGCGAGGCTGATCGCGATGCGGCCGTCTTGGGGAAGGCGCCGCTCGGAGATATTCATGTTGGCCATGACCTTCAAGCGCGAGGTCACGGGCAGCGCCAGGTGTTTCGGCGGAGGCGACATTTCATACAGGGCGCCGTCCACCCGGTACCGGATCTTGAACTCATCTTCGAACGGCTCGAAATGGATGTCGCTAGCGCGGTCCTGCACGGCTTGGAACAGGACCAGGTTCACGAATTTGATGATGGGCGTCTCGTTGGCGAGGTTTTCCAGGTCCGAAACATTATAGCCGACGGCGGCAGCCTCCGCGACGTCTTTGCTGATATCGAAGTCGCTGCCGAGTTCTTTGAGAATGTCCGACAGGCCGCTCCCGTCTTCGGTGGGGTAAAACTTGTCGAGCGCTTTCCGGATCTGCCCGGGGTCGGCGACGACGACTTGCACTTCCTTGCCGCCGAGGGTGAAGCCGACCTGGTCGATGGCTTCCGGGTTGAGCGGATCGACAAACGCCACCTGCACAGTGGAACCGAACACAGCGACCGGGACGCATTCGTACATCCGCGCCGTGGAGGCGGGGATGGACTGGATGATTTCGGGAGTGAGATCCTGCTCGCGGATTTCGACCGTGTCGGTGCCCAGGCGTTCGGCAATGAGCTGGAGCTGAGTGAAGGTGTCCACTAGGCCCAAATCATTGAGGATCTGGCCAATGGATTTGCCGGTGCGCGTTTGTTCCTGGATGGCTTCCTCGAGCTGGAGATCGTCGATCAGCCCTCGTTCTTTGACCAGGGCCAGGAGTGGATTGGACGTAAGATCGGACATGAGATTAACTGCGGGCTTCTGCCGCGCGACTTGCCTCCAGTTCCTGGAGCTTGATCATGACCGTGCTGGGATCCTGGGCTTTGGTAATCACCTCTTCCTGGGAAATCATGCCGGCCTGGTACTTGTCAATCAAGAAGCTGTCCAGGGTGACCATCCCATACTTGGCACCCGTCTGAATATCGGAATTGATGCGGAACGTCTTGTTATCGCGAATAAGCGCGGCCACGGACGGCGTATTGATCATGACTTCGAACACGGCGACCCGCCCGGGCTTGTCCACGCGAGGGATCAGCAGCTGCGAAATGACCGCCTGGAGCACCGTCGAAAGCTGGATGCGGATTTGTTCCTGCTGGTTGGTCGGAAAGGCGTTCACCATACGGTCGATCGTCTTGGCTGCCCCTGTCGTGTGCAGTGTCCCAAAGACCAAGTGCCCCGTTTCCGCCGCCGTGATCGCCGCGTCCATGGTTTCCAAGTCGCGCAACTCACCGACCAGGATCACATCCGGGTCCTGGCGCAGCGCGCGGCGCAGGGCTTCGGCGAAGTTTGGAACGTCGACGTTGACTTCGCGCTGGGTGACAACGGCCTTCTTGTGCTTGTGATAATATTCGATCGGGTCCTCGATCGTGATAATATGGGCGTCGTCACGTTCTTCATTAATAATATTGAGCATTGACGCCAGTGTGGTCGTCTTTCCCGACCCGGTTGGGCCGGTGACCAGGACCAAACCACGAGGCTTGTAAAGAAGTTCGCGAACGGAGGGGGGGACGCCAATCTGCTCCATCGTGAGCAACTTGCTGGGGATTTGCCGCAGGACCATCCCGAAATTGCCCTTCTCCTTGAACACGCTGACGCGAAAACGGGCCAGTTCACCAAACGCGAAGCCGAAGTCGGCGCCGCCCCGCTCGCGCACCTGCTGAATGTGGTCATCAGAAGTGATGCTGCGCATCAGCTCCTCAGTATCTTCGGCCCGAAGAACGGGGCCTTCAACCCGATGCAGCACGCCATGGAGGCGGATGACCGGAGGACACCCGACCCGGACGTGCAGGTCAGACGATCCTTCGGACACGACCAACTGCAACAGATCGGACATGGAGTAAGACATAAATGAGAAATTACGGATTCAGAACAAAAGGCATGCCAATGTGAGTGTCGAAAGTCATTGATAAAAGTCAGCCGCCCGGCCCCTTAATCCACGTCTCCCACCGTCGCCCGAATCACTTCATCGGCCGTCGTCAACCCGGCGAGAACCTTTCTCGCGCCGTCTTCGCGCAAGGTGCGCATCCCCATCTCCCGCGCCCGTGCCCGGAGGACTGAGGAAGGGACCTTGTCATAAATGAGTTTGCGCGCCTCATCATCAATCACGAAAATTTCAAAAATGCCGAACCGCCCGCGATGGCCGGTCTTATTGCAGTCGCCGCAGCCTTTGCCCTTCAGGAAGTTTGCGCCGTCGACCTTGGAGGGGTCGATATTCAGCGCGCGCAGTTCGGTTTCTGGCGGCGAATAGGGAGCGGCGCAGCGTTTGCATACTTTGCGGACGAGGCGCTGAGCCATGAGAGCCCGGGTGGAAGACGCCACCAGGAAGGGTTTCACCCCGATGTCGATCAAGCGTGTCACCGCGCTCGGCGCGTCGTTCGTGTGGAGCGTGGAGAAGACCAAGTGCCCGGTGAGCGACGCGTTAATGGCGATGGTTGCTGTTTCAAGGTCGCGGATCTCACCGATCATAATCACGTTAGGCGCCTGGCGCAGGATCGACCTCAGGGCTGCCGCGAACGTGAACCCAATCGGCTCTGCCACCTGGACCTGGTTGATTCCCGCCAGTTGATATTCCACCGGGTCTTCCACCGTAATGATCTTCCGGTCCGGCCGGTTGATGAAGTTTAGACAGGAATACAGCGTGGTCGTTTTGCCCGACCCGGTCGGCCCGGTCACCAGCAGGATGCCGTCCGGCAAACCGATCAGGCGTTCGAAGGTCTGCTGGTCATCGGTAAAAAAGCCCAACTCCGGCAGGCCCAGCCGCAGCCCTTCCTTGTCAAGAATACGCATGACGATGCTTTCGCCATGGTTGGTGGGCAGACACGAGACGCGGAGGTCAATGACTTTGCCGCCGACGGAAGCCTGGATACGGCCGTCCTGCGGAATCCGCTTCTCGGAGATCGACATGTTCGACTGGATCTTGAGGCGGCTGATGATGGCGGCTTGGAGACGCTTGGGCGGGCTCTTCATCTCGTGCAGCACGCCGTCAATCCGGTACCGCAAGCGGAAGGTCTTCGAGAGCGGTTCGAGATGGATATCCGATGCCCGGGATTTGAACGCTTCGACAATGATCGTGTTGACCAGCTTGATGATCGGGGCGTCCGCTTCCACCACCGACGCGTCATCGCCCACCCCCACCAGCCCAATATTGCCCACCTCCACCTCGCCCTCGGTGATGTCCTGGATCATCTTGCTGACGCTATCGTCTTTGGCGCCGTAATAGCGCCCGAGCGCAGACTCGATATCATCCGGGGCGGCTACGGCCATTTCCACTTGGGGAACGCCGAGGGAATGTTGGAGGCTATCGATGGTGTCGAGATCGGATGGGTCGGCGATGGCGACTTTGATCCCGTTTTCGTCTTTGAAGATGGGAATGACGTTATACCGCTTGGCGATATGGCGGGGAACGGCCTTGATCACATCGTCCCCGATCCGCAGATCGCTCAACTTGACAAATTCGACGTTCGCGTGTCCTGCCCGGGCCTGGGCCACATCCGCCGGGCGCAGCATGTTCTTGCCGATCAGGGTATCGAGGACGCCTTCGCCGGTGGAATCCGCGTCCTGCCGAGCCAGGTCCACCTTTTCGTTGGTCAACAACCCCATGTCGACCAGCGTTTCAATCAAATAATCATCTCGTGCGGCCACAGACTACCTTTCCGGTTCAGGGATTCGCAAAATGGGAATCATGGGTGATACTATCGGCCAACGATTCAATGTCAAACGCGGAGCCAATCAGCTTATTCCCGCTCCTCTCCGCGGTATTACGACCACGAGCAGGTGGCGTTTAAAGCACAAAATATGCCCTCTCTATGCGTGGGCGCGCTTTCCTGACCTTACCCGTGCCCAGCCAGCGCCGAGGCGCGCATCTTCGCGATCGCGGCCTTCATATTGCGCTGCTTGAACAGGGCGGTCCCGCTCACAAACGTGTCGGCGCCGGCGCGGGCGCATTCCGCTGCCGTCAGGGGCGTGATCCCGCCATCAACCTCCAGGTGGAACTCGAGCTTCTTTTGAGTCCGCCAGGCGTGGGCCTGCTGGATCTTGGGCACGGTTTCTTCAATAAAGTCCTGGCCGCCAAATCCCGGGTTGACCGTCATGATCAAGAGCAGATTCACCTTGGGCAAGTAAGGTTCAACCAGCGCGATAGGAGTCGAGGGATTGATCGCCAGCCCCACCTCTTTTGCCAACGATCGGATCTTCCAGATGAGGGGTGTAACGCGTTCACCCAGTTCAACATGGACCGTGATTGAATCCGCCCCGGCTTTCGCGAATGGCTCGATGAGCACTTCCGGCTTTTGGCACATCAGGTGCACATCGAAAAAAAGCCGCGTGAACGCCCTCGCCGTCCGGACCAGTCCCGGCCCAAACGAAATGTTCGGCACGAAATGCCCGTCCATGATGTCCAGGTGCAGCCAATCGGCTTTGGCCCGCTGGGCCCGCCGAACCTCCTGCTCGAGCCGGCCAAAGTTCGCCGCGAGCAGCGATGGGGCAATAATCATCGCGCGAGGCTACTGGGCGCGTGCGTGGAGTCAATCTCCGGGGGCGTGAAAACCACGCATGCCACGGCTCGGACCCCCATCGTCTCCGCTGGTCTCCTCTGGGTTGGGCACGGGAGCTCCGGAATCCTGCCGGGGCGGCGAAAGGTGACCCGTCGCCGTGCGGACGCGGGACGCAGCACCATTCGCTTTCCGGCCAAATTTATGTACCTTGATGGCAAGGGCGAATTCGAATGAATCCTACACAAGAAAAATTCCGCGATGACTTGGAAGCGATTGCGTCGGAGCTGGACCTTGGGGTGCGAAGCGGCAAGTACACGTGGGCCGAAGTCCAGGAGCGCTTGAAACAAAGGTCGAGCGCACTCGCCACTCAGACCGGCCAGTATGTGCACGAACATACCTGGGTTTCCGTGGCTGTAGCCGCCACGCTCGGAGTCTTGATCGGCGCCCTTATTGGCCGAGAAGACTGATCCAAACCGGGCAGGTCTGGCCCGCTGGGCCGGCCGTTGAGCCTCGATATCTTCAAAGGCGCGCCGAAGCCGCCGCGTCCGCCGTCTTAACGCGGGCGAATGACCAATTCTTCGACCACGGCGCGTTCGGGCAGGCGCAAGCACAGCAAAACGCACTCGGCGACATCCTCCGCCATGAGCATCTTGGCCCGCGCTGCCGCGTCCGGAGGGGCAGGGCGCTTGTTAAGCAGAGGGGTATCGATATCTCCCGGGAAAATGGCGCAGGCGCGAATCCCCCGGCCTCTTTCCTCGGCATTGATGCTTTGCGTGAGTCCGGCAAGGCCGAATTTGCTCATCACATAGGCCGGGCCTGCCTTCGGGCTCGCCTGCTTGCCGGCGTCGGACACGATGTTAATGATGGTTCCGCTCCCGCGCGCACGCATTCCCGGGAGGAACGCTTGCGCCGTGAAGTAAGGGCCGTGCAGGTTGGTGTTGATCATCGCGTCGTAATCCTCGGTGCTCAACACCTCGAGCGCCCGCTTCGGCGCGTTGGTGCCGGCCGCGTTGATCAGGGCATCGACACTGCCAAACTCCGCCAAGACCAGCTTGGCCATCTGGTCCACGGCGGTTCGCGCGCCCAGGTCGCAGGGGCAAATCAGGGCTCGACCCGCGGGCGCTCCGGCGAGTTTGACGGTTTCGGCAAGCGCGTCCGCGCGTCGGCCAACAAGGGCGGCGCGCCATCCGCCGCGGAGGAGGGCGATGGCCGTGGCGCGGCCGACGCCGCTGCCCGCACCGGTAATCACGGAAGTTTTCATTCTTAGTCAGCTTGGGTTTAGAGATCGATCCATGAGCGCGTTTCGGCGGATCGCACCGCGGCGTCCATCACTGCCTGGGCGGCGGCGCCTGCGTGGAAGCTAGGATTGCACGGACGTTGTTCGCGAATAGCGCTAATAAATTCCCAGGCCTGATCGTACCGGAAGGTTACGAGCGGATCGCCGGCTTTGGGATCGCGCGGGCTGCCGGGGACTTTCCAGAAGGACTCCGGGATGTGCAGCGTTTCCAAACCGGGCCCGCCCGCTTTGCCCGTCTGCAGCCGGTCCCATTGGCCGGTAATGAACACGCAGGAGCTTTCGCTGCCGTTGACTTCGACGTAATCGAGGCTGCGCCAGCTCTCGTTGCGGCCGCTGGCCAATTTGCTGCTCTCCAGGACCCCGGTCGCGCCGCTTTTGAAATCGGCGAGGATTGCGACCCAGTCCTCCAGGTCACTCTGAGCGCCTCCGCGAGTATCTACGATGCGTTTGAGATTGGCTACCAGTCGCTGCATGGGGCCGATCAGAAGATGGGCGAAATCGATCCGGTGGCTTAGCATGTCTCCAAGCTCACCCGTGCCTGCAAGCTTCTTGACCTGGCGCCAGCCCAGGTTGCGCGAACCCCAATCCTGCAGCCGGCACGAACGGAAATGGTAAGGCTGCCCGAGGCCGCCTTGCTGCGCCACGTGTGCCAGGTACCGCATGGCAGGGACGAACCGGTAAGTGAACGCCGTCATGTGACGCACCCCGGCCTTGTCGGCTGCTTCGGCCATGGCCCGGGCATCGCGGGCGTTCATCGCCAGGGGCTTTTCGCAAAGCACATGTTTGCCCGCCTCGATGGCCAGCAGGGCCATGGCCGGGTGCGTGACATTTGGCGTCGCGATGATCACCGCATCGATATCGTCGCGCACGACGATGTCCTCGAACCGCGCGGAGGTGGTGGCCACGTGGGTCTGTTGCCGGGCGCGCTCCAAACACGCGGCGTCCGTGTCGCAAAGAGCGGCAACTTCCACCTCAGGACAGAGCGCCAACCCGGGAAGATGGTTCTGGAACGTGATTCCGCCGCAACCGACGATGGCCACTCGGATTTTGCTCATAAGCGAAAGGCAGCAGTTAAAGATTGCAGCCGAAGCGATGACGCCGCGAAAACGCCCGCCCTGGCCATTGGCACGCCTCCGGAAATCAACCGAAGATGACCCAACCATCGGCAATCCTACAGGCCCGAACTTGGCGAAGTCAACGGCTGACAAACCAGCCACAGCAATTCTGCCCATGAACCTCAAAATGGTTGGCTTGATTACCAACTATTTGC
>CAZODO010000024.1:0-63145 GCA_964578605.1 uncultured Verrucomicrobiota bacterium | reverse complement strand
TCCGGCCGGGGTTCACCCGTAGTTCACCCGTAGTTCACCCGTAGTTCACCCGTAGTTCACCCGTAGATGACCCGTAGATGACCCGTTCGGGAACGGGTGATCCACGGGTGATCACCGGGTCACCCACGGGGCATCTCCGGACCCAGCGGCCATTGGTACGCTTCCTGCCCCTCACCAAGACCACAGGAGGATTGAAGAAAAGCTATGGCTCTACTCGAAACAAACTTCGCTGCCGGCCAACTCAAAGGCTCCGTCGGCAAGAGAAGGGGTCATGCGCCGGCGGGCCAGTTCCTTCCGGGCCCACCCCCGCTTCTTAAGCGCGTCCCGCAAGATCTCCTCGGCGCGTTGCTCAGCGCTCTCCCGCCGCTCCATGCCACCATGGTGGCGCCCCATCTTCCTTTCCATTTGCCCCAACAGTTCACGTCGAAATTCCTCATCTCCCAAATACCACCCACGCCTCATCGTCCCGAGCCCCTCGGGGGAGTCCAGGCGCCGCCGCTCTTCCATTTGCCTTTCAAATTCCCGGCGCCCCGCCGCACTGTCCTTGGGAATCCTCATCTCGCCCAAAAGCCGATCCACCCGGATCCAATCGGGCCGATGACGCGGCGGACGCAGATACTCCCCGTGACTGCTCCATCCCCGGGACCAGGTTGCCCAGGGGCGTCTCCACCACCGCATGGAAATGGTTCCCCATCAGACAATACGCATGCACCTGCCAGCCGGTCTTCTGGCAAGTCTCGGCGAGCGTTTGGAGGAACTTCTGCCGATCCAGATCGTCGACAAAAATCGGTTCCCGCCGATCGCCTCGACTCATCACATGGTAAACGGCCCCCGGATATTGCACCCGCAGCTTCCTCGCCATGACTCTAAACTGCCGCTGACCTCCGTAGCCCGTCAAGCCCCACATATTGCGTTCTGCGGGACCCCTTGACGCCAAAACCAATCCATTTGGCACCGTTTTTCGGTTTCGCACGCTGCCGGTTTCACGCTTAAATGGCGGGCGATGAAAGTGACCCAAGTGGCGATCCGCCCGGCCGAAGCCTCCATTCGGGCGGGCCGCCCTGCCCTGACCCCGGAACTCCTGGCCGCCAGCGGGGCGCGCTATTCGAGAAACAACGAGGGTCTGGAGTCCATTCTTTCCAAGATCGACCCGAACAATCTCGAGAAGTCGGTGGATTCCATCTTCCGGATGGTTGATTACGGGCATCAATCCATTGCCGATATGGCGCCCGCCGCATTGTTTATCGACGGCATCTCCATTTGGCTAGCGTACCATATCTGGAGCCTGTGCCCGACTGCCGGGGGGCAGGAGTCCTCCACCCGATACCTCAAGCTGTCCCTGGACGGCCTTGTGCCTGCCGAGGTCCTGGGCATCCCCGAGTCGCAGGCGATTTCGTGGCGCCAGAGCATGGAAGCCACGTTCCAAGCGTACCAAGCCGTCCTGGGCTGCTGGGAGGAGTTCGCCCGTGACCAGCCTGCCTTGACGGCCATCCCGCAATCGCTGCTTATCGATCCGCGCGACACAGCCCAAAAAAAGGTCATGCGGATGCGGCGCAATTACGCTTTCGACCGGGCCCGATACTTCCTTCCGGCGGCCGCAGCCACCAACGTGATGCTTGTGATGTCCGCGCGCGCGTGGGTGAACCTATGCCAGCACCTGCTCTCGCATCCATTGCCAGAGCCGCGGCGTTTGGGCGAACTGATCCGGGGTGAACTGTCCCTCGTCGCGCCGCGCCTGATCAAACATGCGGCGTCCAGCGATGCGCATCGGGACGTGATCGCTCGCGAATTCCGAAAGCTGGTGCACCTGGCCTCAAAAGACGGGTCGCCTCGCAGCGGCACCCCTGCCTCTTTTATGGCGGCTGTTCCGCACCTTGACATTTTGCTGCCGGACGGTGTTTCGGAGGAGGAACTGGCTGGCGACCTGGCTTTCCACGCGAACCGATACGCGCCTGTGGGCAGCAGTCTGGGGCGAATCGGCGTGCGTTTTGGCTGGTCGGCAATAGCCTTCGCGGAAATCCGCGACTTGAATCGCCACCGCACGGGAACCAAACACTGCCCGCAGGTTCCCCGAGGCTTTTACTGCGCAATGGATCAGCTTCCCGCGTTGGGCAGCAACCTGGAGAAGCATCGCGTCACGATCGAGCGCGCGGCGGAGACGGGACATTCGATCACGAGCACCAGCGCCCGGCTTCTGCGGGATGGCGAACCGGTTTATGTGTATTGGGCGCTGCTTGGGACGGAGTTCCCTTTTGAGCATCTTACGACGGCGGACAAGTTCATCTACGAAGCCGAGCTGCGAACGGGTTTGGGCGCTCATTACCGTTACGCGAGGCACTTGCGAGACGTGCTCGCGCTATGGTATCGACGCTTTCCGGCTACCCAACGCTTTATCCTGGAAGGCAGCGCGGAGCCTGAATGACTCCTGGGGTCGACGCTCTGCTCCGCGGTTATTCGTAAAGCACCGGTGTCTTGCGCCAATCCTTATCTTTGTCGTGGCCGTACTCAGCGACGCGCGGACGGCGCTCGCGAAGGCGCAAGGATTCGATCCCCGCGTAGTAACCCTGCGACTGCGGGTTCTTGCCGACACATTCTAACCGAAGGGTGTACTCGCCCGGGTCGGGCCAGAAATCCAGCAGGTGCGCTTCCTCGCTGACGACCTTCGAGCTGAATAGGTCTATCACTCCGCCCAGTTTCACGCCGTTCAGGAAAGCCTGATAACGGCCGAAATCGTGAGATTTCGTCAGGTTTAACAGCAACCGGAGCGGTTCTTTCTTCTCCACTTTAAAAGGCAATTCGATCCAGGCGTTCTCGTGCTGGGTGGGTTGGTAGAGCAACTGCCTGCCGGGATACAGTTCAAGCTGCTGGGTCGTGACTTCGCCTGCCCCATGGTGCTTGGCGCCCGTGAAATCGCGGGCATAGACAGTCACCCGTTCCAGGCTGGGCAACTGACGTTCGCGCGCATGCGGTGCGCGGGCCTCGAAGGTGGGTGTGCCTGCCTGGTACCAAAACGCGACGCTGGAGTAATCGTCCTCGCGTTCGTTCCAGCTGTGCGTCTTGTTCTCGGGGTTCTCGTCGGCGGAGATCCATCCGAAATGCTCCAGGGTAACCCGGCAGCGCGTGTTGAAGACGATCGGATCTGTGACATGCCAGCGATAGGCGCTGGTATGCCCGCCGACAATGCCCCACTGATCGAAGTAAGACACGCCAAAGAACGGGGTGCTCGTCGTTTTCAATCCCCAGGCCGACAGAAAATAATCCTCCGTGCCTGTGCCCCAGATCGAGGGCTTTTCCTCGCCGTCCAGGTAAATCTTCTCGTCCCCTTCCCCGAACCACGATGGGCTCCGTGTGCGGACGCTCAAGACGGTGCCGACGTAGTGCCCTTTCCCTTTCGTATCGAGCACGACGTAATCCTGGCTCTTGTTCACCGGGTATTCCTGCCGGTATTGGGCGTAGAAATAGGGCGTATCCTCGGGCAACCGGTCCTTTTGGATCCAATCGATGTTGTAGTAAAGCAGGCTGATCAACTTGTCGCTCTGATTGACAATCTCCACCCGGGCGGATTTCCGGAACGGCATATGCCAAAAGCAATTGTAGGAATCGGCGTCCTCGACCACGACCGGGAGGCTGATCACCTCGCTCCGCTTGCCAAAAGCATTGGCGAAGAAATCGCCTACCGGCGCCTCCACTCCGGGCCGCTCGTTCCCGTCCCAGAAGATGCGCAAGAGCATTTCCTGGTGGTTTGCCGACCCCTCTTTGGCCCAGCTTTGCGGTTCGGGCCCGAGAAACGTGATCCAGATATGCGTGATCACGCCAGGGCCAGTTTCGTCCATCAGGACGTGGGTTTCGCCTGGCGGGACCCGGAAATTGTCCCAGTTACTGGCCTCGTCCAGATCGCCCCGGGGTTCGGCTTTCGGTTTAAGGATGCGCTCCCCGCCGCGGCGATTTTCGCCCACTCGCATGGTGGAGGTGGCGCGCCTGCTTTTGCCTTCGTGCGGCCTGGCGAGATCGTCGAGAAACCCGGCGGCGGCGGGTTGACAGCACTGGGCCAGCACAGCCGCAGTGAGGAAACAAGAGATGAAGCGAGTCATGGTGTGTGCGCTAAGCTTGAACAACCGATAGAATGCTGCTGTCCCGTTGGTGGTTTCGGTGTGGCGATTCAGTCCACATCGACCGCCCGCCCGCCTTCCCTCTTATCGTAGCTCCGGAAGGCGAACAATGTCTCGCTCTCGATGATTCCCTCCGTCTTCAGCAAATGATCCGTGATCACGGTTTCGATCGTGTCCACCGAGTCGCATTGGATCATCACCAGGATGTCGTGGCGCCCCGAAACCGAATAGACCTCCTTCACACCGTCGAGATCCAAGATCTTTTCGGCCGTTCCCGTTACTTTTCGGTGATCAATCTTGAGCAGAACGATTGCGGTTGCCATGGTTTCCGCAGGATAGGCGTTCCCGAAAAAAACGCACCATCAAAGACAGCAATTCCCATTTTCTTCAGGAGCTCCGGCTCGCAGCCGGCTTTGTTTTCCGCCGCTGCCACGAACAAGCGGCGCCTGAATCCGCAAGCCGGCGTTTTCCGAAGAACCTGCTCCATCGAAGAATGCCTAAAACCGGCACAGGGCCAGCCCAAAGCGGGCTGTGAGCACGAGCAGCCGAGAAGAACGGAAGGCAGAACCCTGCGAGGCGGACTGCCCTTGAGGACGTCCGTCTCGTCGTGAAGCACAAAGCCGTCGGACCGGCTCTCAGGTGGTGAAACTCATGACCTTGGGCCGCACCAGCCGTTCAAAGTCACGGTAGGCCATGGTCATGATCTCGGTATGGGTGCCGGCGTTGAACGCGATCTCGTCGTTCTCTTCCAGGCTGGGCGCCACATACACCTCCATGCCATAAAGATTGCCAAACGGCGGCATAGCCCCAACGTCGCAATCCGGGAAGGCGCTCTTGAACTCCTCCTCCGTGGCGAAGCGAATACGGTCGCTGCCGGTGATCTCGCGCAGTTCGTGGAGGACGACTTTCCGGTTCGACGGCAGAACAGCCATCGCCAAGTGTCCCTCGATGGTGATTATGACGGTCTTGGCGAAATGCTTGCCGGTGACATGTGCGGACGCCGCCACTTCCTGGGCCGTGTAGGCGGGTGAGTGCACAAGGCTTGTGTATCTGACACCTTGTTGATCGAGGAACGCCTTCAGTTTCCGAGCGGGCATAGCGGGCTCCTTTCGTTTGGGGTTGGTCCCGTACGCTAAGCCTGGCCGGGCCGAATTCAAGGCCGAGTTTCCCGAGTTAGAAAACAACCCGCCCCTCCTTGGGCAGCGGGTTCAGCGTTGAAGAAGAAGCTTAACTAGGCGAAGTATCTTGTAGCGCACCCGAACGCCCCCGCCAATCAGGCAAACCCTGAAAAACAGGGTCCCAATTGTGAACAAATTCGGGCCGCTCCCCGCCCAATCCCTGCCACGCGCGCTTGAGCAAAGTCGAACGGCGTGTTCCCGGCATGAACGCTCCAACCCGCCAGCGAGCGCAATCCGGAGCTGCTCTTCCGAATCGTGGCTGCAAACGGTCGAAGCCCGTCGATACTCCACCGCACAAAGTCCCTCGTTGCCGACCCCCTCTGCACAACTCGGAGGCTCCGGGTCCCAGTCGTGGCCCAGAGCCCCCAGTAACGCAGAGTCGCCCGACTAATTCTTGGTCATTTTCTCACCGTAATACTGGTACCCTTGCTATCGCCCTCTGGATCGTGGTTGTTTGAGCTGGCATAGCTCATGTTTGGCCCAGTTACACTCAATATGGTGAAGGTCACGCTGGTCTTCGTTAGTTTCATTGATCCTGTCTTGAAAACGGCGGTGATGCTGCCGTCGTCTCTGCGCACCGTTGGTGCCGATACCGTCCCACTAAATCCACCGCTCCACGTGCCGGTGACGGTTGCACCTTCAACAGGGTCATGTTCGGCATTGTGGATTGTCACCGCGACAGTCGCAGTCCAGTTCCTGGTACTCACGGTCGGCGTTCCATCCAGGTCCCCACAATGCACCAGAACCGCCGTGTCCGGAATGTTATCCACCACAACCGTAACCTCCTCCTCGCTGGGGGCTGTATTGCCGGCAGTATCGGTAGCCTCCGCAGTCAGCACATGGTTGCCCTCAGCTGCCTTTGTCGAATCCCAGGAGACGGAGAATCCATCGGTGGCGGTGTAATCTGTTCCGATTAAATTTCCATCGACGTAGAAGTCCACTTTCGCAACAGCATTGTCATCGCTCGCGGACGCGCTGATTGTCACCGTTGTTCCACTGACGGAGGCGCCTTCTGTCGGGCTTTTGATTGATACAGCTGGGGGGCTGTCTTCGAGGGCATCAAAAAAAATCCCGCTCAAGACCGCATCTTTGCTTTCCACTGAGCAGGTAAATCTAACAAGCACGCGGCCTTGGATGTTGTATACAAAGTACTTACCACCTGTAAAATCTTTAACGACCTGCGGATCGACGCCTATCGAAGTCTGGCGGTAGAAATCGAGAATTTCGATAGTCTCGGTTCGATTGTACGAGTCCCCTTGGACGACGTAGAACGCGACTTGGTAGGGCGTGTTGCCGGTGTCGAGATCCAGTGTGAGGCTGGGATAGAAGTAGTAGCAACCAAGCCACCGACCGGTCATGCTATAGTCTTTCCAAAGGGCCCTCGGGTCGGTGCTGGACATGGTTGTGGCTGTCCAGTCCCAAGGGAGAACATCGGACCAGTCGATAATCACGCCCAAAGGATAATTGTACTCATAAGGAAGTGGGGGGTCGAGCTCTGCGTACGGCAGGTGACCGGACCCGGATGCTCCGTAGACGTAGCACCAGTTGCCTTTGGTGGTCGTGTCAGTTTTGATGTAACTGGCGGCAGCCGGAGTCTCTGGGAAGGTCACCGTCGTTTCAAGAGCCGGATCCGACCAGCTATTGCCAGCAGTATTGTGAGATGCAACCCAATAAACGTAGGTGCCTGGCTGCAACCCGGCGTCAACATACGCCTTTGTGTTTGAGGGGACCGTGGCTACTGATGTTCGGGTGCCCCCCAATGAGGTTGCTCTCTCAATTACGAAAAACGTCTCGTTATCTGAATTGTCCGTCCACGAGAGCACGATCGAGTTTACGGTTCTTTCATCCACTGTGGCTGAGAGAGCGGAGGGCGCCGCTGGCGGCGTTGCGCTTGCAGCGGTGAAGCCCGAAACGTTCAGGCGCCCGCCCGTAACCGTCTTCCCTTTTAGCGAGGGCGTGGGCGTCAGGGTTGCTGAACTCAGAATTGCGCTCTTAATATCAAGCATCTCCGCTGTCGGATTCGCGGCGGCGTAGAGAGCGGCGGCCCCGGTGACATGAGGCGTCGCCATGGATGTTCCGTCGTAGGCGCCATACTTGCCTCCGGGAAGTGTTGAATAGATCGCCACGCCAGGGGCGCCCAGGTCCACCGTTGTCGCCCCGTAATTACTAAAGCTGGGGAGATTGCCGTATCTGTCAATGGCAGCGACGGACACGATCGAAGGATCGTCGTAACATGCCGGAAATGACGGGGTCGCGGCGGTGTTGACACCGTTGTTGCCTGCCGCAGCCACGAACAAGATGTTCTGGGCAGCCGCCCTCTTGATCGCGTCGAGCAAGGCTCCGTCGAATGCTCCTCCACCCCACGAGTTGTTCAGCGCCACGATGTTTACGCCTTTGTTCTTCTTAAGGTTGGTCATGTAGTCGATCGCCTGGATCGCATCGGCGGTCGTGCCGCTCCTGGGTCCGAGGAATTTGCCAACAATCAATTTCACGTTCCAATTCATACCCACCACTCCAACGCCGTTATTACCCACAGCGCCGATGGTGCCGGCGACGTGAGTTCCGTGGTCATCCCATCTGGGGTCGTAGATGGTTCCGTTGTCGTTAATGGCATTCCAACCGTAGATGTCGTCAATGTACCCATTGTCGTCATCGTCGACGCCGGCAGTGCCATCTTTTTCGGCCGTGTTCACCCACATGTTCGCCATGAGGTCGGGATGGTTGTACTGGACACCCTCGTCGATGATGCCGACATACACGTCCTTGGAACCCGTGTTGCCAGCCGCCCACGCGGCAGCCGCTTGGCTGCCGTACGTGCTGCCGTCCAGACCCCAGAGCGAGCCGTTCACGTAGTACTGATCATTCGGCGCAGCCTGGTGCGTGTAGAGCCAGTTTGGCTGCGCGAGTTCGATCGCGGGATGGTTGCGCAGCGCTTCCAGGGCCTGTGGCACGTGCACCGCCGTGCTCAGGCGCGTGATGCCGATGTCTCCGGAAGCATGCATGGCGGGAGTGAGGACGTGTTTGGCGTGGGTGACCGCCGCCCGGCGCACGAGGTCAGCGATCTCGTTGTCCTTGGCGCCGGGTTTGAACTTCACCAGGATTTCGTTCGGAACATAGTTGGGGGCGCCAGGCCCGTCCTGACCGACGCCCAACCCCTGGCCAGGCGGAATGGCGTTGGTCGATTGCGCCTGTGCGACGCTGCAGCAGAGCGACATTGCAAGCAGCAGTGACGCTGCAAGGAAGGACTTCGAAGGTAAGAAGGGCAGGAGGTGAGTCTGTTTCATAGCGCCAATTCCCCGAGGTTTCTCCGTTATGGACGCAAATCACTCATAGGACACAGAACTTCGCGTCCCATTAGTGCATTGTGATACCGCACTCGTCAGAAGAAGACAAGCGAATCTCATAGAAAGTGCGGGACGAAATTCTTCACGTGCGGAGGGTTCCGGTTCCTGTCGGTTAAAGAGGTGGATTCCTTTGCCAATGTTGCACTCAGCAGGCTCGTCAATCCAGCCCGAAGGGCTTGGACTCATCAGCCCAGCGGCAACGCCCTGGGGACCCGCCACCCGCACAGAATCGCCCCAGCCCTGGAAGGGCGACACGCGTCCGAGTCCTTCCGTTTCAGGGCGCAAGCCCTTGAGGCGGCCCGAGCTACCAGGGAGTTGCCCTTCCTGACAAGTTCCAGCGCCTTTAGCGCAGAAGCGCGGTTTGCTTGCGAACAAGCGAACATTCGGCGATCCCGCGGTTTTGTGACGAAGGTGAAGTCCGGCAGCATGAGTAAGCAATTGATAACCAAGCAACCGGCGTTGAAACGCTGGGCTATTATCGAGCCGTCCCTCCGGGACCAAGTTGGATCCCGCTTCACGGCCACGACAAACTGGTTCCCATAAAGCCGGCTGCAAACCGGCGCTCCACCCGACAGACAACCTATCCGTGACCACCCCTCACCCACCCCAGCCGTCTCGGAGCTCGGATTCGGACCTCGGACTTCTTTCGGCCCCTTCGGTCTTCGGCCTTCGGCCTTCGGTCTTCGGCCTTTCCCGCGCCTCGCTCTGCGCCCGGCCTAAACACGGTCGTGACACGGTCGTGACTTGGTCGTCACTCGGTCGCGAGCGGGTGGCGACCGTGTTTCGACCGTGGCTGGACCGTGGAAAGCCGGAGTTCAGGGTGTACTCGGCCGGAACCGGCTGCGCAAAGGTTACTTCGATCCCGGACCGAGCGTCTGGAGATCGCGCCGGGGATTCTGCCACGCCTTCGACACCGCTTCACTCACGAGGTGCGCCAGGGCGTCATAGTCTGGGTCTGCCGAACTGGTATAGGCGCCGCCCGGGCAGCGCGCCTCAGGATGACTGCCGAGTGGCGCGGCAAGGAAGAGACTTCGTTCCGGCGCGTGGACGTCAATCCAGTCCAGGCGCGAAACGCTCTCGGAATCATGGCAGAAGGCGCAGCGCAACGAGTGGACAGCGGCAATTTGGGTTTGGAGGTTCCCGTCGGCTGCGAGGTCGTAGGCTGGCTCGGAAGGGCGTTTATCGACAAAGCCATCGTGATAGGGGGCATTCGCGTCGATCCACATCACCACCCGGAGCCGGTCGTCGGCCGACACGTTCGGTTGCCTGTCCAAGGAACGAACCAGTTTGCTCTTGCGTGATCCGTAAGCGAGCGGAGGCGTGATGCTGGCGTCTTGCTCGCGGGCTTTCGAGATCGAAACAAGGCCATGCTCCATGATGGTTTCGTAGGCGCGATTATAGCCGTAGCCGGCCACCGCCGGGTTGTGCGAGGTCAATCCGCCGCTGAAATCCAACCCTCCCGCTGGCTCCAGCCCGCGGTGACAACGGACGCAATGCCGGTCCAGGACAGGCTGGATATCGCGAAGGAAGCTCACCGGCCGACCTCCCCAGGGCGCAGGCAGAAACGCAGAAGGTTCGCGCAAAGCAGCCTGGGCCGTCCGTTGTGAGAGCGGCGCGGCGACGCGCGACTCATGGCATCCTGCACAAGTGCGGATCTCGCCGGGTTGAAAGCTGATAAAGCTGCGCATCCGCCGCAGTTCCATTCGATTTTCGTCAAGCAATTGGAAGTAAACGGCCTTATCCGCCGGGACTTTGAAATGGGCGCTGCCATCCGGTTCCACCGGGACGTCGCCCAGGATGCGCACGGGCGTCCAGTTGAGGAGATTCTTTCGATCAGCGTCGGGCCCGCCATAGGCATGGTCTTCGCCGTAACGCTGCCCGCCCCGCTCAATTTCATACGGCCAGCCGATCGGTTCAGCCACGCGGATGAAACGAACCTGAGCGGGCTCAATCCCGTCGGAGCCGAAGCTGGCCTCTGTCACGATGCATGTTGCACTCTCCTGTTGCAGATCCACGAGGCCGGCCATGACGGGCGGTGTCTTGCGTGCGCGCAGCGGGATCGGGTCAAAGCTGGAGATGGCCGGGTCGCGATAGATCAGGTCCTTGTTGCCAAAGACGTCGATCAGGTAAAGGGCATATCCGTTGTGGTTGGTTTGTTCGGAAGCGTAATTGTAGCTGACGAGGAAATGCTTGTCCGATAACGCCCAAGGGGTCGTGTAGAAACCGCCGGCGTCTTTGACTCCTCCTTCCTTGACCGGCACGCCGTCCATGCCGCCCTCGGGAGGTTTGACATCCGGGGTGACAATGCTGATCCCGGCGGGATCATTAATGCCTCCTGACGGATCGATCACCACGAGCGGGCCGATCGCCAACGTATGATGCCCTGCCGCGATCGCCACCAGTTTGGTGCTGCCTGGAATGGACCGAGTGTCTTCCAGCGCCCAGGGATTGACGAAATGCTGCTTGAAAATAGCGTCGGCGCCTGTGCCATCAGGGCGAATCGTCCAGATGGACTGGATGTAAGCCCAACTGCGTTCGTGATACTCCCACCGGGTATAGGCGATGGCGCCGTCATCGAGGCTGTGCGGGAGGTAATCGCCATCCTTATTGACGCTAAGCCTGCGAATGCCGCTGCCATCGGGCTTCATCGCGTACAGGTTGCAGCTCGTTTCGTCCTTGTCATATTCATTGCATTGCAGCGATGTCCCGCACCGTTCGGAGACGAAGACGATGTCCCCATTGGCGGCGTAAGTCGGGTCCAGGTCGCTCCATCCGCCAAAGGTCAACTGACGCAAGTTCCGGCCGTCAACCCCGATTTCGAAGATGTGGATGGGTTCGACGGTCCGCCGAAGCCGATAGCTCTGCGAACGGTCAAGCCAGCCCTCCGGGGGGGTGTCGCACTGGGCTCGGGCGAAGCCGAACACGACGCGCTGTCCGTCCCAGGACAGATCCAGACCATGGACATGGCCCGGACCAAGGGCGCGATTGAGGACTTGGCGCACCTTTGCCACCGATGGTTCGGCATCGGGTGGGTCGGCGTCTTTTGGCTGGCTGGGAGTAGCCAAAGCGCGGAAAATGTTGCCTTTTTCGGCGGACAGAATGCAGAGATCGCCTCCGGGCCGGGATACCCAAGGCATATGATTCAGGCAAACGTCAGGATAGGTTTCCTGGGTGAATCGCTTAACGAACAGCAACTGGTCGAAATCCAGCAGTGGATTCATGAAGGCCAACTCGCGCACCTGCCGCCGTACTGCGAGATAGAGCGCCTTCTGTTCTTCAACGGATGCGTCTTTTCCCAGCGATTTGTGTTGTGCTTCAAGCCGCGCCAGCCGGCGAAGGGGCCGCGCGCAGTCTGCCCCGGCCGACTGCAGGTGCTCCGCCAACCTTCGGCCGCTCACGATGAACTCCGCGACAGGGTAATGCCCCGGGTCACGGTTCCCGCCCAGCGGCTTGGCAGTCGACCATTGGCTGGCGCTGCTTTGGTCCGCGGGCCGGTGCAACGCCAGGTTCGCCTCTTCCGCGCCCGGCCCGAACACTTCCACTTCATCCAGGTGGAAAAAGACCGGCTGTTCGCTGGGGATTTGCAGCCGCACAAACCGGGCAAGGGGAGCGTCCGCGAGCTCGATTCGTAGCGGCTTCGCCCCGCCAACGCCTCCGAACGGAGTGCCATCGTGCTGATATTGCTTAATCCAACGGTCGCCATCCAAGGACGTCAGAACGCACAAACGATCCGCGTCATGGAGTCCGGGAGCGTAATCGAGCCGGTTAAACACGATCAGGTGCGAGACTGGCACAGCTTCCCCCAAATCCACTTGCCACCACGGATTGGGCTCGTGTCCGGTGTGGAAACCGTACTTGCCATTTTTGACGCCGTCACATGCGCCGCGAGCGTCGGTTTGCGTGCTTTTGGCGACGGCAGCGCGTTCTTCGATGGCCTTCGCCTGGTGAACCCAGTCTTCTTCAACCTGCTGGCAGTAGACACTGGGTGAGATGGCCTCGTCTTTGGGATCCGACTCCGAGGGGATGGGTGGCAGGCTGGCGGAATTCGCCACCGCTGCTAACAGGATCATGGCCAACCCAGGCAAACTCCAGGCTGCGAAACAGGCCAAAGAACGGGTGATCAACGGCTGGTCGCGGTCCAATCGACGCTTCATGGCTTAAGTTTGACGATGGCCGCCATTATCAAGAAACGCGAGACGAAATATCGTTGTGGTTGGGGGACAGAGGCAGCGCCACAGATAACGGCCCTCCTCCGCCAGCGTCGCGTGAAAGTTATCTCCCCAAAAGGGGTTCATCCGCCCCTTTGCGGCGATTGCAGGCCCGGGCGACTGATCGGCGACTTGTGACATTTGGGGCTAAGGGCACGCGGAAAGCGCCTCAGTCAAAGGCGCTTACGAAATGTCTCACACTTTGTCCACATTTGTGGATAAAGTGTGCGACATTTCAGAACCGCATGGCGCACCTGGATGGGAGAAGCCTTCGCTCAGCAAAGACTGGGACCAGAAAGCGGGAAAACGCTGAGACCGGCAGACGAGGGCAAGTTCTGCCTGAAATGTGGGACAGTTGTCCAGCGCATGCCAAAGAGAAGCTCTTTGTCCGGTTTGTGGTGGATCAGCTTTCTAAGGAGTCAAAATCTCAATGTCCGGCGCCACATGCTGAAAATGCGACGGGTTGCGCGTCACGATCTGGACGGCCTTCTTACGGCGGGCAAAAGTCGCGTGCAGGGAATCGTAGATTCCCCCGCCCATAACGCCGCGCGTGCGCGCCTCTCCAATGGCTGTTTGGTAGTCGGCCAGCGCTAAAGTCTCGACTTGAAGTGAATCAGCCAGACTCAGAGTCAACTCGGCCGCAGTCTCCGTTGGCACTCTGTAAAAGCCTGTAAGCGTGGCGAACGTCTCCGCCAGCGCATGCGCGTTGGTGAACGGACGCCGGGAATCCTCGAGCGCCGAGAGGCAAATCGCGTGTTCCGGATGCGAGCTCAAAACTGCTCCGACCATTATCCCGGTGTCAAGGAAGGTCATCGGGTGTAGTGCCGCGTTTGCTTAACTGCCTCCTCAATGGGTAGCGCAGGCACGTCGCCCGTCCAGACCTTGAGCTTCCCGCGCTTAATAATGCGGCCCGACGTGTTAGCTTCCATTTCCAGAACGATCCGTCCCGGTGTTGCGGACACGATCAGTTTCTGCCTTCGGGGAATTCCCGCTGCGCGCCGCAGTTCGCGCGAAAGAACGATCCGGTTGGAGTCGTCAAGTTCAACGGTGGTTTGCATGCCATTATTATGGCGTGGTCGTGGCGCACTGGCAACTGCGCCTCTGCCGAGATCTTCTTTGCTGAGTTCGTGACATTTTCGCGAACGTTCGAAGTTGCCTCGATGTCATACCAATATTGCTTCGGTATCGTTCAGGCTCTCGTCCATCACTGGTTCAGCACTTATTCGTCGATTACCGAAGCAAGACCGAAGGAATGCCGGATCAATACCGAACGAATACCGAACCAAATATCTATGGCCTGCGCCAGCCCTCTGGCGCCTTCTGGGGTGAGCGTAATTGATGGTCTGCAATCACTACCGAATCATTATCCAAAGGAGATTGGCTGCGCTGAGAACCGGCGAAGCCTCGCGAGCGACTCATGCCGTTTAAAAAAGGCGTTTCGCTTCTTTAACGCTAGGACCTTAAGGCCGTCTGCAGCGTCAATTTCCAGGGCTCGTTTCAAACCTTTACAAACGTCTTCTTCCGATACATCCAGAACAAGATCCACCACATGACCATCATCGCTGCCAGCGCCTTCACGAACTCCTGAACACTGGGCGGAAGGAACCTGCTGATCCCCCCGACGAAGATGTTCCCGATCAACCTGAAATCGAACAAGTGCGCCATCATATAAACCGCGATGGAATTGACTCCGAACACGATGAAGAAGAACGCCCATCTGCCGTGCCCCAGGACATCTATCACCCAGTAAAACGCCGCGAGCAATAAGGCCGTCATTCCGCAAGTGACAAGAACAAATGAACTCGTCCACAGGTTCCTGATGATTGGAAAAAAGAACCCCCAGACCAAGCCCAGCAGCAGCATGGAAAGACCACCCATGGCCAGCAACCTTGTCTTATGTCTTTTGTCCAGAGCGAGGTTCAGAATGTGCCCCATCAAAACGCCCAAGAGAACGTTTGCGACGAAGTTAATCGTCGCCAATACCTGCCATGAGCCGACTCCGTGAAACGGACCGAGGACAAGATTATCGATGTAGACCGCCAGGTTCATCTCGCCGGAAAACCTTTCTCCGTCTCCGCCGGGAACCGGGATGAACAGGAACAACAGCCAATATCCTACCAAAAGAACGCTGGCCAACACGAGCTGAAAGGAGACCTTTGTGTTCAGGACTAGTATCGCGCAGAGAAGATAGCTGACAGCGATGTATTCCAGAACGTTGTTATACAGGCGCAACGTGGTGAGATCGAAACTGAGTAGATGCCCTCCCGCAACGAGTCCTAGCAGAAACAATATCGCGGTGCGCCGGACAATCTGGAAGTAGAGACGTTTCTGGCCGTCAGGCGTCCGCGAAAGTCGTTGTTTCAACGAGAGTGGTATGACCACTCCCACGATGAACAGGAACATGGGCATCGCGATGAAACACAAGCGCAATCCCTCCGTGAACGCATAGCTAAACTGCTCTGACGCGAATCGCGCGCCGGATTCTCCCCACAGCCTGGCGAATGTTGGAAGAACGGGCGCTCCTCCAATATCTATGGATAGGATTAGGAACATGGCCAGGCCTCGGAGCGCGTCGATGCTTGAACATCGGGTGTCGGCCTGTGCTATTTGTTCGCGCATGTCGCAGTATTGGGCAGGTGCGTGGTTGGCTCTCGTCGCTTGATTACGGGACGGACACTCGGAAGAAGCGGCAAGCCTCTTCTGGTGGCACTTCGAGGGTGACCTCGACCACCTGATCTTGGGATTTCGGCTCGCCCCGCCCGACGACTTCCCAGGTGCCATCAGCAAGGTTGTTGGCGCTATAGACAGTGTAGCCAACGCTCGCCTTCTGGGCGAATCGGAGCCGAACTTCGCTCGCGCTCACAGCCGAAATTTCGACCTGGAGTGCGGGAAGCACGCCGGGCGCTCCAGGAGACCCGCCTGGGGCTGAACTGGCCTGCCAACTGCCGGGTGCGTTCGGATCGCCAACCGGCTCTCTCCTTTCGAGAGAGGGGCCATCGCCATCGGCGGCTTCTGGCCAGGGCGCATCGGTTCCATAGGTGAAATCGAGGACGGTTTCGCCGTCTGCGGCAACGAGCTCAAGGCGTTCGCCGGAGTTGCTAAGCCGGCCGGAGTATTCGCCTGCAACCGGCAATGATGACCCATACCGCATTGCAAAGGCTGCCCGATTCTTCACGATCAGAACACGGGCTCCCGGGGCCAGAGTGCGGATGGGCGATCCGGCGAAGTCAAACACGATTCCCGTCACGAAACGGAGGCCGCTAAGATCGCACGTGCCCGTGCCGTAATTGAGCAGTTCGATAAACTCGAAGTCATCCGCATCCAGGATTCCCGCCGCGATCTCTTCGCTCGACGGGTCCGCCGGATGGTAATGCAATTCGGAGAGGGTCAGCGCCGGATTTCCCACGGTGAAGGTTGCTTCGTTAAGAGCGCTCCATTCGGATCCGTTAAGGACACGCGCTTTGACGGTTGTGAGATCGTGCAAGAGGACGGGTTTGGTGTAGGGAATAGCCTGGACCGGGCCCATCGAGACGTGCCGTTCCCCCACGATCAGTTCAGGCTGGATCAGGACGTCCGAACTGGACACGGACAAGTTCAAGCCGTGGATCGCCAGGATATTGGCGCCGGGCTGCAATGCCGCCAACCCTGCGTCCGCATTGAACTCCTCAAACAGAACGGCGGCGCTGTCGTCGTGCGAGCCGTCGGCCGTTGAGTTCCATTCCAGGTTCGATGGAGCATTGGCGGACGCGATCTGGCGGCCGTTGAGAAACGCCACGAATCCGTCGTCGTAGCGCATTCGCAGAACCATGTAGTTGAGTGTGTCGCGGCCAACCCCGTCGTAATTGAAAGGGATGCGGATGAAGACAGACGCGTTCATGTTCAGCATCTGGCCTTCGAGATCCATCTGGATGAACGCATCGTAGGTGGTTTGCTGGTCATAACCCACGCCGCCGCTGCCTGAGCGCCATTGAGAATCCGTGAACGGTGCCCCGCCGCGCCAACTGGCTCCGAGCTGACTGCCGCCGTTTGCCACGGAAGGGACGAGGGCCTTCTTGGACGCCGTTTGCCCGACCAGAGTCTGTCGCGACGCTTCCTGGATCGCGACCGGCACTCGCGGATCACTGCCATCCAGCGTGTAGTAAATAACTCCTTGGGGCGCGCTGAGAGCGAGTTCAAATCCTTGTTCGACCTGGCCACCGCGCTGGTTCATCACAGGCGGATCGGTCCGCGGATAAAGGCCGGCACGCCGGAATTGCTCCAGCACCACCGCCGATCGTCGCGGGAAAAAGTCTGCCAGCAGGCCACTCCTTTCCGGCTCCCAATGTTCGTCGCGTGTGAACGGACCGGTATTCATCTGGTCACCCCAGCGGGCGGATTCGCCAACCATGGCCCGTCTCACCTGGTCCGCGAGCGCGGCGAACCGGGCGGCAGGAGGGTTATTTTGGGGCTGGGCCGGGTCCCAGGCCGGGCTGGCCGGGTTCACGTAAAAGGCGCCGCCTGGAGAGAAGTGGCGGTAAACGCGGTCCGCGAAATGGAGGCGGAAATCGGCGTTAGCGCGTGCCGCCGCGTAGGGGCGGGCGACAGCGTCGGCAACGCCGGTCCGGTCCACGTCCAAACCTGTGACACCGAGAGCCGTTTCCGTGTCCCACGGGTAGAAATGGAAACCGTCGCCTTGATCGCGGTTGCGTCCGGCCCACCAATTGCGCTGGGGCCAGTCCGTGTTGCCGACGTAGAAGTTGAGGATCAGGTAGTCAATCATGTTCTCGACATCGAGCAAGTCTTCGTAAGCCGGATTGCGGGTCCCATCGGGGTTGTTGCCCTGGATACGCTGGTAGACTTCTGTGTTGGCCATGCCTTCGTTCAGCACGGCTAGCATTCGGTTCCAGGCGTCGTAATTGCCATCCGGCACGGAGTCCTGGTTGATGGCGTCCCAAGTGTCCTTGTCCCCTCCGTGATACGAGGCCGAAAAGGCCGCATCCGGGCGCTCGACGGGATTGTACAGGCCCCAGTAAGCGCCGTTGATATAAAGGTGCACGAACCGGGTGTGCGGTGCGATCATCCCCATGGCCCGGGCGCTTTCCATGGCGAAGGCGTCGCGGATGTAAAGCGCTCTTCCGCTCCAGTAGGGATAAGCGTCATTGCTATTGGCGCGCAGGACGAAGTTGTCGAATTCCTGGGCTGCGTCGGGGCCAAAGAGCGGGTAGGCAAGCGTGGTGCTTCCGTAATTGTCACGGAACACGACGCGAAAGGACTTCTTGAGCGTCAGATCGAAACGCCGAAAGGCCCCGCCCTGAATCCGCAGCCCGGCGTCCGCCTGAAATCCTTCGCGCCCGGTGGGGTCGATCAACTCCAAGGAGGTGGGGCGCTCCCAAAGGTCGCCTCGATTGTTCGGGTTCGGGTAAATGCCTTGCGTGCCGAACAGATCGTCCAGCTTCATGACAATCGACAGGGACGGCAGCGCTTTCAGATCCTCCTTGAGCGACCGGGTGTACTTGCCGTTGTAACGGTCCGTTCCTGGCGCACCCGCGACACGGGGGTCCAAACCGTAATCGGGCGCCTGGCCTTTCCACGTGGTCGGGAATCCCGACGCGAGCGTGGTGGCCCGGGTTTGCGCAACGATGTCCTCAACAAAAAGATACGTATGCGTCGCGACGCGTGAAGGCTGCCAGCCGTCGGCAACGGCGATCGCGCGCAAGATCGTCGTCCGATCCACACGGATCGGGCTCGAGTACACCTGCCCGTTCGTGGCCGATGGCGGTGTGCCGTCCGTGGTGTAACGGATGCTTGCGCCCTCGGCGGGCGAAGAGAGCGTGACGCTTATTGGAGCCTCGTAAAACCCGCGTTGGGGGCTCACCAGCAGGTCCGGAAGGGGACCGCGAGCGCCCAAGCCGTTCACGGCTCCGGGAGTCGGAGTTCCGAAGTAACCCGCCGCCTGCAGCGAGATCTGCGTGTTCTCAAGCTCGGCTTCGAGCAGGAAGTCCGGGCTGTCCACGCGATCATTCAATCCTTGGACCGCCAGCATATTCGCTCCCGGCCGGATGAGCGCAGTGGCATGGCTCAGGTCGAAGCGCTCTGGCTGCACGGCTGCCTGGCGCGAACGGTTGGTCAGGGCAATCGAATTGAAGGCCAGCAGCGCCGGCGCGTTCGCCCGGGCGATTTCGGTCCCGTTCAGGTAAGCGACGAACCCGTCGTCGTACCGGACGTGCAGGGCCAATTGTTCCCGAGGACGCACCTCCTGCACCGTGAACGGGACCCGCAGGAAAGCCGAGGACCTGCGCCCGAACATCGACGCTTCCAGACTGGTCCGGATCAACTCGGGGAAAGGCAGCGGAGCGGGCCCGACCTGGCCCAGGAATTCCACCTCGGCGATCTGCATCGCCACGGCCCCTGCCGCGTTGCGGACGGTTGGGAAGAGCAATTGATATTGGGTATAGGCGACCTCGTTGGTAAACGTGATCTCCACGCTGAAGAAACGGTCAGGAAAATCAGGGATCGGGCCGCGCGAGATCTCCGTAAAGGTTCGCCCGTCATTGGAGCCAAGCAGGAGGTAGCTTGTTGGGTCGCGGTCCGGGGCGTCGTTGGCCGAAGTGAGCCGCAGCCCTTTAACCACCGTTGGACCCTTGGAAGGCGTCACGGTGAACCCGGCATTCAATTTGTCGAAGTTAAGGTACTTCGTGGCGGACGTGCCATCGATCGCCTTATCCACCTCTTCACCACCCGGTGAGTTGTTCGATGTCCCAAGGATCAAATCGCCCGGCTGCGTGACATCTTCCAGGGGACCCACCGGCCCGGGCTCGTCCGCTTCCGGACGGCTGAACCCGACTCCCAGCTCCACGTTCGCCCAGTTGGCGTCGTCAAAATCGGGCTGCACCCAGGCCCGCCCCACCCCGTCATTCTCCGGGACGCGGACGCGTCCGGACGATCGCGCCGGGACAAGGTCTTCGGTCTCTGCGCGCATCGAGGTCCCATAAGACACATCTGTGATTTGCGGCGGGAAAGCAGGCGAAAACTCGGAGGCGACCGTCCGCCCGTCGGGCCGGGTCAGAGCCAGGAACTCGCCTTCGCGGCCGAGCTTAAAATTCGTGTGCAACGGCCGGGCCGGATCCCGGCGATCGGTCCCCGACGCGAAGACGACCAGGAAACCTTGCCCGGGAATGGTCACGTCCGGAAAGGTCCATTGCTGCAGGTCGCTGGGGTCATCGGAGAGGTGCCAGCCCGCGAGCGAGACCGCGGTTTGTCCCGTGTTATAGAGCTCGATCCAGTCGCTGAGGGCGCCATCATCGTCTTTGATCCCGGAACTGTTCGCCGCCATGAATTCGCTGATCAAGACTTCCTGTGCGTGCGCTCGAAGCGTCATCGCGCCGAAGACAACGGCGCTCAACAGGAGGAGACTCAGTCGGGGCACGATAAGGCTGGATGAACAGGTCAGGAAACTTCGCCAGCGCAACGAACAAACGATCGGCATGATCCCGCCACGGTACGCTCCGCTGTGGCATCGAGGCCTTGACCACGATCAAGGCTGGCGGCAAACCACCGGTTCTGGGACCGGCTTCTATTGCGCCACGGCGCGGTAGAAACGCAACGGCACCCTCGCGGCGTTATCGACATACGGCTGCGGCGCCGCGCCGCCAGTCACGTTCCCGATCGCGCTCCAGTTGCGCAGATCCTCGGACGCTTCGATCCGATAGGCCGTGCCGGCTTTGCCGGACAGCATCAGCGTGACGCTGCCCCCTGACGGGCGGGACGCGATGCTTAGCCCAGCGCCATCGCCGCCCGGATCGGGGCCGGATGAGCCAGACTGGAACCGGGCGGCGCCGAGCCTTGGCTGGTTGTTGGCCAAGGCAAATGAACCGCCCACAACAATCCCGCCGTCGTTTTGCAGCGCGATGCTGGTCACGAGATCGCCTGCCGTTCTGGCGGGCCGCAAGATGCCGTTCTCAAACCCGGCGCCTGTGTCGAAAGGGGTATCCAGACTCCCGTCCGCGTTCAACCGCGCCAATCCGTTCCGGGCGAGGCCATCGACGCTTTGGAAGGAGCCGGCGATAAGCAGCTTGTCGGCCGCGTCCAAAGCCAAGGCCGATACGGCGTGCGCGCCGGCATTGCCGCCCAGGATTACCCCGGGCGTGAACGTCGCGTCCGGGGTTCCGTCGGGCAATAACCGCAACAGTCTTGTCGCGCTTGCGGCGCCGGACGGACTCGTCGTGGGCATCGCCACCGTGACAACCCCTTCCGGGTTCACCACGGCCGCGGCGACTTCATCATTCAGCGAGACGGGCGGGAGAAAGCCCGGATCGACCGAGCCGTCTGCGAGAAGCCTGGCCAACCGCGGTATGACAAACCCATTCACGCGCTCGAAATCTCCGGTGACCACGATGAGGTCGTTGGTCTGCGGATGCACGCTGCGGATTTGCGGGATGTCGCACGTGGCGCAGTCCCCTGCTCCGCTGATAAAGCTGGGGTCCAATGTTCCGTCCGGGTTCAGCCGTCCGGCCGCACGCACCGGCTGCCCGTCCAGGTGGGTGAAGCTGCCCGCAACGAGCACCTTGCCATCCGTTTGCAGCCCAAGTGCCGCAACCCGGCCCACCGGCCCTCCCCCGGCTGGATCCTCCCGCGTCCCGGCACCGGGATCAAACGAGGTGTCGAGCGAACCGTCGCCATTGAGGCGGGCGATTCCGCTGCGAGCGGTGCCATTGACGCTTGTGAAGACGCCTCCGATCAGGATCTTGCCGTCGTCTTGAACAAGAAGGGCCGCCACTTCGCTCGAGGGTTCGTCACTCTCGATCTGCGCGGCAAACGAAGCGTCCAGCGAACCGTCGGGATTCAGACGCGCCAGGCAGTTCCGCGGGGTTCCGTTGATTCGAGTGAACGAGCCGCCCACGAGGACCTTGCCGCCCGTGTGGCCGGCGACCGCGAGCACATTGGACCCGACCCCCTCGGCCAGCTCGAGCTGCGGCGCAAACGCGGGTTCGATCTTCCCCGCGCTATCGGCACGCACAATCCCCCGCAAAGGGCTCCCGGGAGCGGGAGAAAGGTCCCCGGCCACCAGGATTCCGCCGCCCTGCTGCAACGCAATGCCAAGGACCTGCAAGCGCGCTTCCCCGCTCGGCGCCAGCAGCACGCTGTAAGTGGAATCCGGGGTGCCGTCCGAATTGAGACGGACGATCGCCTGTTGTGAATTCCCGCTCGTGTCGATGAACTGCCGGTGCGCGAGAATCTTCCCATCCGGTTGCAGGGCGAGAAACCAGTAGGTTTCCGCGGTCGGGTCGAACGCAGTCTCGTATGAAAGATCCAGCGTGCCATCGGCATTGAGCCGGGCGAGGTTTTCGCGAAAATCCACGCCGCTAACAAAGAAGGAGCCGCTAAGGAGGATCTTGCCGTCCGGCTGGACGAGCAGGCCACTCAGGGTGGGAGGGGCTTCCCATCGCTCGATCGCGGGATCGAACGGATCGACGCTCCCGTCCGGATTGAGCAGAACCAGCCCTTTGCGCGGGATGTCGTTAAAGGCCTGGAAACCGCCCACGACCATCACTTGTCCGCTGCCCAGCAGCGCCATGCCCGTGATCGGGCCGAAATCCGGAAACCCGATGGCCAACGCGGTCCCGGGATCAAAACTGGTATCGACCGACCCGTTCGTGTTCAAGCGGACCAACCCGCTGCGAGGAACCTCGTTCACCGCCGTGAAGAACCCGCCCACGATCAGTTTCCCGTCCGGTTGTTCAAGGATTCTCTGGACCGGAGGCAAGGCCCCGGATGCCGAGGTCGAGGCCAGCCCCGCACCGGGATCAAACGACGCGTCGAGCGTGCCGTCTGGGTTCAGCCGGGCCAGGCCATTCCGCGCCACGCCATGGATCTCAGAAAAGCCGCCGCCCACCACAATCTTGCCGTCCTTCTGGATGAGCAGGGCCGATACCGGGGATGAAAACCCGCCCGCCGCGTCCGCACCCGCTCCGCAGCAAACGGCGCCGGGATCGAAGGAGGGGTCCAGGCTCCCGTTGACATTCAGCCGGGCCAGGCCATTCCGCGCCACGCCATTGATCGCGTTGAACCCGCCACCCATGACGATCTTGCCATCTCCTTGCACTGCCACCGCCGAAACGAGCCCGCCCGGGCGGGTGATGACCGGCTTGAAGGCAGCATCGAGCGGAGCCGCCGTTTGCGCCCGCAAGACCCCACAGAGCGCGACGAAACACATCGGAAGCGCCCAACAAAATCGGGCGATGGAAGAAGGAACAGGATCTTTTTTCACGAGAACGCAGGCTTGCATTTGGGTTGAGTTGCCACTGGTTACCTTTGACTCCCTGCCATTCTGGGACAGCCCTTTGCCCCACCGCCACGCGTGACGCGCCGGGGCGCCTCCCGCACGCGCAGCTCGGGTCCGTTGCCGCGGCACACTGCGAGCCGGACAGGGAACCCCTACGCCAAAACCGCCCCTTCCGCCAGCCTTTTCACTGGCGCCCAACCAGGGGCTTGCCAGCGTCGCTCCGCAGCGCCTTCATCCGGCGCGGATTTGGCCTGCCGAAGCGGCATGTCCGGGATCCACTCCCGGCGAAAGAAGCATCATGGGCGTTCGCGCCTTCTCGTCGATTTCGCCCCGGACATGGGCCGCATCCTCGAACTGCTGCATGAGGATCTCGCGCGGGAGATCCTGCCGCCGGGCCTTTCCGGACGATGCGCCCGCCACTTTCACCGCGATGGTTGCCAGATCGCCCAGCGGCCGCGTTTTCCCCAGGATCGAGAGCTGGATATCGGCCGCACGGGGCATGGGATGCTCCGGCTGGCGAGCCAAGACTTCCAGGGCTTGGTCGAGGGCCGCGTGAAAGTCTGTTCGTGACGCACCCAGCTTCTTGAGCACCGATGGTTTCGCCTTGATTTTCACATCGATGATTCTGGCTTGCATAGATCGCCACTCCATAATGAGATCACCCCGGAACAGGATTGCGCGCACTGCGCCCTTGAACCTCGCGTTGCGCAAATAGTTGGTAATCAAGCCAACCATTTTGAGGTTCATGGGCAGAAGCTTATTCCCGCCACCCGATTTTACGCACCGGAAAATGCCCCCGGTGAAACACTGAAGAGGTGTCAGGTCGCCCGAAACCGCCCCCGGATCAACCGCACCCATCCAAGGCACTTTGGCGCGCTGCCGCACCAGGAATTGGACTGCGCGAGGGGCCCGGCCTCACGCGTCTCAAGCCGGCGGCTGCCGGACGACGCCCGCCGCCAGGAGGGCCGGAAGCAGGCAGGCCCGTGCCGAGGCTTCGCTTCCCAGGGATATAACACGTATTTAACCCGTATTTAACACGTATATCACTCGTTCTCGCATCGAGTTAAATGCCTGTCAAATACGGGTTGAATTCGTGTCATACACGGGAGCAACCGCGGTCAACCTTCGCACCCAATCGCCAACGGAGCATCTGGGTCAAATGAGGCAGGGCCGGACCACTGGGGTCGGCCATTGGGCCTAGCCAATTCCAATCCCGAATGGCGGGCCGGGCCGACCCGCCCTGCCCAAAATGAGCAAATGCTGCGGAGCGCCCAGCCATCCTTGCCAACGCCCACGCAAAAGGCGACCCTGGCGCAGTTCATGGACATGTTCAGTCAGATCTCGGTGTTCTGGAGCTATCTGGCGGTTGTCCTGACGGTGGCGTTCGCCGCATTGACTTCCGGCCACGCGATTCTTTACAAGCGCGACCCGCGCGCCGCGCTCCTGTGGGTCAGTGTGATCTGGCTGGCACCGATCGCCGGGAGCGTCCTTTACCTCACCCTGGGAATCAACCGAATCCGCCGCCGGGCAATCTCTCTGCGAGCTCCGGTCAACGAGCAACTCACCGAGATCAGCCCCAGCCGGCATTCAAGAACTCGGCATCCCGCGCGCGGCGTGGCCTGCCATGACCTGCCCGGCCTTCCCCGGCTCGTGGATGAGATCGTCAAGAAACCGCTGCTCGCGGGCAACCAGGTCGATCCCTTGGTGAATGGTGATGAAGCCTTCCCGGCCATGGTTCAGGCCATCGACACCGCCGAAAGGTCCATCGCCCTGTCGACTTACATCTTCGATAACGATCCGGCAGGACACCGCATCGTCGACGCCCTCGCCCGGGCGTCGGCGCGGGGGGTGGACGTCCGGGTGCTGGTCGACGACACCGGCGCGCGCTACTCGTTCTTTCCCATCGTCCGGCTCTTGAGGAAGCGGGGGGTGCCCGTCGCACGATTCCTCCCGTCGCTTGTTCCGTGGCGGGTCATGGCGATCAATTTGCGGAATCACCGCAAGATCCTGGTCGTCGATGGCCGGGTTGGATTTACCGGCGGCATCAATATCCGGAAGGCGCACATGTTGAAAGAGAGCCCCCGTTCCCCGACCCAGGATCTTCACTTCCGAATCCAGGGGCCCGTGGTGCGCCATCTCCAGGAAACCTTCGTGGACGACTGGTTCTTCACCACGCGCGAACTGCTCCAAGGTGAGCCCTGGTTCCCGCCGCTCGAACCGTGCGGGCCGGTCGCAGCACGCGGCATCGCGGACGGACCGGATGAGGACTTCGAGCTCTTCCGTTGGACGCTGCTGGGTGCGCTGGCTTCCGCCACGGCGTCCGTGCGCATTATCACGCCCTACTTCCTGCCGGACGCGGCGATGATCACGGCCTTGAACCTGGCGGCCATGCGCGGAGTCGGGGTGGATATCATCCTGCCCAGCCAGAGCAACCTGCCCTTCGTTCACTGGGCCACGTTCGCCATGCTCTGGCAGGTGGTCGAGAAAGGCTGCCGGGTCTGGCTGACACCGCCGCCCTTTGACCATTCCAAGCTCATGCTCGTGGACAATTGCTGGTCCCTTCTCGGCTCCGCGAATTGGGATCCGCGAAGCCTGCGGCTCAATTTCGAATTTAACGTCGAATGTTACGATCACGCGCTGGCGGATTCCCTGGAAGATATCGTGCGCAAGAAGCTCGCCTCGGCTGGACTCGTGACCCTGGAGGAACTCGATTCCCGGCCGCTCCCGATCAAGTTGCGCGACGGTTTCTGCCGGCTGTTCACGCCGCTCTTGTAGCCCTGGAACCCGCCCTCCAGAACGATGGGCGAAGGGGTGGCGTCTTTCCGTCGAACGCGATCGGGAAGCGGGCGCGCCGGTCAGCAAAGGGTGCTCCATGCCGGAAGCCCGGCCGAGGGGTTGAACCTCTTGCCTGCGTGAGAATTTCTTATTCTTTGGCTTGCCCAGCCGGGTGCACATGCCAATCTCATGACTATGCTTTGGCATCCTTGCTCCCCCCGGACCGATCCAGAGCGCCCGAAGGACGCCCGCCGCTCCCCTGAGATGGATTCCCACAACCCACCGAACTGGTCCTGGCGCCGGTTCCAGATCCTCTTTCTTGGAACGGGACTGATCTCGTTGATCTGGTTCCTGGTGCGCGTGGTGCCGAAGCCCAGCCGGGCGGCTTATCCCTGCCAGCGCGCCGCCGCGCCGATGGCGAGTGCGTGCGTGCTCTGGATCCTGAGCGTGGTCGGCTCAACCGCACTGTGGCGTCGAAGCCGCGAGCACCACTGGCATTCCCAACACTGGCGCGCCTGGGCGTGCGCCGCAGCGGCGGCGATCGCAGCGGCCGTGGCGATCTTTAACCTGCCTGAACTGCCCGCTCGCGCGGGAGCCCCCCCGGCGCATGGTCCTATCGGGATCGGCCGCGGCATTCATCCCGGCCGCGTCGTCTGGGTGCATGCGCCCGAGGCCACAGACTGGAGCGGAAGCACTGACCAAACGGGGCAGACCTGGTGGGGTCCGCGGCACACGGACCTCGCGGTGGTGGAAGAGATGGTGTCGCGCGCCGTCCAGGGGGTCGCCGGTGCTGCCAGCGACAGCGCGGCTTGGGAGGCCCTTTTCAGTCATTTCAATGAGACGCGCGGGAACGGCCGGCGCGGGTACCAAGCGGGCGAGAAGATCGCCATCAAGATCAACCTGACCACGTCCAACGGCGCCGATACGCAGCGCTATGACAAACCCAGCTCGCTGAAGGATGCGATCGACAACTCGCCCCAGATGCTTCTGACGCTTTTGCGGCACTTGGTTTACGGCGTGGGAGTCGCCCAGCGCGACATCAGCATGGGCGATCCCACAGGGCTCTTCCCGAACTTCTTGTGGAACTTTCTGCACCCCGAGTTCCCTGACGTCCAGTACTTCGACACCATGGGGCTCAACGGGCGCATCCGGACCGAGTTCTCCACCACGCGCTTCCACTGGAGCACGCCGGACTCGGACGCCAAACGGGCGGACTATATCCCCGTTCCGTTCGCGGAAGCACACTACCTGATTAACTTCGCCATCCTCAAAGGCCATTCCGCCGGAATCACCGTGTGCGCAAAGAACCATTACGGATCGCTCTTGAGGACCCCGGTCGGCGGACTTCGGGGGGTCAATCACCGGGATTATTACGACATGCACTTGAGCCTGCCGAATGCGGAATGGTCTCCCGGCATGGGACACTACCGCGCACTCGTCGACCTGATGGGCCACCGCGAGCTTGGCGGCAAGACGCTGCTCTACCTGTTGGACGGCCTCTTTGCCGGCTATTACTGGGATTCTCACGCTTACAAATGGAAAATGCCGCCGTTCGGCGATGGCACCAGCAGCGACTGGCCCTCCAGCCTGTTTGCCTCTCAAGACGGGGTGGCGATCGATTCCGTCGCGCATGATTTCCTCGCCACTGAGTGGCCCGACGTCGTCTCGGGCGGGGTGGGCTCGCCCGGAAGCCTCAGGGGCGGGGCAGAGGATTACCTGCACGAAGCCGCGCTCGCGCATGCGCCGCCTTCCGGCGCCTTTTACGATCCAGAAAAGGACGGCGTGGCCATGGCCAGCCTCGGAGTGCACGAGCACTGGAATAATCTCCAGGAAAAGCTCTATAGCCGAAACCTCGGGCGAGACGAAGGGATTGAGCTGGTCACCCTGCGGGTGGATCGACAACCGCCGCGGCTCGCGGTGCGCAAACAGGGCGCCGGGGTCCTGATTTCCTGGCCGTCAGCCCATGAAGGATACCAATTGTGGAGCGCCAGCCAGCTTGGCCCGGCGGCTGACTGGCAGGTCGTGGCGAGTGCGCCGCTTATCTTCCAGGCGCAAAACGTGCTGTCCAATAGCCCGGACGCAAACGCCCGCTTTTACCGCTTGCTGAAATAGACGAAACGGCGGCGGCCGCGCCGTCTCTTGGGTGCGCTCCTTGCAAGCAAAGGCAAGCCAGCGACGGAGCGCACGCCCTGCCCGCCTGCAAGTCCCGTGGTGAGAATTTGCGGTTTCCACGCCGTTATAGCTTGCAGGCAGGTCTGGAAGCGGCTCTATTGGTGGGGCAACCAGATAACGGTATGAGCCCATCCCATGGCGATCGTTCCTGGGCCTGCGTTTCCGTTCACCAGGCATCCACTTTGTTGAACCACACCCCGCTTGGCTATGGCACTTCGCGATTCCGAAATGCCTGGCTGGCCTTCACCCTGATCGAACTGCTGGTGGTCATTGCCATCATCGCGATTCTCGCCGGAATGCTCCTGCCGGCTTTAAGCAAGGCCAAAGAGAAAGGAAACCGGACGTTCTGCATCAACAACAACAAACAACTCGGGCTGGCCATGATCATGTATGCCGACGATAGCCAGGACCTTATGCCGTGGCCAAACTGGGCCAATGATTATGGCCCGGGCTGGCTCTACATGCCCGTGGGGAGCCGCGCCCCCGACCCGATGAAGAGCAACGAATGGAAATACATCGAGCAAGGCCTCTATTGGCCTTATGTGAAGGAACGCCGCATTTACAACTGCCCGCTCGACCGCACCAATCATGTCTCCTGGCAAAAACGCACCCAGCGCGTCTCCAGCTACATCATGAACGGGGCTGTGTGCGCCTTCGGCCGATTCAGCAACGGCAAGACTTACAAGATCACCCAGTTCAACCCGGCGGCCTACGCGATCTGGGAACCGGAAATCAAGAACTACGGCGGCACCTGGGCCTCGAATCCCGGCTTCGACGCCAGCCAGTTCCCAAATGAGCAGGAGGGGGTCGGGCGGCGGCACGAAAAAGGCGCGGTGATCACTGGCTTCAGCGGACAAGTGCACTTCATCAAGTTCGAAACTTTCCAGACCGAGCAGAGACAGAATAAACCTGGCCTCCTCTGGTGCGTGCCGGACACGCGGACAGGCGAATGAGTTCGACGCGCCCGGGAGAAACCGTTGCGAGGCTTGTTTCCCACGGGGGCGCGGCTTAAAATGCCGGGCAGAACGCCTCATTCAACAACAGGCGGCCTATGAATAATCCGTATCCTTCCGAAACGGGGTGCTGTTCGCGCTTCATTGCTGAACCTTGGGATGGCAAAGAGCTGCAGTGGGATGGCAAGCTCTTCCTCAAAGACCGTGTCCGCTGCTTCTTCTTCATCCCGCTGAACTTTGGCAAGGTGATCACTCGCGCCATGGAGAAGATCGGCAACGCAGGCGCATTTACACCGGAACCGCCGCTGGTGCTCTCGGACCATACGTCTCGCTGGAACATGGACCTCTATATCGAAGTGCCCAAAGAAGTGCCCAACGCGGAGCACGCCCGGCTTAGCGGCACTTTCTTGACCAAGGTGTTTGAAGGTTCTTTTAAGGAAACCGGCCGCTGGTGTCAGCAAATGGCGGATTGGGTTCGCTCCAAAGGCAAGGAAATGAAGCGCGAGTTGCTGTATTACACCACGTGCCCGAAATGCGCGAAGCATTACGGGAAAAACTACGTGGTGATCCTTGCACAGGTGTGACGCGCCAGGGCGGCGAACCGAAAACGTCAGGCCGCGGACCTTGATTGCGCCGAAACGCGCGAGTTCCTGTCCTCAGGGCAGGAAGTATGCTTCCTTCATGTCCGCCCAGATCTTCCCTTGGCTAAGAGCGTCCGGCAGGGGCGATTGGCAGGGATCAGTCTCTTTCCACCAGCGTTGCGTTTCCGGATCGGCCGCCATCCGTTTCATGTCCGCCTCGAAATCGCCGCCGGTGTACTCCAGATAGGCGAAAAGGTAGAGCTTGCCGTCAATCTCGCGTTCGTGAATGGAGAAGTTCTGGATGTGACACTCCTTGATCATTCTGTTGACCCCCGGCCAGGGGTTCGCATGCAACTCTCGGTAACGCTCCGCCATTTCCGGTTTGAGCCCGGTGATCCAGGCAAAGCGTTGCGGGGGTTTGCTCGTCGCGCAACCCGCGAGGAGTAACGCCAGAACAAGACAAGAGATGGCTTTCATAAAGGGGTCACCGGAAGACGATGTAGAGGGTTGAAAACACCACGAGCATGGCCAGCGCCGCCATTCGATAGTTGCCCAACCCGCGTCCGCCTGCCGGAGCGCGCAGAGGTTCCCGCCAGTCGTCCCAAATGAGCAGACGGGCTTCTTCTTTGAGCGGTTCGGGCCAGGCGAACGTGGTCGCCACCATAATGGCCAGGCACGCCAGCAGCAGGAGGAAGGCGATCAGCATGAAGTCACCCCGGTAAATGTTGTTCCAATCAAGGTAAAAGGCCACGAAGCCCAGACCCATGCCGGACACCAACGTGATCAGTGCGGATCGGCCGGAAGCCCGCTTCCAGAACACACCCAGAAGAAACACCGCGGTGATCGGTGGCGCCACGTAGGAGATGAGTTTGTTGATACCCTCGAAGATGGTTGTGTAATGGGCGAAGATCGGCGACGCCACGATCGCAAGGACCATGGCCACCGTCGTGGTGGCTTTGCCAATCGTGACCAGGCTCTGGTCGGAAATGTCGGGCTTGTGCCGCTTGAACAAATCGTACGCCACCAGGGTGGCCGTCGAATTCAGCGCCGCCGAACAGGTCTGCATGGCTGCCGCCAGCATAGCGGCCACGACCAACCCTTTGAGGCCCACAGGCAAAAGCTGCGTCACCAGAAAGGTGTAAGTGTCCGCGGCCGTCTGCGGCGCCGCGCCATTGAAGGCGTTCCTTTGCACGAGGCCCACACAGATCACGCTGGGCAGCACGAAAAAGAATACCGGCCAGATCTTCAAGAACGCGCAAAACAGGGGGCCCAGGCGCGCATGCTTTTCGTCGCGGGCGGCCAAGACGCGCTGGACGATGGTTTGATCGCAGCACCAATACCAGATCCCAAGCACCGGGTATCCAAGAAGGATCGAGTACCAGGCGAGCCCGGACGGATCGCTGCTGGAACGAGCCATGTTCAGGAAATTGCCCGTTCCCCAGGTCACCGTGCTGTCAGGCAGAGCGGCAAGCGGATGCGGATTGGCAGCGAGGGTTTGGGCCAGTTCATTCCAACCGCCGATCTTCACGTAACCCACCGCCGTGATGACGATGGCGCCAACTAACAGCAAGATCGTTTGAAGGCTCTCGGTCCACACCACGGCCAACAACCCGCCCAGCATCGTGTAGATGCCTGTCAGAACTCCGAGGATGGTGATAAAAACCATCAAGGCGTCCACCCCCAGAACCGTGGCGCCGGGCGGCATCCCGAGAATGCCGCGCAACACCCACGCAGCCGTGTAAAGCGCCACGCCCATGTGAATGACGATCGCGGAAAAGAGAGAGACCACAGAGAGCACGTCCCGACAGCCCCGGTTGAAGCGGCGTTCGAGAAAATCCGGGAGCGTCGCGACACGGGACCGCAGATAGAGCGGCGCAAAGAAGAGCGACAGCAGGATCAGTGTGAACCCAGCCATCCACTCGAAATTGCCGAACACAAGGCCATACTTGTAAGCGGCTTCCGCCAGGCTCACCAGGTGCACGGTGGAGATGTTCGCCGCGAACATGGCCAATCCAATCACCGGCCAAGTCAGCGTGCCGCCTGCCAGGAAGTAATGGCGCCCTTCACCCCCACGCTCGCGGGTGCGGCGAAAAAAGCCAGCCGCAACCCCGAGGCCGACCACCCCACAGAGGTAAGTCCCGATGATGCCCCAGTCCACCAGGCCGATAGAACTGTTCATGCGCAGTTAGTTCGCCAGCAACTCGATTTCGTTGATGGTCGGTCCCTCGGTGGCGTCCAGGATATTCAGACGAAAGTCCTGGGCGGTTACGGGGTCGAAGCTCTTCTGGAAGGCAGGCCCGAGCGTTTCACCGGCAAAGAGCGTTTTCCAGGAGGCGCCCTCCCGGACCTGGAACTCGAACCGCTGCACTCGCTTTTCCAGTGCTTCGGAGACGCGAAGCTTTTGAACCCGCTGCGGTTTGCCAAGGTCGGCCGTGATCCAGGCCTTTTTGGTGCCGCCATCGGTCGCCCAGCGGGTCTCCAAATCGCCGTCGAACGCCTCCTGGGGTCCGTATTCAGATACCATCTTCTGGAAGACATTGGAGGCGTCCGCCTTCACGCTCGACGGCCCCGAAGCGGCAACCGCGGGAAGGTCCAAGGCCGAACCCTCCAACTCGAACCGCACGATCGTGTCGATCGGATCAAGCGTTGCCGGGTCAAGCTGGACGACCCATTTCCCTGCGCTTTCGTTGATCTTCACCGGCCCGGCATTGAGCAATCCGGCCGACCGGACATGCCGCGGAAATGCGGGCACCTCGACGCGCCCCGCTTCCGCGCGAAAGACGTGCAGGTAAACGGTGTTCCCCTTCCGTGTGCTCGCGAGGTTCCTGGTGGGTTTCCATGGGCCGCCGCGTGTGCCGTAAATGCTTTCGCCGTTCTTCGCGAGCCATGCGCCCACTTCTTTCAAGCGCTCGATCTGCCGCGGTTCGATCACGCCTTCGGCCGTCGGGCCTACGTTCAACAAGAGGTTGCCATCGCCCGCCGCGCAAGTGACCAGGGTTTGCACGCACTGCTGGAGGGACTTCATCGTGTCGTTGGGCTTCCAGGCCCATTGGGTGCAAATGGTCATGCAGGTTTCCCACGGCCGGGTGTCCTGGTATTTGCCGACGCGCTGTTCCGGGGTGTCATAATCCCCCGGCGCACCGCTGCGGTTGTTCACGATCACGTCCGGTTGAAGCGACCGGACAAAATCAATCACCCCTTGGCCTCGGGCTTGGTCGAAATGCTGTGGCACATCGAACCAGAGGATTCCCAAGGGCCCATACTGCGTGATGAGTTCCTTAACTTGCGCGCGGAGGTACTGCTCATACCGGTCGAGGTTCGAGGTCTCGCGCTTGACCCGGCCGCCCGGGCTGGTGAGCGGGAAATCCGGGTGATGCCAATCGCATGTCGAGTAGTAGGTGCAGAAGCGGAGGCCCGCGCGCTTGCAGGCCGCTGACAGTTCCTTCACCGCGTCGCGGGCAAACGGCGACCGCATAATGTTGAAGTCGGTCTGTTTCGTATCCCAAAGGCAAAAGCCGTCATGATGCTTGGTGGTAAGGACGATGTACTTCATCCCGGCGTCGCGGGCGGCTTTCACCCAGGCATCGGCGTCGAACTTCGTCGGGTTGAACCGGGTGTAGAGTTGGTCGTACTCGGCGATGGGGATTTGGTCGCCGCGGGCCCAGCCGATTTCCTTTCCCGTGAGCGAGACAGGCCCCCAATGGATGAACATGCCGAACCGGGCATCGGCCCACCATTGAAGGTGGTCCGGGTAAACTTTCGGCGGCTGGGGTTGTGACTGTCCCTCCGTGTTGATTGGAAGCAGAAGAGCCGTGAGAAGTGCCCCGATGGCGAGCCTGGAAAACGGGTTCATAGCGCGTGTGGTTAGCTGTGGCGTCGATATTGCCGCTGGGGCGGGCGGAAAGCCCAGCAAAAAACTGCCAGCAATTCTCATCTTCGGAGCGCCGGCCTGCAACCGGCTTAAGGCGTCGCTAGGGGGTGGCGCCGGTGAACGATTAAGCCGGCTGCAAGCCGGCGCTCCGAAGCTCTGAAAAAGCTGCGGTCCGTGGTGGTTCTCCGGGCGGCGAACTGCTACCATGGCCCGGTTTTGAAAGGCAACTGTTAACCATAGGAGAACGCGGCATGAAGTATGGATTGAACATTTTGCAGGATGGCGCATTGGACCTTGTTTCCCTCGGCGCCCTGGTGCACCGGCTGGATCCGGGCATTATTCCTTTCCGCAAAGCCACCGAATGCATGATCCACGTGAGCGGCGGTGAGTTCAATGTGGCGGCCAACCTGGCGGATTGCTTTCAGCTGCGCACCGGGATCGCGACGGCGCTGGTCGATTATCCCATCGGCCACTTAATCGCCGAACGTGTCCGCGCGATGGGGGTCACGCCCTTCTACAAGAAATTCGAGCACAACGGCGTGACCGGGCCGAACATGGCCGCCGTTTACAGCGATCGCGGCCAAGGGGTTCGCGCTCCGGTAGTCTTCTACAATCGCTCCAATGAAGCGGCTGCTCAGCTCAAGCCAGGGGACTTTGACTGGCCGAAGATTTTCGCCGGAGGCATTCGCTGGTTTCATAGCGGCGGGATCTTCGCGGCGCTTTCCGAGACCACGGCGGAGTTGATCATCGACGGCATGCGCGCGGCGAAGAGAGCGGGGGCAATCGTTTCGTTCGACCTCAACTTCCGCGCCAAACTCTGGCGCATTTCCGGCGGTGAAAACCGTGCCGTATCGGTTTTGCGCCGGATCGTCGCGAATGTCGATGTGCTGGTGGGCAACGAAGAGGATTTGCAGAAGGGCCTCGGGATGGAGGGACCGGAAGCGGCCGCGAAATCCAAGCTCGATCCGAACGCGTTCTTCGCGATGATCAGCCGCGTCGTCAAAGATTTCCCGCAGATCAAGGTCCTTGCGACTACCTTGCGCGAAGTTCACTCAACCAACCGTCATAGCTGGAGCGCTGTGGCCTGGATCAATGGCAACAATTTCCTGGCGCCAACCTGCGAATTGGACGTGCTCGACCGCGTCGGGGGCGGCGATGGCTTCGCCGCGGGGCTGATCTACGGTTTGCTCTCGGGTGAACCTGAGGAAATGGCGGTCAAATTGGGTTGGGCACACGGCGCGCTTCTGACGACGTTTCCCGGAGACACCACCATGGCCACGCTGGACCAGGTCCGGACCTTCGCGAAAGGCGGTTCGGCGCGAATCCAGCGCTGATCCCTAAAGGCCGCAGGCGTCCAAATACTTGCGGTTACGGCTGGCGTACTGCTTGGGTTCACCCATCCCAGGCAGCACGTCTTGCTCCACGACGATCCAGCCTTCGTATCCGCTCACTCTGAGAACGGCCACCACGCCGGGGAAATCCACGTCACCCTTGCCCAATTCGCAGAAGACGCCGTGCGCCAGCGACTGGAAATAATCCCACCCCTCCTGCCGGGCTCGCTCCCGAACGGCCGGGCTGGAGTCTTTGAAATGCACGTACCAGATCCGATCCCTGAACTGCCGGACCATCCGCGCCGCATCGGCCCCGCCCCCAAACTTGAAATGCCCGGTGTCGAAACAGAGCCCCACCAGGTTCGGATCAGTGACGTTCAGCAGGGCTTCAATCTCCCACGGCGTCTCCACGAACCCGGCGCAATGATGGTGAAAAACCGTGCGCAAACCGGTCTTTCGGCGGACCGCCTCTGCGACCCGATTGACCCCTTCCCCGAAAACCTTCCATTGATCGTCTGAAAGGCCGTGGCTGCGCTCGATGCGCCCGGCCAGTTTCGTGCGCGTTGGGTCCTTGCCATTGTCATCGGCCAGCACCAGGAACGGCGTTTTCCCCGCGGCGTCGGCCATGAGCATCGCGGTTCTAACCGCGCGTTCCTCGCCTTCGGCATGTGCTTCCGTCCGGGAGAACGCCACGGGAACAAAAGCGCCAAGAAGCTCGAGATTGCGGGCCGCCAGTTCTTTTTGAAGGGCAGCCGGGTCGGTCGGCATGAAGCCCCAATCGCCAAGCTCGGTGCCTTCATAGCCGGTGGCCTGGATCTCATCCAACACCTGGGCGTAAGTCAGGGCTTTGCCAGGGAGATCGAATTCGAGAACACCCCAGGAACAGGGCGCGTTGGCGATGCGAATCTTTGGATAATTCATGCTAGAGCTGTGCCTGGTCCGGTATAGCACGACCGCGTGCGCGCGCCATAAAGAATTCGCAATAACTGGCCCAGCGGTCCCGCTCTTTCGGGCGGAGCGCAGGTTTGCAGCCGACTTAGTAGCAACCCGTTTGTCGTGGCCGTGAAGCGGGATCCTATGCAGCCGCAGCCGGGAAAAGCCGCTTGCAAAGCCGCGCTCCGAAATGGCAACGCGTCAATGGCAGCTCCGACCCCACTTCGCACAGTTTGCGATCTCAAGAGTCAAGTGCCCGACCCTGCCTGTCTAGGCCGCTCGCACTTTGAGAGCTTGAAGGGATCGTTCGTAAATCTCTTCCGGTTTCCCTTCGGCCGAGATCGCCACCAGGGAGCCTTGCCGCTTGTAGTAATCGATCAGCGGTGCGGTGCTCTTTTCGTAGGTTTCCATCCGCACGCGAATGGCTTCCGGCCGGTCGTCTTCGCGCTGGTAAAGCTGGCCACCGCAATGGTCGCAAACGCCTTCCTTTTTCGGAGGACGATTCGTGAGGTGGAAGACCGCTTTACACCCGGGGCAGGTTCGGCGGCCGCTCAGGCGCGACACGATCTTGTCGAGGGGCAAATCGTAGCTCAGGACGGCGTCAAGCTTCACGCCTTGCTCCTTGAGCAAAGCCGTCAAGGCCTCCGCTTGCGCCACCGTCCGCGGGAAACCGTCCAGGAGGAATCCGCCTTCGCAAATGAGGCAGTCTTTCCGCTCGCGGACGATGTCGAGCACGGTCGTGTCCGGCACCAGTTCACCACGGCGCATGAAATCCAGCGCGGCGTCCAGGGCCGGCGAGCGTTGACTCGGATCGAGCGTTTTGGAGGCGCGAAAGACGTCGCCGGTGGAGAGATGGCATGTGCCGAGGTTTTGGCAGAGGAGCTCGGCCTGGGTGCCCTTGCCGATCCCGGGAGCGCCCAGGAGCACCAAGCGCCGCGGTCTAGCCGGTTTGGACGAGGGTCTGCAGTTCGCTCGAATGCCTTGGAGCCATGCCGTTCGATCGTGAGTTGCCATCATATATATTGGGTGGGTAGGAGCTTCGCCTGGATCCCCCTCTCTTACAAGACGCCCTTTGGCCATCGTTCCACTTTTTTTGCGCAGTCAATTGGCGGCGGAGCACCATGGGATTGGGATTGCGTTGCGGAACCGAAACCGTGAGGAATCGGGCAGGACACCCGCGACACACCCTGCTCCGAGCAAAACCGAACCAAGCGCTACCGCTTTTGATATACTCGTGCTATACTCGTGAAATATTCATGGCATATTAGTCATTTATATATTCAATAATACACCAATATAGAATCATTTTAATTTGAATATGTTTATTGCCTGTCCTCCTAAGGATTTCGCCTGCTCACGATGCCTTCACGCCCCCAATCAGTCCTGTCCGGCCCCCACCCTCCCCTCGACAAAGACTCTTTCATCGCGTTTTGGATCGACAGGGAGTCCGCCGGACCCTACACCCATTCTGCAGAGTCTACTGACCGATCATGTGTAAAGAAAACCAAGTCATGAAAAAAAGCCTCCTTTTAAGCACCGCATCCCTGATGTTCGCCCTTGGAGCGTCTGCGATTGCGCAACAGGTGGAAGTGGGATATGTGCCGCTTTTTGACGGCAAAACGCTCAACGGATGGGTCAAACGCGGCGGAGACGCCGCTTACAGTGTCGACAACGGCACGATCGTGGGCGATTGCCTCCCCAGCAAACTGAACACCTTCCTCTGCACTGAAAAGGAGTTTGGCGACTTCATCCTCAAGCTCGAGTTCAAGTTCGATCTCCCCGGCAATTCCGGCGTGCAATTCCGCTCAACCGCCCGGCCGGAAGGCAGCCGCGAGCGGGTGTATGGTTACCAGGCGGAGATGGATCCAAACCCTCGCGGCGATACCGCCCGGATCTATGACGAAGGCCGACGCGGCCATCAGCATGGCATCATTTGGCTGGATACCACACCTGCCGAAACCCTGAATGCCGCGCGTGCCGCCTTCAAACCGGCCGAGTGGAACAAGATGGAGATCCAGGCCGTGGGCCCGTCGCTTCGCACCTGGCTCAATGGGGTGCCGGTGGCCAACATTTTCGATGACCAAAGCCTCAAGGGATTCTTCGGGCTGCAAGTGCATGTCGGCGACCAAGGCAAAGTGCGCTGGCGCAACATCCGGGTGAAGGATCTCGGCACGAGCGAGTGGAAGCCGTTCTTCGCCAAAGGCAGCGACGGCAAATACTCGCTGGCGGGTGCGCATTTTGTGCTGCCCAACGATTGGTCGTTCGAAAACGAGAAGGGCTATCTCAAAGGTGTGCATCGCCAGGACGAAAAACGCGACGGGTTGGTGGTTTCCGACGCGGACTACGACAACTTCATCGCGCGGGTGACCTACCGCCTGTTTGGCGGCAATAGCGCCCTTTATTTCCGGGCGCAGGAAGTGAACACTCCTTGGCTCCTGAAGGGATTCCAGAACGAGATCGCCGGCAATACCAAGGATTCCGCCCTTTGGCATACCGCGGGTGACAAGACTCCCGGACGCGGCTGGGTGGCGCAAAACGACGAACTGGTCGAGAAGGTCCGTGTCAAAGACGGCTGGAACACGACCACCACGGCGGCGTGCGGCGACCGCATCGTCAATCTCCTCAATGGCTTCAAAACGGTCGATATGATCGATCCGTTGTGCGAGAAGAGCGGCAAAGTGGCGCTCCAACTCCATGGCAGTGCCAATGTGGAAATGTGGTTCAAGGACTTCGAAATCCTCGTCATCACGCCCGAGATGAAGGCGCTGATCGACCGGTAAGCCGCAAGAACTCAGTTCCAGTCACCGCGGATCGCGCGGATGACACGGATGGGAACCGCGTGAGCGAGTTTCCATCTGGGTTATCTGCGCAATCCGCAGTGTTCACGTTGGATCTTCGCCGTTAAGCCGCTGCCGGACTGCTGGATTTCTCAGCAGGGGTGTCGCAACTTCACGAATTCCTCAGAATGAACCCGGCCAAACCAAACCCGGTCCAGCCAATCAAAAACAACGCGAACAGAAGGATCACGGCCGCCAACGAGCAGCGGGCGGGCGGATAACCCCGATCGACATCGCGAACCAGATTCACGGTCGCGTGAATGCAAAACGTCGCAGCCAGGACGAAAATCGACACGGTCCACACCGCATAGGCAGCGCTTGGCGGTCGCATGCGAAACGAAAAGCCCACCAACACCTGCGAGAAAGTGAAGAAGCCCAAGAGGAGCGAGATCGTGGCAATTGTCAGGCTGCGGCGGTGAAACCACTGGCCCATGCAGTTCCTGGCGCTATTCCATTTCATCCCGTAATCCGGCGATCTGTCAGTTCTTGTTGACTTCCATCGGTTTACGTTCTGGCTGCTTCAGCTCAGGGACGTAGATACCTGCGATGTCCGCAGCCAACTTCGCAGGGTCGGCGGAAGTCGAATTCGCCAGCACGATCACGGTCAGATCATCATCGATATAACGCACAATGGTGCTCGTAAACCCGGTCATGTGCCCGCCCGAATGCGACACCCACCGATGGGGAGGCTTGCCAGCGATCGCCCACCCGAACCCGTAATCGCTCTCAGCGCCGCTGTTCAGCTTTGCCGGCGACCACATCTGCTCAAGCACGGAGCGTTTCAGGAGCGTTTCACCCCGGAGCGCCAGGTCCCATTTCACCAAATCCTCGATGGTAGAGAGCAAACCGCCGCCGCCATAAGCGAGAATGGAACCGGCCACATAATCGCCATTGCGAAGCTTGCCCTCATCTCGCACGTAGCCCACGGCGCGGTGCGGTATGATGTCGGACCAACTCATCACCCGGGTGTGGGTCATACCGAGCGGATCAAATACGCGCTTCTTAAGGAACGCGCCGTAGTGCTCGCCCGTGACCTTGCGAATGAGCATCGCCAGCAGATGGTAATTGGAGTTGCTATAAGCGTACTTTTCGCCGAGCTCGAAATTCAGCGGCCGGGCGGCCGTCGCGGCGAACACTTCCTCATCCGTCACGTCGAGACGCAGGCTAGCCGTGGGTTCGTTGATGAAATCCTTGATCCCACTGGTGTGGGTCAACAGGTGCCGGACGGTAATGCCCTTCCAGGTGTCCGGCGTGTTCTCCAGGTAAGCGGAGACCTCTTGGTCGACGCAGATCTTGCCTTCCTCCGCCAGCATCATGATGGCCATGGCGACAAACGACTTCGTCATGGATTGGATCTGAAACACCGTCTCCAACGTGACGGGTGTTTCCAGTTCGACGTTGGCCACGCCGTAACAGGCCGTCTTCACCACACTGCCGCCGCGGTCCACCGCGAGCGCCAAACCGGGCACGTCCCGTGACTGCATCCACGCCCGGACATAATCATCTACGGAGTCACCGCGTGCGGCCGTGCAAACGAGGCCGCCAATCCCGATGCAACAAGCAAAACCTAAGCGATTGATTAGCGAGAGCATAAAGCGACCGTAGCTGAATCGGTTAATGAAATCAGCTGAATTTGCGCGGGAGAACGGCCGGGCCAGCGAGCAGCGGGTCCACAATAGCATGATGGGGCCTATGCACCTGACTCTGGTTGTCCATAGGGTGGAGCCCCGTTTTGCTCTGGGCTGACGGCTGCCTGCGCCTTTGGCGCGCACCGGCAAGACCAAAGGAAATTTCAGAGAGCTCTAATTCGATTTGCGATTACGATTTGCGATTACGATTACGATTACGATTAAGGGGGATTAAGATTACGGGGGATTAAGAACTCCCGGGCTGCATCCGACCTCTATTCCTCGCGTTCGCCATCAAAGTCCCGGAAGGAACAATTGCACGGGGTCCGGAATAGTAACACCCAATCGTCCGGGGTTGGAGTGCGGTAAACCCGGGCCCGCAAAGCGCGGGCGTTCCTCATGCCGCCGTCGCGGGGACTGAACCAGAGCGGTTTCAACTGGTCTTTGAGCCGGTCGCCCCTCACGGTGACCACCCCGCCATCCCTGACATAAATGGCCGCCAGATCGCCGTCGGCGTTTCTTGAGGCAAAGACCGGCCCGGGCGCTTTCCTCTTATCCGCGGCCTTCGGATGCCGCTCGACCAAGACGACCAAGTCCGGGTCGGGGACCAATTTCCACCAGGTAATACTGGTGAAGAAGTCGTACATATGGCCGTAGAGCTCGAGCATTGTCATTTGATCGTCGCCGCGACCATTGAGCCAGCCGCCACCCGTATCCGGTCCGTGTCCGGTTCCCTGGTTGGCGCGTTCTCCGGTGGTCTGATAGCCGCCCGCCAGGCAGATTTCCCAGGCAATCCGGGAGCGCGTTTCGGCTGCCCGCGCCGGGGCGGTCAAGTCGTCGCCCCAGCCCCGGGGGTAATGGTCTTCGTAGCCGTATTCCTCGTTGACCTGGGGGATGACGCGGCCGGTTTCAGCCTGCAGCTGCCGGTTCTTTAGCATGAACTGATACCCGCCGGATTGGTCCCACGACTGGAACATGGCGAAATCCGCCCATTTCGAAGTGCGAAACCGGAAGTCCCCAAAACCATGAGTGGAGGTCAGGTGATCGTAGGGATCGGCTTCCTTGAGAAACGCCCCCATCTTCTCCGCCCAAGCGTCGTCGCGGAAGAAGCGGTATTCGTTTGCGAGGTCCCACATGACATTGCAGAAGGAGCCGAAACGCGCCACGGCATACCGATAGAAGCGCTGTTCATCCGGGCCACCCATCGCTTCCTTACCGAACGGATCCACTCCCGGCCGCCGGCCGTCCACGTAGAAGATCACGGACACGGCCATGTCCTTTGCGCGAGCGCGGGCAAGCAATCGCTCCCATTTCTGCCAGTAAGCCACGTTGAAACGGGTCACATCAAAGCCCGGTTTCTCGACGCTCGTCGGGTCCTTCGCCTCCCAAGGGTTCAGAAGGAACGAGAATTTGTCGGTCGGATACACGTCTTCGAACCAAGCGCGGCCGTTCTGAACCCTGCCGCTCAAGGCGGCACGCACCCGGGTGACCCTGAGGTGGTCGAGCCGGTCCACAATCTGGCCGATTGTGTCATCATCCCAACCGGCGAGCCAGTAAGCCGTCGTGCCGTTCCAGAAGTAGCGCTCCTTGGTCCCTTCCCATTGGAAATGGCTGGGGAACTCGGGATCGATCCGCACGATCCCCCGCTTCTTGCCGTCGGTCGCTTCGAAGCGGCCCTGGTGCGATTTCTGGAAGCCGCGTTCACGGTAGTTGACCGTGTACTCGTAGGTGCCAGGACGCGATGGCATAAAGCGGATGCGAAACACGCTGCCGTCAGCCGAATCGCAAAAGCCGTCGACCTTGACAGGTTGCCCACCCTGAGGCGCGAAGAAACCCTCAACGGTTGCGTCCGTGAAGGGATTCTGGGCCTGGGAACCGGACGTGTTAATGGCGACTTCGAGGAATTGGTAACAGTCCACTTTGGTGGCCGAAGCGGTGAACTGAACGGCGGGTTCAGCCTGGGCAGTTCGCGAGGCGATCCCGGTTACCAGAGTTAAGAGCAGAATAGGGAAGGAGAACTTACTCATAGAGTGACAGGTGTGTGGTTTGCTGAGGCCGACGGAGAAGCTTTCACTAGTTCGAGGCGACCCTCGTGCCAGGTGGCCAATTGCACATCGGCCCTTGTGTTCTGGCCGGTCCCGTCGAAGCGGATCACGCCGCCGATCCCGGCCCAAAAAGCCCTGGCAAGTTCGTCTCGGACCCGGGCTCGATTCGGACCAGCGCGGCGGATCGAGTCCAATAACAGGCGGGTCGCATCGTAGGTGAGGAAAGCCGTGTCGTCGGGCGGGTGCTTCCGCAAGGCTGCAAACCGCTCGGTGAATCGGGCCGTGTCGCCCCTGGAAGTATCCACTTGGGCAACCCGCGGGAAACAAACGCCCTCAGCGGCAGACCCGGCCATCTCTTTAAAGGGAGCGCGGGCCATGGTTTGGCTGCCAAATAGCCGCGGAGCCGAGCGCACCTCGGTGCCTGGAACGCCGCTTGGCCAAACGCCGCGGATCCCGAGGAGCAACCTCGCCGAGTCTTCGGAGCCCGCGATGATCAGGACGGCGTCGGGCGCGCCGTTGGAGAGCGCGTTCAATTGGCGGGAGACGTTGTGCGCGCCCGTAGGAATCTCGAACCGGAAAGCAGGGGGGCGCTGGCGCCGGGCGAATTCGCGCACAACCTCTTGCGATGTCATGCGCGATTCATGGTCGGTCGCGCAGAGCAGGGCAATCCGCCCGCCTCTTGGCCCAAGCTCGCTCAGGACCCCTTCGACGAGGACATGCGCAATGGCGAGATCGGAAGGCGCGCAGGAGAACATCCAGGGCACCCCGGCCAACGTTAGGGATTTGTCGGTCGCGATGGGGCTCACGAGAGGGAGGTTAGCCTTGGCCACGATCTGCTCCGCGAGGTGCGTGGTCGAGGAGTCCACGGACCCAAGGACGGCGATCGGTTCTTCTTCATAGATCATCCGCGCAAGCTGAGAAACCCCGGTGCCCCAAGGGTTCTCCGCCCAACGCGGAATCAGACGGAAGGACTCGCACCGGCTGCCCGCGCCCGGTGCAACGCCGGACGAGAGGGCTTCGCTGGGAGCTGAAGCGGCGTTGGCCTCTTCGATGGCCAGGTTGGCAGCGCACCACATGTCGGCTCCGAGCGCATGCGAATCGTCCGTCGGCCCAAACCACGCGATGCGGATCTCGCCAGAGGCGGGCATGTCTTCGGCCGGCCCGTGATAGTCCAGGGACGCCTGGCGGTGGTTAAGGAAGGGCGTACAGGGTGGGGCTGCTTGCGGCAGGGAGAGCGGCTCAGCAGCAGAGAGGCACTCCAGCGCGAACCCAAAGGCCAGGGAAACGTGCCAGGTCAACAGCCGACCCAGGATTGGCTTTACACGCTTGTTCACTTGGGGCAGCCCCGGTTCAAAGCTGGCGCCCATCAGCGAGCACTCGCTTGCTCGCGATCACCCCGCATCCTCTGGATTACCTTGCCTCGCGGGATGCCGAGATCGTCCCGGGAATGGTACTTCCACGCGCCGTTTTTGTATTCCGCGAGAAAGACCTCGCCCGCGTCATCCAAGGCGGAACTTAGGGGAATATCGCCCGTCACGCCGGGGAAGGGCTCGGTCCGGTAAGAGAGGACGTCGCGGATTTTGGCCCGGTTCAGGCCCGCGTTCTGGATGGCCCAAATGAGCATATTGGCGCCGTCATACGCGTGGGCCGCGTAGGTGTCGGGCTTCACACCATAGCGCTTCTCGAAGGCTTGGCGGAAGACCTCGAGTTTCGGGTCCTGGCGGTCTGGGTTCCAAGGATACCCACAAATAACTCCCTCGGCATTGGGTCCGGCGATCTTCACGAACTCTTCCGTAACCGCGCGGTCGCACGTCAGGAAGGGCTGGGTCCAGCCCCGGGCGCGAATGGCATTGAGGACCCGCGCGGCATCGTCGCCGTTACCCCAGTGAAAGAGGACGTCGGGCTTGAATTCAGCGATGCGGTCGAGCTGCAGGTCGAAGTTGGTGCTGCCGCCGCGGTAAGCCATTTCAATGACGCTTGGGCGCCCCAGGCGGCGGCAGCCGTCGCGGATCTCGCGCACACCGAACCGGCCGTAACGATTGCTCGACCGGATGATGGCCGGGCGCTTGTAGTCCATTTTCCGCAGGGCGTAGTCGACCAGGATATAATTGAGCTGCCGGTCATCGCCGATGCAGCGCATGACCCAGGGGATATTCGTCTCGATATAAGTGGGGTCGAGATCGCCCGGGGTCATCCAGGGAATCTCGATCTTGAGCGCCACGCGGATGGCGATGTGGGTGTTGGCGCCGTCAATCCCGCCAATAATCGCCCAGACGTTGTCTTTGTAAGCCAAGTGGATCACTTCGCTGCCGGAAGCGCCCCAGAGGGCATTGTCGTTGCGGACGCAAAGCTCGAACGGGATCTGTCGCTTGTGATAGCCGCCCTTCTCGTTGGCTTCGTCGATGGCCATGCGAATCGCTCGAAGCATGGCGATTCCCAGGGCTTCTTCGTTATGGCTCTTCCCCCCGGTCGCCACGGAAACAGTCGGCATGATCGGCCCCAGGAAGCCGATCTTGACCGAGTCGACCTGCTCCGGTTCGGGAATCGCACGGCCGGCGCCCGTGTATTCCATTTGAACCAGGAAGTGTTCCTTAAAAGGTTTGACGGAGCCAAACGGCTCCACGTCAGCGGAGGACTGCGCGTAGTTCGAGTTCGTCCTGAGAGGCAAAGCCGGCCGTTTGTAGGGGCTGATGTTCTCGAGTTCTTTGAGGATGCTTTCCAGAGTCACTTCCTCCGGAGCCTGGGCATCGCCCGTGGGCGTAGCATTGACCTCAGCCGGTTGAGCACGGGTTGACACCGACGCAAGAAAGGCGGTTCCTGCGAGAACTGCCAGCCATGAGAGGCAGCGAAGAATTTTCATAGGACGTTCCAGTCAGTGAGTTATACCGATCAGCGCGACGCTACTTGTCGTTTGAGGCATCTTGGACTCGCTTAAGCCGTGGATAATATCCTTGGCCAAGGCCGCGCCCCAAGCCCTTGGACGTCCCAATCCAGACGTCCGGTCCGTCGAAATCGAGGGAGATAATGAAATTGTGCGGGATGCTGTAACCGGTCTCGACGACCTTAACAAGGTCCCGGCCCCGCCTGATCACCGCCTTGCCCGTGTGTCGATCGCCGTCGCCTGTGTAAGCGACCCAGGTGTCGGATTCCGCGTCCATGCACGCACCCACGCCTTTGTCCGTGGCGTACCAGCACTCCTGGGCGCTACGCGCCCGGAGGTTGTTCTGGAAGTTGCTGGGCAATCCGCAGTCATGATCGAAATAACCGCGCCAATGCCGGCCGTCATACCGCGCACCTCCGAAGTACGACGAGATCCAAAGCACCTTTTCGATATAGCTTGCCCCGGTGACAATGACATGGACGTTTCCGTCGTCCCGGTAGAGGTCTATCTCCATCTCGCCATCGGGATCGAGATAGACCTTCCAGTTCTCGGTTTTCACATCAAACTCGAGCACGCCGCTTCCCCAGACGGCCAGGTGAACCTTGCCATCCCGAGCGGAAACGTTGTAGTTCCAGATCTCTTCCATCGGGGCGTTCTTCTCAGTGAAGACATCCCAGTGGTCGGTCTTGGTGTCGTAGCGGCTCGCGCCGGCCGTGGTGGCGCACCAGACGTGATCACCCTCTAATGCGATGGCGTAGACGACGTCGTTCACGAGGCCGCTGTTCATTTGATGAAAATGGTCGAAGCGACCGCTGGTGAAGCGCGCCAAGCCGCCGCCAAACAAGCCCAGCCAAACATCACCCGTTTTGGAATCCACCTCGATGGCCGTCACGACCCGCCAAGGCAGGCCGTCCTTCTCACGCCACGTCTCTATCTGGCGCGTCCTCTTGTCGAAGCACGCTAAGCCGTCTTCCGTGCCGATCCAAACCCAGGGCCTCACGGGATCGGCGCGCACCGCGAAGATATGGTCGTTGGGCAGACCTTCTTTCGTGGTGAATTGCTCCCATTGCGTATAGACGAAGGGCATCCCGGGGTCGGCAGGGTCGACTGCGGCTGCGGAGGCACTTTGAGCCTTGGCTTCCGCGCCGCGAAGCGAGACCGAAACCAGGGCGCTGAGGAGGAGCAAACTGACTTGGACAGGCGGGAGTTTCATAGAGGGTTGTTGGTTTGAGAGTCGGCAGGTTCGGGAGTCGTCGCGAATCAGCCATCGAAAAGCCTTTTGGCCGGAGCGTTCATTGGCAGGGCCTGAGTCTCGCCGGTTCAGAGCGTCTTGAGATACTCAACCAGGTCGTTCAGTTGGTCTTTGGTCATATCATTCGTCACCCCGTGCTCGTCATAGGGATTGTAGACGGTCCAGATCTGCTCGAGTGTGGGAGCGATACCGTTGTGCAAATACGGTGCGGAATCGTAGATGTTCAGCAAATGCGGGGCGTCGAACTTTCCGTCGCGGTCATAGGCAAAGCGGGTCCCTACGTTGTGAACCTTGCCGTCAGTATAGAGCGGAGGCGGATGGCAGGTGTTGCATCGGTTCCCCGCCGGAATTAGGGTCCCGTCGTTCTTGTAGGCGCGCTCGAAAACGGCCTTGCCCCGCCGCTGCGCTTCGGTGAGATCTTCGCCAAGCTTCCGATACCGGTTAGGGGGACGCGGAATTGAGCAAAGGTAGTAATGGAGGTCGTCGAGTTGTTCCGGCGTGAAAGGCTGAATGCGCGTAATGAACACGGCCAATCGCGGCCCGCACTGGCGCTTCAAGCTTGGGTTAATACCGATCCACTTATAAGGCGCCATGTCGTTGACGCCGCGCAAGGTCCGGTTGTCGATGGGGCCCATACCAATGCCGTCGTCCTCGATATCGTAAACGATGTTGTCGATGTGCCCATCCGGGTGGCAACTGCTACAGGAGAACTGGCGGCGAAAGGAGACGTTGGCACTGTGGAACAGCTTTTCGCCCCGGCGCCGCTTAGTCAGTTCCTTTGAACCCCCGAGGTCGATGCGCGCTGCAACCTCCTGCGAAGGCACGTCGATGACGTTGACGGAGTCGTCCAGCATGCAAGCCACATACGCGGCCGACCCGTCCTTAGAGAGGACAATCCCTCGGGGCACGCCAGCAACGGGGATATGCTTGACGAGATACTCGGACGGCTTGCCGGTGTGATTCGGAATCACATGCTCGCGCTCCTTGGGTGTCGCGCTTTTGAGCAACCCGATGAGCTTGTTAAGGTCTACGACCGCCACCCGGTCCGAACTGCTGCTTGTGACGAAGGCGTAACGGCCGTCCGGCGTTATCGCCACGTCATTGGGATCAGGAAAGCAGAGGTGGTTCTCGTCCAAAAGCACTTGGTCCACCGTGCCGTCGCGCCAATAGACCCCAAGTCCGTTCGAGATGGTCCAACCGTGGTTGATGCGTGTCATCGGCACGAGATTCTTCGTGCGCAGCAACGGGATCAGCGCGTATTCACCCGAGGGATGCCACGCAACCCCCTGCATGAGGTTGGCCGCAGGCATGAGAACGCGGTCCTTCACAGTGGCGGAACCGGAATCAACTACGGCGACTTCCGACATGGCGGGAGCACGATCTCCGACGAAGCGAGAGAGAGCATGTGTCACGATGATTTCCTTGCCATCAGGACACTCCGCCAGTGACCAAGGCGAACGCGAAGCGCTCAGGCGCTTGACCTCATTCAAAGTGCCGACGTCAACGACGGAGATGTTGTCGATGGACGTGTTCAGGACGAACAGATATTTGCCGCTTCTATCCACCAGCACCCCATGCGGCTCGTCCCCAACGGCAATCGTGCCGGTGACCTTGTGACTGGCTACGTCCACAACTGAGACATTGTCATCCAGCCGGTTGGAGACGAACGCTCGCCGGCCATCGGGAGTGAACGCCACATCATGCGGCTGGCCGCCCACCGGAATTTCGAGGAGTTGCTTTCGCGAGGCCGTACTCACCACCACGACGCATGCGGACGCTTCGCACGTGACCCACAACTCTCGCCCATCAGGGGTAAGCGCGAGATTCAGGGGATTCTTATACTGCGGCTCCGCGGCCACGGACTGGGGCGGCTTCAATGGATGGGCAATGGCCTTGACGGCCGTTTCGTAGTCGAACGGTTTGCCGTGCGCATTCTCATGGCAAGGCGCGCAGGTTTGCGCGTTCACCGGAAGGAGGCCCTTCGAGACCGCGGTCGCTTTGTCGAGCATGACGGCTTCCGGAGAGTAATCCGCGCCCGGACCATGGCAGGATTCGCACTGCACGCCATCTGTGAGCTCTAAAGTTGGCTCGCGGCGGGCAGGGTTGATGGTGGAAGCCGTGGCGTGGCACGCCAGGCACTGCTCGGTCTTCTGCGGGTCCGTGGCGATCCCCTGTTCGCGGGCGATCTCGAAGCCTCTCTGTGTGGCCAGTTCCGCGTAAGCTTGGGCGTGTTTGGACCGGCGCCACTGGCTGAACTGGAAGTTAAACTTGGGGCCCGTATGGCAAGCCGCGCAAGCCATCACACCGATATAGCTATGCGGGCTGTCGGTAGTAGCCATCGCTGGAGGTTTCGGGAACTGGGGCTTTTCCTTAGGGATTGGATGGGCGATCCGCGCCATCGCCTTATCCAATTGGAACGGCTCTTTCTTCAACACCGCTTCGTGGGATCCTTTCACGCGGTGGCAGATCAAACAGTCTTCACCCCCAATCAATCTGAGGCCGTTCGCCATGGCGCGCGCTTTGTCCTTCATGATTTCCGAAGTGGCATACTCGCTTCCGGGGCCATGGCAGGCCTCACATTGCAGACCGTCTTCCAGGTGGAACTCCTCGCCATGGCGCCAATCCTCCTCCTCGGACGCGGTCGCGTGGCAGCCCAAGCACATCTTTGCCCGGTGCGGTTCCTCAGTAATTCCGCTGAGCTTGGCGATCTCCTTGGATTCGGGCAGCGACAAGGAAGCGTAAGCCTTGGCATGGGCGCTCAGGCGCCACTTGCTGAACTGGTGCCCCATGGCGGGACCATCATGGCAATGGCCGCAGGCTTGCGACCCGATATAAATGGGTTCTTTACCGGTGCCGGCGGCCGCGGCGGCAAGAGGAGCGCCCAGGACCAAACCCAGGCCAAGGAGTCGTATAACGTGCGTGTTCATGCGAGTTGACGCAGAGCGCGGTTAGTTCGCGAGCGAAGAGAGGACTTTGAGGATCTGGTTGGCGGGCACGTTCTGGAACACCCGCTTTCGGCCGTCGGGCCAGGCAATCTCTACGGAGTCAGCCTGGGTCGCGCGGCCCAGCCCGAAGTGCGGGCGCGGATCACTGGTTGTCAGGTATCCGTTCACACCGAGGGCGGGCTGGATCAGGGTCATGCCGTTGGCTTTGACAGTGATCGTGGAGCCGATCGCGACCGTCCCCGTGTCCGAGCGCACCGGGATGACTGTGAGCCAGTTCTGCCGGTTCCCGCCGTCATTTCGCAAGAGAAAAGGGGTGCCCTGAATGGTGTTCAGCAGGATGTCGATATCGCCGTCGTTATCGAAGTCAGCGAAAGCCGCCCCGCGGCCCACATGTTTCGTCCGAAAGAACTCGCCGGACGCGGCGGTGACATCGACAAACTTGCCCTTCCCGTCGTAGCGGGCCAACGTGGCTTCTTCGACATAGAGATGGTGGGGATCCCCATTAGCGATGAACAGGTCAAGGTACCCGTCATTGTCGTAGTCGTTCAACAGGCCGCCCCAACCGGTGTACTGGCCGCAGAGCAATGCGACCCCGGACTGAGCCGTGACGTCCATGAAGAAGCCCTTGGTCACCTGCAGCATCAGGCAGCTGTAGCCCATGTCGGGCACGAGAATATCCAGCATCCCGTTGCGGTCCACGTCCCCGACAAACGGCCCCATGGACGAGACGCCCTGACCGCCTTCGCCGAACGCGGTGCCGTTCTCGGTGGCCATGTCTTTGAAGTGGCCGGTGCCGTCGTTAATCCAGCAGTTGTTCGCCATGGCATCGTTCGTCACGTAAAGATCTGTGTCGCCGTCGCCATCGAGATCACAAGCCACAGCACCCATGCCGCGTCCGGTGGGCTCCCAAAGTCCGGATTCCTTCGTGATGTCGGTGAACGTGCCGTCGCCATTATTGCGGAAGAGCGTGTCTGGCTGACCCGGATACGAGAGCGGTCCGGGGAAGTTGTCGGCCTTGTAATAGGCTCCCATGCGCTGGAAAGCACCTTTGTCATATTCGAGGTAATGGACGACGAACAGGTCCAGGAAACCGTCCCCATTCACATCGAACCAGGGCGCCGCGAGAGCCCAGCCTGGGCTGGCGACACCCGCCTTTTCCGTCACATCGGTAAACGTGCCGTCCTTGTTGTTATGAAAGAGCACGTTCTTGCCGTAGTTACAGACATATAGATCGAGGTAGCCGTCGTTATCGTAGTCGGCGGCCGACGCCGCCATGCCATAACCGTCCTCGGTCCCGCCAACACCGGCCTTCGCCGTCACATCCGTAAACGTGAGATCGCCATTGTTCCGATAGAGTGCGTTGCGGAGCTTTCCTTTCAGGTTTCGCCCCCGGTTATCGCTGATATCGGGATGCCAGCGTCCGTTGACGAAGTAGATATCCAGGAAGCCGTCGTTGTCATAGTCGAACACTGCACAACCGGGCCCCGTAGCCTCGACAATATTATTGAGGTCCAGATCACCCAGGTTGTGCTGAAAACGCAGTCCGGCCGAATCCGTAACATCAATGAACTTGGGCCATGTCGTCTCAACGGCCGCCCCCGCGGATGGGGCAAGCCCGAGCACAACCGCCGCCAGTCCGAACAGGCGAACGACGGAGGTGTTCACCGTTCGCGGAGCCATTTCTGCCGCCAGCCAAAGCGCTGGAAAGGGTAGTCTCATGGTCTTGCCTCCGCCGCCGGGAGCGCCGCGGGACCGGTGTCTTGCGCTCCCATATCGATCCACTGAATGACGGTGCGCAGTTCCTCCGAACGGAGCGGTTTGCTCTTCGCAGGCGGCATCTTGTTAATCTCCCGCGGTTCCCCAGCCCGGCTTCCCTGCTCCAGGTCCCATGGACGCGAGACGTCCCGGCCGAACAACTGCCAGACCAGCCAACTCGTCCGCGCCCTTCCCGGGTCTACATAGCGTCCTTCCAGAATCGTTCCCGTGGCGTCCGAACGAGCCGGCGCCAGCAGTGCGGCATACGCTTGCTGCAGGTCCGCCTCGGTTGGCGCGGGGCCACTCAGCGGCAAGTGCCATGGGGTTTCTTGCCCCCCGTGGCACTCGGCCGAGGCGCAATGGCGTTGCAGCAACGGGGCGACATCCTTGCGGAAGGACACCACCCGGCGCGCGCCTGCGGGAAGGACAAGCCGGTTGGAGGGACGGCGCAGCGCCAGAACATAATTATTTTCCGGGATGCGTTCGGGATCTTCATGACAGCCAATGCAGCCGCGCTTTTCATGAGGCTTTACCCAGATCCAGCCGCAGTTGGCCAAGGCCAGGTCGTGCTCATCGAGCGTTTGCAGGAGGAGGGGGATATCCGCAGGGACTTCGATATTAAAGGATCCATCCGCCTCGACCGGCGCTTCGCCCACCAGGCGTCGGGGAACGAATGGCGCCCGGGCTGCCGCCGAATCTTGGGTTCCCATGGCGGGTTGGGGAACGCCTTCGATCAACCGCACGCGCTTCACCGTTCCGGTCTGGATATGCGCAGCGAGGCTGGGATGGGCATCGTAGCAGTTCATTCCGTAGAAAACGCCGGTGTCGAACCTGGTATCCACAGCCGTGGAATGCCCATCGGGAAGAGGGCGCCTTTGGGCGAGGACCGCCTGGATTTCGTCGAACTCGGGAGTATCGAAGACGGGTTCGCAAACGCGCCGTGCCGTGTCGAAGGCGAATAGGCCCCAGTCGCCGGCTCCTCTTGTCGCGCGTCTTGAAACCAGCACGCGCGCGCCATCCAAGGGCGCGGGATAGCGAAAGGCGAACGCCGGATCACCGGTTAACGGCTGGTAAGTGACGTGCGGCCGCCGTTCTTCGACGCTCCCCAGTTGCCCCGAACCATCCGGCGCCGGCTCGTCCGTTTCCACGAACACCACCAACCCATTCTCGGTCGCGCAGGGCATCTGCTGAATGCGCTTGCCCTTCCCGCCCCCATAGAACTCCATGTCGCTCCCTTCCACATGGATTGCGTAGAGCCCGACGCGTCCCGCGGCTTTGCCTGGCGCATTTGGATACCGTTCCGCGGCGTAGAGGATGCGCCCGTCCCACATCTGGAAGGGATCCAGGTTGTGGTTCGGATTGTGCGTCAACTTCCTGAGGTCTGTTCCATCAAGCCGGACGCTGTAGAGGCTCGAGGCTGCCGCCTCGCCCACCTCATTGCGCGTCTGTTCCTGAGCGACAAAGATCGCAGCCGGCCACGGCTCCGGAGAGTCCAAGGTGAACAGCGTGGCACAATAGAGCGGGTGCCGCGCATCCATAGGCTCCGGACTGATGGCTCGCAGGCCTTTCCCGTCCAAACCCATCTCCCATATTCGCCAGCGTGTGTCCCCTGCCCTTTTCCCGGCAAACAAGACGCGCTGGCCGTCAAAGGATACATTGGGATCGCACGCAGATTCGAAGCCCTCGGAAATCGGCCGGACCGGGCCATCGGGAGAGACAAGCACCAAACGCGCGTCCTCTGGGAAATCCGCCGTCCTCAGGGTTCTATGAGGAGAGATGACTGCCGCGGGCTGCGGCTGGTGCGGGACTTGGGTTACCACGATTGGGGACGCGAGTTGGGCGGCTGTCGCCAACCCTCCGGGAGGATTAGCCAATGCCAAACCACCCATCATCGCCGCCATGAACCCCATTCGGCGAACGTCCCGCGCTCGGTTCATGAACCTCCTCCGCGCACCATCATGGCGATGGCCTCGATTTCGACCAGCAGATCGCTCCGGCAAATCCGGGCTTGGATTGCAGTGCTGGCAGGAAACGGGTTCAGTCCTAGCGCGTGGAAGAACTCGTTGCGAACACTATTGAACTCACGGTAGTCCCGCTCGATGTCGCGAATGTAGCAGGTCGTGCGAATGACGTCCTGCCAGGTCGCGCCTTCGCTCTCCAGCAAGCGGGTGATATTGTGGTAGGTGCGCCAAAGCTGGGCGCGAAAATCCCCTTCGTAAAGCGTTTCCCCGCTCTCCCCAACGCTGGCCGTGCCACTGATCAGGAGTTGGCTGACGCCGCCGGGCAGTTCCACCCGCAATCCGCGGGTGAAAGCGCTGCCATAGGCGGGCGCTTCGTTGAGCACATCGGGCGCCGTGATGGCCTTCTTGGTGACCGGAACCCGGCCCTTGGGAAGCTTCTTCAGGATGCCCGGAGGCGCTTCTTCGGCCGGAGGCAATCCAAGCGAGCGACGTTCCATCTTTTCCGCTTCGGTGTAGGTGCCATTTAACGTGAGGGGTTTGACGTCCTGATTCATAATCGATGCCATGGCCGGAGTTGCGTCTGCACCGCTTGAATTGGGTGGATGCATAGCTGGTATTGTTATTACACGCTGGTAGGAAGGGAGATTACCGAACCTTCTCGCAAAGTAGATCTCCAAATGGCCAAACGGAGACATAAAGGGTGAACCGGCTTCTAAAAGGGGTGAAAAGCAGCCCACCCGTTGTCGAACTAATGCTGCGCGCCCCCAAAATCAGGTGCCGTTCACATTTCGCCCTGCCTGGCGGCTCGTCCCCCGCCGCAGACATCTTCCCAAGGCAGCGGCCTATTGCGCAGCCGCCCGCCGAGGCCACGCTTGGTATCCCAGGTAGGCAAGGCAGCTCATGCCCAACAAAATCGCCAGCCCAACCGCGTGCTTTGGTCCCGAGCGATAAACCCACTGCACAACCGGCCCCGCCAGAAGCGCGAAGATAATCACGTGCGAAAACCCTTGGAGCGACGATGCCAAACCTTTTCGCTCCGGGAAAAGGTCCAGCCCCTCCAAGGTGATGACCGGAGCCGCCAGCGAAAAACCGAACGTGTACACCGTCAGCGGAAGCACCGCCCAGGGGACCCGCGGGTGCGGCCAAAACCCAGCCGCCAGATTGAGGACCGCACCGATGATCATCAGACCGAAGCCGGCCTGGACAAATCGGGCTCCCGGAAACCTCCCCGCCAGGCGCCCGTTGACCGCCGCCCCGAGAATGATGCCCGACACAATCGGCAGGAACAGCCATCCAAACTGCGTCTCACGCAGACCCAGGATGTTGACCGCAACGTCCGGAGCGCTCGCCACGTAAAGAAGAAATCCGCCGCCGCCAAACCCCAGCGCCAGGCACAACAGGAAAAACGGCGGGTGCAAGACCGTCCGGACGTATGCCCGGAACAGAACGCCCGGTCGAAAGGACTGCCGCGACGCTTTAGGCAGGGTCTCGGCAAGTCCGAAATAGCAGGCCAGCCACAGGCTCGCCCCCACCAAGGCGAGAAAGCCGAACGGACCGCGCCAGCCAAACCAGACATGCAGCCACCCGCCAAGCACCGGCGCGATCGCCGGCCCCAACCCGCTCGCCAAGGTCACGTCCGCCATGAATTTCTGAGCCTCTGCCCCGCTGAAACAGTCCCGGATAATCGCTCGGCTCACGATCATTCCTGCGCCTCCGGCCAGCCCTTGCGCGGTGCGCAACGCAAGCAACCACTCGAAACTCGGAGCCATCAGGCACGCAAACGCGGTCAGCGCATACCCTGCCAAAGACATCATGATCACCCGGCGGCGCCCAAACGAATCCGAGAGGGCGCCATGGAAGAGATTCATCCCCGCAAGCGCCGCGAGATAAAAGCTGAGCGTGGATTGCACCTCGATCTCGCTCACGCCAAAATGCGCCGCCATCGCGGGAAAGGACGGGAAATACGTGTCGACCGAGAACGGGCCCAACGCCGCCAATCCTGCAATGACCCAGGCTGACGGACGCTGCTTCACGGGACGTTCCGATGGCTGCCACCGCGAACGCCGGAAGTTATTACGGCCAAGATCAATTGAGACATTTCGATGCGCCCCGCCAACCGGCCGGGCAGCGCAAGGTAACAAAGCCACGAGGCTGCTCAATACGAAACTGAGCCGGCCCCGTGAGATCGGGCGCAGGACAAGATTCTTCCCATGCAGACGCAGTTCCGGTTCTGCCGTTCGGCAGCATTCCTGGAGTGCAAGCCTGCCCGGGACAAAGCGCTCAAGTTACGCTCTATCTGCCGCCTGTTCGCGAAGGAACTTGTCGTCAAGAACTTCGCCGGGAGCGCCCCGCCCGAACTCCTGGAGCGCCTTATCCAATTGTCGCTTTATACCGAAGAGAACCTGCGCTAGCCCTTGCAAGGAAAGCCTATTACACCAGACTCACTTCAAGCACGCCGCCGGCGTTGACCACTGCGTCCTCGGAGAGGTTGACAAGGATCTTGTGCTCCCCCGCCTGCAAGGTTGCCGGGAGCTCCGTTCCGTTCAGGCGAACCTGCACGTTCCGGGGTTCGCCCGGGCCGGCAATGGCAAAGGCGAGGGTCCGGACGCGGAAGCGTCCGTACCGGACCCGAATCGTCTCCGTCTGCCGGGCGCCTTGCCGGCTTTGCTCGAACGTTCCCCAGCCCTCCGCAGCCGTGAAGGGTGCTTTGAACCGGTCCGGACTCAGGCGCGGAGCGAACCCGACATAGCCCGCCGGCCCGTTGCCTTCGAACCCGCAAGCGGCCAGGAAGGTGCCGTGGCTGGACATCGCGCGGGCGTAATGATCGGAGCACTCGACTTCGTTATAAGGATTTCGGCGCGCGGCGTGGTGGCGGTCATGCAGGATACGCGTGATCACGAGCGCTTGGTCAACCATCCCTTCCCACATCATGTGCGCGGCCAACTGGTGTTCCTGGCCGGTCCAGACTTCATTGAAATAGTAGCCGAACCCGCCGCTGCCGGAGGCTTGCTCGATGCCGCCTTTGGGGAAAGTCGTCATGATCACGCCGCCTTCGCCAGGCATCGCATACCAGCGTCCGCCTTTGATCAGTGAATGCTCCCGGTAAGGGCCGGTATCCGGCGTGAAGTTGTACTTCCAGATCGATTCGAGGGCTGAGAGGGTCTCTTTTGGGGCGACGACGCGCGGGAGCCCGACCTGCAACGCCCAGGCCTGGCCCATAAGCTGGTCAATATGGCAGCCGTGATTGGTGTTGGTGGCATGGGGACGCTTCGGATCCGGTTTGTGGATGAAGAACTCGCCGTTGAACAGCTGCGAAACCAGCAGTTGGGAGCCCGTTTCGGCGATGCGGCGGCAGCGTTCGGCAAACGCCGTGTCGCCCACCGCGCGGGCCATGGCTTCGCCCGCGCGCAGCGCGGCGACGTAAAAGGAGCTGATCCAGGCCATCGGCCCGAACCAGGAAGCGTCAAGGGTGTTGTACTGCTCGCCTTCCAGCAGCCCGTTTTCATCGGCGTCCTGCCCGATCATGTATTCCACCGATTTTCGAATCCGCGGCCAGGTTGCGCGCAAATAGGCGTCGTCGGGCGCCATCTGGTGTTCGCGCCAAGCGCGCAGGATGACGCCGCATTGGCCGTCGTGGGCGACATGCCGGGCGCATTCACCCCGGTAATCCGTGGCGCCATTCTCGTGCCAGGCGGTGCCGAAATCCGTGCGTTGCCGGAGATCGCGCTCGAGTTCAGGAAAGATGCGGGCGACGGACTGGGCGTAATTCCAGACGTGCTGGCAGGTGCCCTGGCAGCAGTAAACCCCTTCAAATGCGTAGAACCGCCCGTTGGTGAACTGGTAACACGTGCTGGTCGCGAGCGTCGAGATCGGGGCGAACGTTCGATCTAGGAACCAATAGGGCAGTGTGGCATCGTACCAGGTCTCGTTCCACAACCGGGTCGCCCCGGCCAGGCGCTCGAAATCCCCGCCGATGTAACGGGCCACTTCGGCCGCTGACCGGAACCGGTTCGCATAGGAGCGGCGCAGGTTGTCGATATCCTGGAGCGGTCCCAAGGTGCGCCGCAGCAGGCCCGGAAAGTGCCAGGCCACGATGAACGTGACGCCGCCCTCGGCTCCGGGAGCGAGCGTCCGCTTGGACCCGGCCGCGCCGACCAGCGTCCTGCCAAACGGCGTTGTGGTGTCCGCCGGCGCTTGCTCTGGCGCAGACTCAAAGAGCGACTCCGGCATTTTGCCCGCCTCGACCTCCAGAGCTGTTCGCCCGAACACCTCTCCAGAGACGGCCAACACGGCCAGAGCCATGGAACCGAAATCCTCCCTTTCCTCCAGAGGCGCGCGGGCGGAAGGCGGTTGATCGGTGAAAACGATCTGGTCGATATTGATGTGCCCCCAGGCTTCCGTGGACTCGTCGACGATCTCCAGCCGCGCCGTGCGCCCTTCGAACTCGGCCACCTCCCATTCCTGCCATTCGAGGCGTTCGTCATTGTGGCCGGTGGCGGTGCGAACGGTGCGTCCATCCACCACCAGGTTCAGGCAGGTCCGCTTGGCATGCCCTCCGCCGCCAATCAGAAACCCGATAAACCGCCGCTGAATCGCGAAGTCAGGCGACGTGAGGCGGCCTTGAGTCGAATCGCCCCGCAAAAATGTGTTCACCAGCCCCTGGCCCCGGAAGCCGCTCACGCGCTGCTGGTTTGGCAGCGTTCCCGTCGCGGGCTCCGCCCCGAATGCGTCGCCTTCGATCCGCCATTGCCCATAGCCCTTCTCGAACGTTTCGAACACGATCTCCGGGCGGATGGGCGGCATTTCGCTTTGCGGAAGGCGTTCGGCCGTGCTGTGGATCATCACGAGCTTGGGTTCGCGCAGGACGCTGTTGCGCCGCTGGCCTTGGCCTGAGCGCCCGCTTCCCAGGCAAACGGCATTCTCCATCCACCCCGCCAGGGTCACCTCGGCAGGCTCCGCCCCGGTGTTCTTGACGGTGAAATGCATGACAGTGGCCGGCAGCGACGAATCCGGGACGTTCAACGGGATGAAGGGGGAAAAAGCCTCCAGCCGGATGGTCACAGGCAGCCCGGGGTCTTTGTAATCGACGCGGCCCACCGGGTACTCCCCGCGAAATCCAATGTGCCGCGGATCGATCCCCCGGCTGTCCAGAGTGCGCACCTGCGACTTCCCTGCCGCAGTCACCCGGATGGCAAAACCCTGCTCAATCGGCGATTCGGGCTTCGGCGGATGGGCATAGTTCGGCCCGCTCGTGCTCGTGAAATTCCCGGGTTGCGGCACGTTGAAGATGTCCCAATGCCAAAGGCGTCCGTCGCCGCCCAAGTAAAGCTGCCCGGCACAAATTCCCCCCACGGGCATGCCGATCTTCTCAAGCTCGGCGCCGCGATAAACCGCCGGTTCGCCCCGCTCGGAGAGCGATTTCACCCATGCCGGATCGAGCTTTTTGTCGGCTGGAACGAGTTTCTCGAAATCAGCCGCGCTGAACGGGCCGGCAATCGCAGGCCAGCGCAGCAACGCGGCTCCCGCGGCCGCGGCGCTCGACCAGCGAATGAAATCGCGCCGTGTCAGCGCCGCATTGCAGCCGCACGAGGTGGATTCGCACGGGGCAAGGGTTTGGGCGGAGGTGGGAATTGGGCTGTGCCCTGACGATTTGGAGCGAGGAGATGTTGGCATGCCGTGATTTTACCGATTTGGAAGCGAGAAGAAAGCCCGGGAAAGATGCTGGGATCGCCTGGCCCTGCTCCCGGATATAACACGTATATAACAGGTATTTAACACGTATTTCACTCGATTCTGAATCGTGTTATATGCCTGTCATATACGGGTTGAAATCGTGTTATCCACGGGAGCAGGCGCCAAGCAATCGGTCGGCAGGCCGGGGCCGGCCCGGCGACATCGCAGATCGTCAAAACGAACGATCAGAAAGCAGGGCCGTTCGGGCGGGATTCGACCGGGCTATTTCCGGCGGGTCGTGTGTTCCTGCAACCAACGCGCGTCCGTCTGCAGCGCAGAATCTCCCCCGGGGATCGAGTAGGGGTAATCGCGCTGCTGGTTCGGTTTGGGTGGCACGAGGATGTAGGTGCTTCGCCAGCGCTTCGTCTCGGAGTGGCCGTCGGCAAAGGAGAAGCCGCCCGCGCCCCCGTGATAGCTGGCCGGCGCGTCGACGAGCGACGTGGGCCTCGACTCAAATCCCGTCATGTCCACCACGAACATGCCGTCGTTAATGCTGTCTTCGCGCTCGTCCAGGAACACAAAGGTCTTCGACGGACCCGGATCAATGATGTCGCTGAATTTCCGGTAAATGCGCCAGCCGTCGCTGTTCCAGCCCAAAGCCTCGTTGTTGCCGCGTCCGCCCATGTAATTGAGCATCGACATCGTCCGGACCCGGGGACGGCGGACGCCGCGGACGCTGACCATGCTTTTGTCCGCGGGGCATTTGAAGATACCAGCCGAGTTCCCGCAATAAGGCCAAAGGATGCTCTTCTTGAGGTTAGCTTCGACATCCCAGTTCTCGTTGTTCGAGCCGTCGTTATCGAGCCAGCCGCCGACCCATTCGTAGGGACCCGCTTTGACGTTGGGAAGCGCGTCTTCGGCATCTTCGACATACATGCGCCAGGCCAGGAGCAGTTGGCGATGGTTATTCATGCATTGAATGCCTTGGGCCTTGGTTTTGGCCTTGGAAAGGGCCGGCAAAAGCATGCCGGCGAGAATCGCAATGATCGCGATCACCACCAGAAGTTCAATCAACGTAAACCCGGACTCCCTCTTTCGTGTGCTGTTCATGTCAGGAGAAGACTCGTCACATCAGTGTCATGTTTCGCAAACCTTGCCATCGTTGCGGTCCAACGCGCCGATGGCAAGCCGCAGTCGAATGCCCCCGGCCATTCTTGGTTCGGAGTGCCGAAGAAGAATCCCGCCAGCCTCCCAGGCTGGAGCTGGCGGGCGGGTTTGCCTCGCGAATCGAAGTCTGCTTAAGGCTGGGCCACGATCCGGTAGAACGCCATCCCGTCGCTGGCGCTTGTGTCTGTGAATGACGGGGTCGTCAGGTCTCCCGAGATGTCCGCAAAGGCCGCCGGGCTCAAGGTCGGGGAGCGTTGCACTCGGTACCGCATGCCTGGCGCTGCTTCCCAGGAAAGCCGAAGGCCTTCGGCTGTGCGGGCGACACCGGTGATGGAGAACGTGGGGCCGGCCACGCTCTCGTTGTGAAGGATGATCAAGCGACCGCCGCCGTTCAACGTGCTGGTGTCGCTGATGACGACGAAATGACCATCCGGCGCAAAGGCCAGGCCCGGTTCATGGAAGTCGATCTGCAAATCGGACCGCGCGGGGTCGTTCAGCGGGAAACTCACTTCCTTCTGGTCGGCGCTGCTCGTGCCATCGGGCGCAACGGACCAGATCTCGTGCTTGGCGTCGTCTGCAAGCCAAAGGCGGCCGGTGACCGGGTCCCCCGCGATGGCAGCCGGCAGGATGGGAACGGACGGATCGGCATAGAAGGCCGGCCAGAACCCACGCGCCACACCGTCCGCGTTCACCGGCGTGACCTGTCCATCGAGGCACAACGTGACCACCTCACCCGATTTGGCCAGGACGGTCATGCCCACCAGATCGGCGGAACCAAGTGTCGTTGGGCCAGGTTCGACCAGGTAACGGCTGTAATTCACCTGGTTGAGCTCCGTGGTGGCAGGGTCCACGAGGAGGATTGCATTGTTCGCATTGTCATCGACACCGCGGTCCATGACCAGGAGGACGCCGGGCTGGCCGAGGCTGCCCGTGAAGTTCGAGGGCGCAATGGCCACGTCAAACGGGTCGTCGTCGACCATGGAGCTGGCGTCCGGAAACGGGACGATGTCCGAGATGATTTGCTCGGGGCTCTCGGTTGTCCAGGGCGCTTTCAGGCGCATCAGACCCGTCGTGTAATCATGCACCCACCAAATCGTGCCGTCCGGAGCGATCGTCAGTCCCGAAGGATTGCTCAGGTTGCCGACCAGCGGGGTTTCGTCCGCGGTCCAGGAGCCGGAGCCGGTCTTGGTGGCTTTGAACAGGCCGCCGCCCGACGCCGCGTCCACCATGAACACAATCGTTTGATTGTCCCGCGGATCCACCGCGACCGCTCCCACGGGTCCACTGAGCTCGAGAAGGGTCGAGTTGGTGAACCGGGTCCCGTCAATGTGCACCGTGTAGGGCGTCGGCAGAGGCTCGGTCTCCGAGGCCAACGATTTGACCTCGATATCGTCAATGTAAACCGGGGGATGCCCGCTGCCATTGGACGAACTCCAGCCGGCCATGAAGACCGGACGCCAATCCGAGGCGGTCCCGATCATGGGCGCCCGGTCCACGACGAGGACGGGGTTCGTGCTGCTGGGATTCTTCACGATCGAGTATCGTCCCGTGTCCGTGTGCGTGGTGAGCCGGTACTCTTCCCAGGTGTCGGGCGTGTAATCGACGCCGGTGTCCAGCCATCCCGTGGTGTAATAGGTGATGGACGTCTCGTCACCGACCGAGGCATTGCGCGCGCCGTAGCCCAGCAACGCGTTGTCGCCGGAGAGCGTGTTCCCATTCTCCGCGCCATAGAGCGACATGCGCAGATAGTTGGCCTCCATCCCAGGGGTGGATGCCGGCACGCGCGCCCACCAGGTGATCTGGACGTCTGTTTGCGGGGGAGTGCCCCAAGCCAGGCTCACGCCCGCTCGCTGACCCCCTTCGATCTTCAAGCACTTGTCACCCGAGCGGGGTTCGATCTCGGATCGACCCACCACCTGGATCTTTGTGGGCACGAGGCTCCGCCCGGAGCCTGTCCCGTCCAGTTCGGTCGTGACCCACGGGCCCTGCGGGTTGGCGTTGTCGTCAGCCTGGACGCGGGCGGGGTAATTCTCGAAACCGTCGCTGAACGGCGTCGTCAAGTCGATTGAGCCCGTCACCGTCAACGAAACGTTGTCGATGGCGAAGTAACCGTCGTCGGCTGAGTTCCCTTCGTTGACAATGCGCAGCAGGGTCGGCACGCCAATCTCGCATCGCGACAGTTCCGCGCCGGTGAGAACGGGCGTCGACATGTCGTCCAGGTAAAGGCTGAAGGTGAGCGAGTTGGCGTCGATGACGAACCGGTGGTGTTGCCAGCGGTCCGGCGTTTGCTCGGCACCGACCGGCACCCAAGCGGGCGCCGACGGACCGACGCCGTCATAGTAGAACAGGGCCGTTGACCCCGCCGCCCGGTCCACGCGGTAAGCGAGGTAATCATCTCCGTTGATGTCGGATCCCTCGCCCCGAAGGATGACGTAGAAGTTGCGATCGGTGGTCTCCTCGCGCACGACGTACACCCAGAAATCGAACTGGTAGGAACTGCCGCTCCGGGCTTCCCGGAAGTGGATCTGGGCTTCGGCGCCGGACCGGACCAACAACGCCTTGTTGGCGGCGCCGCTGCTGTCCGGAATCCATTGGATCACCTGGACACCGGCCCCGGGGGTCGTTGGCGCCAGCGCGGTATCGTCCGCGATAATCCACTCTGCACCGGACGGATTCGCGTCCGCTTCGTCAGCCAACTGGCTGGCAGCGGTCGTGTACGCTTCAAAGTTGTTTTCGTATACCGTGGCCGCTGAGGCGAGCAGGGTTGCGGCCAGGAAACAGGCAGCGGACGCCAGCCAAAGGCGCCGCCGGTTTGAAGCAGGCGAAAGACTCGCCGTCATGGAAGAGAATTTCATCGTCATACGTCAGCTAAACGGCTTGCCCGAGCGAATCCGACAGGCATGTTCGCCGCCTCCAGAGCGGCGGCTCAGGAAAACCGTCGCCTTGTTCTGACACGATCCGGCACGCCTTTTCAACACGAATCGACGCAGCCATTGCGCATTTTAGGTGGGGCGGGCCGGTTCGTCCCGCCTCGCTTATGGCCTCCTCACCACTCTGCGCACCCGAATTGGCGGGGTAACGGGATTGGGCAGGAGCCGGCGCCGGGCCGGGTTGGGGACGGAACGGGTCCCGCGTGGCGGCGCACGCGGGACCAGGCAGCCCATTCTTGTTCCATAAAGCGCTCGCGCGCAGGAACATCCGAACCTTCCACAATCGTGGAAGGCTGGAAAGTGCCTAGGACCGAGCCAGGAATTCCTGAGGCGCCACGCGAAGAGTTCGGCGTTC
>CAZODO010000023.1:0-64467 GCA_964578605.1 uncultured Verrucomicrobiota bacterium | reverse complement strand
CATCGTGTCCGACTTCACGTCGGATTGCTGTCCGAAATCCGTCGGAATTCGCACGAGTGAAATACGTGTCATATTCGAGTTGTATCCGTGTATGAACCGTGTCCAGTTCAGCTGAATGCCGCATCTTGAGCCTCCTGCGTCGGCACCCATCACCAAAACCCACCGAAGCTGCCTCTTCGCGTTCGGATCCAGAGCATTCCCTTGTCCGCAGTTTGCCTGTAGGCTTGCCGCCTATGAAGCGCCTTTCTCTTCTGGTGTTCGCCCTCACGACGATTCTCGCGCCCGCGTGGGGTGCAACGATTCAGTTCTGCGGATACGAATGGAGCGTGCGTTCGGGGCAAGGCGGCCCCGGGCCGAATGCCTGGGACGAGAAGAACGTCTGGCTCGATGCCTCGGGCGCGTTGCACATCAAGATCGCCGTCCGGGACGGAAAATGGAGTTGCGCCGAGGTCACTCTTCAAGAGCGGTTGGGATACGGACGTTATCAATTCCAGATCGAAGGGGACATCGATCGCCTGGATGACAACGTTGTTCTTGGGCTTTTCAACTACCCCACGCGGGACGTTGGCCCGGACGCAACCCACGAGATCGACATCGAATTTGCCAGATGGGGCAATGCCAAGAATCCGATCGGCAATTACACGGTCTGGCCGGCGGAGACGGGTTTGAGGCAGCAAACCAAGTCGTTCCCGTTCACTTTGAAGGACCGCCAATCGACGCATCGGTTTGCCTGGAGTTCAGAGCGGATTCTTTTCCAATCCTTCCATGAGCTCCGAGACGATGACGGCGAAGAATTCAGCCGCTGGGTATTTGAACCTCAGGACGCTTCCAGGCGCATCGCTCAGCAGCCGATGCCAGTGCATATCAATCTCTGGCTTTTCAAGGGCATGCCACCGAAGAACGGGCAGGAGGTGGAAGTGGTCGTGCGGAATTTCGCGTTCAAGCCCGAGTGACGCCGGCGGGCAAAACAATGATTGCTGGGCAGGGGCGTTTCCCCGATATTTCACGGCCTATGTCGAGTGCGCGCAAGCAGTATCCATTTCATTTGATTGAGCCCAAGTGGCAAGGTGTCTGGGAAAAGCAGGAGGTCTTTCGCGCGTGGAATCCCGGTGAAAAAATCCCGCCGCACCATCCGTTTGCCCGGCGCCACAAGAGTCTGCCGGAGAAGTTCTATATTCTCGACATGTTCCCCTACCCTTCGGGCGCGGGCTTGCATGTGGGCCATCCCGAAGGCTACACCGCCACGGACATACTCGCGCGGTACCGCCGTGCGCAAGGGCTGCACGTTCTGCACCCGATTGGCTGGGATGCCTTTGGCCTTCCCGCGGAGCAGTACGCCATCAAGACCGGCCAGCATCCCCGCAAGACGACCGAACAGAACGTGGCGACGTTCAAGCGCCAGATCCAGTCGCTCGGGTTCAGCTACGATTGGTCCCGCGAGATCGACACCACGGACCCCGAGTATTTCAAATGGACGCAGTGGATCTTTCTCAAGCTGTACAACTCCTGGTTCAACCCGGCGACGAACAAGGCGGAACCGATCGACACCCTGCCCTATCCTGACGAACTGCAACTCAAAGCGGGTTCGGGGGCCGACCCTGCGCTCGAGTCCAAGCGGCGGGCGTTCCGGGATGGCAGGCGGCTTGCCTATGTGACCGAGGCGCCCGTCTGGTGGTGTGAAGCGCTTGGCACCGTCCTGGCCAACGAAGAGGTGGTTGAAGGCAAGAGCGAAGTGGGCGGGTTCCCGGTGAGCCGCAAGCCGATGCGGCAATGGATGCTGCGAATTACCGCTTACGCGGAGCGCCTGCTCCAGGATCTCGATACCATCGACTGGTCCGAATCCCTCAAAGAGATGCAGCGGAATTGGATCGGACGCAGCGAAGGGGCCGAAGTCACCTTCCCGGTCGCGAAATTGGACGTTGGGATCACGGTGTTCACCACGCGGCCCGACACGCTGTTCGGCGCCACTTACATGGTGTTGGCGCCGGAACATAGACTCGTGGACCAACTGACCACGCCCGAACAGCGTCAGGCTGTGGCGGGCTATCGCGCTTCGGCGGCGAGCAAGAGCGACCTCGAGCGCACGGAGCTTTCCAAGGAAAAGACGGGTGTCTTTACCGGCGCGTTCGCGATCAACCCGGTCACAAACCAGCCGATCCCCATCTGGATTGCCGATTACGTCCTGGCCTCGTATGGGACAGGCGCGATCATGGCGGTGCCGGCTCATGACACACGCGACCTTGAGTTCGCCCAGAAGTTCAACCTGCCCGTTCGCATCGTGGTTCAGGCGCCCGAGGGGGTGGAATCCCTCGGTTATGTGGGGGACGGGGTGAATATCAACTCGGACTTCCTCAATGGGATGGCCACACCCCAAGCGAAGCAAGCGATCACCCGGTGGCTCGAGGACCGTCGCGTGGGGCGGCGGATGGTCAATTACAAGCTCCGAGACTGGTTGTTCAGCCGGCAGCGGTATTGGGGGGAGCCCTTCCCAATCGTCTGGCGCAAGGGCGCCGATGGCAATTGGCACCACGAGGCCGTGCCGGAAAGCGACCTCCCGGTCCTGCCTCCGGACCTCCTGGACTTCAAACCAACGCCGACCGGCGAACCCCCGCTGGCTCGAGCCAAAGAGTGGCTTCATCTCCCGGACGGTTCCTTGCGCGAAACCAACACCATGCCGCAATGGGCGGGCAGTTGCTGGTATTACCTGCGGTATCTTGACACCAAAAACCACCAGGCGTTCTGCGGACCCGAGACGGAACGGTACTGGATGGGCACTGCCGGTCCGGGAGTGGGCCGGCCTGGAGTCGACCTTTATGTCGGCGGCACCGAACACGCGGTCCTGCATCTTCTCTACGCACGATTCTGGCACAAGGTACTGTTCGACCTTGGGCTGGTTTCGACGGCGGAACCTTTCTTCAAGCTCGTGAACCAAGGGCTCATCCTGGGCGAGGATGGCCAGAAGATGTCGAAATCCCGGGGCAACGTCGTCAACCCCGACGACGTTCTGGTGGAGTATGGCGCGGACGCCTTCCGTCTGTATGAAATGTTCATGGGCCCGCTGGAGATGGTGAAGCCTTGGAGCACCAAGGGGGTCGAAGGCGTTTACCGTTTCCTGGGCCGGGTTTGGAGGCTGTTTATCGATGAGCAGAGCGAGACGGAATTCGAACAGAATCTGGCCATGGCTGCGAGCCCGGGGCCGGAACTGCTTTCGGGCTTGCGGCTGAGTTCGGCAGTCCAAAATGCGGAGGCGACTTCGGCCGAGTTGAAAGCCTTGCACGCCTGCATCAAGAAGGTGACGGAAGACCTCGAGGGGATGCGTTTCAATACCGCCATCTCAGCGATGATGGTATTCGTTAACGAAGCCACCGCCTGGGCTTCACGGCCAGCGTCCGTGCTGGCGGATTTCCTGGTCCTGCTGCAACCCTTCGCCCCGCACGTGGCGGAAGAGCTTTGGAGCAAGCTGCTGGGAGTGCCAGGTTTCAGCCGTCCCGACGCGGACCTGGCGCTGGCCTACCAGCCTTGGCCCAAGCACGATCCCCAATGGCTGGTCGAAACCACCTTGGAAGTGCCCGTCCAGGTCAATGGCAAATTGCGGGACCGGATCACCCTTCCCGCCGATGCGTCCGAAGAGGCGATCCGGACCGCCGCTTTGGCCGCGCCGAAGGTGAAGGTATTCATTGAAGGCAAGACCATCCAGAAGGTCATCCTCGTGGGGAGGAAACTCGTCAACATTGCGGTGCGCTGACGCTTCCGCTAGAGTAAGGCGTGTTTCGATTGACAAAACAGGAACAATTTGTTCTGACTCTGCTTATCATGCTTCTTTTGGTGGGGCTGGGTGTTAAAAGCTATCGAACCGCTCATCCCGTAGCCATTCCGGCGCCTCAAAGCTCGCTTTAAATTAATGCAACCGTTGAACTTCGACGATGTGCTCGAGCGGATTCTCCGGCAGAACCCGCGGTATCATCGGGAGGCTTACCTGCTCGTCCGCGAAGCCCTCGATTACACGCAAAAACGCCTGAGCGCAACCAGGAGAGCCGAACCGCGCCATGTCAGCGGCCAGGAACTGCTCAGCGGCATCCGCGATTACGCCCTCGCGTTGTACGGCCCGATGACGAAGACGGTTCTGAACGAGTGGGGCATTGGCGCGTGCGAGGATTTTGGCGAGATTGTCTTCACCCTGGTGGATCAAGGCCTGCTCAGCAAGACGGAGACTGACAGCCGCGACGACTTCAAGGGCGGATTCGATTTTGACCGGGCGTTCCAGCAGCCCTTCCGGCCCCGGCGAGAGAATCCGCCCCAGGCGGCGAAACCCAGAGCTGAACAGACCTGACCTATGCCCGGTCCTGCCGACTCCCTGACCCTGGGTTCCCCCACGAAACTCGAGGTCCGTTCCGAGCCCGAGATTCCTTTCCTGCCGGCCGGGACCAAGCTAACCGCGCTCGACAATGGCCTGACCATCATCTTGCGCGAGGACCATAGCGCGCCGGTCGTTTCCGCCCAGGCATGGTGCAAGGCCGGGAGCATCGATGAAGGCCGCTGGCTGGGTGCCGGGTTGTCCCACATGCTCGAGCATATGCTCTTCAAAGGCACGACCACCCGAGGGGCGGGACGCATTGACCAGGAGGTTCAGGACGCGGGCGGTTACATGAACGCCTACACCTCGTTCGACCGCACGGTTTACTACATCAACGTCCCGAACACCGGTGCAACGGTGGCGGTGGATATTCTGTGCGATATGATGCGGAATGCCACCTTGCCCGTCGACGAAGTGGAGAAGGAAAAGCAGGTCATTCTTCGCGAGATGGACATGAACCAGGACGACCCCGGACGCCGGGCCAGCCGGCGGTTGTTCGAGTGCGCCTACACGCGGAGCCCTTACCGATACACGGTGATCGGCTACCCTGACATTTTCAACGAGGTCACCCGGGCCGACCTCGCGGCTTTCTACCAGGAGAAGTACGCCCCCAATAACATCTTCTTCGTCGTGGTCGGTGATTTCAAAACTGAACAGGTCGAAGCCCAGATCCGCGACGCCTTCGCGAAAGTCCGCGTCCGGCCCCTCCTGCCGCAGGTTCTTCCCGAAGAACCACGCCAAGCCGGGCCGCGGGATATTATCGAAGAAGCGCCCATCGAGTTGGGCCACTTTCATATGGCGTGGCATATCCCGGATGTGCGCGACCCGGACACCCCCATCCTGGACGTGCTCGCCACGCTCCTGGGATCGGGCCACAGCTCGCGCCTCTACCAGGAGGTCCGGGAGAAGATGGCGAGTGTCCATTTTGCCGATGCCTGGACCTATAGCCCTGGAAACCGCGGCTTGCTTGGAGTCAGCGCCATTATTGACGCCACGCAGTTCCAAACCGCTCGCGCCGCCCTTCTTGCCCAGGTGGAACGGATGAAGCGCGAGCCTGTGTCGCCTCCGGAACTTTCCAAAGCCGTCAAACAATTCACCGCCGCGACGCTGGCCACCCGCAAGACGATGCAGGGCCAAGCCCAGGATCTCGGAGGCAATTGGCTCGCCGCCGCTGATCTCAACTTTTCGGAACGTTACCTTGCCGCCGTCCGCCGCGTGACCGCCGGCGACCTTCAACGGGTGGCCCGAGAGTACCTGACGACTGAGAGCCGCACCCTTTACGCCCTTCTTCCCACCGGGAACATCCCGGTTGAACTGCAGCCTGCCGAACTCATTGTCGATAACCCGATCCGCAAGTTTGCACTGGCGAACGGGCTTCGCCTGTTGGTCAAAGAGGATCACCGGCTGCCGTTTGTAGAGTTTCGAACGGTCTTCAAAGGGGGGGTTCTTGCGGAAAGCGTGCACAACAACGGAGCCACGCAATTGATGAGCAGGCTGCTGCTCAAGGGAACGAGCCGCCGAACGGCCGAGCAGATTGTTACGGAGATTGAATCGCTTGGCGGCAGCATCGACACCTATGGCGGCAACAACAGCTTCGGCGTCAACGCCCAGGTCCTTCAATCCGATTTCACCAGCGGCCTGGATCTGCTCGAGGATGTTCTATTGCACTCGACGTTTCCGGCGTCCGCCCTGGAACGTGAGCGGCAGATTCAGCTCGCCAATATCAAGGCCCAGCGTGATCACTTGCTCACCAGCGCCAGCCGGGCCTTGCGGCGCGCGCTTTACGGAGACCGGGGCTATGGCTTGGATGCGCTAGGCTCCGAAGAGTGCGTGTCGGCCATCAAAGCGGCGGATGTTCTGGAGCTCTACCGAACGCTTGTCCGGCCCAATAACTGCGTCCTGGCGATCTATGGCGATGTCGACACGACATCCACGCTGGCCGCGGTGGAGAAGATCTTTGCCCGGTGGCAGCCCTGCCCTGCCCTGCCCGGGGATCAATCCGGACCACGCCCAGTGCAAGGGCGCCAGCAGGTCGTGGAACACCGCGAAAAAAAGCAGGCCGTCATCGTGATCGGTTTCCCCGGGGTGAGCTTGCATGAACCGGAACGTTACGCCCTCGAACTGATCCAGGAAGCGCTGAGCGACCTCGGTTCCCGACTTTTCCTCCGTATCCGGGAGAATCTCGGCCTCGCATACTATGTCGGAGCGCAGAATTTTGTGGGCCTGCAGAAGGGCTACTTCGCCCTCTACGCCGGGACCAGCCCGGAAAACGCCAAGCTCGTCGAGTTTGAAATTCTCAAAGAAGCAGAATCGCTGCGAGTGGGCGGCTTGACGGAAACCGAACTTCAGCGCGCGAAGGCAAAGCTCATCGGGCAGAAGAAGATCGGGCGCCAGGATCTAGGTTCTTACGCCATTGCCACCGCCCTGGATGAACTTTACGGGCTCGGTTACCAGAACTGCGATTCCGAAGATGAGCGGTACCAGGCGGTGACTCTCCAGGAAGTCCTGCGCGCCGCTCAAACGTATCTCACTCCGGACGCCTGCATTATCGCCCTGGTGCGTCCGGAAGACGAGGCACAACCAGCCTGACGGCCGCGCGCCCTGGTATTCGGCAGGTCCAGCGAGGGACCCTAGACCTTGGCGAGCTTGTCCCGGTTCTCGTAGACTTTAAGGATGGCGTCGGCGACATCGTCCATGTCCTCGCGAGAGCCAAGGAGCGGTCCGGAGGCCCAGAGCATCGCCATCTCCTCGCAGACCCTGTCGCAGTTGGGGCATTGCATTTGCTCTTTGAACTGCTGCAGCCGGCCGGGGGAGTACATCTTCTGGTAGACCTTGGACTTGAGCACGTGGTCCACCCACGGCTCGCGATGCAGGCCGCGGGCAATATAGGGGCTCAGGCTGACCCCTTCCGCAGCCATTGCTTTTAAGAACTGCGCGCGGTCCACGCCGTTGAAATGCTCCTTATGATAAGACATCGCATACAAGTAGAAGGAGCCGCTGGCTGTCCCAGGGTAGAGCTTCTGCGGGACCATGCCGGCGCAACCTGTGAGCTTCGACGTCAGGTAAGCGGCATTTTCATTTCGCTTCTCAAAACGCTCACGGGCGCCGTCCAACTGCGCAAGCAAAACCGCGGCTTCGAACTCGTTCATCCGGTATTTCGGGCCGATCACCTCTGTGTCGCCCCGGCGAGACGTCCCATGGTTGTGGACGGTGTAGCATTTGTCCATGAGCTCCTCGTCATCGCCGATGATCGCACCGCCTTCGCCGCAGGCGATGGTCTTGGACGTTTGGAAGCTAAAGCATCCGACGTGCCCGTGCCTTCCCAGTTGCTTGCCTTGATACACACCCAGGTGCGCCTGGCACGCGTCTTCGATGACATACAGCTTGTGCTTGCGTGCCAGCTCGAGGAATCGCTCCAGATGACAGGGTTGCCCCATCATATCCACCGGCATAATCGCCCGCGTGTTCTCCGTGATTCGCCGCTCCACGTCGTCCGGATCAAGCTGGTACGACGCAGGGTCCAAGTCGGCCAGAACCGGCAGCGCCCGGGCGCCAAGAATGCCCATGATCGTCCCTGGATCGGTGTAAGGCGACGTGATGACCTCATCGCCCGGCCCAATTCCCATTGCCTCAACGCACGTGTGCAGGGCCTGAGTTCCGGAACCCGTGGAAACGCAGAACTTCGCCCCCGTGAACTGGGCGTACTCCTTTTCAAACGTCGGGACCGTCCCGGACGAAGACTGAATCCGGCACCAAATGCCGCTCTTCGTCGTCTTAAGGACGGAGTCGACGATCTTGTCGTCGATATGCGGCCACGAGGGCCAGGTCTTGTTCTTGCGCACGGGTTCTCCGCCCAACAGGGCGAGCTTGCCGGCCCGCCTTGGATTGATGCTGTAAGGCGCGGCTGAACTGGGCGCGAGCGCCGCGATCGAGGTTGCGGATGCAACTTCAAGGAATTGCCGCCGACTAAATGATCGTTGTTCCATGATGAAAACCTTTCGTGTCGATCCGGCCCGATCCTACCGCGCTCCCAGCGGGTGGCACAAGAGATTTGGCGTTGCCCCAAAGAAGGCGATGTCCGAATCATCTCTTTGCCGGCCATGTATGAAGTGATGAGCGATGATATGGAGCTGGTGCGGGCGTTTGTGTCCAATGAGTCGGAGGGCGCGTTTGCGACATTGGTCGAACGGCATGTTGGACTCGTCCATTCCGCCGCCCTCCGCCAGGTCCACGACCCGGATCTCGCCGAAGAGGTCAGCCAAAACGTGTTCGTCCTTCTCGCACGCAAAGCGGCATCGCTCGGTCCCAAAACCATTCTTTCCGCCTGGCTGTATCGGGCCACCCGCCACGTGGCAGCCGATGCCTTGAAAGCCCAGCGCCGACGCCAGGCGCGTGAACTGGAGGCCTACATGCGGTCGCAGCTTGAACAAGAGGCCGAAGACGCCTGGAAGCAATTCGCACCCGTGCTGGACGAAGCCATGGCGTCTTTGGGCGAAACGGATCGAGCGGCCCTCGTCTTGCGCTATTTCGAAAAGCGCACCGCCCGCGAGATCGCCGGAATGCTGAGTTTGGAAGCAGGCGCGGCGCAGAAGCGGGTCACGCGGGCGCTGGAGAAATTGCGCACGCTCCTGATGCGGCGCGGGGTCTGCCTGTCGGCGTCGGCCATCGGCAGCGCGATGGCGGCAAATGCGGTGGAGGCCGCCCCGGCGGGTCTGGCTGCCGCGATCACCTCCACGACAGTCCAAGCCGGAGCCGCGAGCGCAGGACTTGGCATCGGACTCAAAGCCTTGTCAGCACTGGCCAAGGGGTGGTTTCTGGCAGGCTTGGCTTTCGCAGCGGCGGCCCCCAGCCTCCTTTTCGCCTTCACGATCGGGCGAATGGAGCAGAAGAACTTCCGCGACGCTTCCGGTTTTCGTCCGCAATTGTACCGGCGCTTTCTTGGGAGTTTCCTGTGGGGGTTCCCGATTCTGTTGCTGGCGGTATTCGTGGCTCATTCCTATCTCGCGGGTGCATGGGGAGAACGTATCCACCAGGAGTTAACGCTGCTGCTGCTGATCGGCCTCACCTTGTTGTCGGCGCGCTCCCTTGCCATCGCCAGAAACTTCTTCCAAGTAAGCATGTTTTTCTACTGCCTCATCCTGACGGTTGGCACAGCGGCCATATTCGGCGGATGGATTCCAGGAAGCCTGGGTTCTTTGCCGTTAATTATGGCCACGGTTCTGTTCGCAGGGGTCGTGAAACACAGACCAGCCCGGATGGACTACAGCCTGTTTCTTCGCGCTGCGCAAGGCATGGTTGCACTGTCCGCGAAGTCTGCCGGGTCCGTTCCGCTGGGTGGCCCTTTGGACGCCGGGTCTTTGATGCAGTTTGCACGGTTCCTTGGCTCGCGATATCTCGTCATCAACTATCGCTGGCAGGATGGCAGGCTCCTGCTCCGATTGCCTCCCGTCCGAACCCACTTTCTGGCCGCGATCGGGAGCCTCGTGGGTCCCTTCGTCAGCCGACGCCATTCGCGCCTCTCATTGGGCAAGGACGGAACGGTGATTGCGCATTGCTGCCCGAAGGACGCTGCGGCCCTGGCACAGATGAAGACAAGCCAATCGGTCGGCTTGGGCGACTCCGCTTCCTTTGCGCGTGAACTCGAGACCACTGTTCAAGGCGCCGTCGAACGAGCCTGGAGTGATTTCCGTGACGGCCGCCCTGCCGACGCCGCACGCGCGCTGGGAGAGGCTCCGACGTCAGAAATCTTCGTTGTGCCGCCGAGCCGAGCCCGGTCCACGCGTGGATTCCAGCTCTGGGCAGGCGCAACCGTGCTTCTGATGACAGGGCTGATGGTTCTTCAGATCTGGGCGCCGACATGGCTTGATGGCTGGAAGGAGGTCGACGCCACCGAGGCGGAGGTGCGCGCCTTTCTGAACGACACCACACCCAATCCGGACCGCACCAAATTCAGCCGTAACAGTCCCGCTCTGGCGCTGTTCAGTTGCCTCCTGCTGCCCTCCACGAACCTCTTCACGCCGGAAGGCTTGAACGCGATGCGCGATGAAGTTGCTGGAAGCGGAGGTTTCAATGAATGGAAGGCGCACCCGTCGCGCGCGCAGGCCCTCCTCGCCACTCCCTTGCCGCGGCACGCTCTTGCCAACGGTTGGATAAGTCTGCAAGACCTGGATCTTACCGCCGCCCAAGCCGAGGCCTCCATCCGCGAATCCTTCCTCGACGGGGGTGCCACGCCCGATCGATTTCTGACCCGCTGCGAGGCCTGGTCGTGGGTCAAACGCGAACGCTTCCCCGCGCTCCGGATCATGGGCGACGGTGTAGCCCAGTTGAAGGTGTTGGCTGCAGTGAACAGCCTGGACTTGGCAGATCGCACCGGGCTCATCGAACAGATAGCCTCTGTCCAGGTGCTGTCTTCAAAACAGGCCAACCAGCCACCGCTTCACAATTGGCGCTCGGTGAAGGGCCTGTTTTTCACCCCGTGCTATCCGGCGCTGGAAGATACGTACTACTCGCTGGCAGCGCTGCAAATCCTCGGGGGGCTCGATCGCATCGACCGGGAGGCCTGCATTGAGGGCATTTTGCGCAGACACCACGGGAAAGGCTACTTCACCTCGCCCCAACCGGGCGGTTACAATGAGTATCACATCAATGGCGGCGCGCGCGACACCATTGCCGCTTTCGAATCGCTCCGGATTCTCGAGGCGCTCGACCGCGTGAAGGACCTCGACCAATGGCAGTTCCGTGTCAAACCCCGCCGTGTTTATCATCGGACCCAAGCCGGCAACCGGCTCTTGACCTGGGAAGCCGTGGAAGCGTGGGTGGCACAGCAACGCCTAAACACAATGGTTCGCGCCCGGAAGGACGACCCCGCGAGGCCGTTCGAGTCGCTGCTCACAGCATCTGCCGGACGCTGGCAAGCTCCCGGGCGCGATGTGCGCAACTTGCGCACAAATGAATTCACGCAAATGAATTCGCCTTGTGTCGAAGTGGCAGCGTATGAATACTGACAGCAAGTTCTCGGAATTCACAAATGCGAGTGCACATTCTGCAAACTGGCTCGTTGCGGGAGGCTGAGCCACTCACCGCTCCCTGGGGAATGGCTGCACGCTTTGCCGACTTTGAGGGCCTGCAGCGCAAACAGAGGCAATTCTATGACACACACCACATTCCTATCGAGCATGTCGGCCCTGCTGCTTGGCAGCTTCGCTGTCGTGGCACAAACAGGACCCTTCAACCCCGAACAATGGCCGCCGACGATCAATCCGGCAAAGACGGTCCACTACATTTCGACCGACGGCGCGTTTGCGCCTCCCAGTGAAACCTGGCTGGCGGATGAGTTGGAGGTTCTGAACGCCGGCGACAACACCACCGCGCGTATCTCCATCGAAGGGCACGAGGGAGTTAAGACCACGGGCAATTATCTCAATATCGCGGACCATTCCTACGGGGAATGGGCCGACAACGAGGTGATTGATATTCTCATCCAGGTCTATGGGGATGATGGAGTGCTTGGCGCCAACGGCCAGCCGCGCGACTTCACCTTTCTTACAGGCACCCTGCCCGAACTCCAGTTTCCTGTGGGCGGCGAAATCCCGATCGAGGGCAAGAACAAGAAGTGGAACTGGTTCCTGTTCCGAATCCCGAATGGCATCCGGGAGTCGGATGGAACCCGGCTGATCGGTTCTGTTCCGGCCAATGCTCAAGGCAATACGGTTTACGGGGGAGTGAACGGAGGCACGATCCGGTTCGAGGCGGTGCCTAACTTCATCGTCCGATTGGTGGCTTTTGGCGACGAAGGTGCCTTTGGCGAACCGGACGCGATCAATCAATTTTTCTCGCCCGAGACCTGCGATCCTGAACCGGGCACGAACCTGGCAGGAATCGACATCAACGCGAACACCGCCGACCATGTTTCGGTGCTCAACGACGGCGATCAGACGGTCACGTTTGTGAATAGCGTCGGGCCGGCGGGTGACAAGCGCCGTGCCGTCCAACCCGACGGCACCTATCTGAACTTCGCCATTTCGGATAACTACCTTGGCAAACCCTGCAACGATCCCCGGGCCGTGAAGGTCTGCCTCGATTTCTATGATGATCCGGCGTTCGCGGGCATGGAAGTCCGCTTCGGGCCGGAGGCGTATGCTACCGATGACAAAGGCGGTGTCGGAATCTTCCCTCCGGAACAGCGCCAGGTCCTGACCGGCACCGGCCGGTGGATTCGGCGCTCCTGGACGCTTCCGCCCGCCAATCTCAAGGGTGTGAATGCCGGGACAGCCACAGCGGGACCGCGCTTTTCGTCGGAGAATGGCCAAGTGGCTGTCTCTCGTTACCAGATCGCTATCCTCCGGACCGGCGAGCATCCCCTTGCCGGGCAGGATCCGCTTTCGGAATGCGTTGCGGACCCGAACATTTGCACCGACGCCTATGGCAGCTTTGCGGAGCTGAACCTGGCGCAGGATCTGCGAGCCGGAATCGACGTCGGCAGCTCCGGCGGCGATCAGGAGATGATTCAGGAAGAAGCCGGCCCCGCTAACGATCGCCGATTTGCGGTGCGCCCGGCTCGCGACGACGGTTCGGCTGGGTTCCAGCATCAATTCCTCAACTTCGCGATTCTCGAGGAGGCGCTTGGGCCCAGCAGTCAACCGCCAGCGAAGCTCGCCATCTGCGTGACCTACTATGATGACCCGGCACTCATAGGAGCGACGTTCAGACCAGAGGTGTACCAAACCGAACGCAACGGTTCCCTGACGCTTGGCTTCACGGACACCTCGTATCTGGTCACCTTGGAAGGAACGGACACCTGGCGGGATGCCTACTGGGAAATCAACGACATGAAGTTCAACGGTGTAAACCAGGGACCGCAAGCCGCCGCCCGGTTTGTCCTCAGCGACAAGGTCTTCTTCACCGCGGTCCGCTACGGCGTGATCCGCCCGTGCGGGCCGAACGCCGGGGTGAATCCATTGGCAAGCTGTGCCCCTCCGCCGGACGTGACGCTCTCCGCGGCCTTGACGGCAGATAAGAAGATCCGCCTGAGTTGGCCGGTTTCGGCGGAAGGTTTCTCGATCCAGGCAACTCCGAGCCTGAGCGCGCCGCAGTGGGTGCCTGCAAACGCGGCCCCGACAGTTCAGGGCGATCAGAATGTCGTGGAGATCACTCCTGCCGGCACAACGTTCTATCGGCTGGCGAAGTAATCCAATCCTATTGGCGAGAACGGAACTGACCCGGCCCGTCGCGGATGCCGCGGCGGGCCTTCGGTTTGCCCGTTTGCAGCCGGCTATGCGCAAGATTGCCGCTGCTTCCGGGGATGACCCGGGGTTGACCCGTAGTTCACCCGTAGATGACCCGTTGCCGAACGGGTGATCTACGGGTGATCTACGGGTGAACCCCGGAGGCACAGGGCGGGTTGAAGCCCGAAGGCCGAAATCCGAGGGCGCCGAAAGAAGCCCGAGTTCCGAAATCCGAGTGACTCGCCTCGACGCGTTGACGTCCTTGCTGCCGCGGAGCTGGTGGTCTCATGGCTGTTTATCAAGCACTTACGTGAACGAAGACGGTTCTGCGCTGTTTTCACGGTGCTACGGTTCTCGTTCGAGAGACCGTTAAGCCATTGCAGCCGAAGGCCTCGACCCTCGTAGGCGATTCGTAAGAGCCCCTCACATTCTACAGCCGTTTCGGAGCTCGGATTTCGGAACTCGGAATTCTTTCGGCGCCTTCGGTCTTCGGGCCTTCGGCCTTCCGACGTCGTGCCTTCGGGCTTCAGGGAATCAGATGAATTCGTTGAACAGGTTCTCCAACAGTTCCTGGCGCCCGCTGGCGTTGGGTGTGATATCGCCCTTCTTCAGAATGTAAGCCTCAAGATCTTTGAAGCTCACGCCGCCCTTCTCTATCTTGGCGCCAATGCCGGAATCCCATGAGCTATAGCGGCGACGCACAAATTCGCTTAAGCGCGCGTCCTTTTGCAGCGCGACGGCTGCCTTTAACCCCCGTGCAAAGGCATCCATGCCCGCGATATGAGCGTAAAAGAGGTCAATGGGATCGAAGCTCTCGCGCCGGACCTTGGCATCGAAATTAAGGCCGCCGGTGGAGAACCCGCCCATTTTGAGAACGGTCATCATGACCTGGGTGGTCAGGTAAATGTCCGTCGGGAATTGGTCGGTGTCCCAGCCCAGCAGGACGTCGCCCATGTTCGCGTCGATGGAGCCAAGCGCTCCGGCCGCCGCAGCCACTTCGAGTTCGTGCTGCATGGTATGGCCGGCGAGGGTGGCGTGGTTGGTTTCGATGTTCAACTTGAAATCCCGCAGAAGATCGTATTCGCGGAGGAAGTTGAGGCATGCGGCGGCGTCGGAATCATACTGGTGTTTCGTGGGTTCCTTCGGCTTCGGTTCGATATAGAAGGGGCCTTTGAAGCCCAGCTTCTTCTTGTAATCGACCGCCATATGCATGAAAGCGCCCAGGTGATCCATCTCGCGCTTGAGATCGGTATTCAGGAGAGTGGTGTATCCTTCGCGGCCACCCCAGAACACATAGCCCAACCCGCCGAGTTCATGGGTAACTTCCATGGCTTTTTTGACCTGCGCGGCGGCGTGGGCGAACACGTCGGCGTTCGGGCTTGTGGCAGCGCCATGGACATACCGTGGGTGGACGAACAACTGCGCGGTTCCCCAGAGCAGCTTGATGCCCGTCCGCTTCTGCTCTTCCTTCATCACTTTCACCACGGCGTCCAGGTTCCGATTGCTTTGCTGGAGCGTCTTGCCTTCCGGCGCCACGTCGCGATCGTGGAAGGCGTAATAGGGCGCCCCGAGCTTTTCCATGAATTCGAAGGCCACTCGAACCCGGCGTTGGGCCATTTCGATGGAGCTGCTCCCGTCCTCCCACGGGCGCACGGCGGTGCCGACCCCGAACATATCCTGGCCTGTGCCACGGAAGGTGTGCCAGTAGGTCACTGAAAAGCGGAGATGCTCTCGCATGGTCTTGCCTTCGACCACTTCCTCCGGGTTGTAATGCCGGAAAGCGAGAGGGTTTTTGGACTCCGGTCCTTCATATTGGATTTTGGCGACTTCTGGAAAAGCGGCCCGGGTGCTTCGAGTTCTCATAGTGGTGTTATAAAGCGGGCGCAGGTTAGCGGGAGATGGATGGGCTGACAAGGGCGCGTTCTATCAACTCCCGGGGTCGCGGTTCGAACTCCTTTACCCCGAGAAGCTGCCGGTGCTATCTTGCGTGGACCGTAGGCTTGTGTTCAGCAAACGATTCACCCGCAATCCCAGGCTGGAAGGCCTCCCTGCCAGCCACTGGCTAGAGCCGAAACGCTTTCCGCAGCATTTCCAAGCTCTTTGGAACGCCGGTTTCCGCGCTTTCCTTCCCCTCGAACTCCAGGGCGACGTACCCCCGGTAATTCACCCCAGCCAGAATTCGCGCTATGCGTTCGTAGTCCAGGTCGAGCGTGTACCATTCCCCTCCCCCATCGTAAGTCTTGGCCTGCACGAAAACGGTTTTCGGCGCGATCATTTCCAGCTTGGGATACGGATCCTCAAGGAAATTGCCGGTGTCCATGAGCACCCCGAGCCAAGGCGACGGGATGGCATTCACGATGCGGAGCAAACCCTCAGGCGTCCGCGCCAAGCCCCAGTGATTTTCCAAGGCAAGAATGACCCCGCACTCCTCGGCTTTGGGAAGGCAACGCTGTATGCCGTCGATGCACCATTTGAAGCCCTCTTCTTCGGTATGGCCTGGCAGAACAGGTTCGATCCCCCGATTGCTCATCAACTCGTCAAAGCTGCGAGTCGTCCCCCAGCGTCCGGTATTGATGCGAATGCACGGGGCCCCGAGTTCATAAGCGATCTCGATGCATTTTTTCGTGTGCTCGACGTTCCGCGCAATCTCGTCCGGATCAGGGCTGACGAATGTTTGATGAGTCGACAAGCAGATGACATCGATTCCATTGATAAAGGCGTGCCGCTTCAAAGTCCGCAAATAACGCCGCCCCTCGGCGTGCAGCGGTTCGCGCTCCGGGATGTCCATCTGCCGGTGGAGGATGTCGACCCCTTGCACTCCCAATTCGGCGCATTTATCGATGACCTTCTCAATCGAGACCTTCGGCGGGCGGAAATGCCAAAAGGAATAGCTCGCGAGCCCGAGGCGAACCTTGCCGCTTGAACGCGCCGATTCTTCGGGTTGCGCTCCCACAGCCAGGGCTGCGGTTCCGAGGGCGGTTGTGGTCAGAAAGTTGCGTCGTGTCAGGTTCATATTCAATGGAGGCGCCTTACGTATCCGGTTTCACCGATCCGGCCCGGACTGTAACGCCGGCCATCGAGAGAGATCAATCCCGATCCGAACGAAGGCCCGCTTCCCAGGGTCAACCAAGCCGGCTCGCGGCACGGTCCTGCCAACCTCATGGCGTTCGAACCCTTGGGAAGGAAGTCAATAATTCCGCCGTCCTGGCCGTGCATACCGGGGCAAAATTGGCTTGGTCCCGAATCTCAAACCGCATGACTCGGCGCGAGCCTGGTTGCTTGCCGTAGCGCACGACCCCGTTGGGGCTCACCGAGACATCGACCGGGGAGAACCCGGCGATGCTCGCGCCCACCGGCGATCGGTCCCCAGCGCAAAGCCCGAGCAGGGCGCCGGCCCAGAGATTTCGTTCGCCACCCATCAACCATTCGCGGTCCGGGGCTGGGATCGGCTGCGCCAGGGACTGCAGGGGGGCACCGAGGTCTTTTCGAAGCATGTAAAGGAAGAACCGCTGCAACGGCTCAGGCGCTTTCTCCAAAACGTCGCCGTGGCGGATCTTCCAATAAGAAGCGTGCCCTTTGTTCTGCCACAGCCCGCCGTCAAAGCACGGGATCCAATAGAATGGCAAATCCGAGCGCATCAACCTCACGAACGCCAGGGGATCCAGGCTCACGTTATACTCGATGAATTGGGTGTCCGACGCCTCCCCGATGAACCCATAAACGGCGCGCACTTTGTTTCGAAGCAGGGTCGGCTCCCGGTTGTAAGCCGCTGCGATATCCCGGGCGCTCCCGACAAAAATAAGGGTCACCTCTTCCTGGCTGTCGCGCAAAGTCTGGAGGAGGAGATGGATGCCGTTTTGGTTCTCCGCCGGCTGATCCCAGGCCGGATCGTCCGGCGACTTGAGCTTCCTGAGCAATCCGATAGCCGCGGGCACATGGCGTCCGGTCAGGTAATTGAGTTGCCAGACCGGCGTGAACCCCGGTCGCTGCATTTGCGAGCCGCCGTTATCGAGGAGGATGGCTTTCGGATCCAATTGCGGCATCGCATACAGGCAGGCGAGGTCGAAATGGTCGTCCGGATCATCATGCGGGTGCATCAAATCGCTGCTGTAAACGACGGGAACAGGTGCTGTCGCGGCCTGGGCCTTGGCGGCGACCAAGGAAAGAAGGAGAGCCACCAGCAACAGAGCGGCAATCGAGCCTGGCGACATTCGGTTCGCGTGACGTTTCATGGGTGAAGAAGAGCCTACTGTGCCCTCTCTTGAAAGACCATACCTTCCACATCGTCAAAGGCTGCTTGCCACCCGGATGAGTGGCGCTTTCGAACGGCTGATCCGCCCGATCACAGCCGCACAGGGCGATCCATTCCTCGCAAGAAGGCCCAACACGACCTTCAGCCGCTTCGGTGCAACACACAGAAGCAATCCGCCACTCGTCTGAGCGTCGGTAAGAACGTGCTTTTGAGCCACGGTCGCCCTTCCCCATTCGGTGAAAGAATCGGCGGTTCGCAAGTTCTGCCGGCTGCCTCCCGGAATGCAGTCTTGTTCGATGAGCGCCAAGACTCCTTTCCCAAAGGTTGGAATGCTGCTGGTATCCACCTCCGCGTTGACCCCGCTCGCGCGGCAAATGGACGCCAAGTGCCCAAGCAGGCCGAACCCCGTGATATCCGTCCCGGCACGCACCCAACCTTTCTCTGCCAAGAGAGCGCCTTCGCGGTTCAAGTGGCACATGACCTTGATCGCCTGACGCTCCAACGTGCGGGGGGTAATGCCCAGTTTGATCCCGGTGGTGATCACTCCCGTCCCGAGCGGTTTGGTAAGGACAAGGAGGTCGCCCGGACGCGCGTTGGTGTTGGCGATAACCTTGCGCGGGGAGACGAGGCCCGTGATGGCCATGCCGTAGAAGGGTTCAGGGTTGCGGATGGTATGTCCGCCCACCACCGTGCATTGCGCCTCCCTGGCAACTCGCAACCCGCCGCTCAGGATGCGCGCAAGGACCGCAGGCGGGACGGTCTCGGTTGGGGCCCCGAGCAAGTTCAAAGCGGTCAATGGCCGCCCCCCCATGGCATACACGTCCGAAATCGAATTGGCCGCGGCAATCCGCCCGTACGTAAAGGGATCGTCCACGATGGGCGTAAAGAAGTCCACCGTTTGCACAAGGGCGCGCTCGCGGTCAATGCGGTAGATCCCCGCGTCATCCGCCGTGGCGGCACCCACGAGAAGCCGCGGATCATGCGGCATCTTCGGTAACTGGCGCAGGACCTGCGCCAGGGCCTCTTGGCTCAATTTCGACGCTCAGCCCGCGCAGGACGAGAGCGCCGTCAGTTTCAGGATTTGCTCGCGTGACATGCCAATCACCTCCTTTCGCGTTGGTTCATGGGCCAAATCAGTTCTCGCGGGCTGCGCTCGGCAGAATGAGGACAAGCGCCGCGCCATGGGCAGCCAACCACCCAAGTGCCGCCAATAGAAAGAGCTTCGGCGCAATCCGCGTCCGCCCCAAGCGCGTTTGAATGCGCAGTGGCATCCAGTTGGCTGCAGTCATCGGCTGGATCTTAGCAGACTATCCGGCCGGATGGCAATGCTGACAATTTGTCAGCATTTGTGTAACCAATTGCGGCGCAGCGATTACCTTAGCGAAGCCAGGGGTAGTCGCGCCTCTCTCCACAACCCGACGCTTCGCCTTCCTGGCAAACCTGGGCTTGCGGACCGAGATGCCGATATGCCTAAACTCAGGCGCAGCCATGTCAATGCACCGCATGAAAACAGCTCTTCCTTTCAGGCCCTATCACTTCCAGCCGCTAACGCCCTTTTTCAAGATGTTCTATGGGTGCGCTCTCATGGCGACCCTCTCGGCATCAGGCCCATCCTGGGCCGGGGAGGTCCAATGTTCGGAGGTGGACGAGGTGATTCCGACCTGCCTGGCTGGCGATCCGGAGCCGAACCCGATGTTCTATTTCGGCAAGGTCTCGCAAGGGGCGCAGGGGCGCGTCTATCCCTACCCGCTTTACGACTCGCTCACCGCCACGAAAACCAACAAGACCTACCGGATTGTTTATCTCGAGAACGAGTATGTGCGGATCGGTATTATGCCTGAAATCGGGGGACGGTTGTTCGAAGGCGTGGACAAGAGCAACGGTTACCATTTCATCTACCGGCAGCACGTGATCAAACCGGCGCTGATCGGGTTGATCGGGGCATGGATTTCCGGCGGGATCGAGTGGAACATCCCGCATCACCACCGCGCCAGCACCTTCATCCCCGTGCAACACCGCGTGGAGGAGAACCCGGACGGCAGCAAAACGGTGTGGGTAGGCGAACTGGAAGTGCGTCACCGGATGCGCTGGGCTGTGGGGTACACCTTGCACCCGGGCAAATCCTATGTGGAATGCTCAGTTCGGATCGTGAACCGGACGCCTCTTCTGCAAACGATGCTCTGCTTTGCGAATGTGGCGGTGCATGTGAACGAGCAGTACCAAGTGATCTTCCCGCCAGGCACCGAGTTCGTCACCCACCATCACAAGCGCGAATTCACCACCTGGCCCGTGGCCACGACACGCTATGGCGGCTACGACTTCGGCCAAGGGGTGGACGTGAGCTGGTTCACCAACCATATCTCGGCCAACTCGATGTTCGCCTGGAATTACGCCGATGACTTCTTCGCCGGGTACGATCACGGCAAGCAAGCCGGCTTGATGAGCGTTGCCGACCATCATTTGGTGCCGGGCAAAAAGCTTTGGACCTGGGGCAACGGACCGCGCGGGCGGATGTGGGACAAGATCCTGACGGACGAAGACGGTCCGTATATCGAACTGATGGTGGGCGCTTACTCGGATAACCAGCCGGATTACAGCTGGCTGCAGCCGTTCGAAACAAAGACGGTCGAGATGTTCTGGTATCCCTTCCGGAGCATTGGCGGGGTAAAGAACGCCAACCTCGAAGCCGGGGTCAACCTTGAACTGGCAGACAACAGGATGGCGAAGTTCGGCTTTTGCACCACGTCCCCACGGCAGGCCACCGCCACGCTTAAGGCCGGCGACAAAGTCCTCTTCAGCGAAAACATCGCCATCGATCCGGCCCGCCCATTCGTCAAGGAAATGCGCGTGCCGGAAGGGGTCAACCTCCACGATTTGCGCGCCGCTCTATTGGCCGGTGGCAAGGAACTCATCGGTTACTCGCCCATCCGGCGCAAGCTCGGTGATCAAGGGCAATGGCCACTCAAGGCGGAAGCCGTTTCCGAAATGCCGCCTGCCGTCCCGCAACCGCCCGCTCCAAAAGACGTCAAGACTGCGGAGGAACTCTATCTCACGGGCCAGCGCATCGAGCAGTTCCATGATGCCGGGCATCAGCCGGAACCTTACTGGGAAGAAGCGCTCACCCGCGATCCGGGCGACGCGCGCGTGAATACCGCGTTCGGGATTCGCAAGCTTAAGCAAGCGCGGGCCGGCGAAGCGGAAGAGCATTTCAGGAAGGCGATCGTGCGGTTGACCACCAACTACACGGCGCCGAAAGACGGCGAACCGCTCTACTATTTGGGCGCGGCCTTGGCGGCGCAGGGCAAGCATGCCGAGGCTGTCGATGCCTTCTTCGACGCCACCTGGAGCCAGGCTTGGCGTGGTCCGGCCTATTTCGCACTGGCCGAACTGTCCAGCCGGCGCGGCGACTTCGCGGAAGCGCTTCAGCACCTGGACAAATCGCTGGATGCCGGTGCATTGAACGTCCGCGCGCTTGCGTTGAAAGCTGCCTTGCTGCGCCACTCAGGCCGTCGCAACGAGGCGCTGGCCGTTTTGAAGGCCGCGGCACAAAAGACCGATCCGCTCGATGTGTGGCTGATGACCGAACGCTGGCTGGCGGGCGCGGAGAAAGTCGGCGGCGAACTGGCGTCCACCTTGCGCGAACACCCGGCGACGGGCCTGGAAACCGCCACGGATTACGGCAACGCAGGCCTCTGGGCGGACGGGCTGGCGGTGCTCACGTTGCTCACGGATGTGGCGAAAGACGAAAACAAAGTGCCGCCTCTCGCTTACTACTACCTGGGGCACTTCGCCGAACGGCTGGGTCAGGCAAAACGAGCCGCTACCTTCCGGCAAAAAGCCAAACAAATGTCCCCGGAATACAGCTTCCCTTTTCAGTGGGAAGCCATTCACGTTCTGCGCCGGGCTATGGAACTGGATCCTCAGGATGCCCGCGCGCCGTATTACCTCGGGAATCTGCTGTTCGATTGGCAGCCCGAAGAAGCGGTGAAGCTCTGGGAGCGGTCCGCCCGGCTCGATCCTTCGTTCGCGATCGTTCATCGCAACCTCGCGGTCGCTCACGCGCATCAAAAGCCCAATCGAGACCTCAACCGAGCCGTCAAAGAACTGGAGCAGGCCATCGAAGCCCCGGCCAAGTATGCCAGGCACTTTGCCGAACTGGACGAACTCTACGCCGAACTGGGCAAGTCGCCTGAACAGCGCCTGGCTCTGCTCGAGCAGAACCACGCCGTCGTCACCCAACGCGACGATGCCTTGTCCCGCGAGATCGGCCTCAAGGTGTTTGCCGGAAAGTACGACGAAGCCATCCGACTCATGACGGGCCGAAAATTCTCCGTGTGGGAAGGCGGATCGCTCGATGTGGTCGATCACTGGGTCAACGCCCACCTCTTTCGCGCAAAGGAAAGGCTGTTGACGAAGCAGTTCAGGGCCGCGCTCGCCGATCTTCAAGCGGCGCAAACCATCCCGGACAACCTGCCTTCGGATCAACGGTCCAGTGCCGGGCATGAGATCGAATTGGCCTGCCTCACTGGATTCGCCTACGACGGCTTGGGCGACGCCGAAAAGGCCACTCAATCCTGGCGCCAGGCCGCCGACGCTTCCCAAACAGCGGTTCGTGGCCGCGGCAGGCCGGGCGAGGGCGCTTTCGGGCCGGACGGCGGTGCCGAACAGTTCTTCCAGGCCGTGGCGCACCTCAAATTGGGCGAGGAGGATCGGGCAAACGCGATCTATCGCGAACTGGTGGATTCAGCGCCAAGGAGCGAACGCAGTGACGCTGCCCCTTCGGCCTCCACGCGCGGTCGCGGCGACCGAAACAGGCAAGCCGCCCGGCATTACGCCACCGGTTTGGGCCTGGCCGGGCTCGGCGAATGGGACGCGGCACGGGCGCAGTTCCGGGAAGCGCTGGCTCGCAGTCCTGATTACGCCCCGGCCAGCGGCAGTTTGAGGTTATTGGACGCCATGAAATAGGCGGCAAGGGTCCCCGGCGTGGATGGGGCGACTCCGGCATTTTTGTCCAGCGCATATTCCCCCTGCTCCCATTATTTCACTATGATTTAACTATGGTTCTACTATGGTTTTACTATGATTATATAGTAAAACCTTAGTGATATATATGCGGAATATTAGCGGTGAATCGGGTGCGGACTGGGGAAGGTCCCGACCCTCCATTGCTTGCCACTGGATTGGGCAGGTTTACTGTGGACGAGTGAGAATCCTCTTTATTGGAGATATTGTCGGACAACCGGGTCGCAGGGCGGTCAAAGAGTTGGTGCCCCGGTTGCGAAACCGGCATAACCTGGATCTGGTCATCGCAAACGGGGAAAACGCGGCGGGAGGATCGGGCATTACGCTGAAAACCGCGGCGGAACTGTTCGCGGCGGGCGTGAACATCCTCACGACCGGGGACCATGTCTGGGATCAAAAAGAAGTCCTGGGCCTGCTGCAGCATGACAAGCGCGTTCTGCGCCCGATCAATTATCCCCCAAACACCATCGGCCAGGGCAGCGCGATCTTTCAGGCGGACGGGCGGCCACCGGTTGCCGTCGTGAACGTGCAGGGGCGCACCTTCATGCAAAGCCTGGAGAATCCCTTCGCCTGCATGCAAGCGGAAGTGCGCCGGTTGCGCGAGATTACCCCGCTAATTGTGGTCGATATGCACGCCGAGGCGACGTCGGAGAAAATCGCCCTGGGGCGCTTTCTTGATGGACAGGTTAGCGCGGTGATCGGCACCCATACCCATGTGCAGACCGCGGACGAACAGATCTTTCCAGGCGGCACCGCGTTCCTTTGCGACGCCGGCTTCACGGGGCCGCACGAGAGTGTCATTGGCCGCGCGATTGACCCGATCATCAAACGCTTCTTGACCAATTTGCCGCAGCGGTTCGATGTCGCGTCGGGCAAAGTCCTGCTCCAAGGCGCCCTGCTTCATGTTGATTCGCACACCGGCCACGCCCTCAGCATCGAGCGCGTCTCGCTGCCCGTCTCCGAGGAACCGGAAGCTCCGACCCCGTGGGAAGCCGTGGAAGCCCTTAACGCCCGGTAATCCGCCAAGGTTCGCCACCACATGCCGAAACTGAGGTCGCAATGGGAGTTTGGGGATCTCTTTGACCCGCCAGCGCGCAGGGTGCTGTTTTCGGTCAGCGAACTGACTTCCAAGGTCAAACGGTTGCTCGAGGAACAGGTCGGGCGCGTCTGGGTCGCGGGCGAAGTCACCAATGCCCGGCTGCAAAGCTCGGGGCACCTTTACTTCACGGTCAAAGACGCCGGGGCGCAACTCAACTGTGTTCTGTTCCGGGGCGAAGCGCGCGGCTTCAACCGCGACCTGCTTCGGGACGGGGTCGGTGTGAGTTTGCAGGGGGACATCACGGTTTACGAGGCGCGCGGACAGTACCAACTGCTTGTCACAGCGGTGGAGTTGCAGGGGATCGGCGCGCTCCAAGCCGCGTTTGAAAGGCTCAAAAAGAAGCTCCAGGCGGAAGGTCTTTTCGACCCGGCCCGAAAGCGCCCCTTGCCCCGATACCCGCGGCGGGTTGGGATCGTCACGTCCAGCACGGGAGCGGCGATTCGCGACGTGGCGCAATGCATTCGCAGGCGTTTCGCGGGTTTGGAATTGATGCTCGCGAGTTGCCGCGTGCAGGGACAAGGCGCTGCCGAAGAGGTGGCCTCTGCGATCGAGTTGCTCAACGAGTGGAGCGCCCAATCGGTCGCGCGCGGCGGACCGGGCGTTGACCTGATCCTGTTGACGCGCGGCGGGGGAAGTCTTGAGGACCTTTGGGCGTTCAACGAAGAAGTTGTCGCGCGCGCGATCTTTCATTCGAAAGTCCCGGTGCTCTCGGCCGTTGGGCATGAGATTGATTTCACGATCAGCGATTTCGTGGCGGACCTTCGGGCTGCCACTCCAACCGCGGCGGCGGAGATCATCACGGAGGGCTACTATTCCAGCCGGCCCTTCGTCCTTCAGGCGTTCGATCGGTTGCGCGACGCGTGCCGGTTCCAGGTCCAGGAAAAGGCTCGGGAACTCGGACGCACCGTGCAGCGACTGCAGCGCCAGCACCCGGTGCGCTGGCTGCAGGAACAGTGGCAACGCCTCGATGACCTGCGAGGCAGCCTCCAGCGATGCGCCCGGTACGGCCTGCGGCTTCATCAGGGCGCTTGGAGCGCTTTGGCCCAGCGCCTGATCCGGGCGGCACCGTCCCAGATTCTGGCGCGGCGCCGCGAGACAGTGGCGATGCTCCTGACGCAATTGCGCGAACGGGTTGCGCAAGCTCTGGCCCGCCTCGACCAAAGGGTCTCCTCCGCAGCGGTCAAGTTGCGCTTGTTGTCCCCTCAGAACGTCCTGGAGCGAGGCTACTCGGTCACCATGGACGCAGAAACCGGGAAAGTCCTCCAGTCTGCGTCCGAAGTGCGCGCCGGGCAACGGATCCGGACGCGGGTCAAGCAGGGCCAATTTGAAAGCACGGTGCAGTCGTGAGCCGGCGCGAACTTGACGAACTGCAAGCCCTTTTGCCGAACTGTTTGAGGCAAGACCGGCTGCGCATCGAGGCCGAGTTGGCCCGCGACCGCCGGCATCCGGGTTACAGCCTGACGGACTCCTCCGTTCGCCGCCTGCTGGCGCACGCCCAGCGATCGATCGATGTGCGGCACCACCGGCACGAGCGCGTCCCGCAGGTGTCCTATCCGCAAAGCCTCCCGATCTCAGCGCGAAAGGACGACATCATCGCGGGCATCCGGTCAAACCAGGTCATCGTGATCGCCGGGGAGACGGGCTCGGGCAAAACCACGCAGATTCCCAAGATGTGCCTGGAAGCCGGGCTGGGTGTGGAAGGCAAGATCGGTTGCACCCAGCCCAGGCGAGTGGCGGCGCTCTCGATCTCACGGCGGATTGCGGACGAGTTGCGGGTAAACTGGGGCCAGGAGGTGGGCTGCAAGATCCGCTTCACGGACCGGTCGAGTCCGCTCACTTACATCAAGCTGATGACCGATGGCATTCTCCTCGCCGAGACGCAAGGGGACCGCGATCTCAACGAATACGATGCCATTGTCATTGATGAAGCGCACGAGCGGAGCTTGAACATCGATTTTCTATTGGGGCACTTGAAGCTGCTCCTGGCACGACGGCCGGATCTGAAGCTGATCATCACGAGCGCGACGATCGATACGGAGGCCTTCTCAAGAGCTTTTGGCAATGCGCCGATCATCGAGGTTTCAGGACGCACTTATCCCGTGGAGATTCGCTACGCGCCCCACGATCCAGACGCGGAGGAAAGCGGCGAATTAACTTATATCGATGCCGCCGTCAACGCCGTGGAGAACGTCCTTCTCGAATCCGATCGCGGCGACGTGCTGGTGTTTATGCCAAGCGAACGCGACATCCGCGAGACCCAGGACGATCTGGAAGGACGTTGCGGCGATGCGGCGGAAGTGGTGCCGTTGTTCGGGCGTTTGAGTTCCGGGGAGCAGGACCGCGTGTTCGCCCCGAGCACCCGGCGCAAGATTATCGTCGCCACAAATATTGCCGAAACCTCGCTGACCATTCCCGGGGTGCGTTACGTCGTTGATACCGGCCTGGCGCGCATCAGCCGGTACAGTCCCCGGACGCGCACCAAACGGTTGCCCATCGAGCCGGTTTCGCAAAGCAGCGCCAGGCAGCGGGCGGGCCGGAGCGGGCGCATGGAGGACGGCGTTTGCATCCGGCTTTATTCGGAGGAGGACTTCGCCGCCCGGCCCAAGGATTCCCAGCCTGAGATTCAGCGGGCAAACCTGGCTGAGGTCATTCTTAAAATGAAGGCCTGGCGCCTGGGAGAGATCGAGACCTTCCCCTTTATCGATCCGCCGCAACACCAGGCTATCCAGAGCGGATACCAGCTTCTCCAGGAGCTTGGCGCTTTGGACGCGGAGCGGCATCTCACGCTCTTGGGCCAGGATCTTGCGCGGTTGCCGGTGGACCCGTCCATCGGGCGAATGATCCTGCAGTCGGTCAAGGAGGGCGCGCTGGAACCGGTGCTCATCGTCGCGGCCGGCCTCAGTGTCCAGGATCCACGCGAACGGCCGATGGACAAGCAGGAAGCCGCCAACCAGGCCCACCGCCAGTTCCTTGATGGCGCATCGGATTTCCTGACGTTGCTGAACATCTGGAAGGCTTACGACGCCAAGTTCGAGGCGCTTCGGACCCAAAACCAGATGCGCAAGTTCTGCCGGACGAGCTTTCTTTCTTACAGCCGGATGCGGGAGTGGGTTGATATCCACGCGCAACTAGTGGAGGCCGTGGCCGCTTTGAAATCCACCCGGCGGGAGGCCGCGGCGGGTCAGGACGCCTACGCGGCCATTCATCGCTCGGTTCTTTCAGGGCTGCTGGGGCACATCGCGCAGCGCACCGACCGCAACCTCTACAAGGCCTCCGCCAACCGCCAGCTCATGCTCTGGCCCGGGTCAGGGCTGTTCGACCGCATCGGCAGGCAGGAGCGCCCAAAGCCTGGTCCCGGAAAGCGGTCGCCTGCCGAGCCCCAAAGCAAGCCACGCCAACCTTTCTGGATCGTCGCGGGCGAGATTGTCGAAACGTCGCGCCTGTTCGGCCGAACCGTTGCCGGCGTGGACCCGGCGTGGATTGCCGAATTGGCCGACCCGATTGCCAAGCGCGTGTATGGCGAGCCGTTCTGGGATCGCCGGTCCGGCCGAGTCCTGGTGCGAGAGACCATTCGCCTTTTCGGGCTCGACGTCCTGGAGCGGACGGTAGACTACGGTCATGTCGATCCGGATAAGGCAACGGAGCTGTTTATTCGGTGCGCGCTGGTGGAGGACGATTCGGACCTGCGGCACCGGTTCGCCGAGCATAACCGCAAGATCCGGCAGCGCATCGAGGTCTGGCGCACGCAGCACCGGAACCACCGGCTCCCCAACCTGGAAGACGCCTTGTTCAATTTCTATTTCGATCGCCTGCGGACCATTTCCTCGGTGCATGACTTGAACCGGGTCTTGCTGGAGAAAGCCCAGGGGGAACCGTCTTTCCTCTGCGCCACTGAGCGGGATCTGACCGGCGGCCAGCCCATCGCGTGGGACGACACGGCCTTTCCCCACGAAGTGACCGTCGGAGACCAGCGGGCCAGGCTTGAGTACGCCTACGCGCCCGGGGAGGCGCACGACGGCATCACGGTCAGGCTTCCCGCGGCCGCGGCTCGCCGGTTGGATCAGGCGCTGCTCGATTGGGTCGTGCCCGGGCTGCGAACGGAACAGATTGAGCATTTGCTGAAGGCGCTGCCCAAATCGCTTCGCGTTCCGCTGATGCCGATCGCTCCGAAAGTGGCTGAGCTGGCCGCTCTGCTTCCGGCCGACGCGGGCCTTGAAGGCTTGCGCAAGCTGGTGCGCGAAAAATATGGCGCCGCCATTCCCCCCGATGCCTGGCGCCGGGAGTTGCTGCCCGATCACCTGCGCCCGCGGATCGCCATCACGGGCCAGCACGACAAGATCGTCGCAGCAGGACGGGACCTTGAATCGCTGAAACGCGACCTTGAAAAGCACGAGACCCCGCTCGAGCAGCAAGCTTGGGCGCGCGCCGTGCAGCAATGGGAGCGTTACGATCTCCGGACCTGGAGCTTCGGGAATGCGCCTGAGTCCATCCGCGTGGCGGACATTGGAGGCGCCGCCTTGACCGCCTTTCCAGGCCTTCAAGCCGATGAGGACGCAGTGCACCTGAGGCTGTTTCGAAGGCGGGCCGATGCCGAAACGGCCACGGCTGAGGGGTTCGCGCGGCTGGTCGAATTGGCGCTGCACAAAGAGTTCGGCTGGGTGCAGAAAGATCTGCGATCTCTCGAGAAATCCAAAGAGCTTTACGCGGGCTTCACCAGTTCCGAGGACCTTCTAGCGAGCGCTTATCGACACGTCCGTCACCACCTAATCCGGCCGCCTGGCGCCCTTCTTCCGCTTTGCGAGGCGCGCTTCAAGGATGCGGTTGAGCATGCACGAGGCGGCATCCCGGAATTCGTTCCGCGGTTCATCGCGCTGGCGGTCGTCTTGCTGCGCTTGCGCTTGGAGGTGACGGGGCATCGCGCTTTTCCGAGGTCAAGCCCGGCACCGGCGCCGGGCATCATCAGGGACCTTAGCCAGCTTGGCGGCACCCCGGTCCAGCCCGGCGGGAAGACGCTCGCCTTCCTTCGAGACGAACTCAGCTCGCTGATGCCGCCGAACTTCCTGGCGGAAACGCCGTTCGAGCGGCTGCTTCATTTTCCACGTTATGCCAAAGCGCTGCTGGTGCGGGCTGATCGCGCTTTGCTCAACCCGGTGAAGGACGCAGAACGGGCTCAGCAGGTGCGCCCGTATTTGGAAGCCTGGCGGACTGGGTCCCAGCGCAAGGACTGCAGCGCCGCAGCGCGCCGAGCTTTGAACGAGTTCCGCTGGCTTATCGAAGAGTTCAAGGTGTCGCTCTTTGCCCAGGAACTTGGGACCTCCGAACCGGTCTCAGCCAAGCGCCTGGACGCCCGCCTCGCCGCGCTTCGCGCTATGGAATGATGTCTCCACGACGCTTCGGCGCCTCGCGGTACCATGCATCGATCACCATGTCGCAGAGCGCATCCAATTGCGGATTCAGGTTCTGCTCGTTGGGATGGGCTCGAAGCCAGGCTACGGACTCGCGCACCCCGACGCGAAAAGGCTTGCGGCACGCAAAGCCGGGGACGAAGCGCTTGATCTTGGCATTATCGAAAATCCCAGGATGCGCCTTGTCGCCTTTCAGCGTCCCGGTCATCTGCGGCGCGACCCGGCAGATGAAATCGGTGGGGACAGGGACGATCTCCGGCGACGCGAGTCCGAGGGTGGCGGCGATTTCGAGAACAATCTGGTTCCACGTGAGCACTTCGTCGCTGGTAAGGTGAAAGGCTTGTCCGATGGCGCCGGGGTTCGCCACCAACCCTCGCAGTCCCGCCGCGAAATCGCTCGCGGCGGTCAGCGTCCACGGGGTCTGTCCATCGTCAGGCACGTACACAGGCCGGCCCTGCTCCATTCGGGCGGCGAAGGTGTAGCTCGAACTGGAGAGCGGGTTCGGAATCCAGCGTTCCGAATAGGTATGGGAAGGCCGGACGATGGTCACGGGGAACCGGTCCTCGGCCCAGCGTCCCAGCAGGTATTCTTCGCACTGGAGCTTCTTTTGCGCGTATTCCCAGAACCGGTTTCCCAGGGGAGACTCTTCGGTGAACGGCAAGCGCTGGGGCGGTCTCGCGTAGACGGTGGTGGAGCTGATATAGATGTATTGCTGGACCGCGCCGCTGAACAGGTCAAAATCCGTTCGAACCTCGTCCGGTTCGTACCCGATGAAATTGATCACCACGTCCGGCCTCAGCCGTTGCGCCTGGAGTGCCGATCGGAACCCGGCCGAGTCTCTTCGATCCGCGATCACCGCACGCAGTTCCGGCGGCACCGCGCGCCGTCCTCGGCTCACGACAGCGACGTCGTAGCCTCGTTCGTGCAGGAGGGCGGTGCAGGCCGAGGAGATATTGCCGGTGCCGCCGATGAAGAGAACTTTCACGCTTTGGGCTTTTCGAGCTTGTGGCGGTACTTGCGTTTGAACCGGTGGCAGGAGGCCATATCGGACTTGCCTTCGTCATTCTCCCACACTTCGTCAAAGCGCGCCTCGCGCGGTTCCGTCCGGAGGGACTTCTCGTCAAGGATATTGCCTTTATCGTCGCTTTCCACTTCCAGGTATCGGACTTTGTGATTCCGATCCAACCGATTCGAGAGGATGACCAAGATCTTGCGTTTCATTTGTCTGGCGAATGATATTGCGGACTTAGCCCGGCTCGTAAAGCAGACATTCATCCAGCGGCAGGTCGTGCGTGTTCTTCTGAGGCGTGCTTTTCGCCAGGCCAACGCCCGGTCAAGGGGTCGCTGTGATCACATCGATCAGCCGAGGGTCGCTCACCCCAAGCTCTAGGAGGGAAGCGTTCCTGTAGAGTTGCCAGCGACCTTTGACTTGCGGAATGCCCGCCTTTTGCCGTTGGCGGTTCAACTCCTGGATCGAGAGCACGTCCAACGCGACCGGATCGGTGCTGAACCGCAACTGGCCCAGCATGGCGGAACGGTGCAGAAGGATCTTTTCCCCGCCCTGGTACTGGCAAATCAGCGCGTCCACGATGTTCCACACCACCCGATCCCCCAGCTCCGGCATGGCGTAAAGCTCCGGCACCGCCTCTTCCAATTGCACGGCCGATCCCGTTTCGAACCGGATCGTGTTGTCCACACTCCCCATCGCCAGGCTATAAAGGTTGCCGGAAACGGAGGCCGCGTTGTGATTCAGCAACGGGGTGATCTGGATAATCTTGGTGAGCCGCTGGGTCAGCAACCTGGACACGTAGGATTTCCGGCCGACGTCAACCCCCTTCTTTCCAAATTCCAGATCGCCCCAGACCAGGTTGCCCAGGAAAGCGGTGTCGTAGAACACTTGCGCGTCATACCCTTCGTCCATGCTCCCCGCCACCTCGACACCCCATTGCCCCGCGAGCGACACAAACCCGGCCTTCCGCAAATCCGACAGGCGCTTGTCCCAAAGAACGATGTGTTTCGGAGGAATCCCGGCCTCGAGCAACCCTTTGATCACCGCCGCAGCCACCACCGGCCGTGTCCCGCTGGTCCCCCCGGGAGCGGAGAAAACCTTGAGCCCCACAACGTCCTGGGCGGAAACCAGGCTCCTCCAACCCTCCGCAGCGTTTTCCTTCCCGGTCCAGCCCACGATCCCGTGTCGAACCATCTCCTCGACCGCGGCCGCCACCGGGCTAAACGCCACGATGGACCGGGGATTCTCGACCACGATCACGCGGGCCCGTGCCAGACGTTCCTGGGGTCCAATAACCTCCTCGACCGCGCCCGCCATCGGGGTGCGGCCAAAGCACACGAGCAGAAGGAGTGCTGCAAACCACCGGCTTGTCACGCGATGCAGGCGCCTTTCTTGACGCGCCGAGCGGCGAATGCTACCACCGTATGGAATGCTGACCACAAAAAACTGGCGCGCCTTGCTGGCGTCGCTGGGGCCCGCTCTCATCCTGGTGGCGGCGGTGGCGGGGTGCACGCCCCCGGGGCCTCGCGCCCTGTTGGAGGGCGAGCGGCTGATTCGCGCTGGAGACTATCCGGAAGCCATCGAGAGACTGCAGGTGGCGACCCGCATCCTGCCCTCCAACGCCCAAGCATGGAATCACCTCGGGCTCGCCTACCACAAGGCCGGACAGCCGCAAAACGCGCTCAAAGCGTACGAACAAGCTCGCCGGTGCGATCTCAATCTCACGCCCGTCCGCTACAATCTCGGGTGCCTGCTTCTCGAACAGAACAACCTCCAGCCTGCCATCGCCGAACTCACCGCCTACACGCTTCTCGAGAAAGAGTCCGCCGACGGCTGGTTCAAGCTTGCCACCGCCCAGTTCCGGGCTCGCCAGTGGGATGCCGCGGAACGGAGCTTTACCAAAGCGCTTCAATTGCGTCCCGCCCTCCCCCAGGCCTGGAACGCCCTGGGCATGATCCACGCTCAACGCAAGCGGTCCAAGGACGCTCTGAGCTGCTTCAATACCGCCCTGCAAAAACAGCCGTCTTATGCTCCCGCCGTCCTCAATAGCGCCATTGTTTACCAGCACCAGGCCAAGAACAGTGAACTCGCGCTGCAACGATACGAGGAGTACCTCCGCCTCAAGCCCGACGCCCGCGACGCGGATCTCGTCAAGAGAATCGTCCGCTCCCTGAAAGCCCCTGCCCTGCCCTCCCGCGAAGAGCCCGCTGTGGCTGCCGCTTCACCCAGGCAAAGCTCAACCCCACTTGCCGAACCGCGCGAAGCCATCCCAACCATGGCCCGGAACGAAACCCCGACCCCGACCGCACCGGACACGTCTTCGGCAGGCAGCACACGCCGGGAAGCCGTCCCGGAACCGATCCCGCCCAGCCAGCCCTCCCTGACGGCCCGAACGACCCCGGTCCCGGAACCGCGCCGCGAATCGCAGGCCGCCGCCGAAGTCCCCTCGGCGCCCCGGCCCGCCACGTCCACTTTCGTCACCCCTCAGCCGGGACCCAGCGTCCAGGTCACCCCCGCACCCGAACCCCAGCAACAACAGCCAGCACCCAGCCGATCGGGACAGGTCGCCCAAGCCAGTACACCCGCCCTGCCCCCGTCCCGAAATCCCGACGTCATCCAGTTGAGCGAGGATCCGCCCGTCAAACTTGCGGACGACCGTCCGCCCTCCGTTCCTTTGCCCGAGCCTGCGACCCCGCGACGCAGCCAAGCTCCCACAGTGCAGGCTTTGCCGGCCCAACAACCTCCCGCGGAAACGGTCATGCGCACGGAACCGCCGCCCCAGGAATCGAGAAGCGTCCTCGACCGGATCAATCCCGTGAACTGGTTCAAATCCCGAAGGCAAAGTCCGCCCGGTCCGACCCCCTTGGAAACACCGCCGCAAGTGCAGATGGCCGCGGCATCCGATACCTCCGCGGGCTCGGCGGCGGTGCGGTCTGCGCCCGTGGAGCAGAGTTCGTGGGCGAGCATTCCCCGTTATGGATACCGGTCGCTAAGCCAGCCGGCCGAGGGCGACCGTTTCAAGGCGCAAGGCAGTTTCACCCAAGCGGTCGAAGCGCATCGCGATCAGCGATTGGCCGAAGCCATCTCGAATTACCAGCAAGCAGTTGCCGCCGATCCCGGGTTCTTTGAAGCGCAGTACAACCTGGGTTTGGCCGCTTACGAATCGAAAGACTGGGCGCTTTCCATGTCCGCTTATGAAACGGCCTTGTCCATAAACCCAACATCGGCCAATTGCCGGTACAATTTCGCACTCGCCCTCCAGCAAGCCGGCTTCTATCTGGATGCCGCCGATGAATTGGAGAAGCTGATCGCGGGGAATTCGGCCGAAGTTCGGGCGCATCTCACCCTGGCGAGCTTGTATGCGGATGAGCTTGGCAAGCCGCTCTTGGCGCGTCCGCATTATTCCAAAGTGCTGGAATTGGACCCACGGCATCCGCAAGCGCCAGCGATAAGGTATTGGCTCCAGGCGAACCCGTAGCCGCTCTTGCGCTTCCTTTCGGAGCGCCGCAGGAGACCGTCCCGGAAGGGAAGCCATGAAACCAGCTCGGGGTTTCAACGCCGAGTTTCGAATTGGCAGTTGAATAAGTCCCGAACGGGACGGCTGAACATCGGGCCTTGGGGCTTTCGCGCGCGTCGCTTCCTCCGGGATCGCCGAATGTTTACGAGGACCGTAGTCCCCTGAAAACAGCGAGGAACCAACCCCGCTTTACGGTTAAGACAAACGATTCCCATAGAGCCGGATACAAACCGGTGCTCCGGATTCCATATAAACACAGGGTAACCTCATTGTAAACTCATGTTAAACACATGTGGACATGAATTGACCATGTGTTTAGCATGCGTTTAACGTGCGTTTAGCGTGCGTTTAGAATGTAGGCTTGGCGCAATTTCTTCGGTTTCCGATGCACTCAACCGAGAATTGGTCACCGCGGCATGACCTGTGCTCCGACTCTGTTCAGCCCCAAGCTGCTCTCCGAAAGCAGATTGGACAGGATGCAGACTCTTATGAGTATCAGCGGATTCGCTTTCAGCTATTTCGATCTCGGCGTGCTCGGTCTGATCGCGCTGGGCATGTACCGCGGACGGACCCGCGGGATGTCAGAGGAACTTCTCGACGTGATGAAGTGGCTGGCCATTGTTGTGGTGGGCGGAATGGTTTATCGGCCAGTGGGAACGTTCGTGGCCAGCTACACGCAACTTCCCGCAGCCGCAGCCTATGTCGCGGCCTACATTCTCGTGATCATCACCATCCGAACGTTCTTTGGCTGGATCAAGCGCGCGGCAGGCGAAAAACTGGTCGGGAGCGACGCCTTTGGCAGTAGCGAGTATTACCTCGGGATGATGGCCGGAACGCTGCGGTTTGTGTGCTACCTGATCGTGGGAATGGCCCTCTTGAACGCCAAGCATGTCACCCCCGAAGAGCGCGCCGCCCTGGCCCGCGTGCAGCAGGAGAATTTTGGCGATATTTCCTTTCCAACCATCAGCAGCCTTCAGCAGACTGTGTTCGCGGAATCGGCCTCCGGCAGGTTCGCCAAACAGTACTTGGCAGGGCAAATGATCGTCCCCGACATGGCGGACCGTCGCGCGGGTGCAAGAGACACTCTCGGACGGCAGCGGGAACGCGCCATCTCCGAGATCCTTGGCGAAAGACGTTAGCCGGGGGCGTGTCCGTCTGAAATGGCTGGACAATTCTCGGAAGGCGTCCTGGAACAAATCCGGGCCGCCAGCGATATCGTGGATGTAATCGGCGCGGTGCTTCCGTTGAAACGGGCGGGCGCCAACTTCGTTGCGTTGTGCCCGTTTCACAAAGAAAAGACCCCCAGCTTCAACGTCAATCCCCAGCGGCAGATCTTTCATTGCTTCGGCTGCCATAAAGGAGGGAGTGTCTTCCGGTTCGTCCAGGAATACGAGAACCTGAGCTTTCCCGAAGCCGTCCGGCGCCTGGCCGATCGCGCGAAGATTCCGTTGGAGCAGATGGACGTGCCCGGGGAACGCGCCAGCCGTTCATTGAAAGACGCGCTGCTTGAGATCCACGAACAGATTGCCCAGCGATGGCAGCAAGTCCTGGCGAGCGATGCTTCGGGAGAAATCGCACGCGCTTACCTGGCCAAACGCGGGGTGCCGGCGGAAGCGATCCAGTTCTTCCGGCTGGGGTACGCCCCGGAGGCTTGGGATGACACGGTGAACTGGGCGAAAGCGAAGCATTACGAACTGCCGCTCCTCGAAAAAGCCGGCTTGATCATTCGCAAGGACGGTTCGGAAGGCGCCCATTACTATGATCGGTTTCGTGGCCGCCTGATGTTTCCTATATGCGACGAACAGGGGCGAATCGTGGCGTTCAGTGGCCGGATTCTCACGGCGGACGCGCAGACCGCCAAGTACGTGAACTCGCCGGAAACCCCGATCTTCACCAAGGGAAAGGTCTTTTACGGCCTGGACAAAGCGAAACGGGCTTTGCTAGACGCGCAGTTCGCCATCATTTGTGAAGGGCAACTCGACCTGATCGCCTGCTACATGGGGGGCCTCCACAACGTGGTCGCCCCTCAAGGGACTGCTTTCACCGCCGACCATGCCAGGATTCTCAAGCGTTACGTCAACGAAGTCGTCCTTTGCTTTGATTCCGATGCCGCAGGCCAGACCGCCGCTGTGCGTGATCTGGACTGCCTGCTCGCGTCCGGGCTGGCCATCCGGGTGGCCACCCTGCCCGCGCCGCACGATCCGGACAGCTATATCAAAGAGCATGGCGGGCCGGCTTTCCAGGCGCTCATCCGCTCGGCGCAGGGCTTTTTCGACTATTACCTGGACCTCCTCTGCGCCCAAAACAATCTCCAATCGGACCGCGGCCAGCTCAATGTCACGCGCGCCATGGCCGAGGCACTGCGCAAAACCGGCAGCGACGTGCTCCTCGACAAATACGCCCAGAAAACCGCGTTGCGCCTCGGAGTCGCGCCCGAAGCGGCCCGGTCGGAATTCAGGAAGACGCCGCGTTCTCGCGGAAACCAGGCCGAGCCCGCCCCGGCCGCGGAACCCGCTTCGGAAGCAGCGCCCTTCTCACGGCCTTCGGCCCAGGAAACGTGGCTGCTGAAAATTCTCCTGCTTCACGACGAATGGGCGGGCTGGCTGGGGGTGCACCTTGACCTGGCATGGCTCCAGCATGAGGGGGTGCGCCAGGTGGTTGCGTTGCGCCTGGCGGCGCACCAGAACCAGACGTCGACCGGCGCGGCTTCTTTACTGACCCAGGTGGAGGACGAAGGGACGCGAAATTTCATCTCGGAGTTGCTTGCCGAAGCGCGCCAGGTGCCCAACCCGGGCCAGCAACTGCAGGATATTGTGCTGTGGTTGCGCAACCAGGCGATTGATCGCGAACGGTCAGCCTTGCTCCATCAAGCCAATGCGCCGGAAATCGATGAGAGTCGCCGGGTGCAACTCCTGCAACGCCGGGAGGCACTGCGGACACAGAAGGGGCAACCCCTGGACCCGGCGCCCAACCCCGCCTAGCCCGACAATTTGGAGTTGACCGCGCGCGGGGGCGGCTGCTACCTTCCCCGGCACATGAATGGCTTTGCCAAAGCCCTGGTAGTTCGCGTAGTCGTCGCCGACTGACGCGGCCCTGTGGCTTTGGTTTAGCGCTCACTGGCCGCCCGCAGTTCCAATTGGAACGCGGGTTTTTCATTTTCCGGTTCGGGCGAGCGGCAAACCTCATGTGAACACATATGCGACACACCATATCCGTCCTTGTGGAAAACAAATTCGGCGTGCTCACGCGCATGGCCGGCCTGTTCAGCGGCCGAGGCTTCAATATCGATACCCTGAATGTCGCGCCGACGCAGGATACGAACACGTCCAGGATGACGATTGTCACGCGAGGCGACGATGCGACCATGGAGCAGATCGTCAAGCAGATCAGCAAGCTGGTGGATGTGCTCAAGGTGACCGACTTCCGTGAGTATGAGTATATCGACCGCGAATTAGTGCTCGTGAGGGTGAAGGTGGATTCGAAGTCGCGCCCGGAGGTGATGCAGATCACCGACATTTTCCGAGCCAAGATTGTCGATGTCCAGCCCGCAACCCTCACGGTCGAGGTCACCGGCGACGAAGGCAAGGTCGAGAAGCTGATCGAGTTGCTCAAGCCGTTTGGCATCCTGGACCTGACCCGGACCGGGAAAGTGGCCTTGCCAAGAAGGTAGCGGGGCTGCGCCGGGACGAGCCGCCGCGCCAAACAAGCGAGACTTGCCGTGAAACCGTTTGACCGGGGCCCAATCCAATCTAACGTGTGCCCATGGATCATTCACCGGGATTCCTTAAGCTGGTCAACCAGGAACGACCCCACGTCAAAGAACTGACGGTCGCCCAAGCCCGAGAGCGCCTGGCCCAAAACCCAAAGGTGGTTCTCGTCGATGTCCGTGAAGACCGCGAATGGGAGAATGGGCACGCCGTGGAAGCGGTCCATCTTGGCAAAGGCGTGCTGGAGCGGGATTTGGAAAAGACGTTCCCCGACCGCGGCACGGAACTGATCATGTACTGCGGCGGCGGCTACCGCTCCGTCCTCGCCGCAGAGGTGGCGCGGAAGATGGGGTATTGCAACGTCTTCTCCCTGGCAGGCGGTTACCGGGCCATGAAGGAAGCCGATTGGCCCATGTGCCTGGGGAAGTAAGGTTCTCCTTGGTCGCCGAGTCGTCGAGCAGTTGCGGGCTGCCACGATACGCGGTGACCGAGGAAGTGTTGATAATCGCGGCGCTCTCCCACCTAGAATGAGATCACCCCGGAACAGGATTGCGCGCACTGCGCCCTTGAACCTCGCGTTGCGCAAATAGTTGGTAATCAAGCCAACCATTTTGAGGTTCATGGGCAGAATTGCTGTTTCATGTTCCATAAGGCTTCCCTGGCGATTCGTCTGACATTATCCTCGCCCCATGTTCTCATACCTGTCGCGACTCTTGGCCATCACGGGCCTGCTGATTTGCACGAGCCTTGTCATTGAGACGGCTTCCGCCCAGGAAGCACCGGCGCCCGGGCTCCGCCTGGCGACGTTCGATATCGATGCCACACCCCCAATCGGGAGCTTGCTGGCATACGATCCCGTAACAAACAAATGGGACCTCGGACTGCGCGCGCGCGGCGTGGTGCTGATGGGCGCGGGCGAACCGATCGTCCTCTGCGCGGTCGATTGGATCGGCATTGCCAACGACGGTCATGACGCGTTCCGCGGCGGGCTCGCGATGGCGGCAGGGACCACGCCGGCAAGAGTGGCGGTGCATACCGTCCATCAGCACGACGCGCCAGATTGCGACTTCTCGGCCGAGCAACTCTTGAAAGAGGCGGGCCTGCCGCCGCTCCAGTTCGAAAGCAGTTTCCAGCGCCAGGTCTTGCGCGAGTTGGAACAGGCCGTGCGATCGGCCGTCACCAATGCTCAACCCGTGACTCATATTGGGGTGGGCGAAGCCACGGTCGAAAAGGTCGCTTCGAATCGGCGCATTATGGGGCCGGACGGCAAAGTGCGCGCGGTGCGATACACGACGTGCAAAGACGCCGCGCTCCAGGCGGAGCCTGAGGGGGTCATCGACCCCGTGGTGTCGTTGGTGAGCTTCTGGAATGGCGACCGGCCGCTCGCGGTCCTGAGCTACTATGCCACGCACCCGCAGAGCTATTACCGGACGGGCATCCCGAACCCGGACTTCCCGGGAATCGCCCGGTTTATGCGGCAACTCACGGTTCCGGCCGCGTTGCATGTGCATTTTAACGGCGCCGGCGGGAACCTTGGCGCGGGCAAGTATAACGACGGTTCCTGGGAGAACCGATATCTGCTCGCCGAACGGCTTGCGGATGGCATGCGCCGCGCCTGGGAACTCACGACGCGCGAACCGGTGACCCCCGAACAGGTGAGATGGGAAGGGGAACCGGTGACCCTTCCGCCAGCGCCCGATCTCAATGCCGACACGCTTGCGCAACAACTCAAAACGGGCGATGCGCGGTTCTTTGCCATTGGCGGCCCATCGCGGTTGTCCTGGTTGCGCCGCTGTTTGAACGGACGCCAGATTGACATCACTTGCCTGAGCCTCGGGCGCGCCCGCATCGTGCACATGCCCGGCGAGCTGTTCGTCGAGTATCAACTCGCCGCCAAGGCCGAACGACCGGACCGCTCGGTGATGATGGCGGCGTACGGCGATTACGGGCCGTGGTACATTGGGACCGCGCGCGCGTATCAGGAGGGCGGATACGAAACCACCCCGCCAGCCTCCAACGTCGCCCCCGGAGCGGAAGCGGAGCTTCTGGGGGCGGTCCGGAAGCTCTTGCGCGACTGAAGCTAATTCTCGCGGAGTGCCGGCTTGCAGTCGGCTTGGTTTTCACCGTCGCCAGGAACGAGCGGCGCCATAAAGCCGGCTGCAAGCCAATAGGCGCTTCGAAGACACGGGGAATTACTGCTGCTCAGTAGATTGCGCTTGCGGCTTCTCCAGCCCAGGGACCATCGTTAGGCGTGTTACCGACCCAAGTGACCGCCGCCCAGATCCGAGCCATGAAAGGCCGCGACCCGATCGCGGTTCTGACGGCGTATGACTATCCAATGGCGAAGCTCCTGGACGAAGCGGAACTCCCCTTCCTGCTTGTCGGCGATTCCCTCGGGATGGTGGTCCTCGGCTATCCTGACACCACCCACGTGACCATGGAAGACATGGTGCACCACGTCCGGGCCGTCGCTCGCGCCAAGCCGCGCGGCCTGATCGCTGCCGACCTTCCTTTCCGGGCTTATGACACCCCGGAATCGGCCGTGCATAACGCCCGGCGCCTGGTGGCGGCCGGGGCCGGGGCCGTAAAGGCCGAAGGCGGGCTTGAGATTCTTGAACAGGTGCAGGCGATTATCGCCGCGGGCATTCCTTACTGCGGCCACTTGGGGATGTTGCCCCAGCACGTGAAGGAAGAGGGCGGTTACAAGATCAAAGGCAAAACTCCACCGCAGCGCGATCAACTCTTTGCCGACGCCAAGGCTCTTGCCGAGGCGGGGGCTTTGGCGGTGGTGCTTGAGCTCGTGACACCGCCCGTGGCGAAGGAAGTCACCCAGGAGGTGCCCATTCCGACGATCGGGATCGGCTCCGGTCCGGATTGCGACGGCCAGGTGCTCGTCGTGCACGATCTCGTGGGCCTGTTCCCGTGGTTCACGCCGCGCTTCGTTACGCCCAGGCTGAATACGGCGGAGCGAATCCGGGCTTGTGTCCGGGAGTGGAAAGAAGGTTTGCATCGGCCAGGATGAAGAAGCTCAGCCACATCGATGCAACGGGGGAAGCCAGGATGGTGGACGTCTCGGGCAAACCCATCCAGGCGCGGGAAGCGATCGCCCAAGGCGAGATACGCCTTTCCCGGGAGACCCTGCGGCTCATCCAGGAGCAGAAGGTAGCCAAGGGCAACGTGTTCGCCACCGCGCGCATCGCGGGCATCCATGCTGCCAAGAAGACCTGGGACTTGATCCCCATGTGCCATCCCCTGCCCCTCACCCATTGCGAAGTGCAGTTCAGCATACCGCCAGGCAAAGACCGCGTGATCATCATCGCGAGCGCGCGGACGGCGGCCCAGACGGGGGTGGAAATGGAGGCGTTAACGGCCGTCAGCCTGGCGGCGCTTACGATTTACGACATGTGCAAAGCGGTGGACAAGCGCATGCGCATTACAGGCGTGAGACTGCTGTCGAAAAAGAAGGGCCCGGCCCTGGACGCCCTAAATTGACGCCTCTCCGACGAAAGACCTGCGATTCCTTTTTCGTTCGGAGCGCCCGGGTGCAAGACCTTTACTTGGCGGGCGGAAGCCGGGGCACCGCCGCAGAAGGCGCCGGTTGCGCTGGGCTCACCCCTTGGGTCCCTTGAGGCGCGTTGGTTCCGAAGTAGCGGGCGTAAATCGGCGCGAAATCCGGATGGGAGCGCGCGAAGGCCTGCATTTTCGACCGGAGATCCGCCACCACGGGCGCGCCGCTCTTTTCGTATTCAACCACCACCCGGGTCAGTTCAGTGATCTGCTTGCGCGCGATGCTGATCTCACGCATGAAGAAGACCGAAAGGCTGCCGGTCAGGATCAGAAGCATCACCAACGTGACATTGAAGGCGGAACGAAGGGACCGGCAGTCCTTGGCAAGCTCCTCCAAGCTGGGGGCTGGGGCTTCGGGCAGCGGTTCCAAAGGAGAAGGGGCGTTGTTCATGGCGGCACGTCGGCCATCTCACCGTGGACCGGCGGCGGGTTGGGTCCGGGCCGGCTGCCCAGCGGCTGCCCTTGGCATCGGTTTGATGCCCAGAGATTGCAGCAGCGGATCGATGGCTGGATCGCGTCTGCTGTATTCGACGACCTCCGCGGCAAACGAGTTGACCAAGGCCCGATTGCGGTTCACCAATGCGGCCTGCAATTGGAGATGGTTCATCTTCTGGACCGACCGCACATAGAGAAATGCGAACCCGGATGTGGCCAGCACGCTGAGGGCCACCAACCCAACCAGCAGTTTCGTCAAAGCTTCATTTCGCATCGGCAGACGGACTCTATCGCCTCGCCCAAAGCGTTGTCCAATTCCAATTTGACGGAGCGAGGGTTACGCAGGGCTATGCCTTCGCGTTCAGGAGTTCTTCCAGGTAAAGGCGCGTCCTTCTCGCTTGCTCGATGATGTGAGCGAGAGGGCCTTGCTCCAAGCATTCCACCAGAACGGGACCGGAAGTAAAACCGCCCTTTTTCAGTGCCGCGAACACGGCAGGAAAGTCCACCTTGCCCGTTCCAGGCGTAACCATGACATCCTTGGGATGCCGGTAGTCCTTGACGCTGATCCCGACCACCAGGCCGTCCACGCTGGCTGCGTCCGCAACCGGATCCAACTCGCCGTTCGAGTAGTAGAAGATGTTGCCCGGGTCATACCAGAGGCGGAAGCGCGGGTGCCCGACAAGCTGGATCGCTTTCCGGCACTGCGGACCGGTCGCATTCTGGCCGCCATGCGGCTTCATGCTCAGGCCCACGCCCTTCTCCTCGGCATAGGCGCAGCATTCCCGGACGGCTTTGAAGTAAGGGGCGTAATGTTTGGGCTCGCCCGGGCCGCCCAGGAGCAGGTTGGGGCACTGCGCAGCGACGCAGTTATCGATGAGCTTCCGGAGTCCGCTGATCCCCTCAGAAAGCGAGTTCGCAACCGAGAAATCGCCATAGGCCGAAATAACCCGGAGCCCCCGCTTTTGCGCTTCGGCGCCCATTTCGGCGGCTTCCTCGCGAGGCGTGTCGACGCGGATCATGATCCACTGTTTGGCGTTGCTCGAGATGAGCCCGGCATACTTGTAGCCCGCCTCGGCAATGCCATCAAAAGCCGTGCGCCAATCGAACTTATCGAACGGGCGAGTGTAACACCCAATCTGCCAACCGTTGGAGGCGGCTTGTTCCGCGGCCAGCGGCAGAGAGCGAGACGAACCGAGCAGGAGCGCAGACCCGGCTGCAAGGGTGGTGCGTGTCAGGAAATCCCGGCGCGAAACTTGAGAAGCGGCTTTCATAGAGTGAACGAGTCGTTTACAGTCCAAACAAGACGCAGCTGTTTATGCCAGAACCGAGATCCATCGTCCATATGCAAGCTCCGCTCTCCGCCCTGACCTCCGTGGCAAACTCTCCCTTGAACCCTGTCCATCGCCGGCACACGGCGACCGCGTCCGCTGCAGCCTGCGCCCGCTGGACCAGTGCGATCGCTTTGGTCCTGGGCCTGTTCCAGGCAGGAACCGTGGACCTGCAGGCCTTGGACCTCCCCGGAACACAGCCGACCGGCACCCAAGCGAATGTCACAACGGACGAGATTCGCCTGGAGAACAACCTTATTCGTGTTGTGTGGAGCTGCGCAGACCGGAAGCTGCGCCCTGGGCGCGTCGAGGATCTTATCGCCGGAAAGCAGGTCGACCAAAGAGATTGCGAACTGTTCCGCCTCGTCTTGGCAGACGGACGCGTTCTCCGTGCCTCAGAGTTGAAGCTGGCAAGCTCTCCCATGGCCCGAGTCCTCGGCCTTGAACCGGGCGCATCTATTCTAAGCGAGCGCTCTTCCGGATGTGAAATCTACGCGCGTTTGGCAAGCAACGACGCTCTCTTCTTAGTGGATTGGCGGGCGATCCTGCGCGACGGCGGCAACGCGGTTCGGCAAGAGTTTACCTTTCGGACCCAGAGCGCGCCGATCTCGATCAAGGAAACGCGCCTTCTCGAACTCCCCGGAGAAGGGGCGCAATCGGTCGGGACCGTGCCGGGCTCGCCACTGGTAATCGGCAACCTCTTCTTCGCTTACGAACACCCCGATGCGCGCAGCACCGTCGGCGAGAAGGCCACTTGCGCCCTTCCGTTCAACTTGACCTTGGCCGCGAACCAGAGCGTCCGCCAGGCGGCTGTGGCTGGAGTCGTTCCCGAGGGGCAGTTGCGGCGCGGATTCGCCTATTACGTAGAAAGGGAACGCGCGCATCCTTACCGGCCTTTCCTGCATTACAACGCCTGGTATGACATCTGTTGGGGCGATCGAAAGATCACCGAAGCGGAATGTTTGAACGCGATTGAGATCTTCGGCCGTGAACTGATCGGGAAGCGGGATATCCCGCTCGCGTCCTTTGTCTGGGACGACGGCTGGGATGATCCAAAGACGCTGTGGCGGCCGATCAAGCAGAACTTCCCCAATGGATTTGAGAAGATCCTCGCCGCCGCGCGGGCCCATCGATCGACGCTCGGCTTTTGGCTGTCGCCCTTCGGCGGTTACGGAAAGCCCAAAGACGACCGAATCGCCCTGGGCAAGGAACAGGGCTTCGAAACCAGCCCGGAAGGCTTTTCGCTGGCCGGGCCGAAGTATTACGCCCGCTTTCTCGAGACCTGCTCGGGCTTCATTCAGCGGGATGGGGCGAACTTCTTCAAGTTCGACGGCCTGGCGCGGAGCGTCAACGAAACCGAGGCCATGCTGCGCCTGACACGCGCTCTGCGTGCGAGCAAGCCCGACCTCTTCATCAGCATCACCACAGGGACATGGCCTTCGCCTTTCTGGCTCTGGTATGGGGATTCCACCTGGCGCGGCGGAGGCGATATGGGATTTCACGGCGCGGGCTCAAAGCGCGAGCAATGGATGACCTACCGTGACATGGAAACCTGCCGGAACGTTGTGCAAGCCGCGCCGCTCTATCCGATCAATTCCCTCATGACGCAGGGTTTTGCCCATGCCCGGTATGGAACGGCCGCCGAGGTCGGGACCGACCCCGAGGAAATCCGGCGCGAGTTGGAGTCGTTCTTCGCCAGTGGAACCTGCCTCCAGGAACTCTACGTCACCCCCGAAAAGATGACGGGGCGCAACTGGGACGACCTTGCTGAGACCGCGAAATGGGCGCACGCCAACGCGGATGTTCTGGTGGACACGCATTGGGTGGGGGGCGATCCCGGCAAAAACGAACCTTACGGCTGGGCCTCCTGGGCGCGGCGCAAAGGCATTCTTGCGTTTAGAAATCCGGGAGCCGAACCGGCCTCGATCACAGTCGATATCGCCCGGGCTTTTGAACTGCCGGAAGGCGCTCCCAAGGCGTATGCGCTCAAGAGCCCGTGGCGGGCGAATGCCGAGAAGCCGGGCATCCGCGCTCAGGCGGGCGTATCCCGGACCTTCCAGCTTGCGCCCTTCGAGGTGCTGGTGTTTGACGCCATGCCGGAACCCGGTGAATAGGCGGGTGCCGCTGCACCTCGGGTTCCGCCATGCTGCAACTCTGCGACTTTCAAGAGGCTCTGCTGGTTCATCAGACCACGCCCGCCGGGCCGATCCCGCCTCTGTTCGATCCGGACGGCGTGTATCCCTACCCGAGCTTCGTCGAAACCAGCCGACGCCCGTCGCTCAGGATCCGCCGCTTTATCGCCCTGGAAAACGACTTCCTGCGCGTGACGATTTGCCCGGACCTGGGCGGCAAAGTGCATTCCATAAAGGACAAGCGGTCCGGAAACGAGGTGCTGTTCGTGCCAGCCTCGATACAGCCAGTCAGGATTCTGCCACGGCTCGGTTTCGTTCCCGGCGGAATCGAAGTGAGCTTCCCGATCTCGCACACTCCGGTGCAGCTTGAAAGGGTTGCATCCAAGAGCCGCAAGGCGGGTAACCGAGTCTATGCCTGGTGCGGCGAGCGTGAGCTGCATTTCGGGATGCAATGGACGGTGGAGTATTCGCTTGGCGAGGGCGACGCCTTTCTAACCCAGCGCACCGTCTTTCACAACCCGTCCGGTCAGGCGCACCCATGGATGTCCTGGTCGAACGCCGCCGTCCCGGTCCGTCCCGATACCGAGTTCCACTTCCCGAACGGTCCGGTGCTATCCCATGGCGCCAGACTCGAGAGAATCGATTGGGCTGCCCAAGGCCCGAAAAGCCTGCGCGATCTTGATCGCATGACTGGTTTCTTCTGGTTGGAACCGGACTGCGGCGCTTTCGGGGCCTTCACGCCGAGCCTTGGGCAGGGGCTCTATCACGTCGCGGATCCGAAGCTCGTCCCGGGGATTAAGCTTTGGTCTTACGGCATGGGTCCGCACGAAACCTGGGGACGCGCCGCTTCCTTGAGCGGCGAAACCTACGCCGAGATTCAAGGCGGCCCAATTCGCGATCAGTCAATCAAAGAGCTGCTTCCACCGGGCCAAACGCGCGCGCACGTCGAGTTTTGGATTCCCAGCACGGCGCCGCGCGATCTGGCGAGCCTTGCATTGCCCGCCCCGGACTTGCTGCCTGCCTCAAACGTCCCCCTGTTCGGATGGCCACCTCGCCCGGAAGTCCAATTCTGGGTCTCCGTGCTCAAGGCGTTCGAAAGGCGCGCCCCCGCGGAATGCCCGCTTCCGCCACTCTGGGACGAACTGTGTTGGGCTCCCTCCGCCATGGAGTCTCTGGGCGACGCGCTCGCATGGGCAGCCGCCAAAAGCAGCGCGTCCGCCCGGGACAGCTGGCTCTTTCAACGGGGCGCATGGCTGGCCGGTGCGGGCCGTGTCGAGGAAGCACTCGCCACATTGGGCGAGTCCAGGGACGCGCGTGCGCGGGCTCTTGAGGGTCGCTTGCACCTGCGGGCCAGGAGCGACCCCAAGGCCGCTGTCGACGCGTTCCGCAGGCTGCCAGACCCGGCCCTTGCGCGGCATCCGCAGATCGTTGTGGAGCGCGACGTCGCTCTGGCGGCCCTTGGCCATTCCACCCTGAGCGAACGCGCTTCCTGGCTGGCCCAGGTTGAACCATGCGAAGACGAGTGGCTGATCGAACGGAAAGCCGCCTTGCTCCTCGACCAGGGCAAACCCGCCGGCGCACGGACGCTCCTCGAACGCACCCGCTTCCAATTGGTCCACCAGCGCTATGCCAGAACCCGACTCTGGCAGCGGGTGAAGTCCGCCCTGAACCTGGCCGAGCCCGATCCGCCCAATTGGCTGGGCGAAGATGACCTCGCGGAGTTCGGCGCTTACCGCGAGTGCGAAGACGCGTCCAGCAAGTAGGCCTCCAACGGCGCCATGCCAAGGTCGGCAGGGGCGCGAACACCTCCCTTTGCGGAAGCTCTGGAGCAGACAATTGTCTTTCAAGAATTCGCCTGGCCGCTTCTCCGCTGGCGGATTGACTCGCCCGGCCGTCCAGCGTTAAATCGCCTGCAAGTGAACGACTGCTTTCAACCTGTTCGAAAAGGACTCTCCATGACTGGCATTCCCTCTCAAGAACTCAACCGCCGCTCTTTCATCTCGAAAACAGCTCTCGGCTTGGCCGCTGCAGCGACCCTCGGCAAGCTCCACTCCGCGCAAGCCGCAACCCGCCGCCGGATTCCGGTCGGTTTGCAGCTCTATTCGCTGCGCGAACAGTGCAAGGACAACCTGCCCGGCATGCTCACCGCCGTGTCGAAGATCGGATATAAGGGCGTGGAATTCGCGGGGTACCACGAGCGCACCGCCAAGGAATTGCGGAAACTCCTCGATGACAACGGCCTCGTTTGTTGCGGGACGCACACCCCGTACGAGTCGGTCCTGTCCAATAAGCTCCAGGAAACCATCGAGTTCAACCAGACCCTGGGCAACCCGTTCCTCATCGTCCCCTGGATGGAAGGCAAGTCGAAGCAGGACTGGCTCGACAAGGCCAAGCTCTTCAACGACATCGCCGCCAAAGTGAAGTCCGAAGGCATGTGGGTCGGGTACCACGCCCACGCGCACGACTTCGACAAGTTCGATGGCACCTCTGCCTGGGACCTGTTCTTCGGAACCACCCAGCCCGAGGTCATCATGCAACTGGATACCGCCAATTGTCGCGATGGCGGCGCCGATCCCGTGGCTGTTCTCAAGAAGTATCCCGGCCGCGCCAGGACGATCCATCTCAAACCGTCCGGAGCCGGTCCCGAAGGTGCCATTGGCGAGGACCAGGTCAACTGGAAGGAAGTGTTCGCCTTTTGCGAAAGTGACGGCAAGACCGAGTGGTACATCGTCGAACACGAGACCAGCAAAGACCCCCTCAACGCCGTGAAACGCAATTTCGACGCGCTCAAGCGCATGGGGAAAGCCTAACCTCCCCTGCCCCTTCTTGCCCGGGCGGCGGGTGACATTTCGGTTGAAACGCCCCGCCCGGGTAGCCACATTCGGATTATGCAATCCGTCTTTAGCGGCCCTGTCTATGTCGTGCGGGACAATATCGATACCGATCAGATCATTCCGGCGCAATATCTGACACTCGTCCCCACCATCCCGGACGAATACGAGAAGCTCGGCAGCTACGCCCTTTGTGGCCTTCCCGACTCCCTTTACCCGGTCCGCTTTGTGAAGCAAGGCCAGGTCGACAGCGAGTTCCCCATCGTCATCGCCGGGCGCAACTTCGGTTGCGGCAGCTCCCGCGAGCACGCCCCGATCGCCATGGGTTCGGCCGGGGCCCGAATTGTCGTTGCCGAAAGCTTCGCCCGCATCTTCTTCCGCAATTGCGTCGCGACCGGCGAGCTTTATCCCTGCGAATGCATCGATCGGCTCTGTGAAGTCCTCAAGACTGGCGACGTGGTCACGGTGGACCTCGACGCGGGCCAGGTCACGGTGAAAGCGACAGGCAAAACCTTCTCGCTAAAGCCGTTAGGCGAAGTCCGGCCCGTGGTGGACGCCGGTGGATTGTTCAATTTCGCGCGCAAGAGCGGCCTGATCCCCGCAGGGACCGGCCCCACCAAGAGCTAAGGTTCAGGCCAAGAGCCTGCTCCATTCTAGGCGGGGGCAGCGAAGCGCTGTCCCCGAAACCAAGTCCTTCAAGATCCCGCCGCGCGCTGCAAGGGCAACAGCAGCGTCCATTCGGAGTGGACAAGAGCGATTACCATACCGCACTGGCGCCTCATTCGCTCTAAAATTATTTGTCTTAAATAGTTACTTTAATCGTGACATAATCGTTACTATAGTACGAATATGGTATGAGTATAGGATGAGTATAGCAACAGCCTGAGCGCCGTGTTCCAGGCCAGCAATTCCGATGAGATTTCTCCTTCCGGACGCGAACTCGGCCGTCCCCGAACCCCTTCCCGCCGCGGCCAACCCCGGCAGCCTCGTCGCATCGGCGCAATCCCTTCTAGCAACTCCAGCATTGCCCTCCGCTGCCGCCCCGTTCACCCTCGCCGCATGCGACTGCAGGCCATCATCGCAACCCTCGCGTGCACCCTCGGCCCGATGCTCGCGGCCGATTGGCCAAATTACTTCGGCACGACAGGGAATCTCAGTTCACCGGAATCGATCCGCACCAACTGGACAGAGAAGCCGCCGGTGGTCGTTTGGCGCAAGCCGATCGGCCAGGGTTTCAGCTCGATGGCCATCGTCGACGGTCGTGTCTTCACGTTGGCCAAGCGGACGCTTAACCAGGCTGGACGCGAAGTTTGCCTCGCTCTGGACGCGGTCACCGGCAGCGAACTTTGGGCGACGGATCTGGATGCTGCCGAATACTCGAGCCTGTCTGGGTACGACGACGGCATGGACGGCCCGCGTTCGACGCCGTTCGTCGAGGGCGACCGTCTCTTCGTATCGACCTCGCAACTCAAGCTTTATTGCCTCGACCGGGCATCCGGCGAGGTGGTGTGGCACCGCGATTTTCGCGCTGAACTGGGCAGCATGCTCCCAGCCTGGGAAAACACTGCCTCGCCCCTGGTGGTGGGAGATCTCGTGTTTCTCAACTCCAACGCGCCCGCGAGGAGCCTCCTGGCGGTGCGCAAATCCGACGGCACCACGGCCTGGCGCGCGGAAGCAGATTCACTGACTCATGCCAGCCCGGTGTTCGCGACGATTGACGGCGTCCCCCAAGTCATCTTCTTGACGCGGCTGGGGCTCGTGGCAGTGGCGCCCGAGACCGGGGCGGTGCTGTGGCGCCTGCGGTTTTCGCCGTCTTCGACTTCGACGGCCGCCTCTCCGGCCGTGGCAGGCAATTATGTCTACGCGTCGGCGGCGTACAGTTCGGGAACATGGCTGGCGCGCGTGACGCTGGGCCAGCAAGGCTTTGCGGCGGTGCAAGCGGCGCAACAACGGGGGACCGCTTACCAGGCACATTGGTCCACGCCTGTCGAGCATGACGGCTTCCTCTACTGCGTCCCGGCGCCAAGTTCCGGGCAGGGAAAACTGGCGTGTTTGGATGTGGTGGCGGGGACGAATCGGTGGGCTCAGGGAGCGGTCGGCTCAGGCAGCATCGGTTTCGGGAGTGTGATCAAGGCTGCCAATGCCTTGATCGTGCTGACGGAAGGGGGCGAACTGGTGCTCGTGGCGCCGAATCCAGCCGCTTATAGCGAGATCGGCCGGTTCCGGGTCCTGGAACGTTACTGCTGGAACCACCCGGCACTGTCGAACGGGCGCATTTACGCCCGCAGCACGTCGAGGAACCCGGAGATTGTGGCGGTCGAGACGGGTCCCGCCGCCCCGCCGGTGACGGAGCTGCTCGTGTTGATCGATCCGCCGCGCGATGGGGTGTTAAAGCTGACGGTGAAGGCTGGAAAAACGGAGCTCCAGGCTGGCGACGCGGCACGATTGACCCTGTTTTCTGCAACGGAAATTGGACTTCCGGCGTCCCAGTGGCAAGTGTTAGGCGCAGACTTTGCTGTGACCAATGGCGTGGCCGAAGTGGACATCCCGGTTGTGGACGAAGCGGCCCGTTACTTGCGGGTTCGATGGGAAGAGAGGAACTGACCGAGTCCGCCAGCCCGCATTTGTGCCGAATCACAATGAAAACTGGTGAGTTCGAGCGGTCGAGGGCATTCACATTGATTGAGCTGCTCGTGGTGATCGCGATTATTGCGATCCTCGCCGCGATGCTCTTGCCGGCTCTCGCAAGCGCCAAAGAGCGCGCGAAACGTGCGGCTTGTGTGAACAATTCGCGCCAGTTCGTGCTCGCCGCGATGCTTTATGCGGCGGACAACGATGACAAGCTGCCCCGGGGCGGGACGGACAACCTGAACCAGGACGACACGCACACGCCCATCCTTTCCAGTGAATCCAGGACCAACCTCCTCCGGTATGCGGGCGAGCTCAGATCGCTTGACTGCCCGAGCCTGACGCTCTGGATGCAGAAACGCGAAGGGTGGCGTTTCCATGACGATTATGGGATTGCCATTGGGTATCATTACCTTGGCGGGCATCCGAAAACGCCGTGGGCGTCGCCAGCGGGCACCACCAACCAATGGATTTCACCCCAGAGCACGAGCGATGACCCCGCCCTGGTCCTCCTGGCCGACCTGAATGTCTATGCCCACAGTTTTCAACGGATCCTGGCCCCGCACTCAGCGCGCGGCCCGGTCGTCCGCGACGAGGCCTATTTCGACGCCAATGAAGCCGCTTACAGCCAAACGCCACGCGACATCGGGGCCAAAGGCGGTAACGTGACGCTTCTCGACGGTTCGGTGGCCTGGCGGAATATCGAAAGGATGCGAGTCTACCGGGCTTCACAGCTATGGGAGGCCGATGGCGCATTCGGCATTTGGTAGGGGCCGTTCCAAACCCGCGCCGGAGTTTGGTAACCCGAGCGCGGTGACGCACGTCATCTAAAGGTACTGCATGAAAACAAACATCCTCCTTTCGGCCGCGGCTTTGCTCGCGGCGTCCATCTACGTGGGAGCAGCTCCCCAAGACGAAGTCGCTGCGGCGATCAAAAAGCTCGCCGACCAGCCCAACTACAGTTGGACCACCACGGTCGTTCTGCCTGAGGGGTCTCGCGGCCGCTCGGGCCCGACGGAAGGGAAGACCGAGAAAGACGGGTTCACGCATGTGAAATCCCAGATGGGCGAACGCACCAGCGAAATCGTCGTCAAGGGCGACAAAGGCGCCGTCACCAACCAGGATGGCGCATGGGAGTCGCTGGATGAAGTGGAAAACCAGGAGGGCTTCGGCCGCTTTCGTGCCGCAATGGCGCGCAACCTGAAAGCCCCGGCAGCCCAAGCCTCTGACCTCCTCGCCGGAACGAAAGAGCTAAAGAAAGAAGGCGACGTTTACACCGGCGAATTGACTGAGGCCGCTGTAAAACAAATGTTCTCGTTCGGACGGCGTGCTGGCGGCGAAGGCCCCCAGGTGAGCAACCCCAAAGGCAACGCCAAGTTCTGGGTGAAGGACGGCATGCTCGCCAAGTACGAGTTCCGAGTGAGCGGGACGATGACGTTCAACAATAACGATCGTGAGATGGACCGGACGACGGCTGTCGAAATCAAGAACGTCGGCACAACGAAGGTTAGCCTTCCCGAGGCCGCGAAGAAGAAAGCTTCCTAACTCCTGAAGTCAGACCGGCTGCGGGCGAGTGCAATCGACCGCAGCTTTTTGTTTCCCCATCGCGCCAGAGAGGCCGGCCGCAGTCGCGAGCTCCCTCCCGGCGCATTTCCCTTCAGGCACGTTTGTTTCAAAGGCGAGCCGAAGGTGATCTTCTTGCGCTAGCTTTTCATTTCCAAGCACTTGCCTGATGGCTAACGGCCGTTGATCCCATCTTTGGTCAGTGGCTCCTGGTGAATGACTATGTCCGTTCGCTGATACTACTTGTCCCAAATGTGGATGGACGCGCGCTCCGGAAAAGCGCTATGCTTCGACACTTTCATTTTCAAATCAGCGGCAGGCCCAAAGGAAAGCGGGGCGAACAAACCGGTCCGGCAGCGATAGATGGCACATGCGATTCCAATAGCAGTCTTGCTCCAGATTCGTTCCGATATCGATCGGCAGTCCAAGATATGGAGCGCGCGTCATCCCAAAGATTCGTCCACGCACTCACGGCATGAAGCGCGCTACGGCCGCTCGGAAAGGAACGCAAGTCATCGTGATGTCCGAAATGCCGAAGCGTTCTTGAAAGATCTCGAGACGTTCCGTTTGAGCATTCCCGGCGTTACGATGTCGCAGGAAGACTACCAGGCGCGGGAAGCGGAATTCGCCGATCGATTGCGCAAACTGCACAAGTCTGCGTCAAGTCCATCCCCTCTGGGCCGTGTGGTCTCCTGGCCGGTCGCAGGCGGCCACGCTTTCTATTTCGTTAAGACTGTTCGCGGACCCATCTGCCATCTGGTCCACATTCCCATCGGAGACGCGTACCATGCGGACGCGGTATGCGAAGGAATGGCCTTAACTCGCGCGGTCGAAAAGCGGCTGCTGGAACAGGCCGTTCTGGCTTCTCATCCGCAATACGCCCGCTGGGCGCTCGGAGGAGCAAGTGTCCCGAAATAGTCCAGAACTGTCCCCTTCTTAAACAGACAGGTTTGATTCTGGGCGGGAACGCCGAACTCGCGGAGTTCGCTCTAGGATCGTCGACGGCGCCTCAAGGAGTTGCACTCGCGGGTTGCGATTTGCGCGTCTGGGCCGGGCAGTGAATTGGAAAATCAGGCAGCGGCCTGTCGGAGGGGACTGCAAAATCAACCTCCTTTTGCGCGCCCTGGTGAAGGGAAACCGGCACGCAGGGGAACGAAACATCTTCGCTGACGAAAAGCGCGCCAGCGAGCACATCCTGAATGGCGTCCGGCAATTGCTCCAGATCTTCCAGGCTTGCGTAGCCGTCTGCGCCGGCGAGAAGGATCTGATTCGCGTAAGCAGGCGAATGGCGCTCCGAAAGCACGAGAGATTTCAGGTCAGGCTCGAATGAACTGAGTTCCCGGATGGCAGCGAGAACCTGGCGAGGTTTGAGGGAAGAACCCACGACAACCAGGTCCGGTCGGAGGATCAGGATCGCATCCAGCACCTCTTGGAGGGAACTCACCGTACCGCAGACCTCCAGTTCCTCCGCTTCTTCGATCAGGTCGACCAGGTGACGGCTCAACGGTGCCGCCGGCTCCAGCACAAGGACTCGGCTACGAATCTGTGGGGCTACTCCCCCAAATGGGTATGGGCTCGCAGTTTCTTCCACCGTATCTCTCATCCAGTGATTTGGCAGCATGAGAGATGCCATAGAGATGCAGCGGCATTCCCAGCCTCTTTTCGGAAGGGTTCCCAGCCCGGTCCCGGACTGCACCGGACAGCCGCGCCGTGCGCTGCGTTTTCCATTGACGCAGCGGCTTCGTGTCTGCTTTCCCTTCACGGAGCGCCGGTGTGCAGCCCGGCGCTCCGCGAAATGCCAAGCCAAGCTGAGAATTACTGGATACGGCGCCGCCTCACTCGCAATCCCGCGCCGAATATGCGAAGATCGGCGCCGGCCCGACTGGCACGTCGGATGTGTCATTAGAAGCCTGGACAATTCTCTCTACGAACCGAACCTGGATCTCGATCACTATGACGCCCCAAAAAGATATGCACTTCACTTCACAGCCGAATTCCGCCTCGGTCTGTCACACGGCCGACCCCGCAGCGGGAGACAAGCCTCGCACTTTCAGGCCCTGGTCTAGAGCATCCGCGCGCTGGCTCCTTTTGCTCGCCCTTTCCAGCGGCGCGCTTTTCGCGGCCGAGCCGGGCATTCAGCCCGCGCCCACCGATCCCGAAACGGCCCGGCTCGCCCTCGAAGTGCGAGACAAAGGTTGGATCGCCTTTGGCACACGTTCCCCAAAAGGCGATTGGGATCTCTTTGTGTGCCGCCCGGACGGATCCGGCATTCGGCCGCTAACGTCCACACCGGATTGGAGCGAGTTCTCCCCTCAGTTCTCCCGCGACGGCAGCAAACTGCTCTACCGCCGGATCGTTTCCGGCGAGAAGCTCGATGACAATCGGCATGGTGAGCAAGGCCAGCTCGTCCTGGCCCGCGGCGACGGTTCGAGTCCAGAGGTGTTCGGAAAGGCGGGGGAATATCCCTGGGCCACTTTGAGCCCCGATGGCGCCCAGGCCGCGACGCTCTCCGTCAAAGGCGTGTTCATCCACGATCTCGCCACACGCAAGGTCGTTCGCACCCTCCCTCGCAAAGGCTTCTTTCAGCAGATCACGTGGTCCCCGGACGGCGCCTGGCTCTCGGGTGTGGCCAACGCCTTTGGCGCCAGTTGGAGCGTGGCGCGAATGAACCTGGAGACGGGCGAAGCCTTCGCGGTGAACACGGTGGATTGCTGCACGCCCGATTGGTTCCCCGATTCCAAGGCGATCATCTTCTCGTGGCGGCCGCGCGGTCAAAATGTCAATAATGGCTACGGCTGGACCCAACTCTGGCGGGCGGATGCCGAAGGGAAAACCCGGCAGCTCGTTTACGGCGAAGACGGACGCCACGTCTATGGCGGTCATGTGTCCCCGGACGGTCACTACGTGATCTTCACCGGAAACGTGAAAGAGGATGGGGACCCAGGGAACGCCGGGGCGCCGATGGGATTGATGCGCCTCAAGGACGGGCCGATTATCGGTGGACCAAGCCCCGCGTTGCGCGCCCTCCATCCAGATGCCAAGAACGGCCCGACCCTTGTGCTGCCGGCAGGATGGGAGCCCTGCTGGACATCTGCGGACGTGGGCGCCCGAGGCCGGTGAGGTCTTGCAGGCGCCCCCCAAAGGCGCAGGATCTCAGGAGGCCATGCTGCGGTCTCTCCGTAACACGCTACCGAGCGCGCGCGGTAGCGCCGCGAGGCGAAAGCACCACAGGCCCGCTCCAGCGCGCATCGCTGCGGACGCGAGCGATCATGCGGCTCCCGGAGCGGAGGGTGACCGGTTCGTCAAATTCGCGGGCATTGGGCGAGACTTTGCCGCCCTCGAGTCGTGGATCGGAGCCGTCGGTCGTGAAGTAGATAGTGCCATGATTGGCCGCCAGGTCGATGGCATCGCCCCGTTTCCGCGAGACCGCCGGGGGGGAAACGAATTGGCTATCAATCCACTCGATGCGCTCCCGGATCCACCGCTTCATCCATTGGACCTCGTCTTCGAACGAATCGCCCACGAACCAGTTGGGGTGCACGTGTTCGCCGAGAATGGGCCAGCGCTGGAAATTCCTGGCTTGGGCTTCCTGAAGTTCGGTGGCCATGGCGTCGATCCGGCCAAGGAGATACTCGGGGTCGAAGAACGTGGCCCTCAATTCCGTCCAGCGATCGATGACACGCTGCATGAATTCGGGGTCCTGGCTCAGGCGCCGGTACCAGGAGACTTCGTTCTCCCTGAGCAACGGCCAGTACCACTGGTCGGTCATCCAGCCCTGATGGTAGTTGGCGTTGCCGAAGCTCAGGTTCCAGTCCCAGATCGGCTCCACGCGCAGTTTCTCACTCCGATCCTTGAACATGTAACAACTGTAACGGAAACCATCGATATTCTTGGACAACTCGACGATCCAGAACTGATCGATGAAACTGTCCACGTCCAGGTACTTGGCGTAGCCTTCCTCGGGATCCTTGAAGTTCGAACCGTAAAGGGCTTTCTCAAGCCGATTAAGGTACTGGGTCAACCACTTCTTTTGAGCCGGTGTGATCTCGGACTCCTTTGGGTCGACATAAAACAAGTGCATCCCGCGTCCGGTCCTGAAACCGCGCTCGCCGTTGTCATAGGCAAAACCGGTATCCATGGGGGGCGTTGTATGATCCCGCTCGATCAAGTAACCGCCCGTGATCTCCGGTTCGGAATCGTCGCCCTTCGTGAGTTTGTGGATATCGACGCGGTGTTTGGCGCGTTTGACTTTTTCCTCAAAGACGTACACGCCCATGTAATCGCGCTTGGCGAGCTTGTTGGCCTGCCGGTTCAGAAACACCTCCACGAAGCGCGTCCGGGCCGCCCAGCGACCCATTTTGTTGCTCAACTCGTATGCCAGCACGTCGCGCATCAGGGTCTTGTCCGGATAAGGCGCGTAAAGGACCCAGTCCGAGTCGGCCGGGAAGCCTAAAATGGACGTTTCGAGTGGCCGGCCGGAATCGTCGCAGGTCTTGACGCTGAACGATCGCTTCGGGAAACGGAGCGAAGAGTAACCGCGGAGTTTGATCTGGCAACGGCCTTCAAAGTGGCTGGGGCCTGGCAACGCGCTCCGGCCCGGGCCGGGATCAATGACCGTGAAAGAGGCGTCGATCGACTCCGGCTTGGTGATCGGCTGGTCAAAGGCGTTGATGATCACCAAAGGCAGGTTCGAGGTGAATCCGTCCAGGTTCGAGTCGAGAAGGGTGTACGTTCGAGCGACGGTGAGGCTCGGCGCAAGGCCCGGTTCGAACGCTTTCGCTTTGAGCAAGGTTGTCTCATCGATCGTGAGCGGACCCGAATACTCTCTTGAACCTGCCGCGGGGTCCGAACCATCCAGAGTGAAGCGAATCGTCGCCCCAGGGGCGGCGGTGGACAACTCGACCGTGACCGCTTTGGAATAGAGCCCGCCGGGCGTGGAAACGGTGGGCGGTGCCGCCCTGGGCCCGGCAACCTCTTCCGGCTCAGGCCGGGGGGTCCGCGGGGGCCGGGCCGGCTGGGTCCATTGGGGTGCCGGCCGTTGTTCCTGGGGCGCTCGCCGGATATCTTCACCCCACCGGGGCCCCCAACCACGTTCAAACCTGTCGGTCGAGCGCCGCAACAGGGTGTTCGTGCCCCAGATCGCCAGCAACACCAGGGCGAGGAAGAAGAAGAACCGGCGTGTGCCAGACCGTTTCCTATGCAGTTTGGGAGGAATGGCGCCTTTGGGGGCAGCCCCGCGCGGGTTTCGAGGGTTGGATTGCGGATTCACCGAGCCGGATCAGACGCTCAATGCGTCATCGCATAATAGACAATGTTGATGCCAAGCGGGTATGCGCTCTTCTCGGAGAACTGGTGGAAATAGCCCTCGTTATCCCCTTCCCTCTCCCAGCCATCGCCAAGATCGGTGTTATGACAGATAATGACCATTAACCGATCTTTGTCGTCTTTGATCCCCCGGTAGTGCACTTCTTCACACCCCGCGCGTTCCCAGGTCGCGCCTGTGGACAAGAACTTCTGGAAATGAGGCGCCCCCGGGATCTGAGGCCGCTCTTTCAGATCGAACACGCTATGGAAGATCAGGTGGTCCTGGGGAATCTCAAACCAATCGCGGTCAGGGAAGACCATCCGGAGTTCCTGTTCGAAATTGAACCATTCCGTTTCGCCCCAAAAATCGTCGATCATCAGGAAGCCCCCGTTCAGGAGGTACTTGCGCAAGATTTGCGCTTCCTCCTCGGAAAACGTCAGGCGCCCGGGCTCGACGATATAGATGAAGGGGTAATCGAAAAGCTCCTTGTCGGTGAGTTCAAGCACCCGGCCATCCGGGTTGACCTTTAACGAGGTCAACTGCTGCAGGCGGTACGAAATGTTCAGGTCCGCTTCCGGGAAGTCGATCATCCACCGGTCTCGTGTATGGCCAAAGCCATATTTGCCATCGACCCGGTACTTGATGCGCACGAAGGTGAAGACATCCTTCTTGAACGGTTCGGGAATCGCCCAGTTAGGCTCCCCCATCGAGCCGGCCTCCGCCTCCCGTGCGGTGCGAAACTGCCCTGAGACCGCAACGGCCATGATCGCCAGCACGCTGCAAACCGTTAGGATCGTCTTGCTTCGCCTCATTGCTCACGAACGAGAATCTGCAAGACCCTATCCGCTACTTTTGCCAGAAAGCAAGCGCTCGGTTCTCAAGAATAGCAATTCTCATGAATTCGGAGCGCCGGCTTGCAGCCGGTTTCGTCTTTCCTCATCGCCACGAACTGGCGGCGCCGTGAAGCCGGCAAGCCAGTGCTCCGAACAACTGCCTATCAAGCGTTGCCGAAGCAGGCGCGACCGGCGCAGCATTCGGCCTTTCCGACCGGTTGACCGTCCGGTCCGAACGTCTCCTGGGTCCGGGTGCACCAATAAAGGCCGCTGGAGAACGCGTCGTCCTCCTGCCCGGGAGACTGGTAGAACATCTCCTTATTGCGCAGGTTTGGGCACGGGATCTGGAACCGGGAAGCCGGGGTTTTTTCTGTGTTGTCGCTCATAGCCAACCGATGCGTTAGACCTGTGCTGCAGCCAGCAAAGCGCGTTTCACCGCTGTCTTTGCCAGTTGCACCTTGTAGGCGTTCTGGCTCAGTGGCTCTGCGCCCTCGACGGCGGCTTCGCCGCACCTGGACGCAAAATCCTCGTCGATTCGAACCCCGTTGATCGTTTGCCCGGCGCGCTTCGCCAACCATGGAACCGGGGCCACGTGGCCAAGAACAACTCGGCCGTCGCTTGCGGAGCCCCCCTGGAACCGAAAGGCCACCGTTGCCGTCACATAGGGCCAATCCAGCCCATGCCGGTGGCGCACTTCGTACGTCGCGTTTCGCAATCCTTTCACGGGCACCTCAACCGCCGTCAGGATCTCGTTCGGCTTCAGCGCCGTTTCACGTTGTTTCTCGTCTTTGGGAGCTTGGAAGAACTCCGCGGCGGGGATCGTGCGCGTTTGGCCTGACGGTCCCTCGGCAACGATGCGCGCCTCGAGAGCAATCAGCGCCGGTCCCAGGCTCGATGCGCTCACGAACAATGCCGGGCCGTCAGTGGCAAAGATCGCGTGATACCGGTTATCGCCCTCCCGAACGAGCGAATTCCCGCCCTCTTTGCCGAACATTCCGAATCCGTTGCGGAAATACCAGCATCGGGGCCGCTGGCACAGATCGCCCCCAACCGTTCCGACGGATAGGATCTGGGGACTCGCCACCCCGTCCACAGCGGTTACCAGCGCAGGGAAGTGTTTCCGTATGGCGGTGTGTTCAGCCAATTCGGCCAGCGTGGTCGTCGCGCCGATTCGCATGGCCTCGTTCTCCTCTCGGATTCCCTTCAATTGCGGGATGTTCTTCAGGCTGACAAGGCGAACCGGGGCGCTCAGATGCTGCTTGAGGCTGCTGAGCAAATCGGTGCCTCCGGCTAGAATCTCGGTCTTGCCCCATGTTTCTTCGAGCAGATCCACGGCTTCGCGAACGGTGGAAGGGGCTGCGTATTCGAATGGTTTCATTAGACTGCGCCTCCTTTCTGGAGAGCCGCGATCACGCGTTCCGGCGTCAGCGGCAGAGATGGCACCCGCAGACCGCAGGCATTGGCGACAGCATTGGAAATGGCGGCCCCGGGGGAAATGACGGGAGGTTCTCCCAACCCGATCACGCCCCTGTCATCGTACCCTTTGCCTGTCATCATCCGAACTTTCAATTCCCCCACGTCCCTGATCCCGGCCAACCGGTAGAACTCCATGTCCGGGTTGAGCATGCGCCCGGTTGCGGAATCGTAAACCGCCTCTTCGTACAGGGCGTAAGTGATGCCCATGATCATGGCGCCGTAAACCTGGCTTTCAGCTGTCTTGAGGTCGATAACCAAGCCGCAGTCCTGGACCGCAACCATCTCGTTCATGGTGACGATGCCCGTCTCCATGTCGACCGAAACATCGGCAATCTGCACTCCCCCGACCCCTTGGCCGAGCAAACGAAGCCGCTCGCTTTCGTTCGGGTTGCTTGCGCCCCGCTTGGTAATCCCGTTCACCCCCAGCAAGGCACAGGCCTCTTTCCAGGCGATCCGATTGTCCGGTTTGCCAATCTCCCGAATGGAACCTGAGTTCACTTCCAAGGCGTCGGCTTTCAGGCCCAATCGCGGAGCGACCACCTCGAAGAGCGCCGCCAAAGCCGCGGTAGCCGCATAGCGCGACGAGACGGACACGCCGCCAATCGTCGTGCTGCCGCCCGAACCGCCGGAAGGCGGATACAGATTGCGCCCGATTTGGACATCGATCGCTTCGGTGGGCAAGCCCAGCGTCTCTGCCACCACGATGGCAATGGCCGTCCGAGTGCCGGTTCCCAGGTCTTGCGACCCGAGCTTGGCGTCGACCGAACCGTCGGGTCTGATCGTGACGTCGCATTCCGAATCGTGGCCCTTGCCTCCCCAGGTGTGAACCGACACGCCCAAACCCCGCCTGATCGTTCCGTTTGTCTTTGCGCTCCGCAAATGCGCCTTCTGTTTGTAGCCGATCATCTCCGCGGCGATCTCGAACTGTTCCCGGTACACCTCCGGACGATCCGTAAACTGGAGATTCTTCAAGAAGAACTCCAACTCGTCCATCTCCAGAGCAGCGGCCATGTCCGCGAGCGCGCACAGGGTCAGGAAGCATTGCTGCGGGTGGTTCGGCGCACGCCAGGCGGCGGCGCTTCCGCGATTCGTTTGAATGCGCATGGCCGTTCGGCGGGTGTTCGGTATCTTCCCGAACACGTACGGGACCTCCTGCGGAATCCCGCCGCCCATGCCGGCCGAGCCCCAGATGTCGGATTCCATGGCGGTGACCGTGCCATCCTTCATGGCGCCGACCTTGATCTTGGCGTAAGCGGACGGCCGGTTGCCGGCAATCATCAGCTCCACGTCGCGGTCAAGCATGAGCTTGACGGGACGGCCGGTTTGCTTGGCGAGGATGGAGCAGATCACGCCCCATTTGCCCGGGTTGAACTTCGAACCGAACCCGCCGCCCATGTGCTGGCAATCGACCCGGATCTTGTTCTGGGGGATTTCCACCTCGTCGCTGATGCTGCGGTCTGCGTATCCCGAAACCGCTTGGGTGGAAGGCCAGATGAACATCTCATCCTCGCGCACCTCCGCGACTTGGCCATGCGGCTCCAGGCAGCAGTGCGTGATGACGGGGATTCCGTATTCGCCTTCTGAGATCTTGTCCGCCTTGGCAAAGGCCTCGTCCACATTGCCCTGATCGCGACGGGCGGGGCGGTCTTTGGCGGTATCGAAGAACTTGGGGTCGCTGTCGACCACCTGGTGTGGCTGGCGCTCGTAATCCACCTTGATCAACCGGACCGCTTCGTTGGCGATTTCCTCGGTGCGCGCAGCGACAGCGGCGACGATCTGGCCCGCGTACTGCACCTCTTCCAAGTCCTCGTCCACCCAGACGGCCTCGACGCCTCGGACAGCTTTCGCTGCGCTGGGATCGACATTGAGGATCTTCGCCTTGGCGTAGGGCGACACCGCGAGCTTGGTGTAAAGCATTCCGGGCCGGTTTATGTCATAGGAATACTTCGCCACGCCCGTGGCCTTGATGGGGCCATCCACACGGCTGATCCGGCGCCCGATATGCTTGCGTTTCCCTTCTTCCGGCCAGTCAACTTTTGGCATTACACGCCTCCTTTCGTTCCTTTGGCCGCGTCAGCCACCGCGAGCATCACACCCGCGTAGGTCCCGCAGCGGCACAGATTACCTCCCAACCCATGACGCACCACATCGAGCGAGGCGTTCGGATGTTTCCGGACGAAGGCGGTTGACGCCACCACGAAACCCGGGGTGCAAAAGCCGCATTGCTGGGCGTCGTGCTCCACAAACGCCTTTTGCACACCGTTCATCCGCTGCGGGGTGCCGAGTCCTTCAATGGTGGTGATCTCTTTGCCTTCGGCCTCGATGGCGAGCAGCGAACACGCATAGACGGGCTGGCCATCCACCAGCACGGTGCAAGCGCCGCAAGTGCCGCGATCGCAAACCTTCTTGGTCCCCGTCAAATCCAGCCGGTTTCGCAGCGCGTCGAGCAAGGTCACGCGCGGTTCGATATGGAGCTGCCGCTCCTGGCCGTTGATCCTGAGCGTGACAGGCGTCTCGCCCGGACCGGCCACCTTGGGCGCTTGCGCCAGCGCCTCTTTCAGCCCGCCAGGCGTGAGAAAACCCGTAGCCACGGAACTGATGCCGATGCCTTTGATAAATCCGCGCCGCGAAAAGCCGCTCTGTTTGTGGTCTGTCGACATGGTGTCCTTTCGTTTCGAATTCTCGAGCCCCAGGCCAAAAGCTGCCTTGCGGCAATCAGCGCCACTGGCCCGCGCTGAACGATCGAATTGCGTAGCGTCTTCTAGCGCTCCCATTTCCTCAGTGCAAGCGTTTTCCTTCGCCGCAACGGGGGTGTTCTGAGAACGCTTGGTGGGGCCGGGGACAGGCAGTGTGTCAACCAACCAACTGGTCCGGAACCGGGCATGTGCTACCTTGAGCCCGCTGCATGGAAATCGCGATCGTCTTGGGGCTTTTGGTTTTGGCTGTGGTCCTTTTCGCGAGAGAGGTCGTCTCCGTGGATTTGGTGACCCTGCTGCTGCTCATCGGCCTCGTAGCCACGAAAATCCTGACGCCGGAGGAGGCGTTCCAGGGGTTCAGCAGCGATATTATCGTCATCTTAGCCTCGATCTTCGTCATGACCGGAGCCCTGCAACTGACGGGGATCGTGGATCAGGCCAGCGCGCGCCTGCTGCAAATCGGACGCGGCAGCGTGACCCGGCTGCTCTTGTTGGTTTCGGGGGTGGTTGGCGGCTTGTCCGCATTCATGAACAACACCACAGCCACCGCGCTTTTCGTGGGGCCTTTGCTGGGCGCCTGCCACAAGATGCGCGTCAGTCCTTCCAAAGTGCTCATGCCGGTCGCGTACGCTTCCATCCTCGGGGGCACCTGCTCCCTGATCGGCACCTCCACGAATGTGGCCGTGAGCGGGTATATCGCACGGGCAGGGATGCAACCGATGGGGTTATTTGAGATCACCCCGATCGGCCTCATCATTCTCTCGGTCGGAGTGCTCTACATGATGCTGATTGGCAGGCACCTGCTGCCGGACCGGCCGAGTGAGAGCCTTACCGAAGACTACGCCATCCGCGAGTATATCAGCGAGATCGTCGTGGTTCCCGACTCTCACATGATCGGGCAGGCAATTTTCGAGTCCGACCTGGCCAAAATGGAGTTCCGAATTCTGGAGGTAATCCGGGGCAAGCGGCGCCTTCTGCCCAGGCCGGATATGACCGTGCAGCCCAACGACGTTCTTCTTGTCAAAGGCAAGGTCGAAGAGCTGATGAAAGTGAAAGCCACTGCTGGGATCGAGATCCGCCCCGAGCTCAAGCTGGATGACCCGGCGCTCCAAGCCGAAAACATCAAGATCGCCGAGATCCTTATCAACCCTCGATCCGACCTGATCGGTCAAACGCTGAAAGACGCGGCTTTCCGCCAGCGCTATAATCTCACCGCGCTGGCCTTGTATCGCGAAGGACATCCGGTTCAAGACAAAATCGGCAAGATTCGGCTGAGGCTCGGCGACCTGCTCCTCGTCCAGGGCGCACCCGAAACCTTCCTGGCTCTGCGCCGGAACCGCGACCTGACCGTCCTGGAAGAACTCAGCCCCGCGCTTTACCGGAAGAAGAGAGGAGCGTTTGCAGCCCTGTTCTTTGTCACGGCCATTGTGATGGGAGGCCTGGGATGGCTGCCGCTCTCCGTAGCCTTCCTAGTGGCAGCGGTGGCCACCGTCTTGGCCCGCTGTATCACCATCGAAGAAGCCTACGAGTTCATCGATTGGCGGCTCTTGATCCTCATCGGCGGCATGACCGCCTTTGGCCTGGCCATGGAAAAAACCGGGGCCGCCGAGTTCTTGGCCAAAGGAATCGCGCACCTGCAACCCTTAGGGGTGCGCACGATTCTCGCGGCATTCTTCGTTCTCACGATTCTCCTCACCCAGCCTATGTCCAACGCAGCCGCGGCCCTGGTCGTGCTTCCAGTAGCTTTGAGCACGGCGGAGCAACTTGGCGTCAACGAGCGGACCTTTGCGATCGGCATTCTGCTCGCCGCCTCGATTTCCTTTATCACCCCTTTGGAGCCGTCGTGCGTGCTGGTGTACGGTCCCGGAAAGTACCGTTTTTCCGACTTTGTGAAGACCGGCATTGGGTTAACCCTGATTCTCATGGTCGTGGTCCTGATCCTTTTGCCGGTTTTCTGGCCGCTGGCCCGTGTTCCAGGACCCGCGGCACAGAGCGGCTTCTAGACCGCGGGGCCGGACGGTTGCCGAGCCGTGCGCATCTCAGCTTTTTCTGAGGGGCCAGGGTGTGAAGGATCATCGGAGAGG
>CAZODO010000022.1:0-66255 GCA_964578605.1 uncultured Verrucomicrobiota bacterium | reverse complement strand
ACTCGGGTACCTTTGAGGTGGAAAGTGGCCAAAATTACCGCCAAAATGTGAGTCACGGTGACAACGGTCGCGGATGAACACTCCAGCCCGAAGACTGGCGAGTTTTTCTATCGAGGGATGGGATGTGCCTTCGCAGAAGGACGGCGGGTGCTGCGTGAGGACGGCATCGGTTGTGTCGTATTTGCTCACAAAACAACCGAAGGTTGGGAGTCACTGCTCACGGGAATGTTGGATGCGGGTTGGGTAATTACGGCATCGTGGCCAATTACAACGGAAATGGCGACGCGAATGGTTGCCCGCGACACTGCTGCCTTAGCCGGAAGCATCCATCTTGTCTGCCGCCCGCGTCCCGCCGACGCAGGTATTGGCGACTGGAGTGAGGTAAAATCAGCTATGGAGAAGCGGATTCGGGAATGGCTGCCCACGCTGGTCAAGCACGGCGTTCGTGGTGCGGATGCTATCTTCTCCTGTCTTGGTCCTGCGCTGGAATCCTACAGTCGCTATGACAAGGTTCTCACGGCTGCCGACCGCGAAGTGCCGCTGGGCGGCGACCCTGACGCCATCGAGCCGCATGAGCGAGGCTTCCTTGCCTACGTTTTCGAGACGCTTTCCAAAGAGGCCCTGCGCCAGGTGCTTGGTGATGCCGAGACGGAGGGCTTCGAGGAAGATGCGCGTCTGACCGCGTTGTTCCTTTGGACATTGCAGACCACGAAGACCAACGGCACCAAGAAGCCCGAAGCCGCCGAAGAAGCTGAGGAGGATGCTGGCGACGAGGAAGACGAAGAAAAGCCCAAGAAGGCCAAGCCCGGCTTTTCGATGCCGTTTGATACCTTCATTCGCATCACCCGACCGATGGGGATTCACTACTTGGCCCTGGAAGGGCGCGTGCTGGAAATCGAAAAGGGCGTCGTGCGCCTGCTGTCAACGAAGGAACGCACCGAGGAGCTTTTGGGTGAAGCCGCCGAGCGCCCCGGCATCGAAATCAGCCTGGACGACTTCCGGCAGCTCGAACTGGGCCTTGTGGAAAAGAAGCGCACCGAAGCCGCGTTGCCGACGAAACCCAAGAAGGGCACGAAGGCCGCGCCGGGCCGTCCACTTGGCGAAGCGACCTTCACCACGCTGGACCGCATCCACCGCGCCATGCTTCTGTTCGGACTGGGCCGGAGCACACTGCTGCGCCAGGTGCTGGAAACCGAGATGCGCCAGGGCAAACGCTTCGAGCGCCTGGCCCTGTCGCTGAACGCCCTCTACCCCGATGGCAGCGACGAACGCCGGATGCTCGAAGGCGTCCAGGCGGCAATGAGGGGCGTGCGTTAAGCGTTGGCAATGACACTCTCAAAAACTAGTCTTGGGTTATGCCAGACAACCGTTTGAACATCCGAAGGCTCATGCTGCGAAGATTCCGCAGCTTGCGGGGGGAGACAATTGATCTCGCCAACCCACTGTTCCTCGTAGGCAAGAACGGCGCCGGCAAGAGCAACGTGGTGGATGCGTTCGCGTTCCTGAGCGAGTGCATGACTTTGCCGCTCGCCACTGTGTTCGAGAATCGCGGTGGCATCAACGCCGTGCGTTACCGTTCGGGTGCAAAAAGCCGCCCCGGCAATTTTGCTATGCGGGTGGATTTCAGTTTTCCGAATGGTCAGGCGGTGGATGGTTGGTATGCTTTTGAGATTCGGGCGTTGCCGGACTACACGTTTTCCGTTGTGCGCGAGAAGTGCGTTGTGAAAATCACGGACGCCAGGCGTTGGTTCGAACGGCACGAGGACAAGCTCCAAACAAACGTGGCGGGGTTGAAACCCGCGTTGGAGCGTTACGCATTGGCATTACCAATCATCGGCGGATCGGTGGAGTTCGCGCCCGCGCTGAGGGGCTTATCAGGAATGAGGGTGTTTTCCATTCAACCTGCCAAAGTGCAGGAGTTGCAGGAGCCAGACGCCGGAACGCAACTCAAGAGCGATGGGAGCAATCTCGCCAGCGTCTTGCAGTTACTGGCCCGTGAGGACAAAGCCAAACTGGAACGTCTGTGCGAAGTGTTGGAAACGATTGTTCCTGAAACGCACAAGGTCAAGACAGTAAAACACGGGAAACGTGTCTCGCTGGAGTTCACGCAGGAATGGGAGGCCAACGGTCAGAAACGTAGCGTGCGCTTTGAGGCGTTCTCAATGTCGGACGGGACGCTGCGGGCGTTGGGAATCTTGTCCGCATTCTTTCAACGCACCATTCCAACGCTGATTGCCGTCGAAGAACCGGAGGGAACCATCCACCCAGAGGCGCTCGGCTCTATTCTGGATGTCATTCAGTCGTTCGCGCGAGATACCCAGATCGTCGTAACTACGCACAGTCCTGAATTGCTCGACGCCAAATGGATCAAGCCGGAGAACATCCGCATCGTCACATGGCAAAAGGGCGTGACCCAGGTTGAACCACTGGGTTCGGCATCTGTGAAGGCGTTGCAGGAGCATCTGATGGGCGCGGGTGAACAGCTTCGCTCCAATGCTCTGCGAGCCGAGAACGAAGGATTTTTCGCAGATGAGTCGGATGACCAACTTGAGTTGTTCGAAGACATACCATGATTCAGCCGATTGTGGAGGGACATGGCGAAGTCCCGGCGGTTCCGGTGCTGCTGCGGAAGCTGGGGGAATTGATGCAGATTCCCCATGTGGCGGTCGGCTCGCCGATCCGCCAGAAACGTTCGCAATTGACGCGGGAGGACGGCCTGAAGCGCGCCGTGCAAATGGCACGCGCCCAGCCGGGCTGCAAAGGAATCCTTGTGATGTTCGATGCCGACGATGATTGCCCCAAGGAGGTTGCGCCCAACTTTCTCAAATGGGCGCAGGAAGCCGCCGCCCCGCTGCCCTGTTCGGTGGTCATCCCAAACCGGGAGTACGAGGGCTGGTTTCTGGCGAGCCTTGAATCGCTGCTGGAGCAGCGAGGGATTCACCCAGCAGAACCCTACGACAAAGACTCGGAAGCCAAGCGCGACGCCAAAGGCGAACTTGAAGATCGTTTTGGAGGCGGTTTCCGGTACTTCGAGAAGACCGACCAACCGTCCTTCACCGCCTTGGCAGATTGGTCGCTGGTTCATGCTCGATCCCGCTCTTTTCGCAAGATGGTCAAGGAGACGCGCAACTTATTTCGCGGATCAGGTTTGCAGCCGTCCGCGTGGCCCAACTGAGAACCATTATGGAACCCTGGTATAAAGTCGTCATCCCCCGTCAGGAACTCCGTGAGGGCCGATCCCTCGACCCGAAGGAATTTGCCGTCCACCTGGAGCAGGTCGTCACCGGCACGGCACCCCGCGACTACGTGGAGCCGGACAAGTTTTTCTCCCGAAACTACTTCTCGAAGGCTCTTGTGGATCACTGCGGCATGGTGCTGCGCCGGTTGAACGGCGAGACCATGAACACCGCCTCGGTGATGTCGCTCATCACGCAGTTTGGCGGCGGCAAGACCCACACCCTGGCCGCGCTCTACCACCTGTGCTCGAACGGGGCCAAGGCGAAGAATTTCTCCGAGGTCGCCGAGATGATGCGGACGGTCGGGGCGAAGACCATCCCGGACACCAAGGTCGCTGTGTTCGTCGGCAACTCCTGGGATGCCTCACCTGGACGGGAAACGCCCTGGCTGGAAATCGCCGACCAGTTGGCCGGTGATGCTGGGCGCAAGCTTTTCGACCAGCCGAAGAAGGCTCCCGGCGACAAGAAACTGGGCGATCTGATCCGCCTGGCAGGAAAGCCGGTGTTGATCCTGTTCGACGAGACGTTGAACTACCTGGGCCGGTATCCCGAACAGGCCACAGCGTTCCATTCGTTCATGCAGAACATCACCACGGCACTGACCTCCGCGCAGAATGCGGTCGGCATTTTCAGCCTGCCTGCCTCGCCCACGGAGATGACCGAGGATTTGCGCGAGTGGCAGGACAAACTGACCAAGGTGGTCGGGCGCGTGGGCAAAGACCTCGTGGCAAATGACGCCTCGGAGGTCAGCGAGATCGTGCGGCGGCGGCTGTTCGAGAACCCTGGCCGGGACAGTATGCGGAAGGCCGTGGCGCGGCAGTTTGCCAGTTGGGTGTTCGAGCGGCGTGACCGGCTGCCTGCCGAGTGGGGGCAGATGTCAGAGGATCAGATTCGCGCCCAGTTCGAGACTTGCTACCCATTCCACCCGTCCACCCTGACAGTCTTCCAGCGAAAATGGCAGTCCCTGGCGCAGTTTCAGCAGACCCGCACCACGCTGGCGATGTTGGGCATGTGGATTTCATGCGCCTACCGTGAGGGTTATGGCAGCGCACGGCGCGAGCCGCTGCTGACCCTTGGTTCCGCGCCATTGGGCGACCGGGAGTTCCTGTCCGCCGTGCTTCGCCAGATGGGCGAGCAGCGCCTCCAGGCCGCGATGCAGGCGGACATCTCGGCTCCGAGCGGCCAACCGCCGTCCCACGCCGAGACGCTGGACGAGGAGCAGGCGGACAGCGTTGGCAAGAGTGCGCTCCACCGCCGCGTGGCGACCACCCTGTTCTTCGAGTCCTGCGGCGGGCAGACGGACAAGTCGGCCCACCTGCCAGAGCTTTACTTCGCGGCGGGCGACCCGGACACCGAGACCACGCTCATTCACACAGCGGTCCAGAACCTGGAGCGGCGCTGCTACTTCCTCCGGCCCGTAGGTGTGGACGGCTGGCGCTTCGGGCATGTCCCGACGTTGAAGAAGGTCCATGCCGACCGGAAGCAGGCGCTCGATCCTGACGACGTGCAAAAGAACGTCATCGAACTGGTGAGGACGGTGTTCAAGAACGGAGCCGAAATCCACCTGTCGCTATTCCCGAAGGACTCAACAGACGTGCTCGACCAAGCGATGTTGACGCTGGCGGTGATGCGGCCCGACGAGGCTTGCGATGGCACCGAGGAGTCCACCCTCTGCCAGCGCGTAGTAGAGTGGACGCGGAAGTGCGGCCAGTCGTCCCGCCAGAATCCGGGCGGCGTGCTCTGGCTGACTTGTGAGAGCGGCGGGTCGTTGCGGTTGGGGTGCGAGGAGTTGATGGCCTGGCAGGCGGTCGCCGAGGACGCCAATCGCGGATTGCTCGGCGAGTTGGAGTCGGACGACCTGAAACGCATCCAGCGCGAGCTGTCGGGCGCGAAGTCCCAGATCGAGGAGCGGGTGTGGAGCAGCTACAACCACCTGCTCGTTTGGGATGCCAACCAGAGCAAATTGAAGGACGTGCCCTTGGGCCAGCTCCACCCCAGCGAGGCTAAGAGCATCACGTCGGCGATCCTGGCGCGGCTGCGGCACGACAGCCTGTTGAGCCGGGAGATCGGGGCGTCCTACATCGAACGGAACTGGCCTCCGGCGCTGAAGGAGTCCGGCACCTGGCCGTTGGCCAGCCTCAAGGCAGCATTCTTCCAGGGTTACTTCACGCGGCTGGAAAAGGCCGACGACGCGCTGCGCCAGACCATCTCGCGGGCGGTCAGCCAGGGGACGCTCGGCCTGGCCTGCGGCAAGGACGCGAACCAGTTTGACCGGGTATGGTTCAAGGAAGCGGTCGAGTTGCCGGACATCACGTTCGACTACGAGACCTACCTGCTGACGGCCAAGAAGGCGAAGGCGCTGAAGGAAGGGAGCGCTGAACCGCCAACCGGGAAGCCGCCGACACCGCCAATCAAACCTCCGGTGCCCACACCGCCTGTCGAGCCGACTCCGGGCCAGCCACCCGGTCAACCGCCGACCGAGCCGATGTCGCCGGTGGTCTCCTGGCAGGGCCAGTTGAAACGGGAACAGTGGAATCTGTTCAGCCTGAAAGTGCTCACCCGTCTGGCCCAGGCCGAGGACGTGGAGATCGAGGTCAAGGTCCGGGCCAAGCTCAAAGAAGCACAGACCGTGGACCAGTTGAACGCCGCCCTGAAGGAGCTGGGCATCGGCCAGATGTTCAAGCGGGAGTAGGAACCCGATCATGATGCAATCTCGGCGAGCACAACTCAGCAGAACACGGGAAACCAGCCTGGACCCGGTTGGCGTGATCCTCAGCCTGCTCGAAGAATTGTCCGCCGATGAGTTCCGGCGAATCGTCAGTCTGACCGGTCTGTCCGTGGACTGGCAGCTTTCCAAAGTCGAGAGCTTTTCTCATTCAACCCGCAAGCGGGCTTACATTCCGAAAGTGCAGGCTGCGCTCGGCCTCCTGGCCGAGTTTGCGCATCGGGGTCACATCTCTTTTATCTTCATTTGCCACGCGGCCGGAGGGGCGAGCGTGGTTCCTCGGTCTGCAACGGGATGACGACGACTTGGGCCTACAATGAGGTCGGACTGCCGGTCAGCGAGACGTACGTGGGGGGGGGGGCGCTGAACGGGTTGAGGAGTTTAGGAGTTCTGCGTCGCAGAAACAAGCGGCTGTGGCTGAGTAGCTTGTCGTTTCGTTAACGTTAAGAAGCGGGGTTGCGCACAGTTTTCGAGGCGGTTTTCGGTCTGTAACAAAGTGGGTTCTCCTGAGAAACCGAGGTGATCGACATTGAGAACGGAGTGCACGTCTTGCAAGAAGCGCCATCTCCTTGAACTCAGACCACTTACCTCTGCGACAGAGGAATTCACGCGATAAGGGTCTCATGCGGTCAGAGCGCTTTTCCGAGCAGTTAACCGAGATGAGCTGCCGCTTTGGGGCGCGCTTGCTCGCGTGTGTCCTGATGGACACATTTGGAAACGGGTCGAGCTGTCCTTACGTGTCCTTCGCACTCAGTTCTTCAGGCGGAAGAACTGGAGCCCGGTCGGTGCCGACAGGCGGACCGATTTCCACGTGCCGTCATCGGAAACAGGGTAGGGGGCGGATACCCAACCCAAGGGATCGAGGTCGCGGTTCTGCTCGAGGGCGAACCCGGTAGCGGTGGCGGGCCAGCTCACGACCATGGAGCCATCGGGTTGCGATTCGATGACCAGGGACGGCGCGTCGGGCGTAACGACGGTGCCCACGAGATTCCAGAAACCGGTGGCGACGGTGAAGCCGCCGCCGGCCATGGCCGAGGTGACCGGCTCGCCGACCGTGCCGGCGACCGCAAAGGCGCCTCCGCTGGAGACGCCTCCGGTAGCACCAGCGAGAGAGCTGGTGATCGAGAACGGTTGGGCCTGGGCCATGATGGCTGCACTCAGCAAGACCAGCAGAGGGATCGTTTTCATGCCTGGAAAATCGAGGCGTGGGTTCGAGTCATTTTCAGCGGCCGATCGTCACCGCCCCCAACGGGGCTTCGAGGCGAATGCTCTGGCGGATGGTGAGCGTCTCGCGGCTGGTTCCGGGTTTGACCAGGATGCGGCTGTAGAACGGGGTGTAGCCGATCGCCTCCGCGAGGAAACCGAATGGCAGATCGAAGGTCCCCAACCGGAGAAAGCCGGGGTTTACGTAGTCTATCCAAGTTTCGCCGGAGAACGGCGGGGGCGGCAACTCCGAGATCCACTCGACGAGGAGAGCGTCGCCGTCGTGAAGCTGACTTACGGGATGGGTGCGGACTCGCACCTCGGCACCATCCGCGAACCAACGGGAAAAGGGGGACAGGCTCCCTACAGGCCAGCCCGTGGAGGCACCGAGCACGTTGTCCGTCGCCGACTCGCTGAAGACACCGTAGACCTGATAGTGGAGACTGTATTCCGCCGAGGCTGAGGCGTCATGTTGGCCGGAGGCGGGACAGACGCCGCCGGTTGGGTTGAGTCCTCCTCCCGAGGCGCCGGTGTAGAACAGGGCCTGGCACTTTCGGCACCAAGCCCATCCGCGTTGTCCGCGGTTCGGCTGCTGGCCTTGGAAACGCAAGGTGTAGTTTGCGCTGGTGCTGCCGTCGTGGGGGCCGTTGTCGGCAGGACAACGCGTCGGGAGACCGTTCCCCCCGTAGAACATGCCCTGGCATTTTGAACACCAACGCCAGTTCGGTTGCCCAGGGTCGGCCGGGCTGTTCAGGACCATAGAGAAATCGTGGGTGTCAAATGGCCGGTGAGTGCCGCCCGAAGGACAGTGGCTGGCGCCCTGATTGGGGCGATAGAAGTTCCCCAGGCAGTTGCTGCAGATGGTCCAGCCGCCCTGGACCGGGAAAGGCAAAGTGGTGTGAACGGCCGTCATCACAGGGTTGTGGTCGGGACTCTGCCAGGCGTGCCAGATTAACAAACCCTGACCCGTCACGTTCGCGTCGAACCCGGCGCCGCCGGAGGGGGGCGCTGGGGTGCGATACTCGAGCAAATAGAACTCCTCCGTGCCGCGCAGAGGGTCGAACAGAAGCACCGGCGCATCGGCGTGCTTGAACTGGGCGGCCGGGAGAATGGCCTGGCCGTTGCCCCGCAGCGAGACGATGCGGGGTTCGGACCACCCGAGGGCGAGCTTGTGCCAAGGGTCGAGGTGGAAGCTGCCACGGTTGCTGTCCGTCACGATCGTGGAGCCCATCAGCGAGATGCCCGTGTGCAGGTTCTGGGTGTTCCCGTAGAGATCGACAGCACCCAGGGTGTGGCAGAGCTCGTGACACGAAGTCATCAGGCTGTCCCGATGTCCCACCATACTGACCTGCAGAGACAACGGCCCCACGACGACGGGCACGGTTTGACCACCGCCATCCACCAGGTTGTTCAAGATCAGGATCGACAGTTCACTGCCCCGCACTGTGCCATCGCCATCCGCGTCAAAGTCGAGCACCCGGTAGCCGGGATTTTGGGCCAACGCCGCCTCGACAATCTGGGCGTGCCCGGCGCGGGTCATGCGCTCCGCCTGGGTGAAGTTCGCCCGCAGCAACCCGGCGCTGTTCCAGGTGAACCGGCCATTGGAGATCTCCCGGTAGTAGTTCGCCACGCTGGGGCCCGCCGATCCGAACACGAGGCTGTCCCAGTCGTGCTGGGCGATCTCGGGAGCACCCTGGTAGTTCGCGATGATGACCAGCAGGGGTCGCGTACCCAAAGGCAATTGACCGTTCACGCGCATGCTGCCAAAGCCGAATTCCGCGAGCGTCGTGGCGCGCGCAACGCCGCCAAGGCTGAGGGCGAGGCCGAGGAGGAGCGTGACGACGGTGACCCGGTGGCGCGGGGCTGGGATGAGCCACACCGTGACGGCCATCAAAAACAGCGGCCGCGGGCGGGACGATGAACGAGGCATGAGAGGGAGGGGTAGACGGCTTACTGGAGCGACACCAACACCAACACCAATCCCTGCCCCTCAGCCCGCGGCGTCATCGCTTTGCCGAGAATGGCGCCTGGAGCACGCTGCGCATCGGCCGCTTTCATCGCGTGGCCGGGCGTTGGGGAAGTGGTGAGCAGATCGCCTGGTCGGATGGCCCCGAACGCGGCATCGGCCTGGACATAGACGCGACCGGTCAGCGCGACATTCTGCCCGTTCTCGAGCACGCCCTCCTGACGGAGTGCGATGCCGGGATTCACGCCGCCCGCCCCCGAAATGACCCCCGCGACGCGGGTGTCGTAGGCCGAGTCGGATTGCCTGAGCTTGCCGGGATGGGCCTCATCGATGACGACGACGGTGCCGGGCGCGAGCTGTCCCTGGCTGCTCTCGAAGGGTTCCGCGAGGTCGGCCCCACCGCGGATCGTGAGGACCGCCACCGAGAGTTCTCCGCTAATCCAGCCACGCCCTTCGGCATGCAGGGCCTCGCCGCCCCCAGCATTGACGAAGTAGCCGCCCCAGCCATCTTCCCACTGCGTGTAGCCCAAGACGCCGCTCTTGCCCCGGGCGTTCGAGCGACCGGAGACACCGTCGTTGCCTTCACTGATCCCCAGCACGCCCAGGGCATTGCCCGAGGCATAACCGAAGATCGCCTGGCCGGAGCCCGTGTTGGCCTCGTTGCGGCCGAGCAACCCCGCGGCGTCCGACGCCAGCGTCTGCCCGAACACGCCGGAGTTGGCCTGGCTGCGGCCGAACACCGCCCAGCCCGCAATGGTGTCGGACTGCAACCCGATGCCGCTGCCCGGGTTGTTCACGAGAAAGAGTGGATTGGAGGAGTCCACGACCCCGCTGAACGGGAGCGCCAGCCCACTGCCGCCGGTCGCGTTGATCTGGAGCGTGTTGCCGCTGGGGGTGAGGGTGACGTTGGCGCCGGCCTGGAGGGTCACGGCATCCGTCAGGCCATTGAGGGACTTGACCACTTGCCCGGCGGCGATCTTCGCAGTGGTCACCGAGCCGTCGGCTATGGCCGACGTGGTGATGGTGTTCGGCGGCAGCGACTCGGCCGAGGCGGCGCTGGCGGCCGTCGCGGCGTGGATTGCGTAAGGTGTCGCCAGCAGCTCCTGGCGCGGGCTCAGGAGCTGGAAACTGCCGGGTCCGTTCGTGCGGACGGACAACTCAAGCCAGCGGGCCGGTCCGGTGAAGACCCCGCCGCCAAAGTCCAGCGAGGTGCTAAACACCCCGTCCACGACGGGCACCGTGCTGGTCAGGATAATCCCTCCCACCGGGCTGCCGCTGTTCGCGGCGTCGAACAGACTGAAGGTGACGTCGTAGGTGCCGTTGGCGGGAGTGCCGTTGCTGGAGAGACGACCCTGGTAGTTGAAGCGGGTGCTTTGGGCGAGCAGCCCACCGCCGAGGCCGCTGCTCAAGAGCAACAGGAGAAGGATCCCCGCGGACTGAAGTTGCATGCGTGTTCTCATGGTCGTGGTTCCTGCCCCCAGCTTGCTTCGCCGGACCGTCGGCTCGGTCGAAGCCGGAGGGCTTCAACTGCTACAGGAGGAATTCCCGGCGAAGGTGTCGCGGATGCTTCGAGATTCTCTGCCAGCCAGGTTCCTACCGGACGGAAGCGGCGGTCAATCTCTTAGGCGGTTCAACAACCTTTCGAAACTCGATGCCAGTCTTGAACAGTAGCAGCAAGTATTCGGCAACGGCCGGAGCGAAGGAATGCCAAGGCGAAATCCGAAACGCGAAGACGTCTTGCCCATCTGCTGAGTCATTCGTCCCCAAGGGACGGTGTGATAAATAGGGGTAGGTCGCTCCGTCGACCGCCGTTGGTTTGCTCTCTCTTTCTTCAAACATTCTGCAGACTGGGCAGAATGGATGAGGGATGAGTGAATCACGATTGAGGGGAAGTTAGAAACGGAGCGCGACGGAGCGCGTCGCCCTACCTAAAATGAGAATGGCTGAAGGAAGCTAGTAGGAGTTCTGTGCCGCAGAAACAAGCGGCTGTGGCTGAGCAGCTTGTCGTTTCGTTAACGTTAAGAATCGGGGTTGCGCGCCGTTGTTCCTTATGACAAGATCTGCTTAAGTAATTTCCGCTTATCACGCAGCGTTGATAGACCGAACCTGTAACTCGGGAGAAAACATGAAGACGAGACTGCTGGTGGTGTTGTTTGTCGTGGTCCTGGCAGCGGTGGCTGTGCCTTTGATCAACTTGGTCGCCGGCAAACCAAGCGGGACGGCCCTTACGTCCCAAAAAACGTCTGATCCTGTCCTGGCGCAGGTGACGGCGGTGTTCGAGCCCAAGTGTGCCCACTGCCATGTGCCAGGCACGAGCGTCCCCTATTACGCGAAGTTGCCCGTCGCCTCCAGCCTGATTGCCGCCGACGTCGCGGAAGGCTTGCGTCGGATGGACATGGTCGCCGAATTGTTTCCTGGGCCCGATGCCATGGTTTCTGAGCCGGCACTGGCCAAGATCGAACGTGAGATCACCAAAGGCGATATGCCCCCCGCCAAGTACGTCGTTGCCCACTGGACCAGTGGAGTGAGCGCCGCCGAATTGGCCACCGTGCAGCAGTGGATCTCCCAAGTGCGGACCCAGCGCCATCCCTGGCCGGGTCTGTCGGAAAAACTCCGGTCCGCCGCAATCCCGCCAATACCCGCTTCACTCGCGGTGGATCCCAAGAAGGCGGAACTGGGCCGCACATTATACCATGACAATCGGCTTTCGGGCGACGACACCGTCTCCTGTGCCACGTGCCACGACCTAGCCAAGGGCGGCACCGACCAGGAGACGGTCTCGACGGGAGTGCGCGGACAGAAGGGCGGCATCAACGCGCCTACGACGTTCAACGCGGCCTTCCAATTCGTGCAGTTCTGGGACGGACGCGCCCCGACCCTCGAAGCCCAGGCCGGCGGCCCGCCCAACAACCCGATCGAGATGGATTCCAATTGGAAACAAATCATCGACAAACTCGATGCCGACGCGGCCTTCGCCTCGGAATTCAAAGCCGTCTATCCCGATGGTTTCACGGAAAAGACTATCACCGATGCAATCGCCGCGTTCGAGCGGACGCTTCTTACGCCGAACTCCAGGTTCGACAAATACCTTGCGGGTGATTCCCAAGCGCTCTCGCCGGAGGAGTCGCGCGGTTATGCCTTGTTCCAAGACGCAGGCTGCGCCACCTGTCATTCTGGCGTGTTGCTCGGTGGCGGCTCCTTCGAAGTGATGGGCCGGAACGGAGACTACTTTAAGGACCGCGGCGGCTCGCCAACGGACGCCGACAAGGGGCGATTCAATGCCTCCAAAAAAGAGAACGATCTGCACAAATTCAAAGTGCCCACCCTGCGGAACGTGGCGAAGACCTTCCCTTACTTCCATGACGGTTCAACCTCGGACCTGAAGGAAGCCGTCCGCGTGATGGCGAAGTACCAATTCGGGGACAGCCTTTCCTCAGACCAGTGCGCTGCCGTTGCGGCTTTTCTGACGACCCTCACCGGGGAATATCAAGGCAAGCCGCTGTAGGAAATGGGCATGTGCCCACCTCGTTTGCTCTGGGAAGGACTCAGCATTACAGGGCCATTTCGCGTCACGGTTGACGCTTCATCGGCACAGACGCGCCCACCCGATGACGTTCGCACAGCTTCTCGCCGCGGGCCGCCAATCGCGTTTGAGGGGACGTCACCTATTCAAACGCACACGTTAGGGGGCGCATTTTCCACGTGCTTTTTGACCCTCAGGGGCGTAATTTCGCGGCATGCTCATCTGGATTTTGGCTGTCGTCCTGTTCGGCATTGCCGGCTTTTGCGGTTATAAACTTGGAGCGGTGAGATTTGGGGTTTCCTTAGTGGGGCTGATATTGGCCACGGTGCTGGCCTTGCCGCTTGCGCCTTACCTCAAATCGCTGGTGCCGATGGCAGGTTTTAAGAACCCGATCTGGACCGTGGTGCTGCCACCGATTCTGGTCTTCCTTTTGGTCTACGCCATTTTCATTGGGATCTCGTTTTTCGTGAACCGGCGCGTGGAGCTGTATTACAAGTACAATGCCGATGACGGGCAGCGGCTGAGCTGGGAACGCGTGAACAAAGCGCTCGGCCTGTGGGTCGGGCTTGCGATGGGCGCGGTATGGCTCGCCCTTTTCGGCCTGGTCATTTACGTGGCGGGCTATTTCACGGTCCAAGTGACAACCGACGACACGCAGTCGTCGCTCGTTCGCCTGACGTCGCAGGCCCGGCGTGATCTGCAGACCACGGGATTGGACAAAGCCGTGGCGCCCTTCGACCCCATGCCGCCGCGATATTACGAAGCGTCCGACATCCTGGGATTGATCTACCAGAATCCCCTGCTCTTGAACCGCCTCTCGCGATATCCGACCTTCCTGCTTTTCGAGAATCGCCAGGAGTTTCAGGAATTGGCCGGCGACGCCGAGTTCAACCAAATGCTGCTGAGCAAGGGCGACATCGTGCAGATCGTCAAGAACCCCAAGTTGCAGGCCGTGCTGCAGAACCCTGAAATCGTCCAGGAACTCCTGGGCCAGGATCTCAATGATCTCCGGGCCTACCTGGAAACCGGCGTCTCGCCGCGTTATGAAGAAGAGCGGATTCTGGGCAAATGGAAACTCGACCCGTATCCGACAATGGCACAGGAGCGAAAGAGGAATCCGGAAATGTCTTCGACCCAGATGCGGCGGTTGAAACTGGTCATGACGGAAATCATGTCGGGCGTGGCCGTGATCGCCACCACCGACAACAAGATTGCCATCAAAGCCGAAGGCGTCGCCGAAAAGCTCCAGCAACTTTTCGCACCGCCCACGCCGCCGCCCCAACCGGTGAATCCGGACGCTGCGCCGGTCCAGGGAATGGATCCACGATTGCTGCAGCGGTACGGCGGGCGCGGCGGAGCGGGTGGACGCGGCATGGTTCAGCCGGCGCCAGCACCGGCGCCCAAGCCTGCCCAGCAGAAAGCCATTCCTTACACCGTCCTTTCAGCCCAAGGCGCTTGGGAGAGGAAAGGCGACCAGTACGAACTCAAAATCCAGGATGAAAAGGGCCGGTCCCAAACTCTCCAGGCGATGGCGGATGAGGACAGGCTGACCATCACCTCGCGCGACGCGGTCCTCGTGTTCGCGAAACTGGATTAGCAGGGCGTTAAGCGCTGAGACGCGGGCCGGTCACCACGCATTGAGCGTGTGGCCGACTGGCTGAAGGCGAAGGCCATCCCCTCCCGGAGGAAACTGGGCCGGATCACGGAGGACGGCTCGTGTGCGAGACGACGAGAGAAGCGCCGCCGTCCCGGCCCATCCCGTGTCCATGCCTGCCGGAGAGAATAGCGCCGGTGAAATGGGCGTTGTCGCGAGCCATGGCCCAGCGAGCGCATAGGGAGTCGCCGCCTCGGCATTGAAGCCTTGGGACATGTGGAACCCGGTGAGAAGCAGACCCGACACGGCCAAGCTGTAAGCGCAGACGAGCGCGGGCTTCGCATCGAAACGTCCCACAAGCCAATGCCACCACGAGGAGGGAGCCCGGCTTTCCTGGGCTTCGATCCGGGCGATCACCTTGTCGGCAAAAGAGCCAAAATAACCTGGCGGAGGTTGCTCATACCGTTTGCAAACGAGCAACCGTTTGAGACTCTCGAAGTTATTGTCTGGATGGCTCATGATCAGGTTAGGAATTCAGATAGAAATGCCTGCAATTGCTGCCGGGCATAGAACAACCGGGAACGGACCGTCCCGGTATTGCAATCCATAATTCGGCTGATTTCGTCATGCGACAGGCCTTGGATATCGTGCAGAGTGACCACAAGCCTGTGTACTTCGGACAGCTTGAGCATGGCGGCGTTCAATTTCTCCTGGAGCTCGGTGAGATTAAGGTCGCGCCGGGGAGTTTTTTCCGAGATGAGAGCGACCAGGTCCGGGTCGTGCTCAGCGTTGAAATCGAGGTCGTTCAGGCTCATCTGGGTCCGCTTCTTCCGTTGTTTGAGGAAGTTGATGGTCTTGTTGACGGCGATGCGATAGACCCAAGTGAAGAAGCTGGAATCGCCTTTGAACGATTTTAGCGCCCGGAAGGCCTTGATGAACGACTCCTGCGCCAGGTCGCTGGCGTCCTCGTGGTTCGCGGTCATGTGGTAGATCGTCGCGTAGATCCGCTCCTGGTACATGCGCACCAGTTGGTCATAGGCAGACAAATCTCCTTGTTTGGCGCGTTGGACCAGCGATTGCTCATCCGGTTCCGGCACAACCGCTTGGGTGGCCGGGTCTTCGAACGGGGCTGTTGCCGTCGCCCTCACAGGCCATTTTCAGGAACGAACGCCCAGATTGCAGCTTTGTTGCGCCAGAAAGTCCGCCACGGAAATCAACGCACTCCGGTTCTCGGCCGGCAACGGCAGCAAGCATCGGCGAGCCTCTTCGAGATATTCGTTCATCACAACGCGTGTCTCATTTAGAGCGTCGTGCCGCTCAAGAAGTTCAATCAAGCGCGGAAGGAAAACAGGGTTCCAGTTCAGGAGCCATTCCTCCAGTTGAGCCATTTCGTCAAGAGACGCGTTCTGGATGGCGATCAGCACGGGCAACGTGAGCTTCCCGGTGGCTAGATCGGTGCCAAGGGATTTCCCTGCAGCCGCTTCGGTGCCAAAAAGATCCAGGCAATCGTCGTACACCTGGTAAGCAATGCCCAGGGCTATCCCATACCGCCGCAAGGCATCGCACTCGGCCGGTTTCCCGCCGCTCAAAGCCGCTCCCAACTCGCAGGAAAGCGCGAATAATTCGGCCGTCTTCATTTCCAACACCCGGAAGTACTCGGTCCGAGTCAACTCCAGGTCGCCCCCTTGCTGGCCTTGGAGGATTTCGCCGGCGCACACTTTATACGTGGCCGCCGCGACGGCCCGGCAAACATCCGGAGTAGGAAAGCTCGCCGCCAATTCAACCGCCCGGGCGAAAAGGCAATCGCCGGTCAAGACCGATGTCTGGTTGCCCCAATTGGCCGCCAGCGTTGGGCGGCGGCGCCGGAGCTCCGCCTCGTCCATCACATCGTCGTGAACCAGGGTCGCGACATGAACCATCTCGATAATGGCGGCGGCGGTCACCAGGGCATCGTTCAGCGGTCCAACGGCCCCGGCGCTGAGGGCGACAAGAACCGGCCGTAGCTGTTTCCCCTGGTTGGTCAAGGCGTAGCGGGCGTACTCAGCGATCTCGGGATCAAAGGTCTGGATTTGCTCCTCGACCTTGGCAGCAACTTGCGCCAGAAAGGGCTGAACAGGTTCGACAATCTCCTTCCAAAGGGAAGCGGCCCTTCGCGACGAGGCATGGACGCGAGAAACTGACGCCGGTTTCGTCTCTGGGACAAGCATTGCGCTCGCAATTTAAGGTTGGGCTAAAACCAAGTCAAACGGTTATCGGATCGCCACAACGCGCTGCAGGGGTCCGGTTAGGGGCGGAATCCAAGCGTCATCGGCAGGGCCTCTGATCCGCCCTCGACCTGCGCGCGCGAATCCGATACCCTCGCGGGCATGAAGAGAACTATCGCGCTTTCTCTGTCCTGGTGGCTGCCGGCAGTTCTGGCGGCTGGCACCCTTCATGCCGCCGAGCCATCCATTCCATTGGCGGAGCATCCGCGCCCGGATTTCCAACGGGCAGCGTGGCTTAACCTTAATGGCCCCTGGCAGTTCCGCTTTGACAAGCGCAACACGGGCCTGGAAGAGCGCTGGGCCGAAGGCGAAGCCAGTTTCCCGCTCCAGATCACGGTCCCCTTCCCCTGGGGTTCGGCGCTTTCGGGCGTCAAAGACGAGGCCCAGATCGCCTGGTACGCCCGCACCATCACGGCCCCAGAACCTTGGCGTGGCCAACGGGTGTTTCTGGTCGTCGGAGCCTGCGACTGGGAAACGCAAGCATGGCTTGATGGGCAGCCACTAGGCACGCACCGCGGCGGATACACGCCTTTCGAATTCGAACTGACAAAGCACCTTAAGCCGGGCCAGAAACAGCGCCTGGTACTGCGCGTCGACGACACCGCCCGGGCTTTCAAGCTCGAAGGCAAACAGGGATATGGGAATGCGCGCGGAATCTGGCAAACGGTTTACCTGGAGGCGCGGCCCCAAACCCATCTGGCGCAGATCCAGTTCCGGCCGGATATCGATCACGGGAAGGCCATCGTGCGTGCCGCGTTCAACCAGCCTTTGCCAGCAGACGCCGAATTTGGCCTGGATTTCGCCACCGGCAACGTGCCGAAGGTCAAGCGAACGGTGCTGCGGGGCGAAAGCGAGGTTTCGTTCGAGATCGAGATCCCCAAAGCCCGGCTTTGGTCGCTGGAAGACCCGTTCTTGTACGAGGTTGAAGCCATCTTGGCGACGGGGGATGCGCAGGACGAAGTTTCCACCTACTTCGGGATGCGGAAGATCAGCGTCAGGAACCTGCCGGGGACGGATTACCCTTACATTGCGTTGAACAACAAGCCCCTTTACTTGCAGATCACGCTTGACCAATCGTACCACCCGGAAGGCTTTTATGCCTTCCCCAGCGACGCCTTCCTGCGCGACGAGATTCTCCGTTCCAGGCGTATTGGTCTGAACGCGAACAGGTTCCACGTTAAGATCGATGTCCCGCGCAAGCTCTATTGGGCCGACCGGTTGGGCCTGCTCGTTATGGCCGACGTCCCGAACAGTTGGGGGGAACCGGACAGCGAAATGCGCCAGGATATCGAGCGCGCCTTGCGCGGTATGATCCGGCGGGATTTTAACCACCCGTCCATCTTCTCCTGGGTGCCCTTCAACGAGACTTGGGGGCTGTTCACCCGGGATTCCCAGGACCCGGACAAGCGGCGTTACCTGCCCGAAACCCAGGAATGGGTGGCTTCCATTTACCGCCTGGCCAAGCAACTCGATCCCACTCGGTTGGTCGAAGACAACTCTGCGTGCAACTACGATCACGTGGATACCGATATCAATTCCTGGCACGCGTACCTTCCCGGATACGAGTGGAAAAACCACCTTGACCAGGTCGTGCGCGACACCTTCCCGGGATCCAAATGGAACTTCATCGGCGGGCGGACCCAAGCGCACCAACCGCTGCTCAATAGCGAGTGCGGCAATGTCTGGGGGTACGAAGGCAGCGCGGGCGACTGCGACTGGAGCTGGGATTACCACATCATGATGAACGAGTTCCGGCGCCATCCAAAGATCTGCGGCTGGCTGTATACCGAGCATCACGACGTGATCAACGAATGGAATGGCTACTACCGCTTTGACCGCAGCGATAAGTTCACCGGCCTCGACGAGATCGTCCCCGGAATGACCCTCCGCGATTTGCACGGCCTGTTCTACCTCGCGCCCGAGGGCGAGCTTTGCCGCGACACTCACCCCGGCGAAAGGGTCCGGGTCCCAATCTGGGGCTCGTTCATGACGGACCGGGCGCCCAGCCCCAAACTCCGGGTTCGCTCCCGGCTCACCTGGACCGACCGGCTTGGCGCAACGAAGCTGCATTCGGAATCGAGCTACCAGGTCGATTTCAAGCCTTGGCTCTCGCAGGAGCTGCCCACTGTGGAAGTGTGGATGCCCAGCCAGCCTGGTCTCGCCCTCCTCCATCTCCTGCTCGAGTCCGAAACCGGGGAGGTTCTGCACCGGAATTTCTGCGCCTTCCTTGTCGGCGGAAGGCAGACCTCCCCTCGTGATGAAACGGGAAGCCAGTCCCGCCTGCTCCGATTCGCGCCCAAGACGTTTGCGGATGCAAAATGGTCGGTCAAACGATGGGACGCGATGGACGGCCTGAAAGTGAACGGGGCCGGCCATGGCTACTTCGAATACCGAGTGGCCTGGCCCGAAGACCTGGATCCAAGCGAGATCGCTGGTGCATCCCTTCTCTTTGAAGCGTCTGCGAAGCAGCTTTTCGGCAAGGACAAAGACAAAGCCGACGCGCAAACGGGCGATTTCATGCTGGGCCAGGGAACGCACGATCCCAGCCTGAATCCCAACGCCTACCCGATGACCGACACGGTTGTTTACCCGAGCGCGGTCCGGGTGCGCGTTTGCGGTCACGCGGCCGGGTTGTTCGACCTTGCCGATGATCCGGCTGATCACCGGGGCATCCTCTCCTGGCATTCCCAGAAGCGAGACCGGCGCCTGCGCGAGGCGGGTTCCTACGGTTACCTGGTCAACGCCACCATTCCGGAAGCCGCCTGGCGCGCTGCGTCCCAAGCCAAAGAGTTCGTGATCCGGTTTGAAGTGGATTCGTCTTTGCCCGGTGGGTTGGCTTTATACGGCGAGCAGTTCGGCCGTTATCCGCTCGATCCGACGATCGTGCTGAAACAGCGCTGATCACTCCAACGCGTCTCAAACCGAGCTTGGGGGTCCAAAACCCCCAGGCCGACTAGTTCGCGTTTCGGCCTTCGGACTTCCTTCGGGCCTTCGGATTTCGGGTCTCGGAATTATCCAGAGTGCAGCTTCCGAAGCGCGTCGGCGTTGTAACTCCGCGTGAGTTCAGCTTGCGACCGCACCTTCAAGGACCGATTGACGATTTGCACGACCACGCCCCTGTAATCGCCAATCTCAATATGTTCCCCCAAGGCACATTGCGGGAAATCTGACTGCGCGGCCAGCTCCGCAATAGGACGCACCGGCTTCGTGAAGTCCGGCTCGATGGCAGGCGGCGATTGTGGCGTCGACGGAACGGAGGGTTCCTGCTCCGCCAAGCTCGAGCTGGGACGCGGTTCCGGCATTGTCGGGGGTTTGGGCGCCGGGCCGTAAATCGTCCGAAGCCGGTTCGCATTGAAACTGCGGGTAATCCCCTCGGGCGAACGCACCTTAATCGACTGCTTCACGACTTGCACCACCACGCCGATATACCCGCCGATATCGGTGAACTCACCCAACGCGCTATGCGGAAAGTCGGGATCGGCCACCAATTCCGCGAGTGGCTTGAGGGGACGGGAGAAATCCGGTTGAACGGCAGAAGCGCCTTCGTGGACTGGTTCGGTCCGGCCGGCAGAAGGGTCAGGTTCACGTTGCATCGGGAGAAGTTGTGGAAGATTCGCGGTGCGAATCCCGACCTTCCAAAGCCCCGCGAGATCTGTGTCGCGAATGCCCGGGTCCAGGATTGCCGCAGCCGGGACCAAGCCATAAGAGTTTCCATGCCCGGCCTGTTCATTGCCCAATCTTCAAAGCCCAGAGCCTAGCGTGCTTTTTCATTCGCGTCAAAGAACCTCCTCGTTCTTCTTCTCGGACGCGCACGCGCATGATAACCTCGCGCAAAACCTGTTGTGTCTCCCATGAAAATGTGCTTTTGCCTGGGCTTGCTCGCAGCCTCCGTCTCGCCATGGATTCCCACCGGGATCCTCCATGCCGCAGACTTCGACATGACACCGCACTGGGATGATCGCAGCCCGCTCCCCAATCCGCATAAGGGCTGGTACCATCATTACCCGGACAACCACATCGACAAGTATCGCATCGCGCGCGACGCCGATCTGCTCGAGTTCCCTGGGATGGATCACCTCTACATCCGGCTCGCTTGGGCTTACCTTGAGCCTGCGGAAGGGGAGTTTAACTGGGCTGTCATCGACGATCTGATCCACAAATGGACAGGGCATGGCTTGGGTATTGCGTTCCGGATCAGCTGTAAGGAAACCAGCACGGACCGCGTCGAACAACAGTTCGCTGCCCCGAAATGGGTCATGGAAGCCGGCGCCAAAGGCGGCTTCTATCGCTCCGGAAAGCCCGCCGGACCCGACGCACCGTGGGAACCCGTCTTTGACGACCCCCTATTCCTTGAAAAGCTGGACCGGTTTCTGGCTGCCTTTGCTGCCCGGTACGACGGGCAACCCTGGCTCCGGTACCTGGACATCGGCAGCATCGGTGACTGGGGCGAAGGCCACACCTGGGCCGGCAGCCAAAAGTCCTATGGATTCGACGCCCGCAAGGTCCACGTGGATCTGCATCTCAAACACTTCAAGAAAACCCAGTTGATCATCTCGGACGATTTCGTCCATGACACCGGCACGCCGGAAGACCGCAAGCGAATGCACGAGTACGTCGCCAGCCATGGCATCGGTTACCGCGACGATAGCATCCTGGTGAACGGCTACTTCGCCGCGCATAGTGCCACCGCTACCGTGCGCAGCCCCGAATTCTTCGCCGATACCTGGCAGCGCCTGCCCGCCGTGCTCGAATTAGAGCACTACAGCGCCGTGAAACGAGGCGGCAATTGGGAAGCCAGCCCCGGCTCGTCCATCGCCCGCTTCGGCAGGGGAAAGAACGGGCCCCAGATGCTCCAACAAGCGCTCGAAATCCTCCATGCCACCTATATCGGCTACCATGGCGACGCCGCTCTTTGGCTCTCAGACAACCCTGAACTCACCGTCCAACTGCTCAACCGGTGCGGATACTGGTTCTTTCTTCATCGCGTTTCGGCCCCGGATGCACTTGCGCCAGGAAAAGCGCACGAAGTTCAAGTGACCTGGGAAAATCGAGGCGTGGCGCCCGCCTATGACGAATTCGTTCTTCAACTGCGGCTGGAAGGGCCGCAAACGTTCGATTTCTCGTTCAATTCAGGGAACCGCCGTTGGATTCCGGGCGAAAACAGGCTCTCTACGGAGTCGTACTCGCTGGTTATACCGAAAGAGGCCCAACCCGGCACCTACCAGCTCACGCTTAAGCTGTACTCTCCCTCCGCCAATCGCGATGTCCTGCTCGCCCTCAAACCGGCCCTGCTTGATGGAACGCGCTGCTACCGGATCGGAGAGGTGCGCGTAGAAACGGCCACCGCCCCGGAGAGACACGACACCGGCACGCCCTCCAACCGGTGAGCCCTGTTAATGCGTTACGGAGGGTGCAACTCACGGTTATCGGTGGCGAGTAAGAGTAAAACGCAGGCTGTGGTGATGGGAACAATTTGTTCTGATCACGTCAAGATATTGAGCATCAGCAACTTAACCCAACTGATGACTTTTTGTCAGCCAACTGTGCACCATTTGGCCGTCCGAAGTGGGGCTGGACGGTCGATGCCAATGGCACGGCCCCGTACGCTCCGCATGCCTGTCCTCAGCCCGCCGCGCGCAGCTCGCGCTCGGTCTTCAGCCGGAGTTGCCCGCACGCGGCGTCGATGTCGTGGCCCTTTTCGCGTCGAAGCGTGGCGGCGATATTGCGGCGTTCGAGCGCAGCAAGAAAAGCTTCCTGGACCGGCTGAGCCGGGCGTTCCCAGGGGAGGCCATCGACGCGGTTATAAGGAATGAGGTTGACCTTCGCGTTGAGGCGGCGAGCCATTTCGCTCAACGGTTTGACCTGGTCGAGGCTGTCGTTCATTCCCGCGATCAGGATATACTCGAGGGTGATCATCTTCCCTTTGGCTTGGATGAACTCCTCGCAGGCTGCGGCGAGCTCGTGGAGGGGATACTTGCGGTTCACGGGCATGATCCGGCTGCGGACCTCGTTCGTGGCGCCGTGCAGGGAGATGGCCAGCCGGAACTGAAACGGCTCGCTGGCAAGACGGCGAATTTGCGGGGCCAGCCCGCTGGTCGAGACGGTGATCTTGCGGGCGCCGATGCCACCGCCCCAGGGCGCATTCAGGATCGTGAGCGCTTTCAGCAGGTTCGCGTAGTTTGCCAGAGGCTCGCCCATGCCCATGATCACGAGGTTGTTGATCAACCTGCCGCCAGGGGCAGTTGCTGGCGGGACTTGCGCCGCGCTCTCCTGCTCGTCCAACCGTTCCACAGCCAGCACTTGGTCGACGATCTCTTCGGGGCCCAGGTTGCGCTTCCAGCCTTCGAGACCGCTCGCGCAGAACTTGCATGCGAAGGCACAGCCAACCTGCGTGGAGACGCATAGCGTCTGGCGATCGCTGGGATCGCCATAAAGGGAGGGATTCGCCGGGATCAGGACGCTCTCGACCATCGCGCCATCGTGAAGGCGCCACAGGAACTTCCGCGTGCTATCGCGGGCGCCCTGCTGGCGGACAAGCGCGAGGTTATGGAAGCTGTAGGTCTGGGCGAGACGTTCGCGCAGGTCTTTGGGCAAATTCGTGAGGGCGTCCCAGGACGTGGCATTGCGTTTGTAAAGCCATTCCAGGAGTTGCGTCGCGCGATAGGAAGGCTGGCCCCAAGCCTGAAATTGGGCCTGGAGTTCGTCTTGGGTATGAGACCGGATGTCGCTCTTCAAGGAGCCAGCATACCGCGCTTCGTGCGGATTGGGTAGATCCAACAGAAGATCTCTTTGTCCCACACTCGTTGGACAGAAGGACGGATTAAGTGCGCGACAGAGGTTCCGGAGGGTTCGGGTGGCGCTTGACGTAAAGCGTCTGGGTCGGGAAGGCGAACTCGATCTTCTCCGAGTCGAAGCGCTTCTTGACGGTCAGGTTCAGCTCTTGCATGCCGGCGAGGTGAGCGCGGCCATCGGTCGAGCGCCACCAATGCACGACATTGATATTGAGTGCGGAATCCCCAAACCGATTGAAGCTCACGGTCAAGTCCTGGGTCATAGGGTGCTTGCCGTAGACATCTTTCAGAATTTCGAGGGCGCGGGTGACCTTTTCGGCCGGGGTATCGTAAGGGAGCCCGATGTTCATCTCCGTCTTGATGTTCGGGCGGCGGGTCACATTGGTAATCGTCGCGTTGCCCATGGTCTTGTTCGGGACGGTGATCAGGTGGCCCTCGGCATTGCGAAGGCGCGTGCTTCTCAAGCCGATAGACTCGACGCTGCCCGAAAAGCTGTCGATCTGGACCCAATCGCCCACTTGGAACGGCTTGTCGAGATAGACCGCCACCGCGCCAAACATATTGGCCACCGTGTCCTGGGCAGCCAATCCGAGCGCCAACCCGCCAATGGAAAGCGACGCGATCATGGCCGTAATGTTGAGCCCAAGGTTCTGGGACGTTACCAGGACGGCCACCACCACGATAAAGCCCTTGAGCGTTCTGCTCGCCAAAGAGAACACCTGCTCCGTCAACATCGGATCCTCCCTGGCCCGCGCTTGCTTGCGCCAATGCTGCATGGCGATATCGGACAGCCGGATCGCCACGTAGGTGATCGAGGCGGCCACCACCACGATCAGCCCCTTGGAAATCCAGCTCGCCAGCCAGCCCGGCCACGGAAAGACGCGCAACCCGAGATGCAGCAGGATCACGAAGCTGACAATCTGGACGGGCCCCTGCAGGAGCCTCACCAGGACGTCGTCGAGCCTGGACTTCGTGCGGTGAGCCCACCGCCTCAACTGGCTTCTGACGATGTAATCCAGGAACCTGGCCGCGGCGTAGGACAGGGAGATGAAGACCACCATCGCCACGTAATGGAACAGCTTGATGCCCCCGACCCTCGTGTTCAGCCACGGAAGGCGCTCGAAGCCGAAGGTGATGTAATCCTCTTCGCGGGTCGGTTGGAAGGCGCCGGAGGCGGCAGGACCGTTCGTAATCGCCGCTTCCGCGGCCGCGGGCTGGTTCGTGCCGCTCTGGGCACTCGCCAGAATCGGGACGAGAAGCGCAAAGATCACCGCCAGCCCGCCTGGGTGAACCCACGAAAACCAGTTGAACTTCATCAGACCGCCAAAATACGGAACGGGAGGCGAGCCTCTCAAGTCCCGAATCAGCCGCCCGCCACGATCCGCACGATCTCAAGGCGGTCTCCTGGCGCCAAAGGGCGCTGGGCGAACTGCGACGGCGCCACCGCTTCGCCGTTGTGCTCCACCACGACACTGCGGGGCAAGAGGCCCTGCTTCACGAGGAACGCCTCGAGGGTGCACGGGAACTCGGCGGGAATCTCCTTGCCGTTCGCGATGACAGTCGTTTCGTTCATGAACCAGCCCCCTTACGCCGTCAGCGCCGCATCCCAATCTTTCCAAACCGGCTCATATCCAAGCCGCCTTGCCACCGCGGCCACATCTTCCGGCGATCGGGAATCAGAGACTTCGAATTGGCCAGTGGCATTCGTGGCGCAGCCGGTTTCAGAGGCCCCTTCGGACGCGCCTTCCAGAGCGACGATTCGGCCGCGCCGGGTCAAATGCGCATTCTGCCTTCCGGCGCCGGTATAGCCGCCGGGCTCAACGTGACTGCCCGCGCTCATCAGGGTAATTCCCAGGGAGATCAAACCGTCCCTCAGCCGGGCGGGTTCGCGCGTCGAAAGCACCAGCCCCGCGTCCGGGAACATCAGGCGCAAAGCACAGAGCAACTGCACCAACTCCCGGTCGCTGATATGGGTTAAAGGCTGAAACTCCCCGGCTGCGGGCCGGAGCCGCGGCAGCGAAAGGGTGAGCTGGGCCTTCCAGCATATGCGGAGCAGGTAATCGGCATGCGCGGCCAAACTGATGGCTTCGCGTCGCCAATCCGCCAATCCGTAAAGGGCGCCGATGCCCAGACGCCGAAATCCCGCCGCGTAGGCGCGCTCGGGGGTCTCCAAACGCCAGTTAAAGTCGCGTTTGGGCCCGGACGTATGCATGTCCCGGTAGACATCACGGTCATAAGTCTCCTGGTAAACCACCAGGCCGTCCGCGCCCGCCGCGCAGATCGGTTGATACTCCTCGACTTCCATCGGGCCTACCTCGAGCGAGATGCTCGGGAACTCGCCATGCAGCAGCCGCACGCAGTCCGCCAGGTAATCGTGCGAGACAAACTTCGGATGCTCGCCGGCCACCAGGAGCAGATTGCGAAAGCCCTGCTTTTGGAGCGCCCTTGCCTCGCGCAGGACATCCTCAGGCGCCAGCGTCACCCGCACGATCCCGTTGTCCCGTGAAAACCCGCAATACTTGCAGTTGTTGATGCACTCGTTTGACAGGTAAAGCGGGGCGAAGAAGCGCATCACCTTGCCAAAGCGCCGCTGGGTCAGGGCGCGGGACTTTCTCCCCATCGCCTCCAGCAACCCGCCTGCGGCGGGCGAGATCAGATCGGCAAACTCCGCCAGGCCCACCCGGGGGCTGACCAGGCTCTTTTGGGCTGCGGACAGGGTGGCCCGCTTGGACCGTTCAACGAGGGACGCCAGGGGCAACTGGTCAAATTCGGCAACAAAGCTCACAGCTTTACGTTAGCAAAAGCGGTCTTTTGAACAAGGTTAAGAGGCGCCAAGGCGCCCTGGTTTCCTAGGGCTGTTCGGATTTGGTTTCGGTGCAAACGGCCCCGGCAGACAAGAAGCGATTCACCGCGTTGAGATACGCCCGGGCGCTGGCTTCGATCACGTCCGTGCTGGCGCCTTTGCCGGTGATCAATTCCTTGTTGCCAAAATCCACCTTCACCGTGACTTCGCCAAGCGCGTCTTTGCCCTGAGACACGGCGCGAAGGGCGTAGTCCATGAGTCTTCCGCGGGTTTGCGTAAGGCGATCGATGGCCTTGAGGGCGGCGTCGACCGGGCCATCGCCAATCCCGGCGTCCTGGAGGGTTTCCACTCCCTTCTTGCCGGTTTGCTTCTTCAACCGCACGGTCGCGGTCGGCACCATTTTGTTGCCGCTGCTGACACTGAGGTACTCGAGGGACCACGTTTCCGGCACCTCGGTGATATGCCCTTCGACAAGCGCGGTAAGGTCGTCGTCGTAAACGAACTTTTTCTTGTCCCCGATCTCCTTGAACCGGGCAAAGATGGCCGCCACGTCGGCGTCGGTCATCTCGAACCCAAGATGCTTCAAGCGCGCCGCCACTGCCGCGCGCCCGCTATGCTTGGTCAAGGGAAGCTCGGTCCCCCCCCAGCCCACTTCCTCGGGATCCATGATCTCGTAGGTCTCGCGTTTCTTCAAAATGCCGTCCTGGTGAATGCCGCTCGAATGGGCGAAAGCATTCTCGCCCACGATGGCTTTGCTGCGCTGGACCACGAGGCCGCTCATCCGCGAAACCAACCGCGATGTCTTGAGGATCTCGCGCGTGTTGACGCCGCATTCGATGCCCGCGAAATGGTCCTGGCGCACCTTGATGGCCATCACGATCTCCTCGAGCGAGGTGTTGCCCGCGCGTTCGCCAATCCCATTGACGGTGCATTCGATCTGCCGCGCCCCGGCTCGCACGGCGGCGAGCGAGTTGGCCACCGCAAGCCCCAAATCATCATGGCAATGGACGCTAATGACCGCCTTGCCCTCCCGCACCTCGGGGAGTTCGTCACACAAACGCCCAATGAGCGCGGCATACTGTTCGGGAATCGCCCAGCCCACCGTGTCGGGAATATTGAGAGTGGAAGCGCCCGCCGCAATCGCCGCCTTGCATACCTGGACAAGGAATTCCGGTTCCGTTCGCGACCCGTCCTCGGGCGAGAACTCCACGTCAGCCACGTGGGTCCGCGCCTGGCGAACCCCTTCGGCCGCGAGCCGGATGATTTCGTCCTGGGCTTTGCCAAGCTTGAACTCGCGATGAATTTTCGAGGTGGCAAGGAAGACATGGATACGGGCCCGGTCCCCCGCGGGTTTCACGGCGGCTGCGGCGGCTTCGATATCCTTCGGCACGCATCGGGCGAGCCCGGCAATCACGGGGCCTTTCACCTCTCTGGCGATGGTTTGCACCGCGGCGAAGTCGCCTTCGCTGCTGACGGGGAAGCCGGCCTCGATAACATCGACCTTGAGCCGGGCCAACTGCCGGGCTACCTCGAGCTTCTCGCGCAAGTTCATGGAAGCGCCCGGGCATTGCTCGCCGTCGCGGAGCGTGGTGTCGAAAATAGTGATCCGATTGTTCTGCATATCTAAGACTCTATCCTGTTGAGCCGTCCTTTCTGCAGTGTGGCCGCAAGTCCCAGCTCGCGAAAGAAAAACCCCACTGCCGCAGGTTCGGCAGTGGGGTCAAAACGTGTCTGAATCGCACTAAAGCCCAACTGCCGCCCTGCGCAGAGGCAGGACCAGCACCAGGGACAGCCGACCGTTAAGGCTGCGATTCACAGGAGCACAAGTAATCCCTTCCCCGCCGAGGGTCAATAAGAATATGGGGGAGCGCTTGAGGTCGAAGGCCTTCACCATCGTGAGGCGGGGGCGAAGTGCCGCCGCCGATCCAAAGCCGGAAGGAGCGAAGAACCCTGTTGCACAGCAGCTACTTCCGCAGCGCACAGGTGTTCAACGCATATCAAACACATGGCAAACTCACCTTAAACGCATGTCAACATGGTTTTACCATGTCTTTACCGTGCGTTTAGCGTGCGTTTAGCGTGCGTTTACACCGGACGGAGAGCAGATGATTCAGCGCGACATTGCGGTGTTGCTCCGATCCCGAGACCGCCCAAGCAGCCAAGCCCTGCCCAGCCGCCAAAAAACTCCTTGTCGAGGTCTCGGTCCGCGCGTAGGGATAGCCCATGGCAAAGGAACCACTTTCTAATCCAACGGGTATTTCCACAACGATCCCTCGCCGGCAGTTCCTCAAAGTCTCTGCCGCGGGGATGGGGGCCGTCTTGGCTGCGCCCGCTTTCCTCAGTGCGCAGTCGCCGAATAGCAAACTGAACATTGCTGTGGTCGGGGCGGGGGGCAAAGGTGAGAGCGATACGGACCATTGCGCCGGCGAGAACATTTACGCGCTGTGCGACGTGGATCAGAACACGCTGGACGCGCGCAAGCGGAAGTATCCGGGCGCCCGGACCTTCAAGGATTATCGGAAGATGTTCGACGAGATCGGCAGCCATATCGATGCCGTGATCGTTGCCACCCCGGATCATCACCACGCTCTGGCGAGCGTGACGGCCATGAAGATGGGCAAGCATGTCTATTGTCAAAAGCCCCTGGTGCACAATGTCTATGAAGCGCGCCTGATGCGGCAGCTTTCCAAGGAGAAAAAGCTGGCCACGCAAATGGGCAACCAGGGCAGCGCGGAAAACGGGTTGCGCCGCGCCGTGGAAGTGATCCAGTCGGGCGTGATTGGGCAAGTCCGCCACCTGCATGTCTGGTCCAATCGGCCGATCTGGCCCCAGGGCATCTCGCGGCCCGAAGGCGAGGACCCGGTGCCCTCGACGGTGGATTGGGATCTGTGGATCGGTCCCGCGCAAATGCGGCCTTACAAGAAGAATGCTTACCATCCGTTCGCCTGGCGCGGTTGGTACGACTACGGCACCGGCGCTTTGGGCGACATGGCCTGTCACACGGTGAATATGCCCTTCCGGGCCTTGAAGCTCGGTTTCCCCAGCAGCATCGAAGCGCGCCTGTCCAAGCTTCATAACCAGAACCGGCCGCGTGATAACAAAGAAACCTTCCCGGCAGCGTCGGAAATTCGGTTTGAATTCCCGGAACGCGAAGGCCTCGTGCCCGTCAGCTTCACATGGTATGACGGCGGGCTGCAGCCGTATTCCGAACTCACCCCTGAGATTATCGATTTGATGGACGAGGTTCCGGTGAGCGGCTGCCTGCTGGTCGGCGACAAAGGCAAGATCTTCTCGCCGGACGATTACGGCGCCCGGTTCTTCATCAAGCTGAACGACGAGCAAAGCCTGAAGCCGGGCGACCAGCACGAGGCCGTGAAAGCCGTGCCGCAATCCATTCCGCGCAACCGGTTCGAAGGGGATGGCGACAAGCGGCATCACCTGGAGTGGATCGAATCCTGCAAGACAGGCAAGCCGAGCTACTCGAATTTCGACATCGCGGCCTATCTCACCGAGATCATCCTGCTCGGTTGCGTGGCGATGCGGGTCAGCAAGAAACTCGAGTGGGATGGTGAAGGGATGCGCGCCAAGAACGCGCCCGAAGCCGCCCAGTATGTCCGCCGCGAGTATCGCGACGGCTGGAACGTCACAGCGAGCTAAGGCGGCGTCGGGAACCGATCTTCTTGAACGCAGGCGGGGGCGGTCCCCCGCCCTTCTGCCAGAGAGGGGAATCGGTTTGAGTTCAGGCTTGGCCTCCCTGAGTCTTGGGCTGTGGACCTATCGATCGTCGTTCCTGCCTTCAACGAAGAGAAGCTGATCGCGGCATCGCTGCGGCAGATCCGGCTCGCGAGTGGCGCCTTCGCCGATCAAGGCCGGGAGACGGAGTTGATTGTCTGCGACAACAACTCCACCGATCGCACCGCTGAAATCGCCCGGAGTGAAGGCGCCCAAGTGGTGTTCGAACCTGTGAACCAGATCTCCCGGGCGCGCAACCGAGGCGCGGCGGCGGCCCGAGGACAATGGTTGATTTTCGTCGATGCCGATTCGAAGCCGAGCCGAGGCCTGTTCGGTGACGTCGCGGAGGCCATCCGGAGCGGAAAATATCTTGGCGGAGGTTGCACCGTTCAACTGGACGAACGGCACCTGGTTGGCGAAATCCTGACGCAGACATGGAACTTGATCAGCCGGGTGGCCCATTGGGCGGCAGGGTCCTTCCTGTTCTGCGAGACAGCGGCTTTCCGACGGGTTGGCGGCTTTAACCAGGATCTGTTTGCCTCCGAGGAGATTGACCTTTCCAGGCGATTGAAAAGAGCCGCTCGGTCCGCGCGAAAGGAATTCGTCATCCTTCGGCGCCATCCCATCGTCACGTCCGCCCGAAAAGTCCATCTCTACTCGCGGGGAGAGCTGTTGGGTTTTTTCGCCAAGGCCGCGCTGCGCCCGGGCAGGATTCTCCGGCGACGCGAAGCATGCGCCCCGTGGTATGACGGCCGCCGATAAGCCGCCGCGGAGGGAGCTTGTTGGCGGAGCGCTTCGTGCTACGTTGCGTGGCGCATGGAAATCATTGAGCCGCCCGACTCGCACTATTTGCTGGCCGCGCTGGGCTGGATTGAGCTGGGCAATGTGACCGAAGCCAAAGCCGAATTAGCGCGCGTGTCTCCTCGTCTGGCACGCCATCCCGACGTCCTCGAAATGGCGTGGACAGTCTCTGCAGCCGACAAGAACTGGTCCGAGGCGTTGACGTCAGCCGAGCAACTCGTGGCGTGCGCCGAGGAGCGGGCCACCGGATGGCTGCACCGGGCGTATGCGCTCCGGCGGGTGGAAGGAGGCGGGCTTCGTGCGGCGTGGGATGCCCTGCTGCCGGCGGTGGACCGGTTTCCGCAAGTGGCCACCATTCCTTACAATCTCGCGTGCTACGCCTGCCAGATGCAGCAATTGGATGAAGCCCGCCGCTGGCTCCAGCGCGCGGCAGCCGTCGGAAACAAAGGCAAGATCAAGAACATGGCATCCACCGACACGGACCTGGAACCGCTCTGGGGCGAGATCAAGACGCTGTAGCACGGCTTCGCAGGGGCCAGTGCGGGAAGGGCTTCCCCCGCCCTGCTCTGGGCAGACGATCTGACTGAGGCAACGCTGGCTTCGCCTTTCCCGTTGTCAGCCCAGCTGCCGGTCCTTAAGTTGCGATCGCACGATGCGTGTCACTTCTCTGCAGCGAGTCCTGGCCGGAATGGAATGCCCTGTGGCGTTCGACAACCAGACCCGGCAGCTCTACGCCACGGACGCTTCGATCTACCGGGTGGAGCCGATCGGTGTGGCGTTCCCGCGCAGCGCCCAAGAGGCCGCTGCCGTGTTCGAAGCGGCTGCCGGATCCGGTGTGCCCATCACGCCGCGCGGAGCAGGAACCGGGTTGGTGGGCGGGGCGATCGGAGAGGGTTTGGTCGTCGATTTGGCCCGCCACAACCAAAGGATCAGCGACTTGGATCTTGAACACCGGACCGTGCGAGTCGGAGCCGGCGCGGTCCTGGACCAACTGAATGCCTACCTTCGCCCGCACGGGCTTTGTTTTGGACCGGATGTCGCCACCAGTTCCCGGGCCACCCTCGGCGGAATGATCGCCAACAATTCGTCCGGCGCGCGCGTCCCCGTCTATGGGACCACCGCCGACCACGTGGTGTCGCTTGAGTGCCTGCTTGCGGACGGCCGGGTTCAACGCCTGGAGAAAGGAAGCGCGGCCTTGCGAGCCCAGCAGATCCTTTGCGCCAAGCTTGTCGCGGAGCACGCGGACGAGATCCAGCGACGCATGCCGGCTTTGCCGAAGCGCTGGCCGGGATACGCCCTTGACCGGTTCTTGCGTCACCCGGATGACCTGGCCCAACTTGTTCACGGAAGCGAAGGCACTTTGGCGGGGATCTGGTCGGCCACGCTGAACGTCGTGCCGCTCCCGCGCGAGAAGGGGCTAGCCCTCGTCTTCTTTTCGTCCGTGGGCGAGGCGATGCAGGCGGCGGTCGAGTTCATGGGCCTGAAACCGGCTGCGATCGAGCATATCGACCGCCTTTTGCTCGACCAAACCAAAGGCCAAAGGCAGTTCCAGGCCGCGCGCGATTTGCTCCAACTGGATGCCGGACCCTGCGAATCGATCCTCATGATCGAGCTTTACGACGCCGTGGCGGAACGTTTGGAGATGATCGCCCAACGCCGCTTGGGTATGCGCACGTTGCTCCTTCGGAGTGCGGCAGAAATGAACCTGGTCTGGGCCTTGCGCAAAGCCGGGCTGTCTCTGCTGACAAGCCGCAAGGGACCGGCCAAGCCGGTGACGTGCGTCGAAGACACCGCCGTTCGGCCGGCGCTCCTGCCCGAATACGTCCGCGGTCTGCAATCGATCATGGACCCTCTCGGGCTGGAGGTTTGCTACTACGGGCACGCGGCCGCGGGCTTGCTGCATGTCAGGCCCGTGCTGGATTTGCACACAGCGGAGGGGGTCAAGAAGCTTCGAATCGTCTCGGACCAGGTATCGGCATTGGTCAGGCAATTTGGCGGCTCCCTTGCAGGCGAACATGGCGTTGGCATGGCCCGGACAGAATATCTCCGGGGCCAGTTTGGGCCGGAGTTGCTGGAAGCGATGCGCTCCATCAAGAGCGCGTTCGATCCCAATCACATCCTGAATCCCGGCAAAGTTGTTGATACCGGCCGATTCAAAATCGACGCCGATCTGAGGCTCGGGGAGGGCGCGCGCCTGGACTTGCCCTTCGAACCTGTGCTGGCCTTTGCCCGCCGGGACGGCTCCTTCACCGCCAACCTCGAGCAATGCAACGGATGCGGCGGTTGCCGGAAATCGACGCCGACCATGTGCCCCACTTTCGTCGTCACCGGCGACGAACTCATGTCTACGCGCGGCCGGGCGAACCTGATCCGGGCGGTGCTGGAAGGGCGCGGCCTTCCGGACGGCAATCCCTTGGACGCCGTTGAGTTGGAAGAGGCGTTAAGCAACTGTCTTTCGTGCAAGGCGTGCAATGTCGAATGCCCCTCGAACGTTAACCTGCCGCTGCTCAAGGCTGAACTGCTCCATGCGCGGCATCAGCGCACCGGCGTTTCCTTGCGCGAGCGCTTGGTGAGTTCCGTGGACCTGCTTGGGAAACTTGGGTGTCTCGCCCCGTCACTCGCCAACGCCTTCCTCGAATCCACGATCGTCCGGCGCCTGATTTCGAAGGTCACAGGGTTCTCGACCCAGCGGCCGCTTCCGCATTACGCCCCACAGCGGTTCGATGCGTGGTTTGCCCGGCGCCATCCACGCTTCGCGGGCTCACGCGGACCGCTCCTTCTCTGGGACGACACGTTTGTGCGCTACCATGAACCGCACATCGGAAAGGCCGCCGTGCGCGTTCTGGAAGCCGCCGGGTTCGAGGTCCAGCTGCTGTGCGGCCGGAAGTGCTGTGGACGCCCGGCGTTTAGCCAAGGGCGCCTGGATGTCGCTGCCCGCCTCGGCCGCCATAATCTCCGGCTGATTCGAGATCGTCTGGATGGCGGCGTTTTGAAGAGTGCACCCATCTTGTTCCTCGAACCGTCCTGCTACGCGATGTTCGCGGAGGACTATCGCGAGCTTCGCCTCGAAGGGGCGGAAGAAGTCGCGGAGCGCTGCTTCCTTTTCGAACAGTTTCTCGAGAGCGAACTGGCCCGGGGGCCTGACGCGATCCGATTTGATCCCCTCGCGTCCAGCAGGCGGATAGCTATCCACGCCCATTGCCATGCGAAAGCGCTGGCGGATCCTGCGTGCATGGTTCGGCTCGCGCAGTGCATGCCGGTGACGGAAGCCGCGTTGCTCGACACCGGATGCTGCGGCATGGCCGGCGCTTTCGGGATGCTCGAAGCGAAGCTCACCCTCTCGAAGCAGGTGGCCGCACCGTTGATCGAAAAGATCCAGCGGCAGCCGCCCGGGACCTTGATCGTCGCTGCGGGCACAAGCTGCCGCCAGCAGATTCACCACCTCGCGGGCGTCCAACCGCTGCACATCGCCGAGGCGCTGGCGCTTGGATTGCCGCGCGAGTCTGCGGACTAGCGCCAGCCGTTCAATGACTGGAGTGGCTTGAGGCGGCGCGTCATTGTGAACCTTGCGCGCGCTCACAAAACTCGCGGAGCGCCGAATGAAGCACCCCGGCCGCGTCCGGGCCGAGGGAATTTACTTCGCCATACACCCGCTTGCTCGAGCCATAAAGGTAGGGCTCGCGTTCGTCCCAATGGCTCTTTGGAATGATGTAACCGATCTCGTCATTGGCGAGCCCGAACACAAACTTCGTCTTGCCGGGCATCATTTCGCGGATGGGCGGGACCTCCACCGGATCCACATCGAAGTCAGCTCCCGGCGCGCGTTCGATGCCGCCATTGACGAGTTCGGGATAAACCTCGCCTGGAAGGCAGGCAATGCTCGTCTCGCCCAGGGTGATGAGCGCCGTCTCGGTCCGGATCTTGTTCCAGCGCTGAATCCCGGGATGCCCGCGGTCGAGCACCCCAAGCACCGGCGCCAGGAGAAAGAGCTTGTTGGACACGGGCAGTTCAAGGGTGCGTGCCCGCACGCTGATAGGAACATGGTCCCGCGGCAGGGCATCGGCACGCTTGAGCGCCGGCAATATCTTCGCTGCGAGCTGGCGGCCGACGGCGCGTGCTTTGTCATGAGAAGGGTCCTTGAACTCCCGCTCCAGGTAAGGGTCGCGGACAGTGACGCTCGGCGAAGTGGTCATCAGCCCGCCGACCGCGCCATTGACAAAGAGATGAATCCCGCCCAACCCGGGCTCCAGCACTTTGCCATCCTCGACAACCCCGCGTTCGAGCGCGTCGCGCAGGTAACCTGGGAAATCCGCGGTCACTTCGGTGTTCTTCGACCAGACAGTCTCGGGATGGTTGCCCCAGCCGGTGACCGTGCCGAGCGTGGTGCCCGCAAACGCGTGGGTGAAATGCATCACCCGCACGTCGGCGTCGTACACCTCCGGTTTGCGGGTATCGGTGACAAGCCCTTGCGGCTCCATCGGAATCGTATAGAAGGCCACCTGGGCCGGAGCAAGCGACTCCACGGCTTCGTTCAGCACCCGCGCGGCAGCGGAGATGACCTGCTCGCGATAGTAAGGATTCACTCCCGACTTGAGGTAATGCGGTCCCCAAAGCCCCATCAGATCGGGCGTGGAATGATTATGCGTGGTGCAAATGACGGTGTAATTGAGCTTCAAAGGCGCGCCGAGCCGCTGGCGAACGGTGATCACATCGTCATGGAAGAACCCAATAGCATCCAGGGCAACGATCCCGACCCGCGTGAAGCCGTCGTCGATTACGCACGCGATCGCCCAAAGGTCATCGTGAATCCCCGTGGCGATCCGGTTCTGGCTAAAGCCCGCCAGGTAAACCGGACCGCTCGCCCCCGTAACATCGGGGTTGATCTTCATCCGCGCGAACCCAACCAAGAGCGGCCGCGGATCTTCGCTTGCCTGACGCGAATCGACCTCAACAACGAGCTGGTAACCGGGGTTGCGATCCCGAAATCCATACAGGCATAACCCGCCCAAAACGACCCCCGCCAGGATCAAGAGCCAAAACATCAGGCTCAAGAATCGCCAAAAGAAGGACCGACGTGGTTTTGAGTTCATCGATGCGCCGCGAATTTACCGTGAACGCAGGGCAAAAGCGACCCTCGATTTCGCGTACTTGCACTCCGGTTCCAGCTTCGATACAACCCCCACCTGCGTTAACATGAACGAAAAGCACATTGCGAAAGTCGCCGCGGAACTGAATCTGCGGTCGGCACAGGTTGAAACCACAGCCCGGCTCCTGACGGAAGGCGCCACGGTGCCGTTTATCGCCCGCTATCGCAAAGAAGCGACCGGAACGCTGGATGAGGTGGCGATTACGGCCATTCGCGACCGCCTGACGCAGTTGCTGGAGCTGGATCAGCGCCGGCACACGATCTTGCAGTCGCTCGAGGAACGTTCGTTGCTGACCGATCCGCTCAAACTGGCCGTCGAACAGGCGCAAACGCTCGCCGCACTCGAGGATATTTACCTGCCTTACCGGCCCAAACGCCGCACGCGCGCCGCGATTGCCCGGGAGAAGGGGCTCGAACCGCTCGCGGATCTGCTTTTCAACAACCAGGCCACTGCCGATCCGGCGAGGGAATCGCTGGCGTTCGTCAACGCCGAGAAAGGGGTCGCGTCCGCTGACGACGCCCTCGCGGGCGCCAGGGATATCCTAGCTGAACGGATCAGTGAGGACGCCGCGGCGCGCACTCGGATGCGGGAGCTATACCGGCGCCAGGGCGCGGTTCGTTCCAAGGTGATCTTTGGCAAAGAGGAGGAAGGCGCCAAGTTCAAGGATTACTTCGAGTGGAGCGAGCCGGTCGCATCGATTCCGTCGCACCGGTTGCTGGCAATTCGCCGCGGCGAAGAGGAAAAGGTGCTGATGCTCCGGATCCACCCACCCGAAGAGGACGCATTGGCGCTTTTGGAGCCGATGTTCGTGACGGGAAAAGGGCCTGCCGCGGACCAGGTGCGCCTCGCGGTCCAGGACAGCTACAAACGCTTGCTCGGCCCCGGTATGGAGACGGAACTGCGGCTCGAAACGAAGAAGCGCGCCGACGAAGCAGCGATTCGCGTCTTCGCCGATAATCTCCGGCAACTGCTTCTCGCGCCCCCGCTCGGGCGCAAGAATGTGCTGGCGATTGACCCCGGGTTCCGCACCGGGTGCAAGGTGGTCTGTTTGGATCGGCAAGGGAAATTGCTCTTTCACGACGTGATTTACCCTGCGCAATCGCCAAGCCAGGTTGCCGAGGCGGAAGCGAAGGTGAAAGCCCTCTGCCAACGCCTCCAGATCGAAGCCATTGCCATCGGTAATGGCACCGCCGGGCGTGAAACGGAGATGTTCGTGCGGAAGCTGGGCCTCCCGTCCTCCATCCCGATCGTGATGGTGAACGAGAGCGGCGCGTCGATCTACTCGGCGTCGGAGGTCGCGCGGGAGGAATTCCCGGACCACGATTTGACGGTGCGCGGGGCGGTATCGATCGGGCGGCGCTTGATGGATCCGTTGGCGGAGTTGGTGAAGCTGGACCCGAAATCGATCGGGGTCGGCCAGTATCAGCACGACGTGGATCAGGAGGCGCTCAAGCGCAGCCTCGACGACACCGTGATGAGCTGCGTTAACGGCGTGGGCGTGGAGTTGAACACCGCGAGCCGGCAGTTGTTGACTTACGTGTCCGGGTTAGGCCCCCAACTCGCCGCGAATGTCGTCGCTTTCCGCAACGAGAATGGCCCTTTCCGCTCCCGGGCCGAGTTGCGGAAGGTACCGCGTTTGGGACCCAAAGCCTTTGAGCAAGCCGCCGGGTTTCTGCGCATCCGGGACGGTGCCCACCCGCTGGACGCCAGCGCGGTGCATCCGGAGAGCTACCCAGTCGTGGACAGGATGGCGCGGGATTTGAGTTGCTCGGTGCAGGACCTGATGAAGGACCCCGAGGCGCGCAAGCGTATCCAGTTGGACCGGTATATCACCGACCAGATTGGCTTGCCCACGCTGCAGGATATCCTGGCCGAATTGGCCAAACCGGGCCGCGATCCGCGTCAGCAGTTCGAGATCTTCCAGTTCAAGGAAGGCGTGGAGAAGATGGAGGATCTGCAACCTGGAATGAAGCTGCCGGGGATCGTCACCAACGTGACGGCGTTTGGGGCGTTTGTGGATATCGGGGTGCATCAGGATGGCTTGGTGCACGTCAGCCAATTGGCGGATCGGTTCGTGAAAAACCCGGCGGAGGTGGTCAAAGTCCAGCAGAAGGTCATGGTCACCGTGACTGAAGTGGACCTGGCGCGCAAACGGATCGCCCTCTCGATGCGATCAAACCCGGAGATCGGCGCAAGCAAGGGTTCCCAATCGGACCCGCGCCAAACGCGTCCGCAGAAGAGCGCACCGCCGCCCGCGCAGGATTGGTTTAGCGAAGCCCTTCAACGGGCCAAGCGGGGCAAGTAACCGGCCGGAATAGACCCGAGCATCGACAGCAGAGAGGATCGGGGTTCCTTTTAGATTGAACCTAGGGGGAACCACTAGTACCCTGCACTCGCGGCCGGAGAAGCGGCTGACGAATGCCACACCTAGGCTCGGAACTCGGAGCGGTCACGGATCGCCGTCGAACGGATTCTTGGTGGTTCGCCCAGAGACGAGGCTGCCAGGCAGCCGGATCTGGCATGGTTCAAGCTGGTTCGACCAAGCGGCCGGTATGATCAGTCTGTTCCAGGAATTCCTTTTTAGGCTCACCCCGGCCGGGTTGAGCCGCCGATTCCTTGCTTGCGCCTTCACGAGGCACCGGCCGGATCCCGGGCTTCCGGCGTCTTGGCGGGATGCGGAACCGTTCCCTCCTGGGCGTTGCGGCAAGCAGTTCTCGGCGTCGAAACGCCGTCCATGAACTCCTCTGTGGCAACGCGTCCGGTTTGTTCCGCGCCTCCGGAGGGACGGCCTTGGATGGCGGCGATTGGGCGGTCGCTGATGGTTGTGGCCGTCAACCTGGTCGTGTTTGAGCTGCTCCTGCAAGCCATCAACCTTGTCCATCCCTTCTTCCGCGCTGCCCACCTTGTCGACACCCCTGAGACGGTCGCGATCGAGGGAAACGATTGGCGAGATGGGGCGGACCGCCTCTTCTTTTACCGGCCGAAGCCAAACACGACCACCTATGGACATCCCTTCCGCGTCAACCAGCTCGGTTTCCGGGGCAGGGAGATCCGGGCCCGAAGCGTCGTCGGGCCAAACACGTTCCGAATTGTGGTGCTTGGGGATTCCTTCACGGCTGGAATTGGCGTGGCGGAGGGAGATCGCTACACGGATATCCTGGAGAGGGCGCTCCGGAAGGAATACCCGGAGGTTCAGATCGAAGTTGTCAACTTGGGCGTGCAGGGCTTCGAAACCGTGCAGGAGTTGAAGACTTTGAAGCGCCTTTGGCCCGTGATTGAACCGGATCTGACCGTCGTCGGCTTCTACGATAACGACCCGAATATTACCTACCGGCATTATGTTTCCTATCGCTTCCCGGTGTCGCCCGGGTTGCGAAGGGTGCTCGAACCGTGGTTGTGCTTTCGCATTCCAGAGGTGCTTTTCGACCCCTTTGTGCGGTGGATCAAAGACGAACCCAATCACCTGGACGAAATCGCCGCCGCTTACCGGACGGACTCGCGCGATTGGCGCATTTTTGAAGAGAGCGTGGGCGAAATCTCCCGGTTCGTTTACGAGAAATCAGGCCACCGGCCGCTGGCGCTGGGCCTCATGAGCACCGATGCCTCCAACACGTTCCCGTGGCAGCAGGCTCGAGACACCTTCGTCCGGGCGGGTTTCCTATGGCTCGATCTCGGAAGCAAATTCCGCGTCGAACCTGTTTCACGGTTCGAGCTGCACCCCGGTCCGCGCACCCATCAGCGGTACGCAGAAAGGCTTTCCAAAACGATCCTCAGCTCAGGTATCATCCCAGCGTGGCAGAAAAGCACGAGCCGATGAACAAGAACGGTCCTGGGGCCGCATTCGAAGAGGCCGCCAATTCTGCCCAACCTGGTGCGGTGCGCCAGTTCTGGCGGATGCTTCGGGAGAGCCGGAAGTACTGGCTGATCCCCGTGATCGGCACCTTGATACTCCTGGGGTTGCTTTTGATCCTGGGAGGCAGCGCAGCCGCCCCGTTCATTTATCCGTTGTTTTGAGCGCCAGCGAGGGGCGGGCATGATGGTGACTTTTTGTCACCAAACTGTGCGACAATTGGGTGATCGGCATCCGAGCGGGTGCTCTCGAACGCCGCCCCAATTACCGTTTCTTGAAGTCCATAATGATGCCGTTGGTCTGCTTGGACGAAAACGCTGCCACGTGCCCGTCGAAGAACACCACATTGGCCTGGCCATGCGGATGCACCTTGCCGTGCTTGTAGCCCACGTCCCAGTTCCCGTCAGGCGGCGGCCCCAAGTTGATCACAGCCGGGTGATTCAGCTGGAAGGAGACATCCACCGTGCCGAGGGTCTGGGAGGGACTGGGAATCGTGCCCGCCCGGGCGGTCTTGGGGCTGGTGACGCTTGGCGGATAAGCCAGCAGCGTGAACTGGTTCATGGCGTAACTGATCTTCCAGGGATTGGCCAGGTTCGGGTATTTCTTGTAGTTGCGCCAATGATTCTCCTGGATGCGCACGGGGCAACGGAAGACCTGCTTGGCGAAGTCGCTATTCTCCGTGGTGGTGCCCGACTGAAACTTGCTTCGCAGGACGTAAGGCACTAGCAGCGTCTGGAAGTTGTTCGAATCCGCGCTGTCGTGCGGTGCATTGTACCACCAGGCATATGGAAGCAGATCGTCATTGTCGTCGCTATAAAGGAACGTCGCCAAGCCGATCTGCTTGAGGTTGCTCTTGCAGCTGGTCGACAGGGCCTGCTGCTTCGCTTTGCTCAAGGCCGGAAGCAGCATGCCCGCGAGAATCGCGATGATCGCGATCACGACCAGCAACTCGATCAGCGTGAACGCCAACCGATGGCCCTTGTTTCGAGACGAACCGTTCACTGGGTCAGCCGGTAAAAGCCGCTGGCACCGGCCGGATCCAAACGCACTTCGAGGTTCTGACCGCTGGCCACCGGGGCGGTTGGTTCGTCCGTCCAGGCCGATGCGGCAGCCGGCAGCGAACTGGCGCGCTGGAGCCGGTAGCCTGCCAGGCTGGCCGGCCAGGTGATCACGATTTTGCCGCCGCTAAAACCCGCGGCAATGATGGCGTCGCCCACCGGGCTTCCCTCGACGCCCACGCTGGCGGCACTGCCCGCCCGGCCAACACCGTCCGTGACCAGCACGCTGTAGACTCCGCTCTGGGCCGGTTGCACATTCGACAACGTGAGGGTCGCCATGGACGTTCCGCTCACGCCGGCTTTGTCGGAGAGCGGCTCGCCATCGAGCAGCCAGCGATAACGCAGATTGTTCCCGGAAGCCGTCACCGCCAAGGTCACCGTGTCCCCGGCAGCCACCGTTTGATCCTCCAGGGCCTTGGTGATGCTGAACGGAGCGCGGCTGCCCGGCAGAGCACGGACGAAATCGAGAAGCATCGTTTCGTCACCCACCACTCCGACATGAGCGATCTGCAGTTCACTGCTATCGGCCGCCGCCGTAAACGGCACAAACGCCTGGTAGAAGGGCAACGTGTGCCGGAATCCAGGCCATGGCGAGATCGTATCGACCGGAGGCACTTCGCCGCTCGTGAAGACGACGGAGCCGTCGAAACTCACTTCGACCTGTCCGGTGCTCGGTTCGAGGCTGCTATTCTGACCGCGGCCGTCGCGGAAGTTGTAATCGAAGACCAAGGTATAATTTTGGCCCGCCGTCAGCCCCTGCAGGACCTGCTTTGCCGTCACGGGGTTCTGGCCGAAAAAGGCGTTATCCTGGTCGCTATTGATTCCGTTATCGAGGAACGGTTCGACAAAGAACGTCTTGGGGCTGTAAGCATTCACGCCATAGCCGCCTCCCGCGCAGGTCCAACCAGCCACGCGATCGTTCTGAACGTATCCCGGCCAGTTCGCGCCCATGGCGGTCCCTTCAAAACTCGAATTCATCACGGCGAGTTCGCCCGCGATGCGCGGGATGATGGAGACGGCGTCGAGGAACAGGGTGGCGTCACCCGACGCCACGGTCACCTTGAACTGCAGGGTTCCCGAAGCCGCGCTGGGCGTGAATCGGAGTTCCTCAAAGTAGTATTCCGTCAGCCCGTTTTGGGACGCGGGCACCACGGCGGGGATATTCGTTAACACCTGGCCCGCGAAGCTCACTTCCAGCGCCATTTCATACGGGTAACCGAGCGTTCGGCCATTATAGAAGAACTGCAGCCCATACAACTGGCCCGGTTCCAGCCCGGCAATCTCCTGGGAAATCGTCCCCCCGTTCTGCATCCGGAGCACGCTCCGCCTGTCCGGAGCCGTCAGATCCTCGACCCCCAGGAACGGATTGCCAAACTCGGCAATCCCGGTATTCCCGCCGGCCGAGGTCCAGCCCGCGATCGGCGCACTCCCCACCCCGCTATCTCCGTCCAATTCGAAGCTGGGATTCAGGACATAGGTGGTTCCGGCCACAAACACTTTCGTGATCGGTTCCGGGAACGGGAGCCCCGCGGGATCGACAATCTCAATCGAACCATTGCCGACGGCCACGCCTCGGATGCGATACGTTTGGGTGCCGTTATTGCTGAAATGAAGGCTGAGCACCCCCTCGCTATCGGCGTCTGGCAGGACGAAAACACCCGTATCTCCGCTCCGCAATTTCACCACTGCCGGACCGAGAGCCAGCCTTTCGTCGGGGACCTTGACGGTGGCCGTGCCTTCCTGACCCGCGCGCAGAAGCATCCTGGCGGGGGACATGGCCATCGGTGGCAGACGGGTCCCCGTCTTCCCGGCCACGCGGACGGCGTCCAGAAGAACCGTTCCCGCCGCCGTGTTGGTGAACGCAATCACCGCCGTGTCGGATGCGGCTTTGAAATCGATCTGTTGTTTGGCGAAAGGTGCCGTGCCTCCAACGGCCGTGACATCCTTTTCCCAGGCCACTGCGCCATCGATCAGCACCTGCAAATGAGGCGTCGTCCCGGACTGTGCGTTGTACGAAAACTCCAACTGGTAAGTGTCCCCGCTCACGGTCGGTTGCAGCGTCTGGGAGAGCGACCCTTCGCCGCGGATGAACGCCACCAGGGCCTGCTCGGGGATCGCCCCGTTGTCCGCGACGCCGCCCGTCCCGTCATCGACTCCCACCGCGCCTGTATTTGCCCAGCCGCTGATTACCGGCCAATCCCACCCGGCGGACGGTTCCCCGTCGAACACCACGCCGCTTGCCTCAAAGCTCGGATTCATGACCGGGAAATTGCCTTCGTCCCGTTGCACGATCGTTATCGCGTCCAGCAAGAGCGTGGAATCCCCGCGTGCCGTCACCACGAAACTCAAGGTGCCACCCTCGACATCCGGCGTGAACGGAACGGTGCGGGAATAATACGGCGACTGGGTGCCGATGGCAGGGCGGGGATTGTAAATGACGTCCAGATCCTCGTCCACGGCTCCGCCCAGGTTGACCGTCGAGAAATGCACGGCCACGTCCAGGTCGCTTCCATTGCGGCTGTCATACCGGAATTGGATCCAATGCCGCTTGCCGGGTGTCAGCCCCAGGATGTCCTGACTTACCGCCCCGCTGCCCTGTTTAAAACCGATGCGGCGTCCGTCGGGAACCGGCGTGCCTGAGTTATGGAAAGGCCCCCCGGCATCGTAAGTCAGGTCATTGACCCCCGACGCTCCCGCCCATTCGTCCACGGGCCCATAATAAGGCCACCCTTGAGGCGCGCCGGCCGACAGCGGTTCGCTATTGGTGTTGATGTTGCTCTCGAAACTAGGATTCTTTACCAGCGTTTGCCCGGAGAGCGGCAGCACGACAAGCATGGCCACGACCGAAGCAACCGCAAGGGAGGAGATGCGTGAGTTCATCGCAAGTAGGTGGAGTTTGGTCTGCCTGTTACGCAGGCCCACGCGGCCTCGACCACCCGGTCCACACGCAGCGACCGCAATCGATGAGCGGGCAATCTAAAGGCTCACGTGTTCTGGGACCTGCGACTCGGTTTCGGATCATAAACTCAAAAGTCGCAACCACAAGCAGAATCCGAGCCGCGTTCACGGCTGCACGGCTGCACGGCTGCACGGCTGCACGGCTGCACGGCTGCACGGCTGCCGAATGTCATTGACAGTGCCTTGGCCGGTGGAAGGATCGCGCTCCGTGCATTCGCCCCCCGACAACGTCCACGCCTTTCGCCGCAAGCTCGTTCCTTCTCTTGTGAATTCCATCCTCTGGCAGCCTTGAGCCTCACATGAACCTCTCCTCAGCGACCAATCTGATGCTCTTATGGCTGGCGCTAACCAGTGCGGTTGCCTTCCTGCTTTTCGCCTGGGACAAGATCAAGGCCGGGGGGTCTGGCCGCGACCGGATCAGCGAGTTCAAGCTGGTCCTCATTGGCGCCATCGGGGGTTGGCTGGGGGGTCTTCTGGCCATGTTGCTCTTCAGGCACAAAACGGCAAAGACCTCGTTTCAATTGAAGTACGCCGCGGCCTTTCTCGTCTGGGCCGGGCTGATCGCAACCGTCTTCGTCTGGCTGAAGTAAGTGTGGTTCGCTGGGTCCCGCGAGCCCCAATCATTTCCTCCCAAACTGCCGCCGGTAAGCAAGCGGTGTCATGCCCTTTTCCTGACGGAAATACCGGGCCAAGTGTTCCGTGCCGGCATAGCCAAGCGCGAGACCGATCTGCGAAATCGATTCGTTGGTTTCCACAAGCATCCGGGAGATTTGGAACACACGCACCCGGCGTATCTCGCGCAGAACGGAGCGGCGCAGAAGCAGCTTGAACCGCTTTTCCAGAACCCGCCTTGAAAGCCCGGCCGCGCGCGCCACGTCAGGGACGGAGATGACCTCCCGGGCATGGTCCCGAATGAACCGGAGCGCTTGCGCGACCTGGGGATGATCGACCGCTACAATGTCCGTCGAACGTCGTGGGACGACGTGCGTGGCGGGGACCAAGATCTTGGTGTGCCGCACGCGGCGTCCGCGCATGAGGCCGTCCAGGACGGCGGCGCTTTGGTAGCCAGCACGTTGGAAATTAATGCCCACGCTGGACATAGGCGGGTCGGAAAGATCGCACACCAGTTCGTCGTTATCGGCGCCGATAATGCCCACCTGGTCGGGGACATGGAGCCCGGCGATCTTGCAGGCTTCAATGACCTGTTCACCGCGGTCGTCGTTGCAGGCCATGATCCCCAGCGGCTTGGGAAGGGATTTCAGCCACTCGGCCAGGTTGCGTTCGCCGCTCCAACCGGAGGGTTCGGACCGATATTCCGCTGGGTAGAAATGGGTTTCGTAACCGGCTTTGGCCAGGTGCTGGCTGAAACTCTCCCCGCGCAAGACCGACCATGGCATGTCCGCGAAGCCGCAGTAAGCGAATTGGCGGAAGCCGCAGTTCAACAGGTGCTCGGCGGCCAGGGTGCCAATGGCCAAGGAATCGGTAATCACATTGGCCAGGCCGGGAATCTCGCGCTTGCTATGACCGACCACAACGGCAGGCAGTCCATGGGCAAGGACTTCGTCCAGTTGCTCCATGTCGCGCAGAATGATGCCATCGGCGCCCAGGGTCTTGAGTTGCGGCCAGGCTTTCTCCAATCCACCCGGCTCCCAATAGAACGCCCAGGGCCCATGGTGACGCGCGTAATCGGCAATCCCGCGAAGCAAATCGCGCCCGGAAGCGCGGGAAGACTCGATCAACAGCACGACCCTTGGCACGCGGCGGCGGGGGGCGACAGTCACATTCGCAAACTGGTTGAACTTTGACGCAAATTGGCGTTGGGTCGCAAAGGGCGTCAAGTACAATCCGGCCAATACTCACTGTCACATGTCAAAAACAACGCTTGGTCTTATCGTCGGCAATCGAGGTTTCTTTCCCGCCCACCTTTGCGAATCGGGACGGCGCGACATGCTCAAGGTGCTCTCGGACCAGGGATTCGATGTGGTTGCCCTGCCCGAGGACGCGACGAAGTTTGGCGCGGTCGAGAGCCTCGCGGATGCGCAGAGATGCTCGGACCTCTTCAAGCAGAACGCCGCGCGCATCGACGGCCTGCTGGTGACGCTGCCGAATTTCGGGGACGAACGGGCGATCGCGAACACGATCCGCTGGTCGGGGCTGCGGGTGCCCGTGTTGATCCAGGCGTTCAATGACGACCCTGCGATCATGACCATCCGCGACCGGCGGGACAGCTTTTGCGGCAAGATGTCGGCCTGCAATAACCTTCGCCAGTATGGCATCCCTTTCACGCTGACCACGCGGCACACGGACAATCCGGCCAGCCCATCCTTTCTCCAGGACTTGCGGAGCTTCGACGCCACCTGCCGGGTGGTGCGCGGTTTGAAGAACTTGCGGATTGGCGCCCTGGGCGCGCGGCCGACAGCGTTCAACACCGTCCGTTACAGCGAAAAGCTGCTGGAGAATTCGGGGATCAGCATCGAGACGCTCGATTTGTTCGAGTTGTTCGGCTGGATCGGGCGGATGAAGGACGACAGCCCGCCAGTGCAAGCCAAACTCAACGAGATCCATCAGTATGTGAGCGCCAAAGGGATTCCTGCTCCCGCCTTGATGAAAATGGCGAAGTTTGGCGTGGCGGTTGATCAATGGATGAAACAGGCCCGGTTGAGCGCCACCGCAATCCAATGCTGGACAGCGATGGAAGAGTTTTTCGGAGTGGTGCCCTGCACGCTGATGAGCATGATGAGCAACCTCGGACTTTCCAGCGCTTGCGAGGTTGATATCATGGGGACGGTGGCCATGTACGCCATGGTCCAGGCCAGCGGCCACCCCAGTGCGCTTGTGGATTGGAACAATAACTACGGCGAAGACCCGGATAAAGGCGTGGTCTTCCACTGCAGTAATTTGCCCAAGGACCTCTTTGTCCAGGAAGGCGAAGGCAAGCCCGTGATGGATTACCAGGAAATCGTCGCCGGAACCGTCGGGCGCGAGAACACGTTCGGGACGGTGGTGGGGCGCGTCAACGCCGCGGCCTTTACCTACCTGCGCGTGAGCACGGATGATTCGGCAGGCAAGATCCGCGCCTACATCGGCGAAGGCGAATTGACCCAGGACCCCTTGAAGACCTTCGGCGGGTACGGGGTCGTGAAGATCCGGAATTTCCAGAAGCTGCTCCGTTACATCTGCGAGAACGGATTCGAGCATCATGTGGCGATCAACCCGACCCAGATTGCCGGAGGTGTGCAAGAAGCGTTAAGCAAATACCTGGGCTGGGACGTTTACCGGCACGAATGAGACCGTCCGAATTCCCAAATCAAAGACTCCTATGAATCACCAAACTATGTTTCACCGGCTCGTGTGCTTCGGGGCGGTTGTTATCGGCCTGTTGTCGGCAGCGCCGGGCTTCCCGCCGGCAAGCGCCGCGGAGGCCTCAGAAGCGGCTTCGAACGAAGCCGGGCGCAACTTCGTTCCTAATCCGTCCTTCGAACAAGGCAGCGGCGAGCGTCCGCGCGCGTGGCGCCAGGAAACGTACTCTGGCCGGGCCACGCTCACTTATGCCGAGACCGGACGAACCGGGAGCCGGAGCGTGCTGGTCGCTTCGGAACAAGGCGGAGACGCCAGCTGGAGTGCGAATGCCACGGTCGAACCGTTCGCCCGGTATCGCCTATCCGGCTGGATCAAGACCGAGAATGTGCAAAGCCGGGAGGGGCGCGGGGCGCTCTTGAACCTCCACAATATCCAATCCGTCGCCACGAAAGCCCTCACGGGATCGAGCGACTGGAGCCGGGTGGAGGTGGAGTTCGATGTCGAGGACCAGGATTCGATCCAGGTCAACTGCCTGCTGGGTGGCTGGGGCCTGGCCACCGGCAAAGCCTGGTTTGATGATCTTCGGCTGGAGCAGATCGAAAAGAAGGAAGTCCCGGCGCCGCGAGTGGCGATTGATGCCTCGAAGATTTCCGAACCGCTATCCGAGCGGATCTACAGCCAGTTTATCGAGCATTTGGGGCGGTGCATCTATGGCGGGATTTGGGCGGAGATGCTCGAAGACCGGAAGTTCTATTTCCCGATCACGGCGAACTACAGCCCTTACCGATCCTTGCGCAACACGGATTTCCCGGTGGTGGGAAGCTCGCCTTGGGAGATGATCGGAGCGGCGGATTCGGTGGCCATGATCACCAACCAGGCGTTCGTTGGCAAACACAGTCCGAGGTTGCGGTCGGGATCGGGCATCCGCCAGCGCGACCTGGGGATCAGCGAAGGCAAACGCTATGTCGGTTACGCCTGGCTCAAATCGGCCGGCGGTCCTGCGGCGGTGCAGGTCAACCTGACGTGGGATGACGGCAAAGAGCGCGCCACTCAAACCCTTGGTCCGATTGGCGGGGAGTACCGGCGGTTCCCCTTCGACTTTCTCGCAGGAGCCACCACGGACAAAGCCAACTTGGAGGTGCGCGTCCAGGACGGGACTGTGTTCGTAGGCACGATTTCCCTTATGCCGCGAGATAACGTGGAGGGAATGCGGGCGGACACGCTGGCCCTTTTGAGGGAACTGAATGCGCCGATTTACCGCTGGCCTGGCGGCAATTTCGTGAGCGGCTACGACTGGCGCGATGGCGTGGGCGACCGGGATCGGCGTCCGCCGCGCACCAACCCCGCCTGGACAGGTGTTGAGCACAACGACTTTGGCATGCACGAATTCATCCGCTTCTGCCAACTGGTGGATGCCGAGCCTTGGATCACGGTGAACACCGGCTTCGGCGACGCTTATTCGGCCGCGGCGCAACTCGAGTACTGCAACGGTTCGACAGAAACGCTCTGGGGCCGGCGCCGTGCCGCGAACGGCGCACCGCAACCGTTCAAGGTGAAATGGTGGGGCATTGGCAACGAGATGTGGGGCGCCTGGCAGCTCGGCTATATGAGCCTGGACCACTATGTCATCAAACAGAACTGGGTCGTCGACAAAATGCGCGAGGCGGATCCGTCCATCCTCTGCATTTCCTCCGGAAACATCGGGCCGTGGAGCACGGGACTGTTGAAGAATAGCTCGGACCACATGGATTTCATCGCCGAACACTTCTATTGCCAGGAACAGTCCGGATTGCGGCGGCATGTGCGCCAGATTCCCACTGAGATCAAGCGGAAAGCGGATTTCCATCGCCAGGCAAGGCAGACCATCCCCGAACTCAAGGGCAAAGACATCCGCATCGCCATGACCGAGTGGAACTACTGGTATGGCCCGCACCTGTTCGGTGAATTGGGCACGCGCTATTTCCTAAAGGACGCGCTGGGCATCGCTGCCGGCATCCACGAGTACGCCAGGCAGAGCGATATTATCGATTCCGCCTTCTACGCCCAGACCGTCAATGTCATAGGCTGCATTAAGACCAGCAAACGGTCAGCCGCGATGGAAACCACCGGCCTCGTCCTCAAGCTGTACCGCCAACACTTCGGCCAGCTTCCCGTCGCCACCGAAACAGCCGGCTTGGTCGACGCCCAGGCCGCCTGGAACAAGGATCGCAAGAAACTCACCGTCAGCGTGGTGAACCCGACGCTCGCGGCGGTGGATGTGCCGCTCGAGATCAAGGGCGCCCGCCTGAAAGGGTCAGGAAAGCGCTGGCAGATCGCCGGGGCAGACCCCATGGCTTACAACGATCCGGAAAAGGGGTCACCCATTCGCATTGAAGACGTGGCGCTCGGCGACGTTGGGCAAAAGGTGACCGTTCCTCCGTGCAGCATCACGCTCCTGAGCCTTGACGCGGAGTAGAGGACACGGTGGCATCCGCACCTGCCAAATCAATGCTTGCCGCGCGCCTGCATGGCCCGGCCGATCTGCGCGTGGACGAGGTGCCGCCGCCTGGCCCGCCGGGTCCCGGCCAGGCTCTCCTGAGAGTCCAGACGACCGGGATCTGCGGCAGCGACCTCCATTCCTACGCCGACGCGCGGATCGGGGACACACCGGTCAAGGCGCCCCTTGTGCTCGGCCACGAGTTCTCGGCCGTGGTCGAGCAGGTCGGGCCGGAGGCGTCGGACGGATTCTTCCAGCCGCTCCAGCCGGGGACGCGCGTGGCGGTCGATCCGGCGCAGCCTTGCGGCCGTTGCGACCTCTGTGAACAAGGGCATCCGAACCTCTGCCGGCGCCTGCACTTTTGCGGCAATTACCCGGATGGAGGCAGCCTTTGTGAGCGGATGCACATGCCGGCACGCTCCTGTTTCCCGGTGCCGGACGCGCTCAGCGACACGGAAGCGGCCCTGCTGGAGCCGCTGGGAGTCGCCATTCACGCCGTGGACCTGGCGCGCATTCGGGTGGGCAACAGTGTGGCCGTGCTGGGAGCGGGGCCCATCGGACTCCTGATCCTGCAGGCGGCCCGCCTTTCGGGAGCGGACCCGGTCTTCGCGGTGGACAAGCTCAGTTGGCGTTTGAAGCTCGCCGAGTCTTTTGGCGCTGTTGCCGTCGATTTCGGAAAGGGTGACCCGGTCGAAGTCGTCTCAGATCAAACTCGGGGCCGAGGCGTAGACGTTGCGATTGAGGCGGCTTGGGGCGATCAATCGGTTGGGCAGGCGGCGGAAATGGCGCGCCTGGGCGGGCGCCTTGTGCTCGTCGGAATCCCGGGCGACGACCGGTTGGCCATGAAGCACTCTACGGCGCGTCGCAAGGGGCTGACCATCCTGATGAGCCGGCGAATGCAGCATGCTTATCCGCGAGCGATCGCCCTGGCGGCGAAGCACCGAGTCAATCTGGAGGGCATGGTGACGCACCGGTTTCCTCTTGCCCTGGCCGCGGAGGCGTTCAAGCTGAATGCCGCCTATCAGGATGGCGTTGTCAAAGTGATGGTTCAAAGCTAGAACATCCTCCACCACTATGAGCTCCAAGTATTCGATCGGCCTCGATTACGGCACCAATTCGGTGCGCACCCTTCTCGTCAACGTCGCCAACGGCCGCGAGGTGGCCACCGCCGTCTGGAATTACGAGCATGGGCAAGCCGGGGTCATTCTCGGCCGCGATCCAAACCTGGCGCGCCAGCACCCGGCCGATTACGTGAAAGGAGCCGAGCTTACGATCCGGAAAGCGCTCAATGAAGCGCGCCGCAAGATCCGCGGGTTCGATCCGCGCCAGGTGGTGGGAATCGGGGTCGACACGACCGGGAGCACGCCGCTCCCTGTTGATGAGCACGGGCAACCGCTCGCCTTTCGCAAGAAGTTCGCCAATAACCCGGCCGCGATGGCTTGGCTTTGGAAGGACCACACGGGCGTGGCCGAAGCGGCCGAAATTACCGAACGCGCCCGCCAGATGCGTCCCCAGTATTTGGCCAAATGCGGAGGGACTTATTCGAGCGAGTGGTTCTTCAGCAAGATCCTTCACTGCTTGCGGACGGCGCCGGAAGTCTTCCATGCGGCTTGCACCTGGGTCGAATGCGCCGATTGGATCCCGGCGATGCTGACTGGCACGGAAGCCCCGGACACGCTCACGGTTGGCGTTTGCGCTGCCGGCCACAAAGCCATGTACAACGACGGCTGGGGCGGCTACCCGGACGCGGAGTTCCTTTCCAAGCTCGATCCGAAGCTTGGGGAATTGCGCGCCCGCCTGCGACCCCAAGCCCAGAGCATCGACAAGGCGGTCGGAACCTTGACGCCGCAATGGGCGAATCGCACCGGGCTTCGTGCAGGCATTCCCGTGGCCGTGGGCGCTTTCGATGCCCACCTGGGCGGAGTCGGAAGCGGCATCGCTCCGGGCACCCTCGTCAAGATCATCGGCACGAGCACGTGCGACATGATGGTGGTGCCGGTCGGGCAGGAACTTGCGGATGTCCCGGGCCTCTGCGGGATTGTCAGCGGCAGCATCTTGCCGGGCTTTTACGGGCTGGAAGCCGGGCAGTCCGCCGTGGGCGACATCTTCAATTGGTTCGTCAATTACCTCCAGCCCGGCGGAGCCAAGTTGGGTTCGCACGAGGCCCTGAGCGAAGCCGCGAAGAAGCTGGCGCCGGGCGAGTCCGGATTGCTGGCTTTGGACTGGAACAACGGCAACCGGACGATCCTGGTCGACCAAAGGCTCACCGGGCTGCTCCTGGGTCAAACGCTTTACACCACGCCTTCCGAGATTTACCGGGCATTGATCGAAGCCACGGCATTCGGTGCGCTGACCATCATCAACCGGTTCGAGGAATATGGCGTCCAGGTGGGCCAGGTCGTCAACTGCGGTGGCATTGCGGAGAAGAACCCGCTCGTGATGCAGATCTACGCCGACGTCACGGGACGGCCGATGAAGATCTCGCGCTCGGCGCAAACGTGCGCCTTGGGAGCGGCCATTGCGGGCGCGGTGGTGGGCGGTGCGCACCAGGATTACGCGGGCGCGCAGGCGAAGATGACGGGTTTAAAGCCGCGCGTCTTCAAGCCGAATCCCAAGCATCACGAGACGTATCAGAAGCTCTACCGCCTTTACCGCATCGTCCATGATGCGTTTGGCACGAGGGAATGGCAGGGGAATCTGCATTCCGTGATGAAAGACCTTCTCGAGATCCGGAACCAAATCCGCAAGTGACCCCTGCCCCCAGCAACGACGCACAGAACAAGAGAGGGTCCTATGCTTGACGATTTAAAGCACTTGGTTTGGCGAGCGAACCTCGACCTGGTCGAGAAGGGGCTCGTCGTGGACACCTGGGGAAATGCCAGCGCCATCGACCATCATTCGGGCCTTGTCGTGATCAAGCCGTCCGGGGTTCCCTATGCCGCGATGCAGCCCAGGGACATGGTTGTGGTGGCGCTTAACACGGGCAAAGTGCTCGAAGGCCGGCTCCAGCCAAGCTCTGACACTCTCACGCACCTCGTGCTGTACCGCGCGTTTCCTGGGATTGGCGGCATCGTGCATACCCATAGCCTTTACGCCACCGCGTGGGCCCAGGCTCAGCAGCCGATCCCCGCTTATGGGACCACCCATGCCGATTACTGGCACGGCGAGATCCCTTGCACACGCCTGCTCACGCCGGAGGAGATCAAGGGGGAGTACGAAGCCAACACCGGGCATGTCATTGTCGAACGCTTCCAGGGCGTCGACCCGGTGCAATCGCCGGCCGTGCTGGTCGCCAGTCACGCGCCGTTCGTCTGGGGCAAAGACGTCGAAACAGCTGTAAACACCGCGGTCGTTCTTGAATTCGTCGCGCGCCTGGCAATCGAGACCGTCCGTCTGAATCCCAAGGCCACGCCGATGCAGTCCGATCTCCTCGACAAACATTTCCTGCGCAAACACGGTCCGGACGCCTATTATGGGCAGAAACGCCCCGGAACAACCTAGCGAGAATCCCTTTTACAGACGCTTGACCGACCCGCTATTCTCTTGCCTCAAAGCTATGCAACAACTTCCTCAATGGATCTTCCTGGTCGGCACTCTGGCTGCCGCCGCTTGTCTGATTGGATGCACTTCGGCGTCGAAATCTTCCGGAGCCTCCGCCGAGTATACCAAGCGCCCGTTCGGCACGGCCGACGGACAGCCTGTGGATCTTTACACCCTCCGGAACGGGAATGGGATGGAAGCGCAGATCTCCACTTACGGGGGCCTAGTCGTTTCGCTCAAAGTCCCGGACAAAAATGGCCAGTTCGGGGACGTGGTTCTCGGGTATGACAACTTGGAAGGGTATCTCAAGGAAACCCCGTATTTCGGCGCGCTCATCGGCCGCTATGGCAACCGCATCGCCAAGGGCCGATTTACGTTGAATGGCGTCACCTGCCAATTGGCAACGAATGACGGCCCCAATGCGTTGCACGGCGGCATCAAAGGCTTTGACAAGCGCGTCTGGTCAGCCAACCCGCGCATTGAAAAAAATGAACCCGTCCTCGAACTGCGCTACGTAAGCCCCGATGGCGAAGAAGGTTATCCTGGCACGCTCGATGTTCGGGCTGCCTACCGTTTGACCACTGACAACGCCCTTCGCCTCGATTTCACTGCCACCACCGACAAGGACACCGTTCTCAACTTGACCCATCACTCCTACTTCAATCTCGCCGGGCAAGGTTCGGGCGACATCCTCAACCATGTCGTGATGATGCCTGCGGACCGGTTCACGCCGGTCGATGCGACGCTCATTCCGACAGGAGAACTCCCGTCGATCGGCGGAACGCCCTTCGATTTCCGCCAGCCCACGACAATCGGAGCCCGCATCAACCAGGACGACCCGCAGCTCAAATACGGCAAAGGTTACGACCACAACTGGGTCTTCAACAAACGCGCGGGCGACCTGACACTCCTGGCTCGAGTGAGCGAACCCACCAGCGGCCGCGTCCTTGAAGTGCTCTCAACCGAACCCGGCCTGCAATTCTACTCAGGCAACTTCCTTGACGGGCGCCTGACCGGCAAAGGCGGCAAGGTTTATAACTTCCGCAACGGCTTCTGCATGGAGCCCCAGCACTTTCCGGATTCCCCGAACAAACCCAACTTCCCGTCCGTGGTTCTGAAACCGGGACAGACGTACAGGAACACGATCATTTACCGCTTTTCGACGAAGTAACCATCGGCAGGCAGAGGACCGCGGAAAGGGTTAGGCCCTAGCCAGCGGCAAAGCCGCTCAGACTTGCAGAGTGTGAACTCTGTGACAGAACAGGCAAGTGATTCTATGAACATGAACATGCTCACCCCGATGTTCGGTGCAGCCCAAACCGGTCCCACCTTTGGCGCCCTTGACTGGTTCATGATCGGCTTCTACTTCCTCATTCTACTGGGCGTTACCTGGTGGTCGGTTCTCAAGCGTAAGGATACCGCGGAAGACTACTTTCTGGCGGGGCGTCATTTGAGCTGGTGGATTGTTGGCGCCTCGATCTTCGCTTCGAACATCGGTTCGGAGCATCTCGTGGGTCTGGCGGGTTCCGGCGCGACGGACGGGGTGGCCATGGCGCATTACGAACTCCACGCCTGGTGCTTGCTGGTGCTGGGCTGGTTATTCGTCCCGTTCTATATGCGCTCCCGGGTTTACACGATGCCGGAATTCCTCGAGAAGCGCTTTTCCCCCGCGTCGCGATACGTGCTCTCCGTCATCTCCCTCGTCGCCTATATCCTGACGAAGATCGCCGTCGGCATCTTTGCCGGTGGGATCGTGTTTGGGGCTCTTCTGCCGGATATCCGGCTTGATCTGGGATTCGTCACGCTCGACAGCTTCTGGATCGGGTCGATCGCCGTTCTCGCCGCAACCGGCCTGTACACGGTCCTGGGCGGAATGCGGGCCGTCGCCTACACCGAAGCCATCCAGACACTGGTTCTTGTGTTCGGCTCGTTGCTGGTCACGCTCTATGGCCTCCAGAAGCTCGGCGGCTGGAGCGAGCTGCGTTCCACGCTGCCGTCCGATATGTTCAACCTTTGGAAGCCGATCATTCCGGCGGGGATGGAAGGCACCTGGGCTCCCGTGAAGGAGCCCACCCGCATGGCGTGGTATTTCAATTCGAACTTCCCCTGGATCAGCATGCTGATTTGCGCGCCCATTATTGGGCTATGGTACTGGTGCACGGACCAGTACATCGTGCAGAGGGCCCTGGGTTCTCCAAACGAGCGTGAAGCACGGCGCGGCTGCATCGCGGCGTCGTTCCTGAAACTGCTGCCGGTGTTCATCTTCATCATTCCGGGAATGATCTGCCTGGCCTTGGCCACGAGCGGCAAGGTGCCTGAACTCGCCGGCATTCTCACCACCCAGGACGGAGCCACCGTGGTCAACCGCGACGCTGCCCAAGGCGCCTTTCCCATGCTGGTGGCGCACGTGCTGCCGGTGGGAGTGCGAGGCATCGTCGTTGCCGGCCTCCTGGCGGCCTTGATGAGTTCGCTCTCAGGTGTGTTCAACGCCAGTTCAACTCTGTTTACGGTGGATCTTTACAGCAAGTTCAAGCCGACAGCTTCCCAGCATGAACTGGTGCGCACCGGCCGGATCGTGACGACGGTCATGGTGCTGATCGGGCTGCTTTGGATTCCGGTCATTCAAGGCTCAACCGGCCTCTATAATTACCTGCAGGCCATGCAAGGCTACCTCGCGCCGCCGATCTTCACGGTGTTTTTCCTTGGGGTCTTCTTCAAGCGAATGAATGCCAAAGGCTGCCTCGCGACCCTGATCATCGGGTTTATTCTCGGGCTCTTCCGGTTGGCTGTGGATACCCCCGTAGCCCTGAAACTGGCGGGGTACGAACAGGGCTATCCGCAAGGCTCGTTCCTGTGGGTCATCAATAACACCTTTTTCCAGTACTTCAGCATTCTCATCTTCCTGGTTTGCGTGGCGGTGATGATCGGGGTGAGCTACGCCACCAACCCGCCTTCCCACGAACGGATTACGGGTTTGACCTTCGCGACCACCACGGATGAGCAGCGCTCCATTTCCCGGGCCAGCTGGACCCGCGGCGACGTGGTCGCCTCCGGGTTGGTGCTCGTGCTAATTCTGATGGCGTATTTGTATTTCCGAGGCTGAGGCTGCTGTCGTTTCCAGGCGCTCGGAGTTGCCGGCCTGCCGCGGCTCCGCGCTTCCGGGAACCGTGTGCCGCTGGCCTGAAGATGACGTGAAGAAGAGCAGCAAGATCACATGCAAAACCTAAATCTCGGCCCTATCGATTACATCATCCTGACGGTCTACTTCGTGTTCGTGCTGGGCATCGGATGGGCGCTCAAACGATACATGAAGACCAGCGCGGACTTCTTCATCTCCGGCCGCTCTATCCCGGCCTGGGTGGCGGGCCTGGCCTTCCTTTCAGCAAACCTGGGCGCCCAGGAGGTCATTGGCATGGCAGCTTCGGGCGCGAAGTACGGGATCATGACCAGCCATTTCTACTGGGTGGGCGCGATCCCGGCGATGGTGTTTGTCGGAGTATTTATGATGCCGTTCTATTACGGCTCAAAAGCGCGGTCCGTGCCCGAGTATCTCAAGCTGCGGTTCGACGAAAAGACCCGCGCTTTCAACGCCGTCTCCTTCGCGGTCATGACGGTGTTTTCGTCCGGCATCTCGATGCACGTGCTGGCCCGGTTGCTGGAGCAAATTCTCGGCTTCGATTACGACCTCTGCATCATCGTCTCGGCCACCATCGTGCTGGTCTACATTCTCCTGGGGGGGCTGACCTCGGCCATCTACAACGAAGTCCTCCAGTTCTTCATGATTGTCCTCGGGTTCGCCCCGTTGGTTTACCTTGGCCTGCGAAGCGTCGGCGGTTGGGACGGCTTGACGCAGAAGCTTGCGGCTGTCGCGACCAGCCCCACCAACCCGGCCGGGCGAGCCTTCGAAGCGGGAGCCTGGACCGAATCATGGTCGCACATGGGGTCGCCTGCAGCGAACCCGATGGGGGTTGAGTGGTTTGGCATGGTGTTCGGGCTCGGTTTCGTGCTTTCGTTTGGTTATTGGTGCACGGATTTCCTCGTGGTGCAGCGAGCCATGGCGGCGAATTCCATGTCCGCCGCGCGCCGCACGCCCTTGATCGGGGCGGTGCCCAAGATGCTGTTTCCCGCGCTGGTCATCCTTCCCGGGATGATCGCCATCTCGCTCCAGAACGATATGCCCAACTTCCTGCCGAGAGACGCGAATGGCGCGATCGACTACAACATGACCATTCCGGCGATGCTGGCGCATTTCCTTCCCTCAGGCCTGCTTGGGGTCGGGATCACCGCGCTGATGGCGTCGTTTATGAGCGGCATGGCCGGCAACGTAACCGCCTTCAACACCGTCTGGACCTACGACATCTACGAGAGTTACATCCGGCCGGGCCAACCGGATCGGCATTATCTCCGGATGGGCCATATTATTACCGTCGTTGGGATCCTGATCAGCATCGCATGCGCCTATGTCGCCCGTTCCTTCAACAACATCATGGACATGCTCCAACTGGTGTTCGGATTCGTGAATGCTCCCCTGTTCGCCACGTTCCTCCTGGGTATGTTCTGGCGACGCGCGACCGGCCACGGCGCCTTCTTCGGTCTGGTGGCCGGCACGCTCGCCGCGATGTTGCACCACGGTTTGACCCTTCCCGCAGGCGCGGGTATTGGAATCAAAGGCGGATGGCTTTCGGGTGTGCCAGCCATGCATACTTACCCGGTGGAAATGGCGCAGAATTTCTGGATGGCCATCTACGCGTGGACGGCCTGTTTTGTGGTCACCCTCGTTGTCTCGCTGGCGACGCGCCGCAAGAAGACCGACCAGGAACTGACCGGGCTCGTCTACTCCCTCTCGCCACGCATCCAAGACGAGGAGGGCGTGTCCTGGTACAGCAAGCCGGGCTTGCTCGGAGTGCTCGTCCTGCTCGGAGCCCTCATTTTGAACATCATCTTCTGGTAAGACTTAGCCTATGCAACTCGACATTCGTTTGCCTATCGGTCTCATGTTCGGCCTGCTTGGTCTTATCCTCTCCATTTACGGGCTGGTGACGGGCTCGGATGCCGAACTGTACAAACGGTCGCTCGGGATCAATATCAACCTCTGGTGCGGCCTGATCTACCTGGCCTTTGCCGGTACCATGCTGGTTCTGGCCCGCAGGTCAAAATCGTTGCGGCCAACCCAAGAGGACTGAGGCAGCGCTTTGTTCAGGGCGGGGTGGTCTGAGGCCGAATCCCGCCGTTTCCTCCCGGCCAGGAGTCTTGCGACTGGTCCGAAAAGCCTGGCCGCCGTCCGGCCTGATGCCGGTCCATTTGGTGCCGCCCGTCCGCCGTGCGATAGTGAATCGAACCAGGCAGGTGCGCATGACCATGGAACGGGTCCTACTTGAACTACAACGGGAACTCGACCGAAGCCGGATCGGGGATTGGCTGCGGGACGCTTACGAGATTGCCGTCTCTGCTGCGGAGCCCCGGTTGTCGGCGGAATGCGACCTTGTGATCATCGATGGTCCATCGTTCAAAGAGCTGCGGCCCCAGATCCAGAAGAAGCGAGAGGCGGAGAAACCGGTCATGCTGCCATTCTTGCTACTGGCAGCCCGGCGTGGGCGTCGGGTGAGGGATCTCGGAAGGCTGGTGGACGATCTTGTGTTTCGCCCGCTTCATGAGGGTGAACTCAGGGCGCGTGTGGCCAATCTCCTGCGGATGCGCCGGATGTCGCAGGACTTTTTGAAGGAGCACGTCCGGGTGATGAAGCTGGCCGTGACGGACGACGTTACCGGGTTCAACAACACCCGGTACCTCCACCGTTACCTCGACCGCCTGCTGAGCTCTGCGAACGCCAAACCTGTCGAGGTCTGCCTGGTGTTCTTCGACATCGATAACTTCAAGCGCCTCGTCGATTCCCATGGCCACCTCCTTGGCGCAAAAGCTTTGAAGGAAGTGGCCCAGGTGGTTCATCGGGAATTGGGCGAAGACGACCGTCTTGTCCGCTATGGCGGCGATGAATTCGTTGCCATCCTGCCCCGGCAGACGAAAGCCGAGGCGCTGCAAAAGGTCACCCGAATGCAGCGTGCCATCCAGTCCACGCCATTCCTGCAAAAGGAGGACATCGATGCCCACTTGACCGCCTCGTTCGGACTCGCCTCCTACCCGCACGACGCCCAGGACAAGCACGAGCTGCTCCTTAAGGCGGATCGCTCCCTTTTCCGGAGCAAAGACGCTGGGAAAAACCAGATTACCCTCGCAGAAGGGATCCAGGTCGACGCCAGCGCGCTCGACCCTGCCTAGGGGCCCGGGCGACCGAACCCGCTTCACGCGAGGAGAGGGTGCGATGAGCCCGGAGCGCCATGAACAGGTCTCCCGGTCTTCGCAAGGTCAACACTCGGTCACCACCCGATCAACACCCGGTGGCAAGTAACACTGCCGTTGCCACCCGACCGACTGCGCATGGTCTTTAGGTCGCTTGAGTCCGCCAGAACCCGAGCCTTAGGGTGGGTTGTCAGGGAGTTATTGACAATCCACAGGAGAAAAGATTATGCCTCATAAACAGGACGAAAGCTGCATTGAAGCCTGCAACACGTGTGCCGTAGAATGCGAGCATTGCGCCACCGAGTGCCTCCGGGAACAGGACGTCCAATCCATGGCCCGCTGCATAGCCTTGGACCGAGATTGCGCCAAGGTCTGTTACACCTCCGCTGAACCATGAGAATATACCGATGGCTTCGGGTGGCTTTGCTCGCGTTGGGGTTGGCCTTGCTGGTATTGGGCGCTGCCGCGGGGGGGCTCTGGCTTTACTTTCACCCCAAGGCCACGCGCACAGATGGCATCGTCTATGGGCAGCGGCACGGCTCGGAGCTCGCCCTGGACGTGATTCGTCCCGCAAAACCTAACGGACTCGGGGTCGTCCTGATCGTGAGTGGCGGTTGGAAATCCGCGAAGGCGGGCTCGTTCCAGCCTTGGATTGCCGCGCCCCTATTGCGCCGCGGCTACACGGTATTTCCCGTTTATCATGTTTCCCAGCCCCAAGCGACGGTGATGGAAGTCGTGGAGGACATCCACCGCGCGGTCCGGTTTATTCGCCACAATGCCAGCCAATACGGGATCGACCCCCGGCGTCTCGGCGTGACGGGTGGAAGCGCGGGGGGGCATTTGAGCCTGATGCTGGCAACCCGTGGCGGGCTTCCCAGCGATGCCGGTCCGGCAGATGCGGTGGGCCAGGAAAGCAGCAGCGTCCAGGCCGTGGCGATCTTTTATCCGCCGACGGATCTGCTTAACCTGGGCACTTCAACCGAGAACACCGGCGATGGCGGACCACCGAAGAGTTTCGTCCATTCGTTTGGTCCCGCGGCGGCAACGAACCTGGCCGTTTGGCAAGCGGTAGGCCGTGATATCTCGCCCATTTACCACGTGAAATCGAACCTGCCGCCGATCTTGATCTACCACGGCGATGCCGACACCCTCGTTCCGCTGGATCAATCGCAGCGCTTTCAGGCGGAAGCCCGCAAACTTGGCGGGGTGGTCAACGTGGTCGTGCATCCCGGGGGCAAGCACGGATGGCTGACCATGTTCTGGGATCTCCGGCACTTTGCCGACTGGTTCGATCAGCATTTGCGGTCCGGTGCGGTGGCCAAGCCTGCCGGGGTGTGAAGGCTGGCGCGGCGGTCCCCCTGCCTGATCAATCGCCAGCTCCGCATTAGCTGTAGCAAACCCAACGGATCCTGCCGCCGAGCTTCTTCAACGCATATCCGACTTCGCGGAGATAATCGCCATAGACCACCTGGGTGTGGAAACCTTCCAGCTCACGGGCAAGCCGTTTCGAATCGCCATCCACCAGGATGTCCATTTGCGAACGGCAGGCCGGGTAGGATGGGGAATTGACGATCTTACCGCGGAAACCCTGCCATTTGCTGCACGCGAGATTGGGCACAATGGCGGTAACGACCTGGTTCCGGGGGTAATGCGTCTTGCAGGCGGCGCGGAAAGCCGCTTCGCGGATGAGACGGCAAAGATTTCAGCCCGTGAATGAGAGAGGTTGGAGTAGCTTGTGTTCTCTTGGGGGTGTGCATCGCTGGAGTTTGGTTTGGTAAGTCCGTTAGCTCCCGCGGCGAGATAAGCAAGCTGAATTGCAGCATCTCAAGCCGCCAAGCCGCCATCCCGAACGGATCATCCGAGTCCGGCGCGTCAAAGGCGGGCTCTGGACATCGCCCAGCTCGAGTTGGTCTCACCTGCCCTTCCACCCCTCCTCCGGTTCTGCCACAGCGTGACATTTTTGTTGGCAAAACCTTCACCACCAGGATTTTATAAAAGTGTACACATCTGTGTACACTTTTACCTGCAGAAATGCTCCAGGTTCAGATTAGGGTCACGAATCCTGTTGGCGAGAGTCCGCTTCCTTGGCAGCTTCGTGTGACCCCAAGGCGGTCCCGGGGGCTGCGATTCGGTTCGCCAGCCCCTTGATATGGATTTGACCGGTGGCTCTCAAATCGTTAGAAGTGAGCTATGGCCAATCCAATTTCGCGCCGAGGCTTTGTTAAATCAACTCTTGCCGCCTCCGCGGCCCTGCCGTTGACCCTGGGCGTTCATGCCCAGGGGAACACCCAAACGGGCACCGACTCCAACCCTGAGGCCGTGCAGCCGAAGGGCAAGATCGCGGGCAAGGAATTCAGCCGGTTGATGATGGGCGGCAATTTGATAGGCGGGTGGGCGCACTCGCGGGACCTTTCGTACGTCTCGATGCTCATGCGCCGGTATAACACACCCGCAAAGATCCGCGAGACGCTCGAATTGGGTGAAGCGAATGGAATCACGGCAATCAACACCTGGGTGATGGACGACAACTCCCAGATCTTCGAGCACTGGAAGTACGGCGGCAAGATCAACTGGATCGCCCAGGCGCGCATCGATGCCGCGGGCGGCTTTTCGCAGATCCAGAAGGCCATCGATCAGGGCGCGGTCGGGGTGCATCTCACGGGTGACACCTGCGAAGCGCTTCTGAACGGCGACAAGTTCGACAAGGTGGGCGAGAGCATTCAGTATATCAAAGCCCGGAAATGCATCGCTGGCGTGGCCGCCCATGGCCTGGAAGTGGTGGTCGCTTGCGAAAAAGCCGGGTTCGACGTCGATTTCTACCAGAAAACACTGCATTCGCACGATTACTACACCGCGCCGCGCCAGGATGAGAAAGGGACGATGGGCGCGCATGACAACTCCTGGTGCAATGATCCCCAGGCGGTGATCGACTTCATGGCCAAGGTGACCAAGCCCTGGATCGCTTTCAAGATCCTGGCTGCGGGCGCGATCCATCCAAGAACGGCCTTCCCTTACGCTTTCAAGAACGGGGCTGACTTCCTCCTGGTCGGCATGTTCGACTGGCAGATTGAGGAAGATGCCAAACTCGCCAAGCGCGTGTACTCCATCCTGACGGGGTCGAGTTCGAAGCGCGCCCGGCCTCGGTTCTAACCGCAGGGCGGCCTTCAACGGTTGCCAAACTTCCGGATTCGCCCTGGAAAGGCGAAGGAAGTGCGGCGCCTGTGCTGGGTTTCGGCTACGGTCACGACTCTCCTCCGGGCACGAGGTGATCCACCTCCGCATTCGCATCGCGTTGCAGCCGCGCGGCCAGCAGCGAGCGATGGCACGCCGCGGGTTCTCCTTCCACACAGAAGAGCGCGATCACCCGCGCCCCCGGGCCGACGCGCGCGACAAAATCCGCGGTTCGGAAGGGCTTGAGCACCTCGTCTTCGTATCCCGCGACGAATTCAGGGCTGAGGGCGGATCGCTGGCGTTTTGTCTTGCGGGCCTCTTTATCGACCGCCGCTTGCCGGGCTCTGAGTTCGGCGCTGGGTGCCAGTTCGGGGAAATGGAGGTAACGAATGCCAAGTTCCGCGAGGCGCCGCTGCAAGCGCTGGCTGTTGGCGAACGCGCACACGGAACCGCGCACCGCCCGCCGGGCGCGAAGATCGCAGAAGGTATCCACCTGGGCTTTCTTCAAGGTGGCGAAGAAGGTTGCCTCGTCGAATCCGTAAACGCCAAGGGTGACAAACTTTAAAGCCATATTGGAAAACGGGAACTCCCCTGGGCTCTCTTCGTCGATGCGCTCCAGTTGGCTCGTCCATAAACCGCGAGCCGTGGCAGCCCTCAGGCCGGCTGGGCCGTGGGCGACGCGTGATGACGATCCAGGAAACCCAGGAGATAAGCCAGCCGCTCCTTCATCTCTTTGCGGGTCACGATAGCATCGATAAGACCGTGTTCGAGCAGGAATTCCGCGGTCTGGAACCCGGGAGGAAGCTCCGACTGGGTAGTGTCCTTGATGACGCGCGGTCCGGCAAAGCCGATCATGGCCCCAGGCTCTGCGATAATCAAGTCACCGACGCTGGCGAAGCTTGCCATGACTCCGGCGGTCGTCGGATTCGTCAGGATGCTGATGTAAGGGAGCCTGGCGCGGGCGTGGTAAGCCAGGGCGGCGCAGGTTTTCGCCATTTGCATCAGGCTGCACATGCCCTCATACATGCGGGCCCCTCCACTGCTCGAGACCAGGATGACCGGCAGCCCACGGTCCGTGGCCGTCTCGACCAGACGCGTCACCTTCTCTCCAACAACCGATCCCATCGAACCGCCAAGGAAACCGAAATCCATGACCCCGAGCGCCACGCGGTGGTGCTCAATGGTGCCCACTCCCGTGACGACGGCGTCTTTCAGCCCGGTCTCCTTCTGGTATTCCACGAGTTTGCTTGCGTAGGAAGCGGTGCCCGTGAATTTGAGGATATCAAGACTGGTCATTTCGCCGTCCATTTCCTCGAACGAACAGGTCTCGACCAGCGAGTTGATGCGTTCGCGGGCCGTAATCGGGAAATGATGAGTGCAATGGAGGCACATCTTCAGGTTCTCATCCAACTCCTTGTCATAAAGCATCACCGAGCACTTGGGGCATTTCGTCCAGAGACCCTCGGGAATATCGCGTTTCCTGGATCGCGCGCTTCCAAGGCGCGGTTTCCTGGGAAACGCGGCGGGGGTGCTGATTGGCTTCGGGCCACTCTGCGTCTTCGCCGCATCAAGCCCGAGGTTCTTCTTCGTAAATATCGTGGGGGGCATAACTCATGGGATTTGGCGGGGACAATTGCCGCCAGAAACATCGCGGCGAACTGTCTGAATCTCGTGTCCCTCGCCCGACATGCCAACCGACCGAGGGGGGGACGCCAATCGTTTCAACTTCTTTATAGGCGCCATATTACCCGGTTCACAGGCCGCGAGCAACGGTCCAAACGCAAACTTCACCCGACCCGTTCTTGCGCAACACCTTAGCGCAGGCATTGGTTGTCGCTCCGGTCGTGAACACGTCGTCCACAAGGACGATCCGCTCCCCATTCAGCTTCCGGCCGCGCCGCATCTGGAACGCTCTGGATACGTTGGCGATTCGCTCGCCGCGGCTTAATCGGGTCTGGGTGCGGGTTGCGGTCGTCCGTTTCAATAGCGAATACTCGACGGGAAGGCCCGTGGCAGCGCCCAGGCGGCGAGCCAAGCGTTCCGCCTGGTTGAACTCGCGCTCCCGCTTTTTTACCGGGTGAAGCGGCACGGGGACGATGCAATCCCATTGATCCGGTGGCAATGCGGGAAGCGCCTGGCGGATCAGGAGTCCGGCAAGGAAGGGCTCAAACCAGAGCGCCCGATGATATTTGTACCGGTGGATCACCTCCAGGACCAGGCCACGGGCTGCCGCCGCAGCTTGGGCCTTCGAAAACGCGAAATCGAGCTCCCGGCAGTTCGTGCATTCGAACTCCGTGGTGATGGCGCCTTCGAAGGGCAGCCCGCATCTGTGGCAAAATGGCGGACGAATAAGCTGAACTCCACCCGGACGCGACTGGCATCGCGAGCAAACGTACCCCTCGCGAACTCCGGCACGCTCACACTGACAGATCTGGCAGGTGTTCGGGTAAAAGAGCCCCAGAAGAGCCTCGAGCCCGCACTTGAACAGCGTGTTCCATGCGCCTTTCACGACTCGCGGATTCCTTTGCCGTTGAAAACCTCGCCACGGAGCATGTAGCGGGAGACCATCACGAGCACGACCGTCAGCACGATGAACGCCAGCCAGCCATTCACCATCCGGCTGGTTCCGTAAAACTGGGCCGCTCGCTCTGCAACCGGCGTCGAATCCGTGAGGAACCCGTATGATTTCAGCCAAACGATCCACCCGGCGTGCAGCCCAATCGAGAAGTAAAGCGAACCTGAGCGCTGGTATGCCAAGGCCAGAATCGCACCCACGAGGAACAGGTTGAGGAGTCCGGGCACGACCTTCTCCAGGTCCTGAAAGCCAGCCGTCATTCCCGCAAGAACCGCAAATCCCGAGTCCCACCCGACTTCCGCGGGCGCTTCCGCTCGTTGGAGAAAGTGAAGCATCGAAAAGAGGGCGCTGCTCATCAGCAGGGCCGTCTTCCAGGGTAGGCCTTTCCGCAAACTCCCGAAGACGACGCCGCGGAAGAGAATCTCCTCCAACGGTGCCACGACAGCCGCCGTCAGGCTCGCCTTGACCAAATGAACGACGAACGCCAGCGCTGTCCAATCATCGGTGAGTTGACGCGCGCCACCCGCCACCGCGATTACGGCGATGCAGCAAAGCGATACCAGGCCAAACGCGAAACCCCAGCCGACATGAGCTGCCGCTCGCGGTTCTCTGGTCAGGCCTGCCGCTGCCCACGAACCGAAGCCGGCTGCCCGCATGAAGGGCCATAACCCGATCAGCGCGAACAGCAGCAAGCAGCGGTTCACAAATCGGGGGAACGCCTTAGAAGCCAGCGGCTCAAGCGCAGGCCAAACTTCCGCAGCCGCCTGAATCCCCTGATAGAGCCAGGGCGCCACCAGAGCGCCGATGCCAAAGATGAACAAGGCATAGAACGCAACGCACCAGACCGGACGCATAAGGCACTTTAAAAAAACCATCCGCAGAATGCCAAGTTTGAAGATTCAGCTCGTCTTGGCCTGAGGCCATTCACAAGCGCCAGCGGATCGATGGCATTGGCATGCTCCGATGAAGCGAGTGGGCCGAGTTTGGCAACGGGCAGGGTTGCGCGGCCCGGCCGAACAGCAGAAAGCCCCCGGCAGGAATGCACGGGGGCTTGAACAGCTCCGCAGTTGACTCGCCGGTTATTGGACTTTCACCCGGTAGAACTTGCGTTCAGCCGATGAAGCCGCCGTCCACGAAGGAGCGGCCGCGCCTGGCACTGCGGTCCAGGGGCCGGTGATGTTGTCCGCCGATTCCAGCGTTCCTGTCGTCCAGGTCAGAACGATACCGGCAGCGGTGCGCTGAAAG
>CAZODO010000021.1:0-66681 GCA_964578605.1 uncultured Verrucomicrobiota bacterium | reverse complement strand
GTTAAAAGGCAGCCAGGCGGAGCGTGCGTTGCTCAAACGAGCAACATCAATGCACAATGAAGAATGAAGAGATGACCCCAACCACATTTTCCTTGGTTAGCCATTTCCGGTCTCCTGCTTGGACTCGGGGAGAACGTCAGGGCTCTTGGAACGAAGCGCCGTCATGGTCAGAAGGGGCAACACGTTGAAATGTCCGTCATCCTCGTGGACGATCACGTACGAGGCCCTGGGTGGTAGAAAAATGTAGTCCGGGTGGGGCACGACGTACTCCTTCCCGTCCGCCGTGCGCAACGTGAACGGAATACCGCTGGCGACCGCAGACTCAACCTGTTCTCTCGTCATAAATGCATCTTTCCTCAGATGCCGAAACCTGGCAAGTGCCCCTTGCGGCCCGCAGAAACAGCGACTGACTCTATTTGCTAGGAAAACTTTCCTCTTAAGCTGATAATAGCCGACAAACAAGGAGTTCCGGCGTTTTGCAGATTGCGATATCGTTAAAGATCTGTCTTACGCTGGCTTTTTCGCCCTGTTTCGTTGCCGTAAGGCCTCACGGCTCTTTTAAAGCGCTCTCAGCCCCTCCGTCTCTTCCATCCGCTCCGTCCCTTGCCGTGGCAGGATGATGACAAATTCATTAACTGCCTAAATACCTGCGCTGCAGATATTAACCGGTTGACGTACCCACCCGCCCTCCAGTTGCGAAAGTCGGGTTGGAGAACGCAAGAACGGGTTGTGCTTACGGCTTTCGTATGTCGTGCGGAACTACTCCGTTTATTGTTCGGCTCTTAACGGGAGTTATCCGCACTAGAGCCGAACTATATCCGAACGAGAGCCGAAGGAGAACCGAAGGAGTTCCGGACCGAATAGCCTGGCTATTCGCACTTTATTGGTGTCCAGCAACAATCACCGTGACGTCATCCGCGCAATCGGCAGGGTTTGCGGCCGCAAGTTCAGCCCAGAGCTGGCGGCAAGCGGCCGGTCCGTCGGCGGGGTGCCGACTATCGAGGATTTCGCGGACGAGCGCGGCAAAGCGGTTGCTGCGGATCAAGGCCCGCCCGCCATCGGTGCTTAACACGAGGATGCCGCCACGTTCGGACGGAACGCGTCCGCACCGCCACCAGGCGTCGGCGCGGGGATCGCCATTGAAAACCCCGTGGCCGCAAGGGTGTCCGGCGGCGTCTTTGGCATCCAGGCGATTGCGGAGGTCGCGCCGGAAGATTCGGGCCTGTTCCAGGCGGGGCAGATGAGACAGCGACTGCAAGACCCGGCAGGTCCCGATCAGTTGATCTTCAGAGAGCGCGATGTTCCGGCCATCGGCTCCAAGGAAACGGACCTCGCAATCGCCGATATAACCAAAGGACCAGGTGCCTTCGGAAAGGACCCCGCAACACCCCACGGCTGCGTAGGGATCACGCAAGGCATAATCGTCCGCCGAGGAGAAACCATAAAACCGGTTGAGGGCGGCGATTCGCCGGTTGGCTTCCGGCCCGGCACGCTCGATCCGTTCGGGAAGGGGGCCGGCGGTTGAAAGGAGTTCAACGGCTGTCGCACAGAAGGCGAGCGCCACTTGGCCGACCCGTGCCGATTCCGCTTCACTATCCGGGCCGTAATCAAACCGCGTCACGCCGTCGGCAACGGCGATGGCGCCGGCGGCCCAGTCGCAAAGGAAGCGGTCTTCAAGCGCGTGTCGCGGGCCGGTTTCCTGGAACACGAAACCAGTAAGGGCAGGGGACATACGGTTCCGGACGGGTTTCTGCGCGGTGCTCCGATGTCAGCGAGACGAAGGCCCTGGCCCCGGTTTGGCCCCCTCATCTTTGGCTTTGACCACAACGGCGTTGAGTTCGTCGCTCCCCGGTTCTGGCTGGGGCGCCGGATCGTTGGGACGCAGGATGGACGCGTTCGTCGGAAGGCTTTCCAGCAAGTTGATCACCTCCGCTGCGGAACAGAACACAAACTCAGCGCGCCGCTCGGCCAGGGGCAGGGCAAAGAAATGCGCCAGGGAGAGCCACTTGCCGCTCTTGCCGAGGATGAACTCGTCTGGCGTGCTTGACAGATCTGCGGGATCATAGCCCTCCTGGGCAACGACGTAAGGGCCACCGCGGTCGCGGCCGGTGAATTCGGCCGCTTGCCTCCACGTTTGGAGGCTGACCAGGCGGACGTCCCGGAAGTTGTTGGTGATCGAGCAGTTTTTCGAGAGGTCCATAGAGCGAATGATAGTCTGAATCGCACGCGATGGGAACAGAGAGTTGCGCCGGTCCAGTAATTCTCAGTTCTCGGGCGTGCCGCGGGCGGGGCTCCAGCCGCCACCCAACGCCCGGTAAAGCTGCGCGAAGGCAGCGAGGGCATCGCTGCGCGTCTGGACGAGATTCAGCTCGGCATTGAACAGGAATCGCTCGGCATCGAGCACTTCGCTGAAGCTGGAGACCCCGTCGCGATACCGAAGCATGGAGAGCTCCAACCGGCGCCGTTCGGCCTGCACGTTGCCTTCCTCGGCCACGATCTGTTCCCGGAGCTTGGCCACGGAAATCAGAGCGTCGCTGACTTCGCGAAACGCGTCTTGAATGGCCTGTTCGTAAGAAGCGAGCGCTTCGCGCCGCTGGGCTTCGGCCACCTGGACCCCCGCGCGAATCCTCCCCGGTTGAAGATCGGCGTGGCCACCTGAGGCGCGAAACTCCACGCCCTCGACGTCCCGGCATCGAAGAGATCGTCCAGTTCCAGGCTTTGCAGGCCGAGTGCGGCCGTGAGCGAGATCTGCGGGAAGTAGGCCGCTCGAGCCGCCCCGATGTTGGCGTGGGCGGCGATCAGGCGCTGTTCGGCCGCGCGGAGGTCGGGCCGGTTCAACAACAGTTGCGAGGGCAGCCCCGCCGGGATGTCGAGCGGCTGCGGTTGATGGGAAAGCGCCTTCCCCCGAGGGACGGGCCCGGGATTGTTGCCAACGAGGAAACGAATGGCGTTTTCTGTGATGGCGATGGCGCGTTCGATCTGCGCGATGGAAGCCTGGGCGAGGTAAACCTGGGTCTCGGCCTGGCGGACATCCAGCTCCGAGGTAATGCCTTGGCCGTCGTTAAATTTGACCTTCGTCAGGCCCAGGGAATTATGAGAATCGGGCGGAAACGAAGCTTGGCGGCTTCGATGGCGGCGTCAAAGAGGGATTGGCCCCCTTCGCGCTTCGCCTTGGCGAATTCGACGATCAGGATGGCATTCTTGGCTTCGCGGGGCAAGACTTGGATGGCCGTTTCTTCCAAGGCCGTGAGCGCCTGCGCGGAACTGTATCCCAGGGCCGGCCGGCCGGTGATCTCTGCAGACCGGTAAAGGTTGTAGCGCACGGTCATTTCAGCGCCGGAATCCTGCCGAGTGCTGACCAGGGTCGAGAGGGGCACCATCGCCCCGGTGGTGGTGCTGCGGACGTAAAATTGACCGATGTCCTCCGGCTTCTGCCGGAACCGAGCTTCGGACTGCACAAACACCCGGTAAAGGCGGCCGAACCGGTTGAAATCATTGACGGAGGCGCCGCCAAGAGTGGCCTGGAGGGTGTTGAATACGTCGGTGATGGGGATTCCCAGCTTGCTGACTTTCTCCCGGTCGATCGTCAAATCGACTTGCGGCACGTTGGGGTCAAATGCCGTGAACAACGAGGTGATCTCAGGGCGCCTGCGAGCTTCTGCCATAAAGGCCGCAACCTGCGCGCCGAAGTCCTTGATCGAAAGCGTCCCGCTCCGGTCCTGCAGCACAAAACTGAACCCGCCTGCAGAGCCAAACCCAGGCAAAGTCGGCGGGATGAACGGAAAAGCGACGGCGTCGGGAATCGAGGCCAGCCTCTGGCCAAGGGATCCCAACAAGCCGCGCAGGCGCGTCTCAGGCGTGGTGCGTTCGCTCCAGTCCTTGAGCCTCATGAAATACCACCGGCCCAGACACCCCTTTCATGGCCTGCACCGCCGCGTCTTTGGGACTCATTCCGTGCTCGATGTGGTGCATGACCGCCTCCACCACCACGATCGCGTCATCGACGACAATGCCGATGGCCAGAACCAGGCCGAATAGCGACAGGGTATTCACCGAAAACCCGATCAATGGAAAGACCGCCAAAGTGCCCAGCAAAGACACGGGCACGGTCAACATGGGGATGAGCGTCGCCCTAAAGTTCTGCAGGAAAAGGAACACGACCAGCACCACCAGGACGAGGGCTTCGAAAAGCGTATGCACGATCTCTTCGATGGAGGCTTCCGCGGCCGGGGTGCTGTCGTAACTGATCGCGTAGTCGATGTCCTCCGGGAAGAACCGTTTCAAGTCCTCCAACGTCCCGTAAACGCCATGGGCGCTTTCGACCTGGTTGGCTCCCGGAAGCAGGTAAAGCATCAACACCGCGGCCGGTTGCCCGTTCAGGGCGCCGAAGGATTTGTAGGATTCCCCACCCAACTCAACGCGCGCCACGTCTTTCAACCGGACCTGCCGCCCCTCCTCAGTGGCCCGGACGAGAATATTCTCAAACTCTGCGGGGGTGCTGAACCGGCCCGGCGCCCGCACGGTATAGGTGAACTCCTGGCCGGGAGCCGAGGGCGCGGCGCCGATCTGGCCCGCGGGAGCCTGGAGATTCTGCTGTTTGATCGCTCCGATGACATCCGCGGGTGTCAGCCCCAGATTCGCGAGCTTGTCCGGATGCAGCCAGACGCGCATGCCGTATTCCGCGCCACTCAGATCAACCTGCGATATGCCTGGGACTCGAAGGAGCGCGTCCCGCACATTGAGCACAGCGCAATTGTTGAGGAACAAGTCGTCGTAGGTGCCTTGAGGCGAGTAGATGGAAAGGACCATCAACATGCTCGGGTTCACCTTCTTTACCGTAACGCCTTGCTGATTCACTTCTTGGGGAAGACGGGACTGCGCCTGCGCCACTCGGTTCTGCGTGAGGGTATTGGCCGTGTCGAGGTCCGTTCCGACCAGGAACTTCACATTCAGCTGCATGCGGCCGTCGCTGCTGTTCAGCGACCGGATATCAAGCATGTTGTCCACCCCGTTGATCTGCATCTCGATCGGGGTCGCCACGGATTGTTCGACGATTTCAGCGCTGGCACCGGGATAGTTGGCCTGGACTTGAATGTTCGGCGGTGCCAGCTGTGGGTACTGCTCAATCGGGAGCTTGAGAAGCGACGCGCACCCCACCAGGACGATAAGGATCGAAATCACCATCGCCACGATCGGCCGCCGAATGAAGAAATCTGACATGACCGAGATTGTCTGGCCGGCGAAGCGCGCCCGTTCTGCCCTGTCACTGGCTACCGGCCAAAGCCGCCGACGCCGGCGCCATGTTCGTCACCGTAACGGAAACCGGGTTGGTGTTCGTCAGTTTCTGCATGCCTTCGAGGACGACACGTTCACCGGGCTTCAAGCCCGCCGCCACGACATAGCAATTGTCCACGCGAGGTCCGAGTTCGATCTTTCGGAGTTGCGCCTGGTTGTTGTGCACGACAAAGACTGAGTAGGTCGCCTGCAATTCCTGCACGCAGCGTTGCAGCACCAGCACAGCGTCCGGAATGATCCGCACGGGGAACCGGACCCGTCCAAACTGGCCCGGCCGAAGCAAGCCCTCCGGGTTCGGGAACAACACCTCGAGCAGAAGCGTGCCGGTGGCCGAATCCACTTCGCGATCCCCGAACACGGCGGTTCCCTTGTGAGGGTGTAACGTTCCGTCCGCCAGGACCAACTCAAACACGGCGCGGCGGCCCTCGCTCGCTTGCGGCGGGTGTTTGCGCGCCCAAGCCAGATAATCCGCCTCGCTGATGCTGAAACGGTAGTGGATCGGGTCGATGCTGGAAATGGTGGTGAGAAGCGTGGCCTGGCCTTGCCCAACAAGGTTCCCCGGCTTGACCTCGGTCTTTCCGGCGATGCCTCGGATCGGGGAGCGGATCTCCGTGTAGCCGAGTTGGATTTCCGCCGATTCGACATTGGCTTCCGCTGCCTGCAACGACGCCGCTGCCGAGCGTTCCGCAGAGATAGCATCGTCCAACTGCTGCCGTGAAATGGCATTCTTGCTCCAGAGCGGCCCCAATCGGTTCGTGTCCCGTTGGGCCTTTTCCCAGAGCGCCTTCGCTTGGGCCAAGCCTGCTTCAGCTTGCGCCAGCGCCGCCCTGAACGGCCGGGCATCGATGGTGTATAGCAACTGGCTGTTGGTGACGAGCGAGCCTTCCGCGGAATTGACTGTATCTAGGAAACCCGCGACTCGCGCCCGGATCTCAACATCTTGGGCGCCGAGCGTTTGCCCGATGTTCTCGATAAAGACCGGCTGGTCGTGCACGAGCACTTCAGCCGCAACAACCGGCGCTGAATAGGGAGACGTTGACGAGGTCTTCTTTGGCCCGCACCCGCATGTCAATCCCAACGTCAGTCCAAGCAATCCCCGCTCCATCCACCAGACGAGCTGCCCAGTTCGGCTCATAAAGGATAGTCCAAGGATAGGCAGTTCGCATAAAAACGAAAGGCAATTCCTCTAAGTAGAAACACTTAGGAAACCTGTGTAGACCTCTCTATAGTCAAAGCCTGGCTCTCACGCCGCGCGTTGCTGCTCCTACTCATCCTGCCCGCCGGTCGGCCCGCCATTAGCCTCGACACGACTGTCGCTCAAGAGTACTGTTCCAGGCGAACACCATGAGTTCGACTGCAATTGCGGCGGCGGCTGTTGCATGCATTTTCGGCGGCACTTTGGCAGGCTTGGCGTTGAGGCGTTTTATCCCGGAACACCACCTTAACGCGGAATCAAGGGAAGCGGTAAAGGCCGGTGCGGGGATGATCACCATGATGTCGGCACTGGTGCTTGGCCTCCTCGTAAGTTCGGCAAAGAGCACTTACGACTCGGCGAACGACGCCATCGTGGAGGCAAGTGCCAGGATCATTCTTCTGGACCGGGTTCTCGCAGCCTACGGCCCGGCATCGGAGCCATTGCGCGAGCACCTGCGGCGGGGAGTGGCCACGAGATTTCAGTTGCTGTGGCCCGAAGAGCGCCTGCAAGACGGGGTGACTGCGTTCGAGAGATCTCTGTTGCTGGAGAGACTGCTCCAGGAAATTCGTGAACTGACGCCTCAAAGCGACGTCCAACGCGCCTTGCAGCAGCAGGCGGTTGGCTTGTGCAATGACATGCTGCTGACCCGCTGGCTGCAGATCGAGCAAGCGCAAACGGCGCTCCCGGCACCCTTTCTCGTCATCCTGCTCTTCTGGCTCACGATGCTCTATCTTAGTTTCGGCCTTCTTGCGCCTCGAAACCTCACCGTGATCACCGCGATGTTCATCGGTGCGCTGTCGTTGGCGACTGCCCTGTTTCTGATCCTGGAGATGAGCCGGCCGATGGGTGGGATGATCAAAGTCTCCAGCGGCCCGATGCGAAAAGCCCTCGAACATCTGGGACGTTAGTCCTCGCCTTGCGCCGGGCAACCTTCACGGAGCAGCCATAAGACGGAAGAACCGCTGGCCAGTCGTTGGGCTGCCGAAAACGGCTCGGGTTTCGATTCCCGTCGCGATGATCGGGGCGCCGAAGTTCAGCCAAACGGGGGCGGTCAGGTCATCTTTGAATTGCACCTGGAACTGTTGGCCAGGACTGCTGGACCAGGCAGCCTCGATCTCTCCGCTGGCGTTCAACTGGAACGTCGTAACGGCAAATTCGCCCACCCAGACGTTTGCCGCACCCGGGGTGACGGACGTCAACACCCGGATCCCGTTCGTCGAACCGTCCGGCCAGCGCCCTTCCGCAACGTCCTGCACCTGGGGACCGAACGTCACCGCATCCACCACGCTCCCGTCCGGGGCGCTCAGGACAATGCTTTCGCCGTCGGCCGAAAGGCGAAAGTTCGCGTGCAAGCTGGTGGGCGTGGTCTGCTCGGGTTCGCCGTCCGCCCAGATCACCAGGTAGCCCTTCGCGGGGATAACCGTCCCGGGCGGGATGACAAGCCTGCGCGGTTCCGCAAGCGAATCGCTCAACCCGTAGCCACCGAGATCGACCAACGCGGGCCCGGCATTGAATAGCTCAATCCAGTCGTCATAGCGGCCGTCTGCGGGATCGGCGAGGGTTTCGCTGTTGGCCGCCAGCCACTCGTTGATAAACAGGGACACGCCACTTGCCGGACCGGTGTTCGATGTCATCGGCGTTGCTCGCGGGAACAGGACCCTTTCGCCTGGATGTCCATCCGCGGCCCAGCCAATGGATTGGCCGCTCGCGAGCCCGGAGTAATCGAGGTAATCGACAAGCTGGAGCTCACTGTTAACGTGCCGCCAAAGAACCAGACTGCCGCTCGGCGCCACGGGGACGAAGTTCGCGTGCCATTCGGATGCCGTGGAGGGACTAGAGTCGCCGTCCAGCCATACAATCCGAAACTCACCGGGAGCAATCGAGGCGCCTTCGGGGAAGGCCCATACGAGTTGGCTGGAATAGCTGTTCCCGAGCACGAACTCCTGCAGAGGGATCGTGGTTGAGTCCGCATTGAACAGTTCCAGCCAAGCACTTGTCTGCCCAGAGCCTTCGCCCGAGCCAGACGACCCGCCCAAGCTGAATTCGTTAATCCAAACCTGGGGCCATTCGGGCAGGTGCTCCAGGTTGGAGTTTGCCCGGCCCGGTGTGCGCGCCACCGGCAGCGCCGGGATGGGCCGCAGATCCTGGGCGGACGCGAGACTCCAGTCCCCCAAGCGGAGTACCAAGCCGCGCGCCACGGCGTCACGTCGCTTCCAGTAGCTCAACGTGTATGCCTCTCCAGGCTCCAACCCCGCAACCTCTTGCCAGAGTGAATTGGATTCGTTGTGGCCGCCGGCCGCCGCGACAAGGTGCATGCTCGAGCTGCCGTCGTGTTTGAATTCCTGAGTGATGGCGCTCCGGACGAGATTCGTGCCCACCGTCCAGCTTTGATCAAGAGCCGCTTCAAAGCCACCATTGCGGACCAGGTTGACTCCCGTTTGCGGCAAGGCCCCTTTGCAGAGCCACACGTCGTCCAGATAAACCTCGCCCCCGGGGTTCGGCCGATTGAGAATGGCTGTGAAGGCCGTCTGGCCGGAAGGCTGGTATCGGCCGTTCAACGTCATCGGACTCTCCCCAGAAAGAGCGAACCGGAACTCAGCCTCTTGCGCCGTGAAACCAAAAGTCAGTACGGCGTTCGTCAGCGTGACCTGGCCAAGGGGTTGCCTTTGTTCCTGACCGGCGTCGGTGAAGATGAAATCACCCGTCCATCCTTTGCCCGCAGGTCGGAAATCCACCCCGAACGTATAACGATCCTGTCCGAACATCAGCGTCCCATCCCACCGGCCTTCGATCGTGCTGTAGTCGCGGACGGGCGGGAACCCCGACAGATAGATCAGCAGCCTGGGAGAGGTCGCTGTTCCTGTGACGCTCACCCGCTCCCATTCTGAGGGCGCTTCGGGCAGGCGGACTCCCCAATTACCCGCTCGGCTTTGGTCGTGCGTGGGATCACGGAGTTGAAGGGAAACGCCGCCTTGGGTCGCGGCCTGGGGCCAGGGAAGACCGGCGCCATATGCCACTTCCGAAACAATAACATCCTGCTGAACACCCCCGGGTCGAATGAGCCGGAGCGTTTCTCCTTGCGTCGACAGCGTGCCGTTGAACCATCCTACCGGCGTAACCTCCGGGCCATAAGCCTCCCAGAACGCTGCCGGATCCCGCCCAATCACCAGGAACCCGCCAGCTTCGAGCAACGTCCCTCGCGGAAGCGTGAAGTCGAGCCCATTCACCTGCCAATCCGTCAGGTCGAACGTGGTGGAGGTCGAGGCGTTAAGCAATTCGATATACTCGCCGCCCTCCACCTCGGGCCGGAACATGATTTCGTTGACCACCACGCTCTCCTCGGGTTTGTCCGCTTCCCCCGTGAATCGCACGTTGAGCGTCTTCGCCGTTCCCACGGCCCGCCCGAGGGAATCCGTCGCGGCAACCTCCAGACGGTTCGAGGCCGCGGTCAACGGAACGGTCATCTCCCATCGCGTGACCTCCAGCCAGCGGATGGGGTAGGCAACCCCATTGACGGTAATTTCGCGCGCTTGCACCGGCGCCGTACCTTGAAGGATGAAGAGGTTATTCGAGGTCGTGATCGAATTTCCCGTCGCCGCGATGGTGAACGCACTGCTGACGTCGTTCAGTTGCGACTGAATGGATCTCGCGCGGGCGGACAGATAATTGCTGCCCCCGGTGATGCCAGAGGCGGTGACGCCGTTATTCTGGAACGAAGCGTAGTTGGCGGCGAGCACCGGGCCGAACTTCGACGCTTGCAGCGGCCCGTTCACGGCGTCAGACATCGCTCGGAAGTACACCCGCTGGAACGGAGGATGGTACATCATCCGGCTGACCGCAGGGTCAATCGTCCCAAACAGATACGAGTCCGCCGGATCCCCTTGCGCGCTGAGGACGAAATCGATGTCCCAGGTGATCAGGTTCCATTTGCCCCGCTTGGGCCGGTAAGCGGACATGTTCTTGCCGCGGCTATACCCAAAGCTGTCCCAATTCCCGACGAGATGCTCGAAGGCGATAATGCGCAGGAACTCTTCCACATCCAGGTTGGATTCGACCTTTTGGGTGAAACCGTCGAACGACGGATCTTGAATGGCGTCCACCAGGGCAAACAAACTGCGGTAATCGCTCGCCGATTCCTTCACCGCCCGTTTGCGCCAGTTCCAACGGTATCGGGCCAACTTCTTTTCACCCCCGGCAGTTGTGAAGTCGTCCAAGGTCGCATCGATGTTCACGAAGCCTGACGCCCCGTTATCGAATTCGAACCAGTCATCGATTTTGTAGAGGTCGCCTTCCTCGTCGTCCGGGAAGTACTGCGCGACCATATCCGAATTCGGCTGCTGAGCGTCTTCGTAAAGCGCGGCCCGGCGACTGCCGTTGACGAAGAGGTAAACGAACCGGCGGTGGTTGCTCGGGATCCGGAGTTCATCCGCCATCCAGTAGGCGACTTGCTCGCACTGCAGCGAGGGATCCCGCACCGGCCAGTCGAGCTTCATCTCCGTGGCGCCCAGGAACCGGTCATCCGCCGGCAGATGCACCACATAGCCACAGAGCGCTCCGGTCGGCCCGGTGTAGCCTCCGCTGACGAACGGGCTGCCTGCGTAGTAGGATCCGGCGTTGTAGATCGCGCGTTGGTCCCCGTAAACGAACGTCACGTCCAACGGCGCGTTGCTCAGCTTTTCGCGACTTGTCCAAAGGGAGCGTGTCGCCTGCGTCATCCAGATCCGGTAAGTGCCGAACGTGCCTCCGAACTGCGTTTCACCGAAGCGCACGAGGCATTCCCTCTCCGGCGCAGTTGACGGGAACGTCGCGGATGCAGCCGCCGCCGCGCGGTCCGTAGCCACCAGGTGAAACGCGACCAACTTGCCCACCTCGCCCGGAATGGTCCCGCTGAAAAGGCCGTCCCCCGCCACAGCGTCGCCGCCCGTGCCATCATCGGCCATGGCCACCTCCACGAGGTTCGTCGAGGGATCCACCCGGTATCGCAAGACGAGCGTGCTCAGTCCATCCGTGTCATGCACGCGGGCTGTGACCACCACGGGCTGGCCGTCAGCCGGCAGCACCGGTCCATGCGCGACGTCGTAAATCGCCGGCGGCGCATTGGGCACGACCCGGCTGTTCCGACGTCCCGGAGAGCCCAGCGCGCTGGGAAGTCGCATCTGGCCAGCCGCCTCAAGGTAGTTCCCGCGCAAACGCACCAGTATTTCCGGTGAACCCTGCAGCCAGCGCACCCAGGCGCGGAGGGTCGCGGTTTGGCCTTCGCGCAGCCCGGTGGCGACGTTCACCCGGATTCGGTTCGCTCCCGGATCGCCGCGGCTCTCCGCGCGCACGTGCAGGCATTGGCTGCCGTCGATCCCGGTGCCGCTTTCGACAGTGGATCCGCGATGGCTGCCCTGCGGCGTCCAACCGGTGATCCCGTTTTCGAAGTTGCCGTTCACGACCATGTTCGTCCCCGCCGGCCCGATGACTTCGACGTTGTCCACGAGGCATTCACCGACGTTCTCGAGCAGGATGTGCAACTGGCTCGGGCCGTATTGGGCATTTCCAAGGTCGAGCACGCCCGTGTGCTCGATGAGCGTCCATTCGCCTTTGGCCGACTCGTCGCTGTCAGCCCAGTTGGCGGCCAGCGTCGGATCCGAGCGCGGATCGATCAGCTCCAGACTGCTTCCTCCGCCATCGGCATCGCGGCCCCAGCGCCCTCCGTCGGCGTACCTGACCCGCGAAACCTCAACCCACACCGTGCTCGCCTGCCCCCCGTCGTTGACGCTTTCCGGCCGGGACAGAACCACCAGTTCCCCCCGCCCCGAGAGTGTGCTCGGGAAATCGCCGACGCACGTTTGGGCTGTCAGGTCCGGATAGCGCGCCCGCAATTCAGCGGCCTTCTTTGCCACGACCAGATACCCACCCGCGGGAAGTGTCACCCCCGTTGGGAACGTGAAGTCGATCCCCGCTGTAAACCGCCATCCCGCCAGGTTCACCGCCACCGTCCCCCGGTTGTGCAACTCCACATACTGGTGATCGTCGTTCTCGGAGATCGGATGGAACATCAGCTCGTTGATGACCACGTCGTTCAATAGCGGACCGGAATTGGCCGCTCCCGGCGTGGCGCGGGCAAGGGTGCGGACGCTGGGGGCGCCATTCGGGCACCGGCCTTGAGCCGCTCCGAGCGCCTGCGCTTCGAATCGCACGGCATCGATCACGCGGACGTTGTCGGGCGCGGTAAACCAGGCGGTGTCACCTCCGGCGTTCAGCTTGAAGCCGAGCTGGTTTTCGTCGAACACAAGGAAGCCGCCTGGCGCAATCACGGTTGCTTGAGGGATGCGGAACTTGGCGCGGCCGGGACTGTCGCTCAGGCAAGCCCCGGCGAGATCGACCGCCTCGGTGCCGCGGTTGTAAAGCTCGATGTAATCCAGGTCCGGCGCGCGCGATCGTGCCCTGAGTTCGTTGATCACCACCTGGCTGAGCGGTTCGACCACCGGGCTGTCCCAGGCTCCTGGTGAACCGCCTTTTCGGCCGCTTGCCGACCACGCCCGACGATCCCGTTCGCCATAAGACGGGCGCGATAGCACCAGGGAATGGCCTGCACCGTCCGCGGCGGCCGGCCATTCGGCATCGGTGTCGTAAGCCGCTTCCTGGAGGACCGCGTCGATTCGCGTGCGCAATTGCACCACACCTGAGCGGTCGTCCATCCCGGCCGGATACCCGCCCAGAACGTTCGTCAGCCCATAGACCGCCCGAACATCTTCCGGCACTCGCGCCACCACCACGAATCCGCCTGCCGGCAATATCGTCCCCTCCGGAAAAGTGAATTCCAACGCGCCCGTCAACCGGTGGCCGCTGATGTCCGCGAAAATGCCTTGAGAATTGAACACCTCGACAAATTCGAGATCCCGTCCGTCCGAACGGGGAGCGGGATGGAACATGATCTCAGAAATCACCAGCCCGGTTCGCCGGCTGGACGGACCGGGAAGCTCCATGAACGGCGTGGTGGCCGGCTCGATCAGCCCTTGCGCATCGCCCCAGTCGGCAAAGACCGCGCTGATGGGCGCATTGCTGGACCAGTTCAGCACCACCAGGCCAAGGTAAAGGGTCGGGGTCGCCAACCTCGTGCTGTCAAGGAATGTCCAGTGGCGGCCGTCGGCACTCGCGGCACCCGTGATCAACTCGCCTTCACGCTTCAAACGGAGCCACGCATTCGGGTAACCGGCCGGGTAGGCCCCCCGCTGGCGCGCCGCGGCTCCGGTGGTTTCGCGAGCTTGGAAAAGAATCCCGGCGACGCTCGGCGTGGCCATCACCCCTGCCGAAATGCCGCTCGGCTCGAGGGATTCTCGGACCATCAAGCCGCCGCGGCCGTAGACATCCGGGGCCGAGAGGGACTCCACCCGGACGGCAATGTCGAAGTCGCCTGCGCGCTGCTGCCAGGCGAAGTAGCCCTGGTCGCTGCGGAGGCCAAGCACGCCGCCACCGCCGGTCAGGACGAGGGCGCCCGCGGTGTTGGTCTGGAGGCTTCCCGGGACGGAGGAGGCGCCAAGGTCGCTGCCTGTCAGTTCAAGGGCATGAAGTTGGGAGAACCCGGGCCATGCGACGGTCAGGGTTGCGAGCACGACACAGAATCGATTCATATGAACGTTTCAGCTGGAGCTGATCCCTGGTTCCCGATACGGCTGTCCAGCAGAATGCTGCCGGTCATTAGACTAAGCAAGGCCCGAGCGGTGCCATTGTAATTATGGGCGTTCTTTCGAAAGGTATAAACGCTCGGTTGGACCCCGGAACACCGGCGCTGAACCGCCGTGTTCATGAAGACGGGCGCAATTCGTTCCAACAGGCCGTTTTGAGTCTGGCCGATCTGCCTTCTGGACTTTCCCGCAAGTCCCTTTCAACCGCCACCCGACCGCGGTGTGTCCGGGGTTCACCCGTAGATCACCCGTAGATCACCCGTAGATCACCCGTAGATCACCCGTAGATCACCCGTGCGCGCACGAGTCATCTACGGGTGATGACCGAGTGACGACCGAGTGACGACCGGATGGAAGATGGAGAGAACCCGGACGCCGTCCGGAGGCAGGAGTTCTTCTGGGCGTGAGCGGTAGGGCGAGTCGCTCCGTCGACCGCCGTTGCTTTCTCTGTATCTTAAGAGGAAGCCAGCAACGGCGGTCGACCGAGCGACTCGCTCTACCTCGTTGATATAAGCGACTGCCAAGTTGGCATAAGGAGATTGCCAAAGTAGCCGGGGAGGAGGTACGCGGGGCGACCGGTTGTCCTGGCGGTTAAATCTCAGGAAAGTGAGGTTCATTTTTGAGGAAAATCGGGCTATTGACTAAGGTCGGCGAGGGTCTAAAGTGGCTTTGACAAATGCACATGCGGCTTCAATTAGTGGTGTCTGCGGTGGGTCATGACCCATGATGTAGTGGTTTTTGGCTTTACTTCCAGGCACGTTTCCAGTTCCCTGCATTTGTCATGTACCTGAAGAACCTGACGGCGTTGGGATTCAAGTCCTTTGCGGACAAGACGGCGCTGAATTTCCTCCCGGGCGTCACAGCCATCGTCGGCCCGAACGGCTGCGGCAAATCCAATATTTCCGATGCGTTGCGCTGGGTGTTGGGCGAGCAATCCGCCAAGGCGCTGCGCGGGGGCGAGATGGCGGACGTGATCTTCAATGGCACAGACGGTCGCAAGCCGCTGGGGATGGCCGAAGTCTCCCTGACCATCGGCGATGTGGAGAGCGACCAATTGCGCGCGGCTGGCGTCGAGATGGGCTTTAACGAAGTGACGATTACGCGCCGCGTTTTCCGGGATGGCGGCAGCGAGTATTTCATTAACAAGACCCCCTGCCGGCTCAAGGATATCCAGCAACTGTTCATGGGAACGGGGGTTGGGCGGACCAGCTATAGCATCATGGCCCAGGGCAACATCACCCAGATCCTCTCGAGCAAACCGGAGGATCGGCGGTTGGTGTTTGAAGAAGCGGCCGGGATTACCAAGTTCAAAGTCCAGAAGAAGGAAGCGTTGCGGAAGCTCGAAAGCACGGAGCAGAACCTCCTTCGCGTCACCGACCTGATCAAGGAAGTCAAGCGGCAGATCGGATCGCTTCAGCGTCAGGCGGGCAAGGCGCGGCGTTACAAACAGCTCATGATGGAGCTGCGGCACCTGGACACGCAACTGGCGCGGCACCAGTTCGACGTCGCCCAAGGCGAGATCCAGTCGCGGGAAGCGCTGCTGGCCAGCGTCCAGGAGAGCATTCGGGCCGCCTCAGACACGTTGCTGCAGAGCGAGGATCAGATCGGGCAACTTCGGTCGTTGCTCTCCGAACTGGAGCAGAACATCCAGCAGGTCCAGCAGCGCGCGCACGAGTTGCAGGGCCAGATCGAGCGCCACGAAGGTTCGATCCAGTTTAACCAGGAGCGATTGCGCGAGTTGGACGCCCAGAATGCGCAAGCGCTCAGCGATATCGCGCAGGCCCAGGAACGCCAAGCGGCCGCGGAGCAGGAAGAGGCGGCGGTGACCGGCCGGCTGGACGCCTCGAGCACTGCCCTCGCCGGGCACCGGGAAACGCTGCAAAGCCGGCGGGAAGCGGTGCAACAGATCGAGCAGAGCCTGGCCGAGCGGCAGCAAGCGTTGCGCACGGCCCAGGCGGAAGCGTTTGCCGCCGCCCAGCAACTCACGCGGTTGCGCAACGAGATCACGGCCCTCGATCTGCAGAAACAAGGCAACATCGTGCGCTTGGAGAAGCTCTCGGCGGAGAAGATCCAGCTTGAGGAAGAGCGCACCCGGATGGAAGTGCGTTTGCAGGAGTTCTCCGCGGGAGTTCAGGCCGAGAAAGAGACGATTTTGGTGTCGCGGGGCACGGTCGAGGAACGCCAGCAACGGTTGCGCCAGGTCCAGGAGGAACTCGCCCAGGCTGCCCGGGTCCAGGATGACTTGCTGCGCAAGCAGGCGGAGAACCGTTCGCGCCTGAATTTGCTCGAGCAGCTGCAGACCGATTACGAAGGATTCAGCGCGGGAACGTTGGCGGTATTGAAAGGCGCCCAGAACGTGCTGGGCTCGCTCACGGACCGCATTCGTGTGCCGGACCAGTATATTTCGGCGGTGGAATCGGCCCTGGGCCATCACTTGCAGCTGGTCCTGACAGAGCAACCGGAAAGCGCGCAGGCCATCCTGGCGGATCTGAGCGCCCGGAAGAAAGGCCGGGCCAGCATCGCGGCTCTCGGCTTGTGCAATGGGCATCCGGAGCCGGGACTCAATGGCGCTCCGCAGCCGAGCGCAGGCACCGCGGCCCTGGCCGTGGTGGAAAGCGACGAAGCCGTCCGCCCGCTCTTATCACGGTTGCTTCGCACGACATGGATCGTGCCCGACTTGCCCAGCGCCGAGGCGGCCTGGCGCGAGCATCGGGAACAGTTCGATTTCGTGACGCTTCATGGCGAACTCCTCAGCCGGCATGGCGTGTTCACGGGTGGGAGCGCCAATGGATCGTCCCAAAACTCGGTCTCGGCCCTGGCGCGCAAGAACCAGATTGATGACCTCCGCCGCGGCATCGAGCAACTCCAGGCGGAACTGGAGGAAGCGAGCCGCCGAAAGGGGGCGCTGCAAAGCGAACAAACCGCGTTGGCGGCCGGTTTGCAGGAGGCCCAAACGGAGCTGAGAACCCGCGAGGTGGCCATCGCGAGCCAGGAAGGGGAATTCAAGGCGTTGCAGCAATCCCTCCGCATGCTGCACCAGAAGGTGGACACCGTGGTCTATGAGATCCAGAGCCTCGCGGACCAGGATCAGGAAGGGCAGGAAAAGCGCGACGGGCTCGCCCAAACCGCCACGGAACTGGACAGCCGCGACCAAGCCCTGCAACGGCAGGTCAGCGAGGCGAACACAGCCCTCGATACGCTTCGCCAGCAGCGGGACGCCGCGAACACCGCCCTCACCGAGGTCAAAGTCGCCCTCGCCTCCGAGGAGCAACTTTGCGCTTCCTTCCGCCAACAGAAAGAATCGCTGCAGCATCGCGTGCGGGAACTCGGGGAATTGCTGGAACGGCGCCGGGCTGAAACCGCGTCGTTCATCGAGCGGCGCGCGCGATTCGAGGGCGAGATGGAGGAATCACGCCGCCGGATTGAATCGCTGAACCATGAGCGCGAGCAAGTGAACGGGCGCTTGGCGGAGCTCCTCGGCGAAAAAGAGTCGCGCGAACAGGATATTGCCACCCGGGAAGAAGATGTGCGAACCCAGCGCCGAGCCCTGGAAGGGCTCCAGCAACAGCGCGGGAGCGTGGAAATCGAGCTGGCCCAGAAACAGGTGGCGCTCCAGAACCTGCGCGACCGGGTGCAAGAGAAGTACCAGGTCAACATCGACGAGGTTCGCAGTGAGTGTATCACCATCACCATTGCCACCGAAGGACCGCCCCGGATCCAGACGCTCACCCCGGAGGAGATGGCCGCCAGCGGAGCGGCCACGGATTGGGATGCGGTGGCGGAGCAAGTGGCGGCCCTGCAGAAGCGTCTGGACGAGATGGGGCCGGTGAACCTGGTGGCCATCGAAGAATACGAGGAGACTGAGCAGCGCTACCAGTTCCTGACGTCGCAGCACGATGACCTTACCCAGGCCAAGACCCAGCTTCTCGAGGTGATCAACCGGATCAACGGGCAAACCCGCCAGATGTTCACCGAAACGTTCGAGAAGATCCGCGACAATTTCCGCACCATGTTCGTCGAGATCTTCGGGGGCGGCAAAGCCGACCTCATCCTGGTGGATGAAGGAGACGTTCTGGAAAGCGGCATTGATATCGTGGCGCGCCCGCCCGGCAAGCAACTGCAAAGCATCTCGCTGCTTTCCGGCGGTGAACAAACCATGACGGCGGTGGCGTTGCTCTTCTCGATTTACCAAGTGAAGCCCAGCCCGTTCTGTGTGCTGGACGAGTTGGACGCGCCGCTGGACGAGTCGAACATCAACCGGTTCCTTCGCATCCTGCAGCGGTTCCTGGAGAACTCGCAATTCATCATTATCACGCATAACAAACGAACCATCGGCATGGCGGACGTCTTGTATGGCGTGACGATGGAAGAACATGGCGTCAGCAAGATCGTGAGTGTGAAGTTCCACAAAGCCAACGACGAAGCGCCCACGCGCGAGACAGCCCCTCCCGCGGAAGCGAGAATGCACACTCCTGTGAGCCCAGGCAACGGTGCGTCCAACGGCCATGGAAACGGCAACGGTTCCATGACCGCCGACGGCCGGGACGACGCGACCGAGATGGTCATGGCGAAGTAGGCGGGAATCCCGAGAGCCCAGCCAGGGGCGTCCCGCCCGGGGTGAACACCGGAATGGGTTCGTGCGTCTGAGAGAAACACGTCTTGAAAACTGGCCCAGAGTCAGGTTTCATCCTTAGCGAAAGTAAAACTGCCAGAGTTCAACATAAGCCTATGCACAAAGTAGCTAATACTTCCCTAACCCGCCGCCAATTCCTGACACGCACCACCGCAGCCGTGGGCGCCACGCTGGCCTTCCCCTACGTCGGCCAAGTCCTCGGCGCCAATGATCGCATCAATATTGCGTGCATCGGGGTGGGCGGGAAAGGCGACAGCGACTCGAATGACGCGGCTCGCTGTGGCGGAACGATCGTCGCGCTTTGCGATATCGATGAAGGAACCCTAAACAAGAAAGCCCAACGATTCCCGGACGCGAAGAAGTACCGGGATTACCGGAAGCTCCTGGACGAAATGGGGAATGAGATCGACGCCGTCACCGTCTCCACCCCCGACCATAACCATGGGGTCTCCTCCCTCCGCGCGATGAAGATGGGCAAACACGTCTTCTGCCAAAAGCCTCTCACCCAGAATGTCCGTGAGGCTCGCATGATGCGGGAACTCTCGGTGGAGAAGAAGTTGGCCACCCAGATGGGCAACCAGGGAAGCGCCGAAAACGGCCTCCGCCGCGCGATTGAAGTCGTGCAGGCCGGGGTGATCGGCAAACCGCTCGAACTGCATGTCTGGTCCAACCGCCCCATCTGGCCCCAAGGACTCGAGCGGCCCGAAGGGGAAGATCCCGTGCCTGCGGGTGTGGATTGGGATCTGTGGCTCGGCCCGGCGGCCTACCGCCCCTTCAAGAAGGGGGTCTATCACAGCTTTGCTTGGCGCGGTTGGTACGACTTCGGGACAGGCGCCCTCGGCGATATGGCCTGCCACACCGTCAATATGCCCTTCCGGGCCCTCAAGCTGGGTTACCCGAACGTTGTGGAGTGCGAAATGGCCTCGCGCATCTACTCCGAGACGTTCCCCAAGACCTCGAGAATTCGTTTCGAATTCCCCGAACGCGAAGGATTGCCGCCGCTGAAATTCTGGTGGTATGACGGCAACCCCGGCGACGCCTTTAGGCCGATTCGGCCCGACCCAAGTGTCACCCAGGAAATCGTCGCGCTGACAGGCAATCTGCCGGGCAGCGGCGCCCTGATCATCGGAGAAAAGGGCAAGTTGTTCTCTCCAGACGATTATGGCGCACGGTTCTATGCTCTGCTCAAAGGTGAAGAGGAGTATGTCATCGGCGACAAACACGAAGCCTGCAAAGCGGTCGAACAGACCATTCCACGTTCGCCAGGTCATATGCAGGAATGGTTCCGGATGATGAAAGAAGGCACGCCAGCCTTCTCGAACTTCGATATCGCGGCGTATCTCACCGAAATCATCCTGCTGGGGTGCATCGCCCTGCGCGTGGGCGAAGGGCATCGCATGGAATGGGATGGACCGCATATGCAATCCACCAACCTGCCGGATGCCGCCAAGTTCGTCTCGCGCAACAATCGGCCCGGTTGGGCGGCTTGATCCATTCAGAACCCGCCAGCTTCTGGCGCTGACCGGGAGGGACCTTGCCGCTGCGGGTGGTGTTTTCGCTGCCCGCAGCGGCTTTTCGTTTGGACCAGCAATTCATGGCAGGGCGGGACGGCCTCGGCCCGCCCTGGGTAATTGGAATTACCTATGCCCAATGGCCGGCCCGGCGGTCCGGCCATGCCTTTTGAGCAAAATTAGAATTGCTGCGTTTGGACAGGTTCGGATTGAACCGCCCGAGAGAGGGGAGTAAAACGTCACGACACTCGAGTTATGAACAACACACGATATCCTTTCCGTATCCCGTCACCAAGCGCCTGCTGGCTCGCTGTCGCCTTCGGCGCGGCGCTCCAATGGCCGCTCGCCTTCGCTCAGCCCGATCCGAATTGGCTGGCGCACGACCGTGCCCGCCCGCAGCCACCGCGAGTGGATCCAGGGAGCTTCAGCACCGCGGAGCAACCGGGCCGTCCACCCGCCGATGCCGTCGTTCTGTTCGACGGCAAGGACCTTTCCCAATGGGTCGCGCTGGACGGCAGCCCGACCCGCTGGATTGTCAGGGATGGGTATATGGAATGCGTCAGAGGCAGCGGTTACATCCGCACCCTGCAGAATTTTGGCGATTGCCAGCTGCATGTGGAATGGGCCGCGCCGGTTCCAGTGGAAGGGCAGGGCCAGGGACGCGGGAATAGCGGCGTGTTCCTCGGACTGAACCGGTATGAGGTGCAAGTCCTCGATTCGGACGGCAACACGACCTACGCCGATGGATCGGCAGGCTCGATTTACGGCCAGTACCCCCCCTTGGTCAATGCTTCGCGCCCGGCGGGGCAATGGCAGGCCTACGATATTCTTTACACAGCTCCCCGGTTCGACTCGGAAGGGCGGCTCGAATCTCCCGCCAAGATGACCGTTTTCCATAATGGCGTCCTGATCCAGCATAACGTCGAACTGACCGGCCCGACCTCCTGGCTCGAGCGCGCTCCCTACAGTCCGCACCCTGAAAAGCAGCCCATCTCACTCCAGGACCATGGGAATCCCGTCCGATTCCGGAACATCTGGGTTCGCGAACTTGGCAAACCCGGCAAGAACGAGTTCACCTATGGCAATGCATTGCTCAACCGCTATGCGGGAACCTATGAGCGCGATCGCAATAGCCTTGTCACTTTCACCGTCGAACGCAATCAACTCGTCCTGCGCATGGACGGCGTGCGATTCGTGCTGTTTGCCGAGTCCCCCACCAAGTTCTTTGCCAAAACGACCGATGTGCAATGCGAGTTCCAGCCGGACGCTCAAGGGAATGTGGATACCGTCCTCATCTCAGTGGGCGAAGGAGGCATGACCACCCGGCGCCGCAAATAGCCGGACCGAATCCGTTCGCCTGGGGTTCCGGATTGTCCCGTAACCCCAGGATTTGCCGGGAGTGGCTTGCCCGGGGGCGCGTTCGAAGCGAGAGTTAGGCATGACAGCAATCCGAGAGCCCACGAATTACAAGCGAAAGAGCCTGTTGCGGCGTCGCGCTTACCGCTTGCCGCGGGCGCCCAGGCAAACCCGGACCGGGCGCTGGAGTGGGCCCCGGACGAGGCATGATACCCAGACCACTCCGCCTGTCAGCCAAGATCCCGAGCCTGGAGGAGTTATCCTGCTCCCGAGGGGGAGCCGCTTTGTATTCAAATGGCGCTAGCACCCCGAACTATTCCCGCGAATTTCCCCCAGCCTTTGGGCACGCGGATTCAGAAAGCCGACACCCATCGGCAAGCCAGCATGCTCAGGCAGGAGTTTGTAACTGAACTCGTGGTCGTTCTAGCCGAGGCGCGAGAAGGGGCCGTTCGCACCCGGCTCATTAAGCTGATCGAAACCAACCTCCGGTTGGGCATGGCCGCGGCCCGGAAGGCCGAGGATCTCTGGCCTGAGATGGGAGAGGTTCGGGATCTGGTCGAGAAGAATGCCACCAAACCCGCTGTCGCGCGAAAACACCTCAAGCTGTTTGAACAGTTGGACCGAGTGCAGCGGCGATCTTTGGCGCTCTTGGAAAACTCCTTCGAGAATATCGAGCTGATCCTGGAGCGAACCCAGCCTCCAGAAAGGGACTTGCCGAAAACGGCGCCCGCCTCTATGGGAAGAAACTGAGAAGCAGGAGCGCGCTTTGGCTAACGGAGGCGATACGTAATCCGCGCTTTGCTCAGGTCATAAGGGGACATCTCCAACCGCACCCGATCCCCGACTGTTAGGCGCACGAAATGTTTCCGCATTCTGCCCGACACGTGGGCGAGGACCTCGTGCTGGTTGTCCAACCTCACGCGGAACATCGTCCCGGGCAGAACGCTTGATATCGTTCCTTCGACTTCTATCGCTTGCTCACTGGCCATGAGTGGTTTTAGCTCAGTCGTGACCGGCGGTCAAACCTCGGTTTCTGGCGGGTGGCCCGCGATCTTCCTCGATTGGGGGAATTTGTGCCCCCCATTCGACGCGGGGTTGAGCACGCCCTTCGGCGAAGGACGCCTGTCGGAGTGTCGGCTTGGAAGAGGCGTAGAATGACGCTATCCTTCTGGAAATCAAGAGCTTGCCTGAGTGCTGACAAATTGTCACCAACAGGGTTCGGTGAACTCAGCGATTCTGCCCATGAACCTCAAAATGGTTGGCTTGATTACCAACTATTTGCGCAACGCGAGGTTCAAGGGCGCAGTGCGCGCAATCCTGTTCCGGGGTGATCTCATTTCAGGCAGGCGGGTCCGCCCGGTTTCCGGCTCAGATCGGCAAATGTGATTGCCAAGAAAGGGCCAACGCCTATAGTTGCACCTGTGAGATTGAACTGGAATCGGGGTTGGGTCTTCATCCTCCCGTTGCTCCCGCTGTTGACGGCCGGTTGCGGTGGCTTTACCGCTTCGCCCAGCGTTTCTCCGGCGATGTTCCTGCTGCCGGGTCTGGGAAAGAACATGCCGGAAGTCCCAGCCGCTGCGGCGTTGGCGGCTGACGCGCAATCGATGACTGCGGCGCACCCTGCCGACGCGCAGCAGCCCTTGTAATGGGAGGGTGATGGGAGAGACTCAGGGCTGCGTCATAGCAGACAATGCCGCCTGCACGAAGGAGGAAAAGTTGAGAAGCGCATCCGGAACCCCGGGGGTCGGGGGCCCAGGCACCGTGCCGGCACGAAGTCCGATTCTGTAGCAAAAAACTCAAGGAATTATGCGATTTCCGCTAGCACTCACCGCGAAAATTGCCGCACACATCATCAAACATAAGCTTCGGAAGACGCCGAAGTTTGCGATGGTGCTGCAGCTCGAACCGCTCCACACCTGCAACCTGACGTGCACGGGTTGCGGCCGTATTCGGGAGTATTCGACCAGCCTGAAGGACGTGATGAGCCTGGAGGATTGTCTGGCATCGGCGAACGAATGCAACGCTCCCATGGTCTCGGTCTGCGGCGGTGAACCGCTGATCTACCCGAAGATCGACGAATTGGTGGAGGGATTGCTCAAGCAGGGGCGGGTGGTTTACATCTGCACAAACGGGGTCTTCATGCGCAAGAAGCTTCGTGAGTACCTTGCGCACATTTACACGCCGAAGCTCGAGCCGAAGCTCGCGGCCCTGTTGGCCCAGGAACTCATCACGGTGAACGAGGCCGATGCCATTCGCAATGCGAGCCCAGTTGCCAGCGACAAGCCGGTCATTCGACCGAACAAGTGGCTCTACTGGAATGTTCACGTCGATGGACTCGAATACACCCACGACCTCATCGTCGAGCGCGAAGGTGTCTTCAAGGAATGTGTCGCGGCGATCCGGATGGCGAAGATCTTAGGATACCAGGTTGCCACCAATACCACGGTGTACAAGGAGACCGATGTCCGGGAGATCGAACAGATGTTCGAGTTCTTCTCCTCGCTTGAAATCGACGGGCACACCATCTCGCCGGGATACGATTTCGATGCCGCCAAGAAAGACATGGTCAAGCGGCTGGGAAAGAACCCGGAGGAATTCTTCCTGACACGGGCCATGACGCGGCAGAAGTTTGCGCGCATCGAAGAGTGGGGTCGGCGTTTTACCATCTTTGGCACGCCGGTTTACCAGGAGTTTCTGGCGGGGAAGCGCGAATTGACCTGCACGGCATGGGCGATTCCGACGCGCAACGTCCGGGGTTGGAAGGCGCCCTGTTACCTGATGACCGACGGTCATTACCCCAGTTACCAAGAGATGCTGGAGAAAGTAGACTGGAACAAGTACGGCGTGGTCAACGGGGTGGCTCGCGATCCCCGGTGTGAGAACTGCATGGTGCATTGTGGCTACGACCCCAGCGGCGCTTTGGGAACCAATTACCAGCGGGGCGATCATTGGAAGAATTTCCGATACAACTTTGCCCCGCGGCCCAAACCGGTTCGCGAAGGCGCCAAAATCCAGGTGTTTAACGGCTTTTCCATAGGAAAAGGCCACCTTGCAGACGCTCGGGCAGCGATCAAGCCGGGACCAGGCCAACTCCAGCCTCCGGCAGGTTGCGGGTCCGGCAAAGTTGCGCAAGTGCCAAGGCCAATTCCAGCGAAGCTCGCGGACCCCACGAAGGTGCCATAGACCGGAAGTCGTTCCATGAGCGCTTTGTTCCTATCGCCCCCCTCATTTGACGGCTTTGACGGCGGCGCGGGTTCACGATACCAGGCGCGGCGCGAAGTGACCAGCTTTTGGTATCCTACCTGGCTGGCGCAACCGGCGGCCCTGGTTCCGGGCGCCACCCTGCTTGATTGTCCGCCGCATGAGATCGGGCAAGAGGAGTGCTTGCGCCGGGCGAAAGTGTTCGATCACGTCATCATCCACACCAGCACGCCGTCGTTGAAGAACGACTGCAAAGTTGCCGAAGCCATTAAACAACAGCGGCCTGAGATCCGGATCGGCTTTGTCGGAGCCCATGCCGCCGTGCTGCCCACCGAAACGCTCAAGGCCTCGCCAGCCATCGATTGGGTCGGGCGAAAAGAATTCGATTTCACCTGCAAAGAAGTTGCTGAAGGCCGCCCGCTGGAGACGATCGCCGGGCTCTCTTTTCGGGATAGGCAGGGCAAGATCCGCCATAACCCCGAACGCGAGTTGATAACGAATATGGACGTGCTGCCTTGGGTAGCGGACGTCTACAAGCGCGACCTCCAGATCGAGAAATACTTCATCGGGTACCTCCTGCACCCTTACGTGAGTCTTTACACGGGCCGGGGCTGCCCTGCGCAGTGCATCTTCTGTCTTTGGCCGCAGACCATCGGCGGACACAAATACCGTGTTCGCTCTCCGCAGAACGTGGCGGACGAAATGGCTTACATGAAGACGCTCTTTCCGCAGGTCAAGGAGTTCTTCTTCGACGACGACACGTTCACCGCGAACCTGCCCCGTGCGCGCGAGATTGCGAGAAAGCTGGCGCCGCTGGGCCTGACCTGGTCCTGCAACAGCCGCGCCAACCTCGAGTATGATACCGTCAAGTCGTTTATGGACTCCGGCTTGCGCTTGTTTCTGGTAGGATACGAGAGCGGCAATGAGAACATTCTAAGGCGGATCAAGAAGGGCGTCAGTCTGGAGGAGATGCGGCGGTTTACGAGGGCCTGTCACCAGGCGGGCGTGGTCATCCATGGGACGTTCATCCTCGGGCTGCCGATTGAAACCCAAGAGTCTATCGAAAATACCATCCGGTTCGCGCAGGAGCTCGACCTCTTCAGCCTCCAGGTCAGTCTCGCCGCGCCTTACCCCGGCACTGAACTTTTCGAAATGGCACGCCAGAACGGCTGGTTCGTCAAGAAGGACAAGACCGATCTCGTGGAGAACGATGGTTTCCAGCAGAGCGCGCTCGAATATCCTGGCCTGAGCAAAGAGGCGATCTTCGAGGCTGTCGACCGCTTTTACCGGGCCTACTATCTTCGGCCAAAGCCCATCCTGCGGATCATCAAGACCATGCTCGAGGACAAAGACGTCTTTGTCCGCCGCTGCCGCGAGGGGTTTGAGTTCTTCAGGAGCATGCGCCAGCGCAAGGAAGATCTCGAAGCAGCCAAATGCGCCGCCGCCTAACGCAGACGCCTGCAAATTTCATTCGAACCCGCGAGCGCGCTTTGGCACGCTAGCATCGTGCAGGCTCATGCTTCCTATGAACTCGTCCGCCTGGCCAGCGGTGCGCATAGCATTCGGTCCCTGGTGCATGGCGAAACGTTCCACCCGGTCATTGGCCCCGCGGCGGAAGCGGAAGCGTTGTGCGTGCGGCAGTTGCGGTTGGTTGAACGCATGCGCCGGCATGAGGGTGAATTTGTGGTATGGGACATCGGCCTGGGAGCCGCGGCAAACCCCCTGGTTGTGCTTCGGGCAACCTGCGAGGTGCCTTGTAACGTTCGCGTCGTCAGCTTCGATCACACGCTGGAACCGCTCCGATTTGCCCTGCGTCATGCCGCCGCCTTTCCGTACCTCGATGGATATGAAGGCCGTCTCTCCGCATTTCTGGCCGCGCCAGATAAGCCGCTTTCGTTTTTAGATGGCCGGCGTAGTGTGAACTGGGAACTGCGTCTGAGTGATTTTCCGGAGTTCCTTCGCTCTGCCGCTGCAGAGAGATTGCCCAAACCGCACGCAATCCTTTTTGACGCTTATTCCCCTGCCGCAAACCCAGCCATGTGGACTCTGCCGTTGTTTGGACGGCTCTACCAATTGCTGGAGCGCCACCGGCCCTGCGCCCTACCCACGTATTCGCGGAGCACCATGCTTCGCGTCACGCTCTTGATGGCGGGGTTCTTTGTCGGGAAAGGACATGCCACTGGCGATAAGGAGGAAACGACGGTCGCCGCGAACACTCCTGCTCTCATTGAGAGCCTTCTGGACCGCCGCTGGCTGGAGCGGGCACGACATTCCTCCAGCGCGGAGCCGCTGATCAAGCCGGTCTATCGGCAGGCCCCGCTTGCAGGGGAAACATGGGACCGCCTCCAGCAGCATCCGCAATTTCGATAACGGAGCATGGCTCAGGCAGCGGGAATCTTGTCCTGTTTGCGGTAAGCGAGCCCCTGGAAAATGGCAATCAGGTCCCCGGCTTCATCTTTCACCTCGACGGTATAGGCACCGAGCTTGAAGTTTTTCGAAAGCTCTTTCGCTTCGGCCCGAAGCGTGCCTTCTTTGGCCGCTTTCATGAAGGTAATGCTGACGTTGACCGCCACCGCGATGGTGCCGTGCGAGTTGGAGGCAGCCGCGAACGCGAGATCGGCCAACGTGAAGATCGCGCCGCCTTGAGCGTTGCCAATTCCGTTCCAATGCCGGGGCGTCAGCGTCATCTCCGCCACGGCGTGACCGGGCGAGACAGACACGAGCCGCACGCCGGACTCGTTCGCATAGCGGTCCTGGTCGAGGAGCTTTCGGAGAGCGTCCATGGGCAACGGGATGAGCGTCAGTTGGCGAGCCGCTTGAATAGCTCCGCGGTCCCGACGGTGTTAAACTTGCAGGCCTGGAGTTTGGCGATGGCCGCTTCGGGTTGGTCAAACCGGAACATGATCAGGCCTTTGCCGTCATGCTTGGCGGTGAAGGCGTACATGTACTCGACGTTAACGTGGGCTTGCTCGATGACCTCCAACACGTCCGCGAGCCCTCCGGGCCGGTCAGGGATCTCCAGGGCCACGACCTCGGTCACGCGCACGGCGAAATCGTTCTTCTCGAGGACCTCTTTAGCCTTCTCCCACTCGTGCACGACCAACCGCAGGATGCCGAACTGTTGCGTGTCCGCGAGGGCGAACGTTTGGATATTGATACCCGCCTTCGACAGGATGCGGCACGGACGGCTGACCGCGCCCGGTTTGTTCTCCAGGAAGACGGACAGTTGTTTCAGGGTCATAGTCTTGGTCGTTCGGGGTCAGAGTTTGCGTTTGTCCACCACACGTTTTGCTTTTCCTTCGCTGCGCTGGATGGTGTGCGGTGCAACGAGGTGGATGTCGGCGTGGATTCCGGTGATGCTGTCGATCGATTGAGCCAGCTTGCGCTGGAGCTTCTCCAGGCCACCCACGGTGTCGGAGAACGTTTCGGCGGTCACTTCCACCTGGACTTCCAGCGTGTCCAAACCACGCTTGCGATCGACAATGATCTGGTAGTGCGGCAACGTCTCTTCCACTTTGAGCAACGCCGCCTCGATCTGCGACGGGAACAGGTTGACGCCGCGGATGATGAGCATGTCGTCGCTGCGGCGTGCAATCCGGCAGATGCGGCGCAAAGTCCGGCCGCAGGCGCACGGCTCAGAGGCTAAGGAAGTGATATCGCGTGTGCGATACCGGATCATGGGCATGGCCTGCTTGCACAGCGTGGTGAGCACCAACTCGCCTTCCGCCCCATCGGGAAGCACATGGCCGGTCTCGGGATCGATAATCTCCGGGTAGAAAGTGTCTTCGAAGATGTGGGGGCCGGCCTGGTGCACGCATTCCATGGCGACACCGGGTCCGCAAATCTCCGAAAGCCCGTAGATATCGTAAGCCTTGATGCCGCTGTCGGCCTGGATTCGCTGCCGCATGTTCTCGGTCCATGGTTCAGCTCCGAATACCCCCGTGCGCAGCGGCAGATCCTTGATATCGACGCCCAGTTCGCCGGCGCGCTCGATCAAGTGAAGGAAGTAGCTCGGCGTGCAGCAAATGACCGTCACGCCAAAATCCTTCAGCACCATAATCTGGCGCTCAGTATTGCCGCCCGAAATCGGGATCACGCTCGCTCCCAAGGCTTCGGCGCCGTAGTGCGCACCCAAGCCGCCGGTGAACAACCCGTACCCGTAAGCGTTCTGAATGATGTCGCCTTGGTGAACGCCACAGGCGGCGAAGCTCCGCAGCATGGCCTGCGACCATGCGGCAAGGTCTTCCCTGGTGTAGGCCACGACAATGGGTTTGCCCGTGGTGCCGCTCGAAGCGTGGAACCGGACGATCTCCTCCAGCGGGCTCGCGAAGAGGCCGAACGGGTAGGAATCGCGCAGATCCGACTTCACCGTGAATGGCAGGTCCGCGATGTCCTCCAGAGATTTCAGATCTGCCGGGGTCAAACCACGTTCCTCCATTCGCTTGCGGAACAATGCGACGCGGTCGTAGGCCCGTTGCACCATTGCCTTGAGGCGGGCGAGTTGGATATCACGCAGTTGTGGCAGCGGCAGGAAATCCGTCGCGCTGGCCGGATGAAAGGGTGGAAGGGCGTTGTCTTTCATGGGGATGGTTTGGGAGGATTCGAATGACGTCCGGCAAGGAAAGCGGTTCGATTGGCTTCAAAGAACGATTCCGGAAAGGCGGCTCGAAGCGTGTCAAGCCAGCATTCCTCGGCAAGGGGAAGGTGGGCGCTGAGCGTTCCCAGCAGCGCCACATTCAGGCTCTTCCGGTTGGGCAAGTTGTGCGGGTCCACGGCATCGGGAGTGATGAGCACTCCGCCGGGCCGGAGCCAAAACCGGCTGGGTTCGACCTGGCTGGGTTCGAGCACGACCAGGAAATCGGCCTCGCCGGCTGGCACCATGGGGCTGAGAACGTTTGGGCCGAACCGGACGTCGCTGGTGACGGAACCGCCGCGCTGGCTCATGCCCTTGATTTCGCTTTGCTTGACGTCGTGGCCCGCGCGGAGAATTGCTTGAGCGAGGATATTGCTGGCGCTGAGGACACCTTGTCCGCCCAATCCCGCCAGCACGATGTTGGTAACGCAGTTCTTATCCATGGCATTCTTTGTGCTCGGACTCGCAGCGCTCGTATTCTTTCAGTTTCTTGACAATCAAAAGGCAGGGGCGGCGCGCAATAATCACCGCCAACTCCCGGCTTCCCAGACATTCCAACAGCACGCGTTCGAATTCGTCCGAGCCTGCGCGCGGTTCGACCACATGGACCCGCCGGATTCCCAGCGCCCTGACGAGGTCTTCGAGAACGAGCTTGCCGGTCGGTTCATGGTTCAGTTTGCGGCCTGTGCCCGGGTGTTCCTGGTGCCCGGTCATCGCGGTCGTCGCGTTGTCGAGGATCAGCAGCAGGTGCCCGGTGGGAGGCGGGTTGTAGACCATTTCGACCAGGCCGGTCAGGCCGCTGTGGACGAAAGTGGAATCGCCGATCACGCTGACCACCCGGCGGGCCTCGGCTTCCGGCAGGCTGTGCCGCATTCCAAGTCCCACACCCAGGCTGGCGCCCATGCACACGCAGGTGTCCATGGCACTGAAGGGTGGCAGCACCCCCAGCGTGTAGCAGCCGATATCGCCCGCCACAATGCAGTCATGCCGCCTCAGCGTATCGAAGACCAGGCGATACTGGCAGCCTTCACAGAGTTGGGGGGGCTTGCCGGGGGGCCGCGCCGGTTCCGGGCTTGAATCTCGAGCCAGAATTCGCCGGACGCGCGAGACATCCAGTTCGCCAAACCGGAACATCTCCGCTTTGCCCTCGACCTTGATTCCCGCCGCCCGGAGCGCGTCCACGAGGTAAGGATCGCCTTCCTCAATCACGACGCAGCGCTCCACGCTCTCAGCGAACTTGGCGATCTTCCGAAGCGGCAACGGATGCGTCAGGCCCAGCTTCAGGAACGACGCAGCGGGCGCGGCTTCCCGAGCATGCATAAAGGAGATGCCCGAAGTGATGATTCCAAGGGATTTGGTGCCCTCGATGATCCCGTTAGGTCCGGAGGCTTCGTTCCACTCCTGGACCTCCGATAGTTTCACACGGAGCCGGTGGTGGGCAGGGCGGGCGTTGGCGGGAATCATCACCCGGGCGCGGACGTCCCGTTTGAAGGACGCGGGCTTGGGCGTCAGCGGGGCAGGGCGCGGGCAAACGACCGTTTTGCTATGGCAGACCCGGGTGGTCACGCGGAGCAAGACAGGCAGGCCCCAGCGCTCGGAGAGTTCCAGGCCGCTCCAGACGAAATCGTAGGCTTCCTGCGAATCGGATGGCTCCAGCATGGGAACGCCTGCGGCAACAGCATAGCGGCGGTTATCCTGCTCATTTTGGCTGGACGCCATGCCCGGGTCGTCGGCGGAGATGACGAGCAGGCCGCCTGCGACTCCGGTATAGGCGGCGGTGAAGAGCGGATCGGCGGCCACGTTCAGGCCCACGTGCTTCATGGTGGCGATGGCCCGGGCTCCGCAAAAAGCCACGCCCAGCGTCACCTCGAGGGCGACCTTTTCGTTGGGCGACCATTGGGCCCGGCCGCCGTACTCCGAGAAGTTCTCCAGGATTTCGGTTGAGGGTGTCCCGGGGTAGCCCGACCCAAGGACGACTCCGGCCTGGTAAGCCGCGAGGGCAATGGCCTCGTCACCGCTAAGCAGTTGTCGGTTGGAAACAGAGGAACTCATGTGTAGAGATGAATGCGTTTTATGCCGCCAGGACTACTCCACCAAAAGTTCTCCCTGCAGGCAAGTGCAGTAACTGCTTTTTTCAACACATTTTTTGCCATGGACCAGCGCCATTCACGTGTGCAAGGTTTCGCGCAAGCTTAGAAGGCGGAAGCCTTGCTTCTGCAGGATCTCAGCGGCTTGCTGGGCTTGCGTCGTTTCGATAAACAGAACCGCCCGGCCATTTGAAATCATCCCGGACGCGTTCTCGATATTCAGCGCGCTTGCCGCGAGGCTGCGTGCCACTTTATGGAGCCCGCCCGGTTTGTCTTCAACCTCGATGGCGAGGGCGTCGACGATCGAGACGGGCACGCCATTATGTTTGAGCTGGCGGAAGGCGATATCAGTATCGTCCACCAGCAGCTTGATCACCCCAAACGCTTCGGTGCTGGCGATGGTCACCCAGCGAATATTCAGGTTGGCTTCCGCGAGCAATCCCGTGACCCGGGCCAATTGCCCGGCCTTGTTTTCCGCGAAAATGGCGAGCAGCTTGATGGTATTCATAACCAGTCGATAGGGGCCAGGGTTAAAGGATCCGTTTGTCGATCACCCGCTTCGCTTTGCCTTCGCTGATGGGCAAAGTGCAGGGCGGCACGAGTTCGACTTTGGGTTTGACGAGGATCTCCGCCCGGAGTCTTTCCACGATTTGATTCTGCAGGCGAACCAGGTGCTCGACCTTGCCGTCGAACCCCGCTTCCGCCAGTTCCACCTGCACCGTCATCTCGTCCAAGCCCTGGAGCGTGATGAGGTAATTGCGGCCCACTGCGGGGAGGCTCATCAAGACGCGCTCGATCTGCTGCGGATACACATTGACGCCGCGGATGATCAGCATGTCGTCGGAGCGACCGGTGATCCTTTGGATACGGCGGTGCGTGCGGCCGCAGGGGCAGGGTTCGGGGATGACGGATGTGATGTCGCGGGTGCGATAACGCACCAGGGGCATGGCTTCGCGGCAAAGGGTGGTCAGCACCATTTCGCCGGGTTGCCCGTCGGGGAGGGGTTCGCCCGTGGCGGGATCGATAATCTCGAGAAGGTAATTGTCCTCCCAAAGGTGCAAGCCTTTCTTACAGCTGCACTCGAACGCGACTCCCGGGCCGTTCATTTCTGAGAGGCCATAGCAATTATAGACATCGATGCCGAAGGCCTCCTCGATCTTGCGGCGCGATTCATCCGTGTAAGGCTCCGCCCCGACGTAGGCCTTTCGCAGGGCCAAGTCTCTGCGCGGATCGATTTTCCGTTGGGCGAGGAAGTCGGCCAGGTACAGCGCGTAACTCGGGGTGGCGTGGATCAGCGTCGTCCGGAAGTCCTGCATCAACATGAGCTGCCGTTCCGAGTTGCCCGGGCCGGCGGGAATGACCATGATCCCGGCCTTTTCGGCCCCGTAATGCATGACCAAGGCGCCGGTGAACAGGCCGTAGGTCATCATGTTCTGCAGGGTATCCTGCGGTCCCGCGCCCGACATGATCAAGCACCGGGCCATCAACTCCGCCGCGTTATCCACGTCGCGGCGCGAGAAATAGAGAGCCTTGGGCTTGCCCGTCGTGCCGCTGGATGTGTGCAATCGCGAGATCTCGTCGCGGTCCACCGCCACCATTCCGTCCGGGTAATTGGCCCGGAGGTCGGCGCTGGTGGTGAAAGGCAAACGCCGGACATCCGCCAGGGAGCGGATCTGATCCGGACGCACCCCGAGTTCGGCGAAGCGCTTCTGGTAAAAGTCCACGCGCCGGGCAACCCGGGCCACCGTTTCCTGGAGGCGTTCGAGTTGGAGGCGCTCCAACGCAGGCCGTTCGAGAGTTTCGATAGGTTTGTCGCGAAACATAAGATGGACTCGCTGATTCCCCTGGACGTGCGGCGTGGGGTCCAGCCATGAAACACGGCGGGAAAAGATCGCGTCTATCGCAACCGAACGCCTCCCGCCGCGGGGATTCCGGGCGAGCCGTCAGAAGGTTAACAAGATTTCCGCTCGAAGGAAGTCCATAAACGGCTGCTCCTCGTAATAGTCGCCCGGCCAGATGAACTCCCCCCAAAGATGGCCTGCCGCGTGTTTGTTAAACTGATGCTTGAGGACCGTTTGCAGGAAATGACCGCGGAAACTGCCCGTGCTAAAAGCACTGCCCGGGTTGCCGGGAAGCGGGCTGAGCGGCCGCGTGACTTCTTCGGGAGCGAACCAGGCATTGTAAGTGGCGGTGAAGGTCATGTCCTTGATCGGGTTGATGCTCCAACCTGCCCCGACCCGCTGAATGTTGTTGAGCTGGGCGACCCGCCCGCCCGTCTCGGGAATGTACGAATAGATGTAACCTTCGCTGAATCTTGGCCACCGGCCCCACAGAATGTCGAACATCTCATCGGTGCCTTCGGTGTCCGGATCGTCTCCCGAAAGGAATTCGTAAAAGGCGTGGAGCTGGTTGTTGTGGGGGTCTTTGAACAGGTAGCTCAAGCGGGCGTTGCCGCCAAAGGCATCGAGATCACGCATCCCGGCGTCGCGCGGGGTCTTGACGGTCGGGTCATCTTTCTCGCCGAACTGGTAGGCGCCTTCGAGGGCATATTGCCAATGCTCCCACGGGTTGCCCAGGAGCTTGCCTCCGAGCGTGTAGATATTGGCTTCGTCGCCACTGGCCAGCTCCGGGTTGTCCTTCTTGTAAATGAAATAGCCGTCCAGTTGCAGCTTGTTCAGCGATTTGTTGGAAGCATAGAGGATCACGCCCTGTTCATCCTGCTCCGTGAGGTAGAAATTGGACGAGTACCCCAGTGTGGGAAGCCAATCGTCGGGCCGGGCGCTCTGGTAGACATAGATCGCGTCGAACCGGGTCTTGATGTCCGCCGCGTCGTAGGTGAGGCGGGCGCCATCCAGGAAGAACGACCACGAGCCGTCTCCGGGCGTCCCGTCCGCCACGAGCCACCAGTTCCAGTACTCGCCAAAAGCAAGGTCCTGGCGCCCGACGGTAAGCGAGAGCGGCTGGTTAAAGACATTGGTCAACTTGAGGTTCAGGACATCGAAAATCCCGTAACGCCATTCCATGCCCGACTGGCCGCGGTAAGTGCCCGCAAAGCCCGGCCGCATAAAGCCACGCGGCTCAGCCGAAAGGCGGGTGTTCAAGCTCAACCCGCTCCAGGGCATCACGGAAGCCCAGACCCGGCCCCGGTACCGGATGACATCCTGCTCGTGCAGTTTGTTGTCGTCTGTCAGGGTGATAATATTGTCGAAGTACTCATTTCGCACCCGCATGTCCGCGCCCCAGTTGAACCATGGCACCGGGTTCCGCACCTCGGTGGAGAACTTGTCAAAGAGGCTCGGGGGAGGCGGCGCCGCGGTCTGCGCCTGGCCAACGATGGAAGCGAGCAGGGTGACAACACATAGGGATGGGATCAGAGATGATGTCATGGGGTTGATATTGCAGAGGGGTGTTGTGGCTGACGGTCGGTGGAAGAGGATTTATTTGCCCGCGGAAAGCACTTCGCCAAGAGTTCTTCGCTGGGCGGGCGGGTGAAAAGGCTCACCAGGATCGCGGCGGCGACGGAAAGCGGCAGGGCGACGATGAGCGGATCGACCACAGGCCAATTCGGCTTATGCGCCAGGATGCTTTGGTTGACCAGCCCAAACGCCCCGATTTCCGGCACTTTCACAAAGAGAAGCCAGAAGGCCGTCACGCTCACGCCAGTGATCATCGACGCGATGGCTCCGGAGCGAGTCATTCTGCGCCAGAAGAGCCCCCCCACAAACGAGGGCAGGAATGCCGATGCGCAAACGCCGAAGAAAATGGCGGTGGCTCGCGCAATGATCGTCTCGGCACGGGCGTAATGGCTGATGGTGACCCCGGCGATGAGGCCGATCAATATGGCCACCCGGACGATGAACACCGTCCGGTTCGCTCCCCCTGTGCCCGTGCCCACCAACTTCTCGAAGACATCCCGTCCCGCAGCGGTTCCCAGGGTATGGAACTGGCTCGAGAGAGTGCTCATGGCCGCCGCAAGCAGCGTCAGCAGGAAGACCAACCCGAACCATTTGGGCAGAGCTGACGTGATGTAGGTTGGGATGATCTGCGCGTCGTTGCCCTTCGCTATGACGATGGAAATGGTCCGGCCCTGGACCACCGCAGGCTTGTCCGCCACAGCCGGCGCCGACGCGAGCGCGAACTGCTCCTTTTCAAAAACGGCCGGGATGACTTTGCCTTCGACAATCTGCCCGTTCTGGTTGGTGGTCTTGGGCACCGGCAGCCATTTCCCGGCGGGATCCCAGACCGGAGGACGGGCCACCGTTTCAAGCACGGTCTTGCCGTCGGGAGCTTTGATATCGACAAGGTCCTGCCACGCGCCCGAGTCGTTCGCCTTCATCAACTGCATGAAGGCTTGGCCTTTCTCCGCGCTGACCACCTTGATCACCCGCCCGGAGAAGAGCGGGCCGTGCAGTGCGAAATAGGCATTGCTCAAAGCGCCTGTGACGAAGGCCACGCCTGTCATCGCCAGGATAAACACGCCGCCAATCCCCACCGCCCGGTTCAACTCGCGCTTGCTATTCACGGTCATGAAGCGCACCACGAGCTGGGGTTGAGCCAGCACGCCGATGCCCACGCCCATCACGATGGTTGAAATCACGATCCACCACAGGTTGTACTGGGTTTCGCCAAAGCCGAATTTCGGCATCGAAGCCCATCCCTGGTGCCCAATCGCCTGCAGGCTGGGGGGAACGAGCCCCGACATGTCGGAGAGCGCTTGGTGGCCCTCGATGACCCCGCCGACTTTTGCGTAGGTGTAGACCAGCAGGATGAGCATCCCCAAAAACATGATCGCCCCCTGCAATGCGTCCGTGTACATGACCGCTTTCAGCCCGCCGAAAAACACGTAAGCCGCCACAATCACCGCGAAAAGGAAGAGCGCGACGTCGAAATTCAACCCCATGGCCGTGGCGATAAATTCCGTGCCCCCGAGCAGAACCGCCGCCCCGTACAGGGGCATGAACACGGCGATCACAACCCCGGCGAAGACCTGGACAAATTTGCTTTCAAACCGGCGCCCGAGCAGTTCCGGAAACGTGTGCGCATCCAGCCGGTGGCCAATCCGGCGGGTCGGCCCGCCCAGAAAGACGAAGGCAATGAAGATCCCCACGAAGATGTTGCAGAACGTCAACCAGAGCAGGCTCATCCCGAATAACCCCGCCACCCCGCCGAACCCGACAATGGCGCTGGTCGAGATGAATGTGGCACCGTAACTGAGCGCCATGACGAACGGGTGCACCTTCCTGCCGGCGACAAGGTAATCGGTTGCCGTTTTGGTGCCTCGATACCCCAGCCAGCCCAGGTAGGCTGTCACAAAGAGGTAAATCAGGACCACGACGATATCCACCAAACTCACTTCAGCGAGAAACATGGCTTCCTCCGGGGTTGAAGTTGGACGTCAAATATTCTCCTCGACCTTGTTCTCCCCCGCGCGCCAGTCTTTGTCCTCCTCCTGGACCGTGTCGTCGCCCCGGTTCCAGTTGATCCAAGCGTAGCCAACACACAACGCGCTGCTCAGCAAACACAGCACGAAAACCAGCGCAACCACTCCGTCATCGATGCCTAACATGAGGCGCCTTTCGTTTTGACGTTTCCGCTGCGCTCAGGACCGCCTGCTGCTTCCCTCAAGTTCACGGACTCACAACCCTGCATCGCGCCTGGACCCCGGCACGACCTAGCTGGCGGTTGGCCCGAGTGAGCTGATCGTCCGTTGCGGACGATGAAGTGATCCTTATACGCCCTTGGAAGCGGCTGTCGAGCACAATTTGCCTCTTTGCGTGGCAAAATGTTACCAGATTTTCGAACCCCAGGCGTCCGGAGTTCCCGGGAGGGCGCTTCTGCGCGGACTGCGGGCACGGCGTCCTCACGCCTTCGAGCCGTGCTCCTTTCGAAGTAAACTCATCTTAAACACATGAAACACACAATTGAAACTCAAATACATGTGAGTGTGACGTGCGTTTAGCGTGCGTTTAGCGTGCGTTTAGACTGGAAGGAGCTGGAAGGGGACAGGGCGGGGGCGCGGGTTGAACGCTTGAGCATACGTATTCCGGAACCTCAGGGCGCCCCAGGGCCGGCGCGGGATCGCCTCAGGGCCGTCGCGGGGTCGGCGCACCCTTGCACAAAGCGAGGGCGTCCAGCACCGCCGGGCGGGTTCAGGCAGGGTTCTGCAGCTTGCTAACGAGCCACCGATGTTTCCCTCGCACGGTCTTCTCCACCTCAGTCACCGCGCGCATCTCCACCTGGAAATCGTCTCCAAGCTTGCGTCGGATGCCCGATTCGATCTCGGGGAGGCGCGAAGGATCGAAATGAGGGCCTGGAACGTATCGGAACTCCGCCCGGCCAGCCTCCGCCTGGTAGAACTGGACGGCATAAAGGCCGTCAAAGACGGCATCGTGCATGTTGAAAGCGGTCAGAGATATCCGCCTGCCGCCGGCGCTAACCAGGAACTCCTGCTCGCGCCCCGCGACATCGCTCACTGCAGGCCAGGGGAATTCCAGGGTGCCAGCGAGGCCGGTTTCGGGATCGTGCCGGTAATCCATCACGGGCGACCATGGGCCGTGAACGATGGAGTCTTCCACCAGCCGGACGTAATCGCCGGTTCGATATCGCACCAGCGGCATGGCCATGTTGTGAAAGGAAGTGCCAATCACCTCGCGCAAACCCTCTTCATTGGGCGGACCGAACTCGACAAATCCATATTGAGGCACAAAGAAGAGCAGGTCGGATTGCTGGCCTTCGCCAGCCAGAACCACGCGTTCCGAATGACCATACCAACGGTATACGCGGCACTGGAAAACGCGTTCCAGGAGCCGTTTTTGGGGGAGCGCAAGCCGTTCGGAACCGCAAAGCATCCCGCGGAGGGGCACTTGCCAACTCTTGCCTGATTTCTCGAGATACTCTGCCAATTGGAGCGCTGCGGAAGGGTAAGCATGGAGAAGGTCAGGCTTGAAACGGGCGATGGCGTCCAGGTATTCCGGCAGCCGTTCGGGGGTCAGGTGATAGGACGAGAGCATCAGCCAATCGCGCGTGGCGTCATAGACGGCGATCTGGCCGGAGGCCTTTTCGCTGACCACATGGCCGCGAATGACCGCCAGGCGCGCCCCGTCGAAGTAGCCTGCCCGGCGCCAGATCGTTTCCCAGAAAGCCTGTTCTTTCGGGCGGCTGATCCCTTTCTGGAGATAGAAGCCTACCGGGACTCCGGTCGAGCCGCCGGTGGTGATGTAAAGGCGCTGGGCAGCCGGGACGTCGCTGGAGACCAGTTCCGGGAGATGTTCGAGCAGGTCCTTCTTCTCGAGAAAGGGGCAGTCGCGAAGGTCGGCGAAGGTGTGGACGGTTTCCGGCCGAAAGTAAGCCTGGGTAAACCGGTACTGGTAGAACCGGCAATAATTGGCGGCGTGGTGCAGGGTGCGCCGCAGCTCTTTCAGTTGATACTCGCGCACTTGGTCTGCGGACCACCTTTCCCCGTCAAGGGCGAGGCGCTTGAACTCGGGGTAATGCTTGCCCCAGCGCCAGGATTGCGGCAGATGGCGGTAGGTGGCGCCGACGGCACGCTGGACGCCTTGGGGCAAACGGCCATAAAGGCTCAAGAGCGGATAGAGCCGGTCTTCAAGGCTCATAAGAGCCCTCCGGAATTGGCAGAGCCTTCCTTCGCGCGGCGGCAGGCAAGGGGAATTCGCATGTTCGACGATACCGTTCCAAAGGAGGTAACAACCAGGCTGGCGCCAGTTCAACGCCAATCTTGTTCCGGCGCCACTCTCGGCTTTACATTGGCGGGCCACGGGCCTGAGTATTCCGGCGTCGATCAAAGCTGATGCGCGCGCAGGACGCCACTTTCTATATTACAGGAGGGACGCTCCAGGCGGATGCGCCTTCCTACGTGGAACGTCGAGCCGACATGGAGGTCTGCACCCGCCTTCTCCAGGGCCAGTTCTGTTATGTGCTGACCTCCCGGCAGATGGGCAAGTCCTCCTTGATGGTCCGGACCGCGGTGCGCTTGCGCCGGGAGCAGTGCGAGGTCGTGGCGGTCGACCTGACGGCAATCGGGCTGAACCTGACGTCGGAACAATGGTATGATGGCCTGTTGCTGCGCATGGCCCGCCCGCTCCGTCTGGAGGACGAACTGGAGGAGTACTGGGCGGATCACCAGAGCATCGGGCCTGTGCAACGGCTCTTTTGCGCCTTGCGTGAGGTCGTGCTGGCACATGTTTCCGGCCAGTTGGTCATCTTCATCGACGAGATTGACACGGTCCGCAGCTTGCCGTTCTCCACCGACGAGTTTTTCGCCGCGATCCGGGAATGCTACAACCGGCGGTCGGAAGACGCGGAGTTCAACCGGCTCACGTTTTGCCTGCTGGGCGTCGCGACGCCGTCGGAATTGATCCGGAACACGCGCACGACGCCGTTCAATATTGGGCATCGGATTGAGCTCACTGACTTTACGCTGGCGGAGGCGGCGCCCTTGGGCCAGAGGCTTTCGCGCGATGCGGTCCAAGCGAAGGAACTGGTGGAACGCGTCTTTGACTGGACCCATGGCCATCCGTACCTCACCCAGCGGCTTTGCCGGGCGGTGGTGGAGTTCATCCAGCAAAGAAAGGCGGCTGCCGCCAGCGCGGAGACGGTCGATTCGCTATGCGAGAACCTGTTTCTGTCGCCGCGCGCCCGGGAGCAGGACGATAATCTGTTGTTCGTGCGGGAACGGCTCTTGCGCACCGAACTGGATCTGGCGCGGCTGCTCGGGCTGTACGAGCAGGTGCTTAAAGGCGAGCACGTGCCCGATGACGAGACCGATGAATTCATCAACCAGTTGCGCCTCGCGGGAATCGTTGATGTGAGCGAAGGGTTTCTGCGCGTGCGAAACCAGATCTACGCGCGGGTGTTCGACGAACCCTGGGTGGCCGCCAGCGTGCCCGACGCGGAACTCCAAAAGCCAGGAGGCGGTCGTATCCGGCTGCGGGGAACCTTCACGATCGGACGCGGGTCCACCAGTGATATTGTGCTGAACGATTCCAAGGTTTCGCGCCGGCACGCGCTGATCCAGCCGCAAAAGCAGTATGAATTCTGGCTGCTGGACTTGGGCAGCAGCAACGGCACCTACGTCAACGGCCGGCGCATCAGCCAGCCCGTCCTGCTCCGGGACCGGGACCAGATCGAAATTGGGCCGTTCCGCCTCGTGTTCCGGCAGTCGAAGAACGCCGGCATGGGGGGTGGCGAAAGCTCCAACGCGGATCAGACGATCTTCGCGGAACGCGTGGAGCTCGAGACCGATTCGGGCTCGCAAAGTTGACGCGGGCCTTTCCTGGGACGAGCCGAGTTACCCTTCGCACGCCTTCTCGTGGTTGAGGAGCCGCGCAGCCAGCTCTCGCGCGCGCTCAACAAGCGGAAGGTCCTCAACAAGATCCGCGAACCGGAAGGGCGGCAAGCCACTTTGCTCCAAGCCCAGAAGGTCGCCAGGGCCGCGGAGCCTCAGGTCCGCTTCGGCGATCCGGAAGCCATCAGACGTTTGGGCCAGGATGTCCAGCCGCTGTCTTGACTCGCGGGTCTTCCCGCGCGCGATGAGGATGCAGTAGGATTCATGGGCGCCGCGCCCGATCCGGCCGCGGAGTTGATGGAGCTGGGCAAGGCCAAACTGTTCGGCGTTCTCGATGAGCATGACCGTCGCGTTGGGCACGTCGATGCCCACCTCGATTAAGGAAGTGCTCAGGAGAGCTTGGATCGCATTCTGTCGGAACGCGTGCATGGCCATCTCCTTTTCCGAAGAGCTGAGCCGGCCATGGACAAGCCCGACCTTAAAGGGCGCCAGCTCCTGCCGGATCGTCTCGCATTCCGTCGTGACGGCCTTCAAGGCCTGGCCGGTGTCCTCGACGCGTGGAAGCACCACGAAGGCTTGGCGGCCGGCTGCGAGCTCTTTGCGAATAAAGGCCCAGACCCGCGGAAGGCTGCTGGCTGGACGCACAAACGTCCTCAGCGGTGCGCGGCCCAAAGGCAGTCCTTGAATGACCGAGATATCCAGGTCCCCATAAAGCGTCAGCCCGAGCGTCCTGGGGATCGGAGTCGCGGTCATGACCAGGAGATGGGGATAAGCGCCTTTGCGCACCAGCTTCTCCCGCTGGGTGACCCCGAACCGGTGCTGTTCGTCGATGATGACGAGCCCGAGATTGTCGGGAGCAAAGCCGTCTTCGATCAGCGCATGCGTGCCAAGCACAATCGAAGGGTTCGCGCCACGCTCTGCAGCCGCATCCTCCGGGCTGGGCTTGTGAGCGCCCGTCCGAAGGGACACAGGGATACCCAAAGGCGTGAACCACCGGGTAAAAACCTGGAAATGCTGCTCCGCGAGAATCTCGGTCGGGGCCATTAAGGCTGCGCTTCGGCCGCTTTCAAGGCAGATTAGGGAGCAGCACGCTGCCACGACGGTTTTGCCCGAACCTACGTCGCCCTGGAGCAAGCGCCGCATCGGGACGCCGCTTGCGAGGTCGGCGCGAAGCTCCCGAAGGACCTTGGCCTGCGCTTCGGTCAGCTGAAAGCCAAGCTGCTTTAAGAACGGCTTGACCAGCCGGTTGTCGCCGATGCACGGGCAGCCGCGAGCGTTGGCAAGGAGGTTCCTGCGCCGCGTTTGGAGGGCAAGCTGGAGTTCGACCAACTCGTCGAGGGCCAGTCGGCGACGCGCCTCCTCGGCGTCCGCCAGGGCATCCGGGAAATGGAGCGATTGCGCGGCTTGGCGGCGGGTCATCAGGTCCGGGGCGAGCTTCGCTGGCCAGGGTTCAGCGATCTGAGGCGCATACTCGCCGAGCGCGCGCCAGACCAGGGCACGAAGCCAGCGCTGCGGCAAGCCTTCGGTAAGCGGATACACCGGCGCAATCCGGTTGATGTGGATCGAGCTTTCCACACCCCCTTCGATGACTTCGGTCTCCGGATGATCCATGGTCCGCGGCTTGAGCGAGAGCGGCTTGCCAAAGACGAGAACTTCGTCCCCCTGGGCGAAGTAGTTGCGCATGTAAGGCAAGTTCCACCAGCGGCAATGGAGGCGCGCGGAACCATCGTCCACGACGAGTTCAAACACGGACTTGCGCTGCCGGGAGAAAGTCTTGAGCCCCAGGGCGACGATCTGACCCCGCACCGTCGCGGGCTCGTTCAGGCGCAATTCGGCCACCCGCACCAGTTGGCGCCGGTCTTCATGCCGCCGCGGACGCAGGAAGAGAAGATCACCCACGGTGCGGACACCCAGGCGCGCCAGCTGCGCTGACCGTTCAGGCCCGACACCGCGCAACTCGATCAGAGGCAACGCCAGCCCCCTGCGCGCTGTTCCGGAAGCATCCATGGCTCTGGCAGGAAAAATACATAACAGCCCAAAAACGGGAAACCAATTCGCCGATTTTGGTCTTTGCTCTTGCCGCGGCACGCCTAAGCTAGGCGCAATGTCTGAAATGTCAGATTCACCCTTGGAGCTGCTCTGGGCCGAGTACAGTGGAGTGTTCTGCGACTTTGATGACTTGACGCTCGCGCGCTGGATGGCGCAGACCCTGGGGCAACTGCAGGGCCGGGTCTGGCGCTTCTCGCACCCGCTGGTGGGTGCTTACCGGCTCGCTGCGCAGGTTGCCCACGACCGCCAGGTCTGGCTGAAACGGCTTGCCACGCCCCCGTCCGCCTACACGGAAGCGCCCTGCTGCCGGGCGCCGCTCCTCCCGTTGTTCACCCGGGACGTCGCCGAGTCGGGCTTGCTCTGCCAGCACTGCGGCGAAACCGCCGTGCCATTGGACGAATTGCCTTCCGACCTGCAGCTCCTGGTCAAGACTTGGGCCGAAGAGTACGCCCCCGTCCATGCCGTCGCGCATTGGGAAGATCGGCAGCGCAAAGCGGTGGGTGATTACGATAACGCTTTCGAAACTGCGGCTTCGCAAGCGGAGCGTCTGCTGGCCGCGGCGGGCCGCGAGATTCTCCCCAAGTTTCTCCAGCACTACCCGGCGATCGTCTGGGAAGACCAGGACGAATGCCTCGAAGTGCGTCCGGAAGACCTTCCCACCTCATGAGATCGGCGGTCCGCTGGGCCTTGGGAGTCGTTCTGGTGCTCGTGGTTCTCGCGGTGGCGATCGTCCTGTCCAGAAACGCCCTGCTGCAATCCCTTGCCGAAACCCAATTGAGAGCCCAGACAGGGATGGACGTGCGCCTCGGAAAGCTCGACGTTGGCTTGTTCTCCCCGACCATCCGCGTCGAGGACTTCCGCCTTTTCAACCCCGCCGAGTTCGGAGGGGCGCCGTTGCTGGAAGTTCCGGACCTTCACGTCGAATATGACCCGGGCGCTTTGACGGCCGGAAAGCTCCGGCTCACCTTGGTCCGCATCGCGGTTTCGGAGCTGAACATTGTCGAAAGCCAGGACGGGCGAACGAACCTGGTGTTGTCGTTGGATGATCTGGAGCCCCATGACGAAGGCGAAAGCGACCGGGCGCATTCGGTGCTCGGCTTCACTATCGACAGGGTGGATACGCTGGACCTTACGCTTGGAAGGGCGCGGTTCACGAGCTTGCGAAACCCGGGCAAGGCCACCGAAATCGAGCTTGGGCTCAAGAACGAGATCCTCACGGACATCCGCTCCCTCGCGCAGCTTCGACAAGTGTTGATGAAAGCGCTCTTGCGCAACGGCATCACCATCTCAGGCCCGCCGCCACCCGAGCCCGGTCGTGCCCGGGTGTCACGTTGAAGCGGTCGCCCCAGCGGTTCCATCCGAGGCTGGCCAGGTTAGCACGCGGCGAGCTTACCAGCCCTCCGCTTTTCCATAGCCGCGCGGTTCAGAGACACCGATGAACCCTGAGCCGTTCGCCGGGCGCCCCACAGCTTGGGCAGCGCCGATCGCATTGACCGGCACCAGGCGATGGCCGCGTCTGGCCAGTTCCTCTTGCACATCGTCGCTGATCTTGGATTCGATGCGCAGTTCGTCCGGGCGCCATTGGTGATGGAAGCGGGGCTGCGCGAGGGCTGCCTCGAGGTCCATGCCGAAATCCACCATGTTAATGAGGGTCAGCACGACCTGGCTGATGATGGTCGGGCCGCCTGCGGCTCCCACGGCCAGGATGGGCTGCCCGTTCATGAGCACGAACGTCGGGCTCATGCTGGTGAGCGGCCGTTTGGCTCCGGCCACCGTGTTGGCTTCGCCGCCGATCAGGCCAAAATAGTTCGGCACACCCGGCTGCACGACAAAATCATCCATCTCGTTGTTCAAGAGCACCCCCGTCCCCGGCGCGATGACTTTGGCGCCAAAAGACGTATTGATCGTCGCGGTGCAGGCCACCCAGTTCCCGGCCCCGTCCGCCGTTGAGAAGTGCGTGGTATGCTTGCCGAAATAGTTCTCTTGCGCGGCGGGGGGAATCCCATGCTGCAGGACCTGCGAGGCCTGATCCATGCGGATGCGCTTGGCCAATTGTGCGGCGTAGGGCTTGCTCGCCAACCCCTGAGGCACCCGTGTGAAGAGCGGGTCGCCCAGCCAAAACGCCCGGTCTGCAAACGCCAGCTTCATGGCTTCGGTGACCACATGAATGAAATCCGCGGAATTCGGCCCCATCTTCTTCAGGTCGAAGTTCTCCAAGATGTTCAAAATCTCCGCGACCGCCACGCCTCCGGAGCTGGGCGGAGGAAAGCCCGCGATGGCTCGGCCCCGGTAGGTGGAGGGCACCGGTTCACGGACGCCGACCACGTAAGCCGCCAGGTCCACCTCGTTCAGAATGCCGCCGTTCTGCGCCATCCAGCGCGCGATCGAGATGGCGACCGGGCCCGAATAGAAGTAGCTGACGCCCTGCTGTGCGATCCCCCGATACGTCCTCGCGAGGTCGGGTTGTCTCAGCGTTTCACCCGGTTGCAGCGTGGTCCCGTCCTGGTGAAAGAACAACGCGCGCGCGTCCGGATTCTGCGCGAGCCAACTGGCGTTCTCCAAGAGCCTCTCGGCGTAGGCGGCATCGATGGCAAACCCGTTTTCCGCCAGCGCCGCCGCCCGGACGAGATGATCGCGAATGGGAACGCGCCCAAAGTTGCCCGCGGCGAAATTGTAAGTGAGCAGCGCCCCCGGCACGGCGACGGCAAGCGGCCCGGACTGGCTGGCGTTTAGATTCACCGTTGCGCCCCGGATGAACAGGTCCCGCGTGGCCGACAGCGGCGCCATCTCCCGTCCGTCCAGGACGACCATCCGGCCGTTGGCCAAGCGGATCATCATCACGCAACCGCCGCCAATCCCCGAGTTGTGGCCGTCCACGACCCCCAGGGTCAGCCCCGCCGCCACGGCGGCATCGATCGCGTTGCCGCCTCGCTTCAGCACGTTCAGCGCCGCTTCGGTCGCGAGTGGATGCCCCGTGGCAACCATGCCGCGTTCGCCGCGCGCCGCGTCCGCCTGCAAATTTGCCGCCAGCGCGAGCGGCAGAAGGAGCCCCGTGAACCCGAGCAGGGCCATGCGTGAAAAGCCAGTCGTCCTCATCGTGTCCGGAGGATACACCACGTCCCCGGCCTGATACCAACCTGGAAATGGGCTTTCTGGACTGCCCGCGCGGGGCCATGCGCGCCGCACGCCTTGGCTATCGTGGCGCGCTCTGTCGCGCCGGCGCGTATGCGCTGGTGGCGGCCCCCGCGTGCACGTCTGTCGCCGGGGGAAGGGGTGGGGCGGCATCGAGGGAGGGAGGGGGAAGGATCTTGATTAGTGACCGCCACGTTTCGCGTTCGCGGGGCGACATCGCCTGCCATCGCGCCGCGTTCTTGAGGAACTGATTGACTTCTTCACGGCTCATTCGCTTTAACTTGACGAACGACTCGATGCACATGCGGCGCTGCTCGGGTGGCAGTTCCTCAAAAACCTTCAGCGCTCTCTCGATTTCGTCGCGTTCGCCCGGCGGCAAAATCTCGAGGGTCTTCTGTTGCTCTTTGGGCGAGAGCCCGAAGAACTGGCTGAACGTTTCAACCGCCTTCCCGGTGCTTTCCCCGGCGCGAGAGTTCTGGCGCGGAGACACGTCCGTCGTTGGCGGGGACCCCCCGGGCAGGCTTGGCCGCGAGCGAACGAAATAGTTGGCCGTGGTTTCATACTCCAGGACGGCGTCCTTCATTGAAGCCGGCAGAAGGTCCCACTGCCGGAGGCGCTCCTCGATCAAGGGCCGCAAGGTTGGGGGGACAATCGCCAGCCGCTCGGCACGGTCGGCAGGCGCCATCGGCATCAGCACACCGAGGTGAAAGGTCAGATCCATCTGCTGCAACCGGGCTTCGCGCTCCTCGGGAGGCATGGCCTCATATTCGGGCAGCCGGCTTTCGAGATACTTTCGCTGTGGTTCGGTGCGATTCGCCAGCGCCTGCCTTCTCTCTGCCGGGTTCATGGCGAGAAGCTCGCGCCAGGTTTCCGCGGGGGATTTGCTGCCGGGGAGAGCGGGAAGCGGCTTTGAACTGGCGGACTCTCCTGGCGGGTGCGCTCCGGGCAGGTCGGGCCGGGTGGCGGGCGAGCTTCCCAGCGGCCCGTCCGCACTCTGAGCGCGGCCGGGGCTGAACCCCGCACCGCAGAGCACGGCAACCAGGATCACCACTGGGAATCGGAACAGCATGCGGGTGGTTACTGCAGGGCCGCGATCAACTCCCGATCCACATCGGCAGGCACGTGCCTGAGCTTCTGGATCGCCTCGAAATTCTGCAGCAGTTCGATCGAGGTGCCGCCCGGCAACCGGGCCATTTCCGCGAGGTTCTGGGCCAGTTCCCGGCGCTCGGCAAGCTGGTGTTGATGGTAAGAGAGGACCGCCAACCCTACGGCGGCAGTTCCTGCGGCGAATTTCGGAAGCCACCGGCCCCAGAACCTGCCAAACGGCACGCGCGCTTTCGCCGATTGGCGCTCGCTGCGCCGGCAAGCCTCCATCACACGCGCCGTGAAATTGGATGAGACCGGGACATCGGGAACCTTGCGGAGCAGGGCGCTCAAGCTCAGTTCCTCATCCCATGCCGCGCGGCATTCCGGGTGGCGCGCCAGAAAGGCATCCGCATCCGCTTGTTCTGCCGGCGTGAACTGGCCCCGTCTTAGCGCTTCCGCCAACCGGTTGTCCTCTGGAAGGCTCATCATGACAATGTTCCTAAAACCGTTTCCTGCCGAAAGTTGCGTCACATCTCCGTCTCGCGCCAAACACCGGTCTGCAAATAGGGCTTGAGTTTCCGTTTCAAGGTCTCCCGGCCCCGATGAATGAGCGATTTGGTGGCCGACACCGAACACCCAAGGACCTCCGCGATCTCCTCGTAGGACAGTTCCTCTTCCCGGCACAAGAGCAAGGCCGTCCGCTGGGTTTCCGGAAGGTTCGCAATCGCTTCCTCCACCTTCGCAAGCAATTCCCCCTGCAGCAGTTGGTCCGGTGCGGAGAAGAGCTTTCGATCCTCGAACTGCCGGAAGGGCTGGTTTTCCTGGTCCGGATGCTCCGCGTCCAGGGAATCGGCCGGATGCCGGCTTCGGCGCCGGATCTCGTTGAGGCAAAGGTTTCTGGCGATGGTAAAGAGCCAGGTCGAGAACTTGGCGGAAACGCGATAACGTCCCGCCGACTTAAAAACCTGGACGAAAACGTTCTGCGCCAGGTCCTCCGCCTCGGTGGCATCCTGGAGGGTGCGGCCTACGAAATTGACGATGGGCTGCTTGTGCTTCTCGACCAATTCCTCGAATGCCTCCATGTCGCCCTGCTTCACACGCAGCATCAGGGCGGCATCGGGGTCGAGATCACCAAGCATGACGGAACCATCTTAACAAACACCGAATTTCCCACAAGTTGCCCGGCAAGGCAGGGCGGGTCGGCCCCGGCCCGGCATTGGGGATAGTCAACGCAAGAGGGCCGGCCCAGCGGTCCGGCCCTGCCTGGCTAGGCTCCGTTCCGATACCCCAGAAGCCGCGCGGGAAGGAAGATAATGGCTTTCAGAAGCGCAAGCACCCCTTCCACACCGGCGAAGATAAGCCGGAACGGCAGGGAGAAGAGCCAGACGATGGGGAAGACGATCAGGACAAAAAGCGCCAGCGGCCAGCTCAAAATAAAGAGAATACCCCAGACGATCAGGACCAGCAGCGTTTTCATACCTTTGCGCGATTCAGAATTCGATTCACCCATTCGCCTTCGGCCGGGATTCCGCACGCGGCCATGGCGCTTCTCAACAGTTTCGATGACACCGAACCCAGGGCTAGTGTCGCAGAAATTCGAGGCGCGGGCAAGCCGTGAGACGGGCTGAGGATCACGAGCTGCACTGGGGGTCCGAGCCGGCTGCCTGCGGATATAACACGTATATAACAGGTATTTAACACGTATTTAACACGCTTGGGAGACGTGTTAAATACCTGTCATATACGAGGCAAATTCCTGTGAAATACGGAGGGACCTCCAACCGGCTGCCGCTTCCTCCTTCGTAATCATCATCGTAATCCTATTCGCCTTCGCATCCTAATTCCGGCTTTCCCGAGTCTTCCGGCTCCCTGAGAGCCGCTTTTCTCCGGGTCCTGCCGCCGCGCGCCGTCAAAAAAAAAGCACGGCCGGAGCCGTGCTTTCTGCCTGAGAGTTGCGGGGGGATCGAGTTAGGCGCCCATGCCGTCTTCGAAGGAGCCCGCGGCGATCGGGAAGATCAGGTGATCGCGCACGTATTGGATCGCGTTGGCGCTGGTGGCGTCGATGTCGCGGTAGGCGCTCTCGGCTTCGACAATCAGCGGCGCGGTGGGTTTCTTCATGATTTCGCAATAGCGTTGCGGATACCCCACGTGGATGAGCAGCTCGACATACCGGGTCATGTTGAGATCGCCGGTTGGGATGTCGACGAACTGCATCGCGCGCTTCTGCCATCCGCCTTCCATCATGCGCAGCGGGAGGTTGGGGCGAATGACGAAGTTCTTGACGTGGCAGGCGTAAATGCGGGGCGCCACTTTCAGGAAGCGGGTTTCCCAGTCTTCGCCTTCCCAGCAGTGAGACGGGTCGGCATTGACCGTCAGGCATTTGTCGCCGTCGCAAATCTGGACCAGCATGTTGAAGTCATCGGCGCACATGGCGCCCGTCCCGGGATGGATCTCGTGGGCGAGGTAAATCCCGAGGGAATTCGCGCGCTGGCGGATCTTCTCGGTCTTCTTGACGAAGCGTTCCTGGCCTTCTTTGAGGAGATCGAAACCTCCGCCTGACCAAAATCCCCATGGATACCCGGTGGCCAACTCCCATCCGAAGGCCACGCCCCAGAACATCGGGAGGATCTTGACGCCGAGTTCCACCGCCAGATCCATCAAGCGCAGAATATAATCCTCCGCCCATTTCTCGATTTCCTGCGGCGACTTCTTCGCCACGTCCGCAGGCGTGAAAGGCCGAACGGTGGGACTGCCGGTCCATGCCGACGTGTGCACCCAAAACGGGCAGTGAGTGGAGATGCCGTCGAGGCTCAACCCGGCCTTTTCAAAAGCGTCCTTGATCTCTTTGGCGCTCTTGAAGCCCTTGTCGGATTGCAGCATGTAATTGGAAGGCTGCGCGCCCGACGCTCCCGATTTCTTGGCGTACGCGAGGAATTGCGTGAGGCTCTTGGCACCGTGCTGTGCGCCTTCAATGCTAGTGTGGAAGCAATTTTGCGGCATAGTGATTTTTGTTTGGTTATTTCTGCTGTAAGGACCGATTTAACGAGGGTCTCAGGGTGAAAGCAACTTGAAATTCGCCAGCGCCGTGTAAACGCTGCCGCGCGGCGTCAATTGGCTGCGAATGAGCGCAATTTCCTCCCATTGCCAGGCCCCGAAATGCACCGCCGCTTCCGAGAGAGCTTCACCGATCCGTCCTGCTCCAGGCGCCTGTGGACGCACCCGGCCGAGGGTCAAATGCGGATGAAACGCGCGCGTCTCGGAGTGCGTGCCGTGAGGGGCGCTATGACGTTCCACGCGCGCCTGCAGGTCGAGGAGGGGCTCGAGTTCCCCGTGCAGGCCCACCCAGATCACGCTGGGGCGCCGCCATGACGGGAACGCCCCAAGCGTCCTCACGGAGAGTGGGATCGGCCCGATGCCCGTGGTGGCTTGCCGGAGCGCGGCGGCCAGGCTTTCGACCTCGTTCGCCTGGATATTGCCCAGGAACCGCAGGGTCAAATGAATCTGATCAGGCGGCGTCCAGCGGATGGGGTTGGGCCGGAGGCGAACGCGCTCCTCGAGTTGACGCTGCAGTTGCCGGAGTTCTTCCCGGACATCCTGTGGCAGGCAGGCGGCGATGAAGGCTCGGAGCGCTGTCGGTTGGGGAGGTCCGGGCATAGCCGCCGCGTTCGGTTCGCGTCAAGGCAGCCGCTCGTTCAAAGCGGCTTCAAGAAGCCGGTACCACTCGTCCCGCGTCAGTTCGAAGTCGGCCGCTTTCGCCAGCTCCCGCACGCGCGCCACGTCGGTGCTCCCGACGATCGGCACGATCCGGCTGGGATGCTTGAGCAGCCAGGCCAAGGCCACAATGGGACGGGAAGACTCCCGCTCCCGCGCGATCAAATCGAGCGTTTCGCGGACACGAAGGCGGCGCACGTGGTCCGGATCACGAAGGTCGATGGGATCGGTGGTAGCGAGCCGGCCGCCCGCAAGGGGGCTCCAGGCCATCGGGGTGATCTCTTCCGCCAGGCATTGATCCAGCGTGCCGTCATGCAGGGCGTCGAGCCGCGACAAGCTGATCTCGACCTGGTTCACAAGGAGAGGCATGGGGCAAGCCTTTATCAGCGGCGTTAACTGCGTTGGCCGGAAGTTGCTGACGCCGAAGGCGCGGACCTTCCCGGATTGAAGAAGGGTGCTGAAAGCGGCCGCCACTTCCTCAGGATCTCCCAGGTAATCTGGACGGTGGAGCTGGTAAAGGTCGATCCGTTCGACGCCCATCCTCTTCAAGGATTGCTCGCACGACCAGAGAATGTAACGGCCGGAGAAGTCGTAGCGGTAAGGCGAGTCGGGCTTAGGGTCGCCCGGGCGGCGAATGCCGCACTTGGACGCGATAAGGATGCGGTCACGCATGCCGGAGACTTCCTTGAGGGCTTCCCCGAAAATCCGCTCGGCTTCGCCGCGACCGTAGATGTCGGCGTTATCGAAGAGGGTATACCCGGCTTCGTAAGCTGCGATGACCGCGCGGCGACCCTGGTTGGCGCGCTCCGGAGTCGGCTCCGTTCCTTCAGACCCGGCCAGCCGCCAGCACCCGTACGCGATGCGGCTGGAGACCAGGTCGCTCTTGCCGAGTTGGAGAGTGTGCATATGGATTTGCGGGAGTCTAGGGACATCAACGCGCCGAGGCAAAACAATCCGCCACCGAACGCGCGCCGGCCTTCGAACCCGATGGAACGTGCGCGTTCGGAGCGTTGGAGCGAGTCGATCGGGCAGGTTGCAGATGCCCGCCGTGCGCCGGTGAGGAAGGTTTGACACCGGTTTGAAAATGGAGACATTGAGCCGGTTGAATGCCTTGAGACGAAGGACGACGACACAAGGGAACGCCGAAAAACTGGTGCGCGATGTGCGCATGGTTGTTCAAGGCGCGGAGGAATTGATCAAAGCGACGGCCGGCGATATCGAAGATCGGACCCGGCAGGCGCGCGCCCGGCTCGCGGGTGCGCTGGTCGTCGCCAAGGAGAGCCTCCAACAGACAGAGCAGGCGGCGGCGTTGCGGGCGTCGGATGGTTGGGTCCGGGAGAATCCCTACCCGGCGATCGGAGCAGGGGTGATCGTCGGTCTCCTCTTCGGAATCCTTCTCTCCCGTCGGTGATGGGCTTTTGACCCTCCAGGAGGGGCCTGCAAAAGGGAACGTTGGAGGGGCTTGGAATGGGGGGCAGGATCCGTTCCGGCAGCACGCTTTCCCAGGTCGAACGAGGTATGACTCAGATCAAATTTGGAACGGACGGCTGGCGCGCAGTGATCGCGGAAGGGTTTACCTTCGCCAATGTTGAACGCGTCGCCCAGGCGACCGCGGATTATTGGAGGCAAGAGCCCGCGCCGGGCACCCAGCCCATAGCCATTGTGGGTTACGATCGGCGGTTCCTTTCGGACCAATTTGGCCTGCGTACCGCGGAGGTCCTCGCGGGCAACGGTTTCCAAGTCACCCTTACCCCTGAGCCGACACCGACACCGGCTGTTTCGCTGGCCGTCAAAGCGGAACGTGCGGCGGGAGGGGTGATGATTACGGCCAGCCACAATCCGGCGTCGTTCAACGGTTTCAAGATCAAGGCTTATTTTGGCGGTTCGGCTGATCCGGCCATCTGCCAGGCGGTGGAGGCGAACCTGGACAAGACGCCGCCTCGATATGTGGCGTTCGACGACGCCGTCCGCGCGGGACAGATTGTCGTGAAGGACCTGCGGCCGGCCCATTACGATGCCGTGAAGCGTTTGGTCGATTTCAACCTGATCGCGCACTCCCGGGTGCGCTTCGCTCACGACGCGCTCTTCGGCGTTGGGGCAGGCTGCTTCGATACCCTCCTTGCCGGAACCAGTTGCAAGGTCACGACATTGAACGGTCGGCATGACTGTCTGTTTGGCGGCATCAACCCAGAACCCATCGCGAAGAATTACGAACTCGCCGCCGCGTACCTGCGCAAGCATCCCCATGACCTTTGCCTGGTTACGGACGGCGATGCCGACCGGATTGGGGGCATGGATGGCCGCGGGAATGCGCTCTCCACGCACCAGATCATTTGCCTGTTGTTGAATCACTTTGTCCTGAACCGGAAAGGCAAAGGCCGCGTCGTCAAAGCGCTCACCACGACGTCCATGGTGGACAAGATCTGCGCCAAGTTCGGCCTGCCGTTGCTCGAGACGGGGGTCGGTTTCAAATACATCTGCGCGGAGCTGAATAAGGGCGGGGTGCTCCTGGGCTTCGAAGAAAGCGGCGGGATCGGGTTCCCGGGGCATATCCCTGAGCGGGACGGCATCCTGGGCGGGTTGATGCTGCTTGAAATGCTGGCGATGGAACGGCGCCCCCTAACCCGCCTGCTCACCCAACTGGAAGCCGAGTTCGGTCCGCACCGCTACACCCGTGTCGATGCCCATTTCCCCTTGGACAAACGCGCGGAACTGATGGCCTTCCTGAAGGATCATCCGCCCGCCAAGCTCCTGGGCTCGCCGGTCGTGGACATCAAATCATACGACGGCGTGAAGTTCATTGCCCGGGACACTTCCTGGCTTATGCTCCGAGGGTCAGGGACCGAGCCTGTGCTCCGGATCTATGCCGAATCCAGATCGGATGCTGGCGCGCAGAGCCTCCTGAGGCTGGGGGTCCGGTTGTCGCGCCAAGTCTTGAACCGTCGGCGGTGAACCCGCCTTTCTTGGGCGGCACTTGTCAGGAAGGCTGGTGCCGGCGGCGGGCTTTCCTCGAGTTTTTCACCCTGGATGAGGGCATAGGGGTTTTTCCTAGGCGGTGCGCGTTCTGCTGTGAATAGTTCTTGTGAAAATGGTGGAGAACTCAGGAATGCAGGGATTTGCGTGGCGGTCGAAAGCCTCGGCGGTTTCTGTGAATGGCCGGTGGACAAGTTTTGATAACGTTTGATTGAGGCAAAGGGGGTTTGGGCGCAATGTCGGCCTCCGGATGAACAGGCATTGGGTCCCGGACATATCTAAGGTTCTGCCGCAGTGCATTTTGCATTCGAAATCCCCTGCGCCACGATCGCGTGAAGTCCTGCGCAAGCTCGCGGGGCCACTCGCCTTCGCCACGGCGAACCGGTTGATCGCCGCGGCTGAGGAGGATTCAGAACAGGCGGGGTTCGGGGTGCGGTTCGGGAGGCAAGCAGATTCGCGCGACTTATTCACACCGTCCGGAGAGCCGGTTTCCATGCCTGCCGATCGGAATCCGCGATGAATCCAGATCCTGTCCAGCTTGCCCTGCGCGAGATTGCCGACACGAAACGGCTTTTGGAGAACCTGATTACCTCCTCCGATTCGTTCGATTATATCCGAGCCAAGGCGGTCCTCCAGGAACTGCGACTCAAGGTGCGGACGTTGGGCCGGTTTGAAATGGAGCTTTCGGCGCAACAGCCGGTTGAGCCAGGGAGGATCATCCAGTTCCCCCTCCAGACGGGTGCTCAACGCCCCTTTTCCACTTGATCCGCGAAAGGGGCTTTCGAAGAAAACTTGGCGGGATTGATGGGCCGTTCGCGCCTGGATGGACGACCGGGCTTGTCCACAGGGTCAATAGGGAACCCGCTTCGGCCTGTTTGCCGAGGCAAACTAGTCCAGCAAGCTTGGTCTTTGAGTCGCGCCAGGCAGCACCCGCGTGCGGTGACGAAAGCCTACTGGCAACTGGCTGGCGCGACCTTCCCTTCTCGAGCCTGAGCAGGATGGGCTGGGTTTGGGGCTAGATCTGTGGCCCGGTTTCAGGGGCCATCGGGCTTCGAATCGGCATGATCAGGACCTTGTCGACGCGATGCCCGTCCATATCGAGGACTTCGAAGACGTATCCTTGCTCCTCGAACGTTTCGCCTTCCTTCGGAATACGGCCAAGCCGCTTCACGACGTAGCCCGCGAGCGTCCGGTACTGGGAGAAGGCGTCGCTGCCGAAGTCGAATCCCGGGAGCGCCGCCCCGAGGGCTTCGATGTCAATCATCGCGTCGATCAGCCAGGAGCCGTCCTCCCGCTTCTTGGCTTCCGGTTTGGCGCGTTCGCCCTGGGAGGGGAACTCGCCGACAATGGCTTCCATGACGTCATTGAGGGTGACCAATCCCACGATCCCGCCAAACTCGTCCGCGACGAGGGCAATGTGTTTGCCGCTTTGCTTGAAAACCTCCACCAATTGCAGCACCGTCTGGCTTTCGGGCACGATAAGGGGCGGCGTCACCAGGTTCTTCAACTGCACGCCGGCGCCGGCGGCGAGATTGGCATAGATGGCCTTGACGGAGACGATTCCCACCACGCGATCGCGGTTCTCCCGGTAGACCGGGAAGTGCGAATGGTTGCTCACCACGATCTTGTGCCAGATCTGTTCGTGCCGGTCGGCTTCGTTCAGCCAGATCACTTTGGGACGCGGCGTCATGATCTCGCGCACCGGCAGTTGGTCCAATTCGAGCGCACTATGCACGATCTGGCTTTCGACTTTGTTGAAAGCGCCTGCCCGGACGCCCTCCTGCATGAGGACCCGCACCTCGTCTTCCGACACGGCGGCCTGGTGCTGAGGTTTGAGCCCGATCACCTGAATAAGCTTGTCCGTCGAGAAGCTCAGGAAAGCCACGAGGGGACCCGCAGCCCGCGACAGCCAGTGCATCGGGCGGGCCATGAGCATGGCGATGCCGTCCGGGTCGTTGAGTCCGATGCGTTTCGGGACCAGTTCTCCAAGCACCAGCGAGAAGTAGGTGATGCAGGCCACGACCATGGCGAACGCGATCTGCTCCGCATACGGTCCGGCCACCGGCAGCCCCCGCAAAGGCGCGGCAACCTCCGCAGTCAGCGTCTTTCCGCCATACGCCCCGGCGAAGATACCCACCAGGGTAATCCCGATTTGAACGGTCGAGAGGAAACGGTTGGGCGATTCGGCGAGGTCCGCCGCCACCTTCGCGGTGGAACTCCCTCGATCGGCCAATCGGCGCAGGCGCGGTTTCCTGGCGGAGACCATAGCGATTTCGGCCATCGCGAAGACCCCGTTTAACAGGAGCAGGATGACGATGACGGTCACTTCGAACGCTACTTCCTTCATAAGCCTGAGATCGGTTGTCCTCTCGCCCCAAGAGGCCCTGTCCATGGCGACGACACGCCGCACCGTGCAAAGTCGCCTTTCCTTTTCCCCTTTGTTGGCTATGGTCTCAGTGGAAACGCTAACCTAGCTCCCAGCTCTATGATCCGCGATACCATCGCTGAACTCGAAGCGCGCATCGGCCAATCCGAATCTGTCAGACCCGAGAGCAAGACGGAACTCCTCGCGCTCCTGGCTACCCTGCGTGCTGAAATTGCCGCGTTATCGGAGACCCATAGCGAGCACGCTCGGAGCATAGCGGGATTTGCCACCGTGTCCACACACGAAGCCATGCGCGAGAAGAAGGACGCCCAGCTCATGCGGCTCTCCCGGGAAGGTCTCGCCTCGTCGGTTACGGAGTTTCACGAGAGCCATCCGAAGCTGGTCCAGGTGGTGAACCGGATCTGCGAAACCCTGGCCAATCTCGGGATCTGAGCCGGTTTACAATCCGTCGGACCGGGCTATCGTTATGTAGAAGGTGAGCCGTCATTATAGCGACAGGGAATGGGCAAGGATTGTGGCAGGCGTGTGGGCGGCCGAACGCCCGGGACAAGTGCGCATGTTCATGACCACGAAACGGACGATGTGGTCCAGTGCACTGGGCCGTGAGTACGGCTGGGTGCTCTGTCCCATTCGGCGTCCGTCCCGCGCGCTGGTGGTCTGGCTCCTGGCCAATCTCGAGGAGCAGGCTTAAACCTCGGGGGAGGAGTGGAAGGGGGGCGGGGGACCCGCGGTCTGCCGGAGGCGATCCGTTGTCCGGCGCATTCAGCTTTGACTCAGCCGCTTGAGTGGCGCTTCGAACAACATCGCGTGCGCCTCGCGCAGGATGTCCGGGATGCGCTCCCGGAACGGGCTGCCGGCGAGGGCCTTCGCCAGATCCAGGGAACCAGCGCGGGCTGCGTTTTCACCGGGGAACCAATGATCCGCCTCTCCGAGCAGGTTGTACCGCATCTTGGCCCACGGCACCAGGTCGAGCGATTTGCCATAGGTCCAGAGCCGGAGGATTTCCAGGAGGTTCACTTCCCCCGGAACCTCGAGATACTGCGGCAAGCCTTCCTGCCAGCGTTCGCACCATTCCGCTCCCAGCACGCGCACCATCTCGGTTCGCAATCGTGCCTCGATGGGGCGAATGGTTTCAGGGATTCGATCGTAGAACGCCAGCGCCTGGACATGTTCGTCGAAATCCGTTGGCCGCGAGACGCCACAGCTCAAGGTGTGCACCTCGGGCCGGGCCAGGCAGTAAAGGTCGTTGAATTGGATCGGCGTCAACGGCTGGCATAGATCCACGAGCTTCTTCGGCGGGTCGTAGAGCTTCCCGCCTTTGTCATTCGGGCTGATGATGAACACCCCCATATCCCGCGCGCGCGCGGCTTGGATGGCCGGCCAGTTCAGGTCGTTGACAAAGTACCAGTGCAGGTTGACGTAGTCGAATTCACCACTCTCAACCGCTTCGAGAATGATGTCGGTGGTGGCGTGCGTTGAAAAGCCGAGGAACCGGACCCGGCCCTCACGCTGGAGGCGCCGGGCAGCCGCCAGGCAGCCGTCCTTCTTGAGCGACCATTCGAGCAGTTGCCGGTTGTTCACCCCGTGCAACGCGAACAGATCCACGTAATCGAGCCGGAGATACTTCATCGACTGGTCGAACGTGCGCAGGAATTCCTCCGGGTTGGCCTGGGGCGCCACCTTGGTTTGCACGATGATCTTTTCGCGCGGCAGCGACGGAAGGACGGCTCCCAATTGCATCTCGGATGAGCCATAGCCCCGGGCGGTTTCGATATGGTGAATGCCGAGCGCAAGCGCGCGGTGCACGATGGCTTCGACGTTCCGCTGGCTTTGCGGGGGCACGTCGGCTGCAGGCACGTCCTGCCACTTGTGTTGGAAGCGCATGCCGCCGCAGGAGATCACGGGGAGTTGCAGTTCCGTGCGGCCGAATCGTCGATATTTCATTGTCCGTGTTCTTGTCGGTGGTCTGTTGCGGATTGTCAATGCCGCTCTATTCGCGCACTGCATACGATTTAAACACATGTTAAACACATGTTAAACACATCATAAGCGCATGATAAACTCATGTCGGCATGTGTTTATCATGCGTTTAACATGCGTTTAGCGTGCGGTTAGCGTGCGTTTAGACCGAGGGCATAGGAAGCGAGCGCTGATAGTCTCACCTGTTCGGAAAGTCGGCGCTCCGAAGAATGAGAAGCGCAACTGAGAATTCATGCCAATTCCATGGCTTGAGCGGCAAGCGACGATGTGGAACAGTCAGGCATGCCCTTGTTGAAACTCGAAACGTCCGTGGCCCTATCGGAGGAAAAGCGGAAGGCCCTTTTGGCGTCGCTTTCCAACACGGTCGCCGCCGTAACCGGCAAACCCGAACAATACGTCATGGTCACGACAAGCCAGGCCGCCATCGTCATGGCTGGCAAGGCCGGTGAAGCCGCCTTTGTGGATATCCGCGGCATCGGCGGACTGAGCGGGGAGGTGAACCGGAAGCTCTCGCAGCAAGTGTGCAAAGTCCTCGCCGAATCCCTGGGCATCTTGTCGGAGCGCGTTTACCTGAACTTTACGGATGTGGACGCCAGCCGGTGGGGTTGGAATGGGAGCACTTTTGGATGAGGCGAGCCGCCGGGTGCGAAAGCGCTGCGATGCGACGAACGAACCCATGGCGAATCCGGCTTGACGGACCGGAGCGGTCGCCCAAACCTGCCGACATGCCCGGCCGAAAGCGCACTCCGTCAGCTTTGTTTGTGGCACCCGCGAGGCGTCGCGCCTTTACCCTGATCGAACTGCTGGTGGTCATCGCGATTATTGCGATCCTGGCGGGGATGCTTCTGCCGGCGCTGGCTCGCGCGAAGGAGAAAGGGCGGCAGACGGCCTGCCTGTCGAACATGCGGCAGATTGGTTTCGCGACGATGATGTATGCGGGCGATCACGGGGATTTTATGCCGTATGGGTATGCGTACACCTGGCCGGGGCAGCAGTATCTCTATTGGTGGCAGGATCTTTGCCGCCCCTATATCGATAGCGAGGCCGTCTATAGCTGCCCGAGCGCCCGGCCGCATGCGACCTGGACGGAATTGCGGCCGCCCAACACGCCCAAACCGCTGGTGAAAGATTACCTGTGCAACGCCCAGGGCGGCGCCTATCCCGCCAGCGGCAAGGCGCAATGGGTGGGCGCCAATGGCCCCTTTGTCAATAATTGGGACAACCCCAGCCGGTCTATGGCGGAGGTTCAGGAGCCTTCGGGAACCCTTGCGATCTGCGATGGCAGCACGAACGTCTTCGAGATCTGGCGTCTTGAGCAGGTGGATGCGTGGTACAACGCTGGGTTTGGCCCTGCTTTCTATGGCGATACCCCGGACAACAAGAACCCCACGACCGGCCACGTGTCGAAACGGCACCGGGACGGCTACAATGCCACCTTCACGGACGGGCACGCGGAATTCGTGAAGAAATCCACTCTTGGGATGTGGACGAACCGGGCCGGCGACTGACCCGGTGCTTTCCCGCGCGGCCCGAAGCGCCGCTCCTTCGCGGTGCGTTGGCTGGCCGATCCTGCTCCCTTCCCGCCGGGTGCTCATGGCCGCTTGAAAAAGGGCGCCTTGCGGTCGCTTCGGAGATTGAAGTGAACGGGCCCGGTGCTATCATGGGGCCGTCATGAGGCCGAGTTGTTCGCGCGGCGTTCGGTGGCTGGTGCGCCGAATGGGCATGGGGGCAGGCGTTTTGTTTTTTGGAATCACCGTCGCGAACTCGATCCAGGGACTTCCCACCTACGCCAACCAGTACGTCTGCGACGTTTGGCAGGTTGAAGATGGCCTTCCCCAAAACTCCGTCACGTCCATCAAGCAAACCTCCGACGGCTACCTGTGGCTCGGCACCTTCAATGGCCTGGCACGTTTCGACGGCGTGCGATTCACCGTCTTTGATGAAGGCAACACCCCGGCCTTGGGCAGCAGCCGGATTGTCCGGCTGGACCTCGGCCCGGGCGGGAAGCTGTGGATCATCACGGAAGACGGGTCTCTGACGCGGCTTTCCGAGGGCCAATTCCAGCCCTTCACCGAGCGGGAAGGCCTTCCCGCGGCGGGGGCAGCGGCCTTAATCCGAGGTCCGGAAGACGCCGCGTTCCTTCTCGACCGGCAGGGGGAGATCTATCGCCTCACGGGCGAACGATGGATGCGCGATTCGCGTTGGGAATTCTCGCGCGACGAAGCGATCAGCGTCTACACCGATTCCGACGAGAATACTTGGGTGTGGTTTCGACAACAGGCGCAGATCGGGCGCGTTGTCGGGGGGCAGGTGGTCACCCTGGAGCAACCCGATGAAGTCCAGGGCGCGGGGGTCAAGTCGTTCGCGCCAAGCAGGGCGGGAGGTCTGTGGATTATCCTCGCCAACAGGATTTGGCATTACGCCGCCGAGGACTCCGCCTGGAAACAAACCGAGTGGGAGTTGCCGCCATCGGTGCACGGGCTCACTTACACACTCGAAGATCGGCACGGCAACGTGTGGGTGGGCACCTATGGACAAGGCTTGTTTCGCTTCGGGCCTCCGGCTGTTTGCGAACAGTTCACGGCTCAAAACGGATTGGCCCACAACGCGGTCCGCGCGCTTTGGGAAGATCGTGAAGGCAGTATTTGGGTGGGGACAGACGGCGGCGGGCTCAACCGGCTCAAACCCCGCAACGTGGACATGTTCGACGGGCGGCACGGTTTAACGGCGGACGTGGTCATGTCGGTCGTGCCGGATGCGAAGGATCCGGAGACCTTGTGGCTTGGAACGAACGGCGGCGGGCTCAACCGGCTGCACCGCGGAACCATCACCCCGGTTGTGCTGGATCCTTCCTTGCAAAGGAACGCCTTCGTTTACGGGGCTTTCGCGGACAGGGATGGCTGCCTTTGGTTCGGGAGCTACGACGAGGGGATCTGGCGCTATGATCAAGGGGTTCTCGAGCGGGTGAGCAGGCGTGGGCAATGGGCTGGCAAACCGTTGCTGGCAGGGCTCCAGGATCACGCGGGAACCATCTGGTTGGGCGGCGGTTTTGGTCTGTCGATCCTCGAAAACGGACACTGGACCGACCTCAACCCCCAGCTCGGCTCGTCCAATCTGGTCGTGCGCGCCCTGGCGGAGGATTCGGCAGGGACCGTCTACGTCGGGACCTACGGCATGGGCCTGGGGCGCTATGAGCCCAGCGGTTGGACGCGGTTTTCGGAGGCGGACGGACTGGCAGACAACCACATTTCAACGCTGTATGTCGACCGGGACGATACGCTCTGGATTGGCACGGTCAACGGCGGCTTGAGCCGGTTTCGTGGCGGCCATTTTGCCACGGCGACGCTCCGGGACGGGTTGCCTTCGAACAGCGTTTCGGGCCTGCTCGAAGACGGCTTGGGCCAGCTTTGGCTTGGCTCAAACCGCGGCCTGGTCCGGCTGCGTCGCCGGGATCTGAACGATTACCTCGATGGCTTGAGCGAAACCCTGGCGTGTTATGTCCTGAATCGCGCGGACGGCCTCAACAGCAGCGAGTGTGGCGGGGGCGCCCAACCCTCGTGTTGCAAGACGCCGGATGGCAAGCTCTGGTTCGCGACCGTCAAAGGCTTGGCGATGGTCAATCCCGCACGGCTGCGGTCCAACCCCTTTCCGCCCCCTGTCGTCATCGAGGAAGTGCGCCTGGATGGCGAACTCGTGGCGGACCCATGTCTCCTGGCCAGCAGCCAAGGCGCGGGCACGGCGTCCGCCGGAGGTCCGAGAAGGTTCTTCGGCGCGGACGCGACTCCGGGGCATCCGGGTGCTGAGGAGAGCCGGGGCTGTTCTTTGATCGTTCCACCAGGCAAGCGCCGGCTTGAAATCCATTACACCGCGCTGAGTCTTATGATGCCGCACAAGGTCCGGTTCCGGTACTGGATTGAGGGGCTGGATAAGAGTTGGATCGAGGCCGGCCCGGCGCGCACTGCTTCCTATGCCCATCTTCCATCCGGGCACTATCATTTCCGGGTGATCGCGTGCAATAACGACGGTGTGTGGAACGAGACGGGCGCCGCGCTGGCGATCACGGTTCTGCCGCAATGGTGGCAAACCTGGACTTTCCGGACCGGGTTTGTGGCTGGGGTGGGCGGGCTCCTTAGGTGGTTCCTGCTGCTCCGCTGGCGTCGCGCCCAACACGAGCGCGCCGTCGAGACGGCGTTCACGCAGCGCCTGATCCGCTCGCAGGAGGAAGAGCGTCACCGGATTGCCGGTGAATTGCATGACAGCCTTGGCCAGGACCTGCTCGTCATCAAGAACCGGGCTCTCCTCGGCCTGCGCGGAGCGGAGACTCCGTCGCACGCGGTCGAACAGCTCCAGGAAATCTCGAAGATCGCCGCCCAGAGCCTCGAGGGAGTGCATGAGATCTCGCGCAATTTGCGTCCCTTCCATATCGACCGGCTCGGGTTGACCAAAGCGATCGAGGTGCTGGTGGAGGCGGCGGCGGGCGCTTCGGGCTTTCGCTGCAGGGTCGCGCTTCGGTCTGTCGACGGCTTGCTGCCGCCCCGTTCGGAGATTCACCTCTATCGCATTATCCAGGAGTTGGTGAACAATATCATCAAGCACTCGGACGCTTCGGAAGCCTCACTTTCCCTTGGCCCCTCCCAGGGCAAGCTCGTCCTGACCGTGCAGGATGACGGCCGTGGCTTCGATTACGCCGCGGTTTTTGGCAGGCCGGCAAGCGAACACGGCTTAGGCCTGACCGATATCGCCGAGCGTGTCCGCATTCTCGACGGCAAGCTCCAGTGCGACTCCCGCCCGGGGAAGGGGACGCGCTGGGACATTGAAATCCCCGTTGCCACCCCCCCGCTATGAAAAGCAAGCTGCTCAACATCGTGATTGCTGACGATCACCCCCTCTTCCGCCACGGCCTGCGACAGGAGATCCTCTCGCAGCTCCAGTGCCAGCTTCATGAGGCCGTGGACGGCCAGGCCGCTCTGCGGCTCATCCGCGAAGTCAAACCCGATCTCGCCATCCTGGACATCAACATGCCCGTGCTCGACGGCCTGGGGGTTATCCGCGGCATGCGCCAGGAGCGGCTTCCAGGCGAGGTTATCGTCCTGACCATGCATAAAGAGGAGGATCTCTTCGAAGCCGCCATGGAACTGGGCGTGAAGGGTTATGTGCTCAAAGACGTCGCGGTCACGGAGATTATCCATTGCATCGGCACCGTCATGGCCGGCAGCCGCTATATCAGCCCCGTCTTTACGGAGTACCTCCTCGCCAAACGGGCCAGCGAGCGGGAACGGGCTGAGAAGAAACCCGGACTGGAGCGGCTCACGCCTTCCGAAAGGCGCATTCTCAAACTCATTGCCGAAGACCGCACCAGCAAGGAAATCGCCCTGGAGTTGGGCCTGAGCCCGCGCACGGTGGAAAACCACCGCACGAACATCTGCGCCAAGCTCGGGGTCCATGGCATCCATAGCCTGGTGAAGTTCGCTTACAGCCACAGGCCAATCGGGTGAGCGCCGCGGTGAGTGCCGGGCTCGGTTGGAAGCGGAATGCCTGGGCTTTGGCAGGCAGGGAAAGCACGCGAGTGGAAGCCTCTAGGAAACCTGGGTAAAGTCACTCATGGAAGGCAGGTAGATACCTCCATTTACCTTTCTGTCAGCGTGGGCCATCCTTGCCGTCTAGGGTGTGGGAAACCGACGCCAACCGGGTGTGGCAGACTCCTTTAAGATCATGGTCGTTGACGATCACGCGCCGTTTCGCAGCGTGATTCGAGCCATTCTGAGAACGGCTGACCGTGAATTCGTCGAGTGCCAGGATGGACAGGAAGCCGTCGACCAGTATCCCCAGGCACGGCCGGACCTTGTCCTTATGGATCTCGCCATGGCCCGCCTCGATGGGCTTCGCGCCACCGCGCGCATCAAAGCCCGATTTCCCGGGGCGCGAATCGTGATTCTGACCGAGCATGACGATCCGAGCTTCCGCATCGCCGCCCAACAAGCCGGCGCCTTCGGTTTTATTCCCAAAGGGAACCTCCTGGACCTGGAAAGCCTCGTAACGACGCAATGCGCCGCCCGCGCGCCCTGAGGAAGAGGCTTAGCCCTGTCGCAACTCTCGCACCGCACCGGCCATTACCGCCACCGCCTCGTCAATCTCCTGAGGTGTGGTGAATCTTCCCACCGAGAAACGCACCGTCCCTCGCGCCCAGTCCATGGGGACATTCATCGCCTTGAGGACCGACGAGATCTTCGCCTCGTGGGCATGGCATGCGGAACCCGCCGAGGCAGCCACCCGGGGGTGTATCCGGGCCAGCAGACGATGGGAATCCACCCCTTGGATGCAAACGCTCAAGGTGTTGGGGACGCAATGGTGGCAAGCGGAGTTGATCCGCAGGTCGGGGATCGACTGGCGGAGACCCTCGATCAAACGGTCTCTCAAGGCGCGAAGATGCTCATAATTCCGATGCATATCGCGCTTGGCCATTTCGCAAGCGGCTCCGAGCCCCGCCACTTCCAGCACGTTCTCGGTCCCGGGCCGCATGCCGGATTCTTGCCCGCCCCCGTGGAGCAGGGGCTCCAAAGCCAGCCCGGTTCGGACGAAGAGCGCTCCCACCCCTTTGGGTCCGTACAATTTGTGCCCGGCCAGGGAGAGCATATCCACCCCTAGCAGACTGGCGTCCGTCGGGATCTTCCCAGCCGTCTGGGCCGCATCCGTATGCACGACGACGCCGCGGTCATGCGCAAGGTGGACGATGGCTTCGAGCGGCTGGATAGCCCCCACCTCGTTGTTGGCATGCATGACGGTGATGAGAATCGTCTCGGGCCGGATGGCGGCCTCGACATCGGCCGGCTGGACGCATCCCAATTCATCCACTGGAAGGTAGGTTATTTCGAAGCCGTGCCGTTCCAGGAAATGGCAAACCTGGGTCACCGACGCATGCTCCACCTGCGACGTGATGATGTGATTGCCCTGGTGCTTCCGGCTCCATGCAATTCCTTTGAGCGCCGAGTTGTTCGATTCCGTCCCGCCACACGTGAAGATCACTTCCTCCGGTTCACAAAACAGGAGGGAGGCCACCTGGGCCCGCGCGCGTTCGACGGCGTTCCGGGCTTCCAATCCGTAGGCGTGAGCGCTGGAAGGGTTGCCAAACCGGGCTGCCAGGTAAGGCTGCATGGCCGCGATCACCTCCGGATCGAGCGGCGTCGTCGCGTTGTAATCAAGGTAAATGGGTCGGTCGCTCATGGGTTGGGAGCGCCGGCATTCTGCCGGCTTGGGCGCGTGGTGCGTGTTCGGAGCACCCGAATCCTCTCCGCCCCTGGTGAGAATGGCTGAAAGGTCATTCGCCAAGGTTGCGCCTGAGGAGCATGCTGAGCCTGGCCGGGGAGAGAACCGTCACTGTCTTGCCTTTCACGGTCACGAGGTTCAACTCCCGGAATTTCGCCAGAGTTCGTGAAAACGTTTCGCTCACGGTGCCCAATTCGGCCGCAAGCACGCGCTTGGTCATTTTCAGTTCGATGGTCACGGGCTGGTCACTGTCCCGGTTGGGGCAGCGTTTGACCAGCCAATTCGCCAGCCGGGTCTCGACGTCCTTCAGCGTCAAATCCTCAAGTTGCCCGACGAGGACGCGCAGGTGAATGCTCATAGAACCGAGCATCCGCAACGCCAGCTCGGGCTGCCTTTTCAAGAGCGTCAGAACCCCGTTCTTCTGAATCAGCAGGACTTGCGAAGGCTCGACCGCCCGCGCATCGGCCGGATACCCCGCTTCCGTCGCCAAGGCGGCTTCGGCAAAAGACTCCCCCGCGCGGAAGATATGAATGACCTGCTCTTTGCCCGCCGCGTTCACCCGGTGCACGTTGATGGCGCCGCGCTGGACGATGTAGAAACCCCGGGAAACCTCGCGTTCACGAAAGAGGTACTCGCCTTTCTCCAGCGATTTCACCACGGCAATCTCGGCAATCTGGTTGAGATCCGCCGCCGGGAGCCCGGCGAAAAGCTGGCAGCTCCGTAACGTATTGGCGATCGCAATCTGTTTGAATTCGGCAAGCGAGTTCACCGCCCGCAACAATAGCCTCCCCTCACGCCCGATGCCAGAAATAGACGAACCAATGGCCGGCTTGCCCGGGCTCGACTTTGGAGGCGAACCCCTCGCTGCCCAGCCGCTCGATCAGGGGAGAAGGAAGGAATGGGGCAATCACGATCAGCCCCTGGTCCGCTTTGAGCCCCCGAATGCGCTTGTTGATCTCGGGAAACGGCTCAAGGCCCTTCTGCAGGAGCGGGCGGACATCGAGCCTTTTGAACTTGGAAAGTGGCGGCATACAGATCGGTCGCAGTCTCGTTGACCCCCAATAATTCAGGGAAATTGCCCCCCGGTGCCTTGATGCAGATCAACCTCCGTTCGCCGTTTACCGCCGGAACAACCAGACCAGGATCGTCAGGACCACTCGTAGATCACCCGTAGATCACCCGTAGATCACCCGTAGATCACCCGTAGATCACC